>NZ_JBWKKP010000003.1:444703-492189 GCF_056431485.1 Streptomyces sp. NPDC045899
GAGCATAGGAAACAAGCGTATGGCTTAAGCTCCCCCCCTCTTCCCGCCTTTTTATCCCGATTTTCTGCGCAGGGAGAGCAAGCATTTTCCTGTGCCCCCCCCCCCCCCCCCCCCCCCCCCACGCCGTTGTTCTACGTATCCGCGCCTTAGGGGATCTCCGCCGTACGGGCCTCGCGGCGGTTGTCGCGGAAGGCGTTCACCCGGCGGGCGGTGGCGAAGAGCGGGATCACCGCGCCCATGACCACCTGGAGGGCACAGGCCGACTGGAGCAGCAGCTCGCCGCCGGGGGCCTCGAAGGCCCAGGCCGCCAGGAGGCCCATGCTGGTCACGATCCAGCCGAGCATGGCCACCGCGAGGCGTCCGCGGGGCTTGGGGTACTCCACCCGGCTCACCATCAGCCAGGCGACACCGATGATCGCCAGCAGGGTCGGCACGAACGGCAGGCCCAGCAGAACCACCGAGACGACCGTCAGCGCGCCGAACGGGCTCGGCATGCCCTGGAAGACGCCGTCACGCAGCGTCACGCAGGAGAATCTCGCAAGCCGCAGCACCACCGCCAGCAGCACCACGATGGCGGCCACCGCCGACACCCGCTGATGGACGCCGTCGGCGACGATGCCCCAGACCGCGACGAAGTACGCCGGGGCCAGACCGAAGCTGATCAGGTCCGAGAGGTTGTCCAGCTCCGCACCCATCGCCGAGCTGCGAAGTTTCCGCGCGACGAGCCCGTCGAAGAGGTCGAACACGGACGCCAGCAGCATCAGCATCACGGCCGACGCGGCGCTGTGCCGCGTCATACCGCCGTCCTCGCTGCCCGTGAGGTGCGGGATGAGGACGCCGGTGGTGGTGAAGTACACGGCCAGGAAGCCGCATGTGGCGTTGCCGAGGGTGAGGGTGTCGGCTATCGACAGTCGCGTCGACAGCGGCATGTCATCCGTCTCGTCGACGTCGTCCACGTCCATCTCGGCTTCCGGCACCCAGGAAGCCTGCGCGTCGGGATCAATCACGGTCAAGTCGAGTCACCCCCGCGGTGGTGGCCTGGCCGACCTCGACCGCGACGTCGACACCTTCGGGGAGGTAGATGTCCACGCGGGAGCCGAAGCGGATGAGGCCGATGCGCTCACCCTGTTCGACCTTGGTGCCCTGGGGCACGTAGGGGACGATGCGCCGGGCGACGGCTCCGGCGATCTGGACCATCTCGATGTCTCCGAGCTCGGTGTCGAAGTGCCACACCACGCGCTCGTTGTTCTCGCTCTCCTTGTTGAAGGCGGGAACGAAGCCACCGGGGATGTGCTCGACCGAGGTCACCGTGCCGGCGAGCGGGGCGCGGTTGACGTGGACATTGAGCGGGCTCATGAAGATCGCGACGCGGGTGCGTCCGTCCTTCCAGGGCATGATGCTCTGCACCACGCCGTCGGCGGGGGAGATCACCCGGCCCTGGGTGATCTCTCTCTCCGGGTCGCGGAAGAACCACAGCATGCCCGCGGCGAGTGCGGTGGCGGGCACGGCGGCCGCCGCCCAGCGACCGGAACGACGGGCACGGGTGAGACTGACCGCCGCGGTGGCGACGGTCGGGAGGAGCCACGGCGACGCTCCGCGCGCGAGGCGGACGCGACCGCGTTGTGCAGAGGAATGGCTGTGGGGCATGGATGACCTTCGTGGCGGAGGATGCCGCGACGCGAGACTGGGGACGGCGGCTTTCCGGGGATGGTATCGGTTGCGAGCGGTAACTGGGCAAGCGCCAGGGCCTGTCGGTGGCCGAAGACCCCTGGCGCGGTGTGACCTTCTTCTCTCGGATACCACCCCAAAAGGGACGTTCAGCCTTGGGTTCGGTATTCCTCCAGCAGTCGTCGTCCAATAATCATTTTCTGAATCTCAGCGGTGCCTTCGCCGATGAGAAGCATAGGCGCCTCGCGGTAGAGGCGCTCGATCTCGTATTCCTTGGAGAAGCCGTAGCCGCCATGGATGCGGAAGGCGTCCTCCACGACCTCTTTGCAGTACTCGGACGCCAGGTACTTCGCCATTCCCGCCTCGAGGTCGTTGCGCGCGCCCGCGTCCTTCTTGCGGGCCGCATTGACCATCATCGCATGGGCCGCCTCGACCTTTGTTCCCATTTCAGCCAGTTTGAACTGGATGGCCTGGTGCTGAGCGATGGCTTTACCGAAGGTGTGCCGTTCCTGTGCGTACGCAACGCCCAGCTCGAACGCGCGTTGTGCGACGCCACAGCCACGGGCGGCCACATTGACCCGGCCGACCTCGACTCCGTCCATCATTTGGTAAAAACCGCGATGGGGGGCGCCGCCGAGGACCCGATCGGCCGGAATGCGCAGTCCGTCCATGATCAGTTCGGTGGTGTCGACGCCCTTGTAGCCCATCTTCTCGATCTTGCCGGGGATGGTCAGGCCCGGCCTGACCTCACCGAAGCCCGGCTCCTTCTCGATCAGGAAGGTGGTCATCGACTTATGCGGGGCGGCGCCCTCCACGGCCCCCTCGGGGGTCCGGCACAACACCGCCACGAGTGTGGAGCTGCCGCCGTTGGTCAGCCACATCTTCTGGCCGTTGAGGACGTAGTCGTCGCCGTCCCGCACCGCCTTGCTGGTGATGGCGGACACATCGGAGCCGAGCCCCGGCTCCGACATCGAGAAGGCGCCCCGGATCTCGCCCAGCGCCATCTTGGGCAGGAAGTAGTCCTTCTGCTCCTGGGTGCCGTGCTGCTTGATCATGTAGGCCACGATGAAGTGGGTGTTGATGATGCCGGAGACGCTCATCCAGCCGCGCGCGATCTCCTCCACGCACAGTGCGTAGGTGAGCAGTGACTCACCCAGACCGCCGTATTCCTCCGGGATCATCAGCCCGAAGATGCCGAGTTCCTTGAGGCCCTCGACGATCGCGGTCGGGTATTCGTCGCGGTGCTCCAGCTCGGTGGCGACCGGCAGGATCTCCTTGTCGACAAAATTCCTGACCGTGGAGAGGATCTCCCGCTGGATGTCGGTCAGGCCCTCGGTCTGCGCGAGACGGCTCATGTCACTGCTCTCCCAGCTCCGGGCGGCCCGGCTGTTCGCCGCCGCGTTCCTTGATGTACGTGGCGGTGGGCACCATCACCTTGCGGCGGAAGACACAGACGAGGGTGCCGTCCTGCTTGTAGCCCTTGGTCTCCACGTACACGATGCCCCGGTCGGTCTTGGACTTCGACGGCGTCTTGTCCAGGACCGTGGTCTCGCCGTAGAGGGTGTCGCCGTGGAAGGTCGGCGCCACGTGCCGCAGCGACTCGATCTCCAGGTTGGCGATGGCCTTCCCCGAGACGTCCGGCACCGACATGCCCAGCAGCAGGGAGTAGATGTAGTTGCCGACCACGACGTTCTTGCCGAAGTCGGTCGTCTTCTCCGCGTAGTTGCTGTCCATGTGCAGCGGGTGGTGGTTCATGGTGAGCAGACAGAAGAGGTGGTCGTCGTACTCGGTGACCGTCTTCCCGGGCCAGTGCTTGTAGACCGCCCCGACCTCGAACTCCTCGTAGGTGCGTCCGAACTGCATCGCGCTCAGGCCTCCGGGATCTCGAACTTCGACGTGCGCTGCATACCGGCGGCGCGGCCCTTGCCGGAGACGACCAGGGCCATCTTGCGGCTGGCCTCGTCGATCATCTCGTCGCCGAGCATCGCCGAGCCCTTCTTGCCGCCCGCCTCGGACGTGTAGTAGTCGTACGCGTCCAGGATCAGCTCGGCGTGGTCGTAGTCCTCCTGGGAGGGCGAGAAGATCTCGTTGGACGCCTCCACCTGGCCGGGGTGCAGCACCCACTTGCCGTCGAAGCCCAGCGCCGCGGCGCGCTGCGCGACCGCGCGGTAGCCGTCGATGTTGCGGATCTGGAGGTAGGGGCCGTCGATCGCCTGGAGGTTGTTGGCGCGGGCGGCCATCAGGATCTTCATCAGGATGTAGTGGTAGGCGTCCGCCGGGTAACCGGGCGGCTGCTCGCCCACGACCAGCGACTTCATATTGATGGACGCCATGAAGTCGGCCGGGCCGAAGATGATGGTCTCCACCCGCGGCGACGCCTGCGCGATGGCGTTGACGTTGTTCAGGCCCTGGGCGTTCTCGATCTGCGCCTCGATGCCGATCTTGCCGACCTCGAAGCCCATGGTCTTCTCGATCTGGGTCAGCAGCAGGTCCAGCGCCACCACCTGCTGGGCGTCCTGCACCTTCGGCAGCATGATGCAGTCGAGGTTCGGCCCCGCGCCCTCGACGACGGTCACGACGTCGCGGTAGGTCCACTCGGTCGTCCAGTCGTTGACCCGCACCACCCGGGTCTTGCCGGTCCAGTCGCCCTCGTTGAGGAACTTCACGATGGTGTGCCGCGCCTCGGGCTTGGCCAGCGGGGCACAGGCGTCCTCCAGGTCCAGGAAGACCTGGTCGGCCGGGAGTCCCTGCGCCTTCTCCAGGAAGCGGGGATTGCTGCCCGGCACGGCCAGGCAGGAGCGGCGCGGACGCAGCCGGTTGGGCGCGGTGCCCTCGGGGGCGGTCATACGGGAACCTCCAGAGCGGGAAGCGTGTTCGCGGTACGGATCTCATCGACGATACGGCCGATGATCTCCGTGATACCGAAGTCCTTGGGGGTGAAAACGGCGGCGACACCCGCCGAGCGCAGTGCCGCGGCGTCCGCGGCCGGGATGATGCCGCCGACGATGACGGGAATGTCCTGGGCGCCCGCGGCCCGCAGCCGCTCCAGGACGTCCGGCACCAGCTCGGCGTGCGAACCGGAGAGGATCGAAAGGCCCACGCAGTGCACGTCCTCGGCGACCGCCGCCGAGACGATCTGCTCCGGGGTCAGCCTGATCCCCTGGTAGACCACCTCGAACCCGGCGTCCCGGGCCCGTACCGCGATCTGCTCGGCACCGTTGCTGTGGCCGTCCAGACCGGGTTTGCCGACCAGCAGCCGCAGCCGTCCGCCGCCCAGCTCCGCCGCGGTCTTCTCGACCTTCTCGCGGACGGAGGCGAGCAGGGAACCCGCCTCCGCCGCGACCGCGAGCGGCGCGCCCCCCACCCCCGTGGGGGCGCGGAACTCGCCGAACACATCGCGCAGCGCCCAGGACCATTCGCCCGTGGTGACGCCCGCGCGGGCGCATTCGAGGGTGGCCGCCATCAGGTTCTCGGTGCCCGCGGCCGCCTTCCGCAAGCGCGAGAGGGCCTCTTCGGCCCGGGCGGTGTCCCGCTGTTCGCGCCAGTGGTGCAGGGCCGAGACCACCCGCGCCTCGTTGGCCGGGTCCACCGTCATGATGGCGGTGTCCAGGTCGGCGGTGAGCGGGTTGGGCTCGGTGCCCTCGTAGCAGTTGACGCCGACGATCTTCTCCTCGCCGGCCTCGATGCGCGCCCGGCGCTCCGCGTGCGAGGAGACCAGCTGCGCCTTGAGGTAGCCGGACTCCACGGCGGACATCGCCCCGCCCATCGCCTGGATCCGGTCGATCTCGGCCTCGGTCTCCTCGACGAGCGCGGCGACCTTGGCCTCGATCACATGGGAGCCGGCGAAGATGTCCTCGTACTCCAGCAGATCGCTCTCATGGGCGAGCACCTGCTGGATCCGCAGCGACCACTGCTGGTCCCACGGGCGGGGCAGCCCCAGGGCCTCGTTCCAGGCCGGGAGCTGCACCGCGCGGGCGCGGGCGTCCTTGGAGAGGGTCACGGCCAGCATCTCCAGCACGATGCGCTGGACGTTGTTCTCCGGCTGTGCCTCGGTCAGCCCGAGCGAGTTGACCTGGACGCCGTAGCGGAACCGGCGCTGCTTGGGGTTCTCGATCCCGTACCGCTCACGGGTGATGCGGTCCCAGATGCGGCCGAAGGCGCGCATCTTGCACATCTCCTCGATGAACCGGACGCCCGCGTTCACGAAGAAGGAGATACGGGCGACCACATCGCCCTTGCGGTCCTCGGGCACCTGTCCGGAGTCGAACACCGCGTCCAGTACCGCGATCGCCGTCGACATCGCGTACGCGATCTCCTGGACCGGGGTGGCCCCCGCCTCCTGGAGGTGGTAGCTGCAGATGTTGATCGGGTTCCACTTGGGGATGTGGTTGACCGTGTACGCGATCATGTCGGTGGTCAGCCGCAGGCTCGGCCCCGGCGGGAAGACGTGCGTCCCGCGGGACAGGTACTCCTTGACGATGTCGTTCTGGGTCGTCCCCTGGAGCTTGGAGAGTGCCTCCCCCTCGATGCCCTGCTCCTCCGCGACCACCTGGTACAGCGCCAGCAGCCACATCGCCGTCGCGTTGATGGTCATCGAGGTGTTCATCTGCTCCAGTGGGATGTCCTGGAACAGCCGCCGCATGTCCCCCAGATGGGAGACGGGAACCCCGACCCGGCCCACCTCGCCACGGGCGAGGATGTGGTCGGGGTCGTAGCCGGTCTGGGTCGGCAGGTCGAAGGCGACCGAGAGACCGGTCTGGCCCTTGGCCAGATTACGCCGGTACAGCTCGTTCGACGCCTCGGCCGTGGAGTGACCGGCGTACGTCCTCATCAGCCACGGGCGGTCCCGTTCGCGAGGTGAGCCGCTCATCAGATGTTCCGGAAGCGGTTGATGGCGTCGATGTGCTTGGCGCGCATCTCCGGGTCGCGCACCCCCATGCCCTCCTCGGGCGCGAGCGCGAGCACGCCGACCTTGCCCTGGTGGAGGTTGCGGTGCACGTCGTACGCGGCCTGGCCGGTCTCGTCGAGCCGGTAGGTCTTGGACAGCGTGGGGTGGATCTTGCCCTTGGCGATCAGCCGGTTGGCCTCCCACGCCTCGCGGTAGTTGGCGAAGTGCGAGCCGACGATGCGCTTCAGCGACATCCACAGGTAGCGGTTGTCGTACTCGTGCATATAGCCCGAGGTGGAGGCGCAGGTGGTGATGGTGCCGCCCTTGCGGGTGACGTAGACGCTGGCGCCGAAGGTCTCACGGCCCGGGTGCTCGAAGACGATGTCGATGTCCTCGCCGCCGGTGAACTCGCGGATGCGCTTGCCGAACCGCTTCCATTCGCGCGGGTCCTGGGTGCGCTCGTCCTTCCAGAACTTGTAGTCCTCGGCGTTGCGGTCGATGATCGCCTCGGCACCCATCTTCCGGCAGATCTCCGCCTTCTGCGGCGAGGAGACGACACAGATCGGGTTGGCGCCACCGGCCAGCGCGAACTGCGTGGCGTAGGAGCCGAGTCCACCGCTGGCGCCCCAGATCAGGACGTTGTCGCCCTGCTTCATCCCGGCACCGTTGCGGGAGACCAGCTGCCGGTAGGCGGTGGAGTTGACCAGGCCGGGGGCGGCCGCCTCCTCCCAGCTGAGGTGTCCGGGCTTGGGCATCAGCTGGTTGGACTTGACCAGGGCGATCTCGGCGAGACCGCCGAAGTTGGTCTCGAAGCCCCAGATGCGCTGCTCGGGGTCGAGCATGGTGTCGTTGTGGCCGTCGGCGCTCTCCAGCTCCACCGACAGACAGTGGGCCACGACCTCGTCGCCGGGCCGCCAGGCGTTGACCCCCGGGCCGGTGCGCAGCACCACGCCCGCGAGGTCGGAGCCGATCACGTGGTACGGCAGGTCGTGCCGCTTGGTGAGGGGGGAGAGCTTGCCGTACCGCTCCAGGAAGCTGAAGGTCGAGACCGGCTCGAAGATGGAGGTCCACACCGAGTTGTAGTTGACCGAGCTGGCCATCACGGCGACAAGCGCCTCACCGGGGCCGAGTTCCGGCACCGGCACCTCGTCCACGTGGATCGACTTGCGGGGGTCCTTCTCCTTGGTGGTGAGGCCGGCGAACATGTCGGCCTCGTCCTTGCGCACGGTCACCGCGCGGTACGACTCGGGGATGCGCAGTGCGGCGAAGTCCTCGGGTGCTGTGTCCGACGCCAGGATCGCGTCAAGTATCTCGTTCATCGGTGCCTCCGGCGAAGCGTCGCATGGGGACGCTTGAGGGAACGCTGGGCTCGTGACGGGTGATGCTGCTGCTGTGCCGTCGGTTCGGCGGAGGTGCTGCTCGATGGGCGCGGGTAGCGCCGGGAACGCCTGGTGACGCAGGCGGTGTCCGGACGCGCAAAGCGTTTTGCGGGGACAGCCGGCGCGCGGGGTGTTTTCAGCGCGCCGGCCGTCCGGACACCTTCACCGTATGGCACGCTGTGCCACCCCGCAAGACACTGCGTGCCAACAATTTCTCTCAGTTGTCATACGCGGTGCACGCATGAGCAAGAACGGCCGCCCCGGATGGGGCGGCCGTTGCCGATGGTGTTCGGTTGTGTGCGATCGGTCAGCGCTTGAGGGCCCGCTCGATCGTCCGCATGACCTCGTTCAGCGGTGCGTCGGTGCGTGCCACCATCACCACCACGTCTTCCTCCTCCTGCGCCGTCACGGTGGCCGCCTGGCGCCCCGGAGCGGGGCGTCCGGCGCCGATCCCGGAGCCGAAGGTCTCCCGGACGATCGCGAAGGCGTGGTCGAGCTGGGTCTCCACATCCCCCTCGCCGCCCGCCCGCAGCCAGCGCCGCAGGACGTGGTTGTGCGCCGTGACCACCGCCGAGGCGGCCACCTCCGCCAGCAGCGGGTCGTCATCGCCGTCGTGGTGGGCGCCCTCGTCGAAGTGGCCCAGCAGATAGCGGGTGAACAGCCGCTCGTAACGGGCCACCGAGGCGATCTCCCGCTCCCGCAGCGCCGGTACCTCACGGGTCAGCCGGTAGCGCTCCACGGAGACCCCGGGGGAGGCCGCGTACATCCGCATGACCTCCTTGATCCCGCGGCACACCGTGTCCAGCGGGTTCTCATGCGGCGGGGCGGCGTCCAGCACGGCCGCGGCGCGCACCAGCGTGTCGTCGTGGTCCGGGAAGATCGCCTCTTCCTTGGAGCGGAAGTGACGGAAGAAGGTGCGCCGGGCCACCCCCGCCCGCGCCGCGATCTCGTCGACCGTCGTCGCCTCGTACCCCTGCGTCGCGAACAACTCCATCGCCGCCGCGGCCAGTTTGCGGCGCATGGTCAGACGCTGGGCGGCGGCGCGGCGGCTTCCCGCGCGCTCACCGCCGTCGGAGGAGGTGGACGAGTGCGCGGACTTGCTACGAGCGGCCTTCACGGACTGGGACATGTGGGGAACGTAACACGCTTGTGAGTGCCGGTGCGGGGGCGGACCTGCGGAGGGCTCCAGCAGTCCGCCCCACCCCGGGTCGTACTCAGCGCCTTGCATACTCGCGGAAGCCGCGCCCGGTCTTGCGGCCCAGGCACCCCGCCGCGACCAGATGCTCCAGCAGCGGCGCCGGGGCCAGTCCCGGATCGCGGAACTCGCGGTGCAGCACCTTCTCGATCGCCAGCGAGACATCGAGGCCGACGACGTCCAGCAGTTCGAAGGGGCCCATCGGATAGCCGCCGCCCAGCTTCATCGCCGCGTCGATGTCATCGGGGGTCGCGTAGTGCTCCTGGACCATCTTCACGGCGTTGTTGAGGTACGGGAACAGCAGGGCGTTGACGATGAACCCGGCCCGGTCGCCGCAGTCCACCGCGTGCTTGCGCACCGCCGTGCAGACCGCGTGCGCGGTCGCCCGGACGTCGTCCGCCGTCAGGACCGTCCGCACCACCTCGACCAGCTTCATCGCGGGCGCCGGGTTGAAGAAGTGCATCCCGATCACATCCTGCGGACGGGAGGTGACCCGGGCGCAGGCGATCACCGGCAGCGAGGAGGTGGTGGTGGCCAGCACCGCACCGGGCTTGCAGACCTTGTCCAGCACCCGGAACAGCTCCTGCTTGACGTCCAGGTCCTCGGCGACCGCCTCCACGGCCAGGTCCACATCGGCGAAGGCGTCCAGCGAGTCGGCCGCGGTGATCCGGGCCAGCGCGCCGTCCCGGACCTCCTGGGTCATCCGGCCCTTGGCCACCGAGCGGTCCAGGGACTTGGCGATCCGGGCCTTGGCCGTGTCCGCCTTCGCCTGGGTCCGGGCGGTCAGCACCACGTCGATCCCCGCCTTGGCGAAGACCTCGGCGATCCCGCTGGCCATGGTGCCCGAGCCCGCGACGCCCACGGCACGCACCGGGCGCGCACCGTCCGCGGCGCCCCGCTCGTCCGGCGTCGCCCCGTCCGGGACCACGGTGCCGCTGCCCGGCGCCTCGTAGGTGTAGAAGCCGCGGCCCGCCTTGCGGCCGGTCAGCCCGGCCTCGGAGAGCTGTCCCAGGATGGGCGCCGGCGCGTGCAGCCGGTCGCCGGAGGCCGTGTACATCGCCTCCAGGACGGTCCGGGCGGTGTCGATCCCGATCAGGTCCAGCAGTTCCAGCGGGCCCATGGGCAGCCCGCAGCCCAGCTTCATCGCCGCGTCGATGTCCTCGCGCGCCGCGTACCTGGCCTCGTACATCGTGGCGGCCTGGTTGAGGTAGCCGAACAGCAGCCCGTCGGCGATGAAACCGGGCCGGTCACCGAGTGCCACCGGCTCCTTGCCCAGATCACGGGCGAGTTCGGTGACCGCGGTGACGGCCGCGGGCGCGGTCAGCACGCTGGAGACGATCTCGACCAGCTTCATGGCCGGCGCGGGGTTGAAGAAGTGCAGCCCCAGCACCCGTTCCGGGCGGGCGGATTCGGCGGCCAGCCGGGTCACCGAGAGCGCGTTGGTGCCGGTCGCCAGGATGGTGCCCGGGCTGACCACGGTGTCCAGCTCGGTGAAGACCTCGTGCTTGATGCCGTAGTCCTCGGGCACGACCTCGATCACCAGCTGCGCGTCGGCGGCGGTACGCAGATCGGTGGAGACCCGGAACCGGGACAGGATGCCGGTCCGTTCCTCCTCGCTGATCCGCTCGCGCTCGACCGCGCGTGAGGTGGCGACCTCCAGTGCGGTCACGGCCCGTTGACAGGCGTGCTCACTGATATCGATTCCGATCACCTCGCGCCCCGCACGGGCCAGGATCTCGGCGATGCCGGTGCCCATCGTGCCGAGACCGACGACGGCGACAGTAGTGAGCGGGGCCGCGGAGGGGGAGAGATCAGAGGAAGGAGTGGTGCTGACGCCGGTGTGTGGGAGACGGTCCATCGCGGACTCCAGAGGGTGTTCCCCGTCAACAGCGGGGATGAAGTGACGACTGAGGGGAGCTGGCGGTCATGCCGCTGATGCGCTGGGGTCTGGTGCGGATGACACACAACTCCGACGGAAGGGCTTGCACGCTCCCTGGCGGACAGCGCCGCACGGAGGAAACTGCCCGTGGGAGATACACGGCGGGCCCTGTCCCGGGGCCGTGCCGTACTGCTGGTACTGCCGAACCGACGTCACACACGGCGGCTGCGTCACCAGGCCGCCCGAGCAGGGGTGCTGCTCGTGTCGTCATATTAACTCGCGGGTAACCAAGACGCCAGAGCAGATTGCGAGCCGTCGCGGTGGCGCGGCTCACCGGGGAGGGGAGACCTCGCATGGACGATGAATTCCGGACGCTGACCGAGCGGGTACGGGCCTCGCTCACCACACCACAGGAGGCGGCGGCCCACGCCTCGCTCCTCTCACTGGTCCGCAAGGGCACCCCCACGGCGCGCGAACAGCTCGCCCGCATCCTGGTCGCGCCGGAGCAGCCGCTGTGGGCGCGGGAGACCGCGGCCTTCGTCCTCGGCAGCGCGGGGGACCGCCGGGCCTTCGAAACCCTCGTGCTGCTGCTCAACTACCGCGAGCCCGCCCGCTGCGCGACCGCCGCCCGGGTGCTGGCCCGGCTCGACGATCCGCGCACCGCCCGCGCCGCCGCGGCCCTGGCCACCAATCCGCTGCGCACCGCGTACTCGCTGCACCCGATCCGGCTGCTGGTGGAGCTGCGCGCACCGGAGTCGGTGCCCGCCCTGGTCGCCGCGCTGGAGCGGCAGTTGGCCGCCCGGGACCGGCACTGGCCGATCGCACGGGCCTGTGTGGAGGGGCTGGGCGCGATCGGAGACGAGCGCGCCGTCCCGGCCCTGACGCGCGCGGGCAAGTACATCCGGCTCAGCGCGGCGGCCGCCGCGGCGCTGGCCCGGATCAGCGGGGGCGGCGGCGGACCGTCCGGGACGGCGGACAAGGCGCACGCGCGGTGACGGCGGGGCCGCCGGCCGCGGGGTCCGTCCGCGCGGTGCGGCTCGTCCGTGCGGTGCGCGCGGTCCGCCCGGCGCGCCCGCGATGTCGCGTCGGACCGGCCCGCGGCGTCCGGGGAGGGCCTCCTCGGGTGATCCCGACAACGCGGCGAGCGGGCATGCCGGGCGTCGCGGGGCAGACGGGACTGTGCGGATACGGCCCTGGGCCTTGTCCTGCCGGTCTTCGTGGGCCCGCGACGCCTGGCACCGCACCGCACCTCGCCGCGTTGTCGGGCTCATCCGAGTTACGCCCGGTACGAGGACGACCCTCCGCCGTGCGAGCCGCTCCCAGCCAACGCCGGGAGGTGCCCCCCTGCACCAGACGCCGCGGGACGGCCTCTTCGCGCGGCGCGGCCTCGCCGCGCCGGCGCGCGGGGGCCTCAGCCCGTCGCCGGGTCCAGCCGCCGCGCGTACCGCACCTCGGGCACGGACACCCCGTCCACGTCGTACGCCTCCGCGCCGCCGTCCGGCGCGAACCCCGCCCGTTCGTAGAAGCGGCGGGCACGGGCGTTGTCCCGCAGCACCCACAGCCGCAGCCGCGGGAAACCCCGCTCGGCGACCCGGTCCAGGGACTCCCCGAGCAGGGCGCGGCCGATGCCCGTGCCCACCAGCCCCGGGCGTACGTACAACGCGTACAACTCGGCGTCCCCCTCCGGCACATCGCGCTCCCGGTACGGCCCGAAGCAGCACCAGCCCACCACACCGCCGCCGTCCTCCTCGGCCACGAGGTTGACCACGTCCCCGACGCCCCGTGAGAAGAACTCCCGCCGCCGTCCGGCGTCCTCCTCGATACTCAGTCCGTCCAGATACGACTGCGGCATCAGCCCGGCGTACGCCTCCTGCCATCCGCGTACCCGCACCGCCGCCACCGCGTCGATGTCCGCCTCGGTCATCTCCCGTACCAGCACCCCGTCCATGGCCCCCACCGTAGGCGGCTTGACCTTGTCACCGGCGGCAGGGTCACAGGATCCGTGCCATGAACTCCGCACAGCACACCGAGCGGCCGGACCGGGTCGCCGTCGTCACCGGGGCGGGCACCGGCATCGGCCGGGCCACCGCCCGCGCGCTCGCCGGGGAGGGCATCCGCGTCGTGGCCGTCGGACGACGGCCGGAACCGCTCGCCCGGACCGCCGAGGGGCATCCGCTGATCCGTCCGTTCCCCGCCGACCTCACCGCGGCCGGGGCCGCCGAGGAGATCGTCCGCCACGCCCTGGAGACCCACGGACGGCTGGACATCCTGGTGAACAACGCCGCCGTGGTGCGCGGTGCACCACTGGGCGCCATCGCCCGCGAACCGGTCCGCGCCCAGCTGGAGACCAACGTCATCGCCCCCGTCCTGCTCACCCAGGCGGCCCTCGGCCCGCTGGAGGAGAGCGGGGGCGTGGTCGTCAACGTCAGCACCTCGATCGACCGGCGCGGCTGGCCGGGCAGTTCGGTCTACGCCGCCACCAAGACCGCGCTGGAGACGCTGACCCGCAGCTGGGCGGTGGAACTGGCGCCGCGCGGGGTGCGGGTGGTGTGCGTGGCGCCCGGGGCGATCGAGACGCCCATCGGCGAGCACTCGGGGCTCTCGCCCGAACAGCGCTCCCGGGTGCGCGCCTGGCAGCTCGACCACACCCCGCTGGGACGGATCGGACGGCCCGAGGAGGTGGCGTGGGCCATCACCCGGCTCGCCTCGCCCGGCGCGTCGTTCATCACCGGTGCGGTGCTGCCGGTCGACGGCGGGGCGGTCGTCGGATGACGGCGCCCGGGGCGCTGTTATAGAACGGGCCCCGGAGGTGGGGCCGGTGCGGATCGGGGAACTGGCGAGGGCGACGGGCACGACACCGCGGGCGCTGCGCCACTACGAGCAGGCGGGGCTGATCACGTCGTGCCGGGCGGACAACGGCTATCGCGTCTACGACGAGCGTGCCGCCGTACGCGTACGCAACATCCGTCATCTGCTGGCCGTGGGCCTCACCCTGGACGACGTCGGCTGCTTCAGCCCGTGTCTGGACGGCGATATGGCGACCGTGCCGCCCAGCCCGGAAGGGCTGCGCATCGCCCGGGACCGGCTGGCCGTCCTCGACGCGCGGATCGCCGCCCAGACCCGGGCCCGGGACCGGCTGGCCGAGGCGCTGGACCGGGTGGCGGCTCCATGACGCGGTCCGGACCTCCCGAACAGGTCCCGGAGCACGAGTGGTTCGCCCGCCATCTGGACGCGCACCACGCCCCGGGCGTACGGCGGCGGGTGGCGGCGCTCGCCGCGGAGCTGGACCGGCCCGCCGATGACCGCGCGCTGCCGCCGGTCGTACGTCTCGGCTACACGCTGCCCGGCGCGCGGGACCGGGTGGTGCGGCTGGCGCGGCGGGCGGGGGTCGCCCCGCCGTCCGGCCCGGCCCTGGGGCGCTGGCGGCGCTGCTGGACTCGGCGGTGGACGAGCTGACCGCGCGCCCGCTGCCCCCGGTCCACCGGGAGCGGATCATCCTGGACGCCCCCACCCAGTGGGTACGGGACGCGGGTGTCCGGACGGAACTGCGGTTCCTGCGGGCGTACGACGCCGACGGGGTGATCGCGCTGCGCCCGCGCGACAGCTGGACCGCCTTCCTGGAGTCACTGGCGGCCCAGGGCCTGGGCGAGGTGGCGCATATCAACTGGCCCGGCCTGGACGGCCGCTCACAGGACGCGGCCGATCTGGCCCGCGCCGCCGGGGCCGTCTTCCCGCGCGCCCGTGCCGCACAGCTGAGCTGCCGGATCCGGCCTCCGCGCTGAGCTCGGGGCTCTCCGCCCGGGACGGGACCGGCGGGGGCGCGCCCTCACATCAGGGTCAGCTGGGCCGGCTCCGGCGCGGCGGGCGGTTCGGGCTCGGGCGCGCGGAGGTTGCGGTGCGCGCCCGGTTCATAGGGGCCGATGCCGTATTCGGCGGCCAGGTCGTGGACCATCCCGGTGATCCGCCGCTGGTACCACTTGGGGGCGTAGGTGCCGCCCTCGTACAGCGCGTCGTACCGGCGGAGCAGCCGCGGGTGGTGCTCGGTGAGCCAGGCGGTGAACCACTCGCGGGCACCCGGCCGCAGATGCAGCACCAGCGGGGTCACCGAGGTCGCCCCGGATTCCGCGATGGCCCGTACGGTGGCACGCAGCTGCTCGGGGGAGTCACCGAGGAAGGGGATCACCGGGGCCATCAGCACCCCGCACGGGATGCCGTGGGAGCTGAGGGTGCGCACCACGTCCAGCCGCCGCTCGGGAGAGGGGGTGCCGGGCTCGACGGTCCGCCACAGCTCGCGGTCGGTGAATCCGACCGAGACCGAGACCCCGACGTCGGTGACGCGCGCGGCTCTGCGCAGCACCTCCAGATCGCGCAGGATCAGCGTGCCCTTGGTGAGGATCGAGAACGGGTTGGCGCGCTCGGCGAGGGCCGCGAGGATGCCGGGCATCAGCTGGTACCGGCCCTCGGCGCGCTGGTAGCAGTCCACGTTGGTGCCCATGGCGATGTGGTCGCCGCGCCAGCGCGGTGAGGCCAGCTCGCGGCGGAGCAGCTCCGGGGCGTTGACCTTCACCACGATCTGGGAGTCGAAGCCCAGCCCGGTGTCCAGGTCCAGATAGCTGTGGGTCTTGCGCGCGAAGCAGTAGACACAGGCGTGGGTGCAGCCGCGGTACGGGTTCACCGTCCATTCGAAGGGCATCCGGGAGGCGCCCGGCACCCGGTTGACGATCGAGCGGGCCCGGATCTCGTGGAAGGTCATGCCGCGGAATTCAGGGCGGTCGAAAGTGCGGGTGGTGACCGCGTCCGCTGCGAACAGGGCCGGGGCGGCCGCCTCGGTGTCGTTGGTCAGGTTGTCCCAGCGCATGGCACGCACCTCCGGGTCTCGCTCGTACCTAATAGAACACATGTTTCATTCGGTTCCGTCAACCCTGGATTTGGGCGGCCGACCCGGAGGTGGTTGGCTTGCCGCTGCCAGGGGCGCCGCGGTCAGCAGGGCGCCCACCGGTTCACGGTCGATCACGGAGGAAGAGCAATGGGGCAGGTCGAGGCCACCACGGAGCGCGTCGTCACGGGGAAGCCCGAGGATGTGTTCGACGCACTCGCCGACTACCGCGAGACCCGCCCCCGGCTGCTTCCGCAGCACTTCAGCGAGTACGAGGTGCGCGAGGGCGGCGACGGCGAGGGCACCGTCGTCCACTGGAAGCTCCAGGCCACCAGCAAGCGGGTGCGCGACTGCCTGCTCGAGGTCTCCGAGCCCACCGACGGGCAGCTGGTGGAGAAGGACCGCAACTCCTCGATGGTGACCACCTGGACGGTGACCCCGGCGGGCGAGGGGCAGTCCCGGGTCGTCATCACCTCCGTCTGGAACGGGGCGGGCGGTATCGGCGGTTTCTTCGAGCGGACCTTCGCGCCCAAGGGACTCGCCCGCATCTATGACGAGCTGCTGGAGAAGCTGGCGGCCGAGGTCGCCGCCCAGGGCTCCGAGTGAGCTTCCGCCGTCCCCCGTTGCGGACGGCGTAGGGCCCTTCCGGCCGGGCCGCGGCCGGTCCCTCCCGTCAGGGAGCGGCTGCCGCGGTCACCGGTTCGAGTGGTTTCCCGCTCGGTGCGGCATATCGTCCGCACACCCTCTCACCGGGGAGAACGTCTCCCCGCCCCCCTCGCCGACGATTCGTCGTGGTTTGCCGGTAGTGACGCGCAATGCGAGAAATGGGCGGCGGCGCAGGTGTGACGAGGGGAGCAGGACGTGGGCCAGACCACCGGGACCACCTTGGCGAAGGGGCCGGACGGAGCCGGGGACGCCGAGGGATACGGGCCCATGGGCGCCCCCCTCTCCGTCACCGTCTCCGCCCCGGTCCCGGAGGCGGACGGCCCGCCGCCCCCGGTGGCGGACGGACGTCCACCGGCCGACGGCGCCGCGGGCGACCCGCTCAGCCCGGCCCGGGTCCGCACGGTCTTCATCGGGCTGATGCTGGCCCTGCTGCTGGCGGCGCTCGACCAGACCATCGTGGCCACCGCCCTGCCCGAGGTGGTCGGTGAACTCCACGGTCTGGACAAGATGTCCTGGACCGTCACCTCCTACCTCCTCGCCGTGACGATCGTGCTGCCGCTCTACGGCAAGCTGGGCGATCTCATCGGCCGCAAGAGCGTCTTCATCTTCGCGATCGTCGTCTTCATCGCCGGGTCCGCGCTGGCGGGGTGGTCGCGCACGATGGAGGAACTGATCATCTTCCGCGCGGTCCAGGGTGTGGGCGCGGGCGGGCTGATGATCGGTGTTCAGGCGATCATGGCCGATATCGTGCCGCCCCGGGAACGCGGCCGCTACATGGGGCTCATCGGCGCCGCGTTCGGCCTCGCCTCCGTCGCCGGTCCGCTGATCGGCGGCTTCTTCACCGACCACGCCTCCTGGCGCTGGTGCTTCTACGTCAACGTCCCCTTCGGCCTGGTCACGCTGGCGGTCGTGGCCGTGGTCCTGCGGGTGCCCGAGGCACCCCGCCGGGCCCGGTTCGACTTCCTGGGCGCGCTGTTCCTCTCGGTGTTCTCCACCTGCGCGGTGCTGCTGACCAGTTGGGGCGGTACCGAGTACGCCTGGGGCGACCGCGTCATCCTGGGGCTCGGGCTGGGCGCGCTCGGCTCGGCGGTCCTCTTCGTCGTGGTGGAGTGTGTCGCGCCCGAACCGATCATCCCCATGCGGCTGTTCCGCGACTCGGTCTTCTGTGTCAGCGGGCTGATCGGCGCGGTCATCGGGGTGGCCCTGTTCGGCGCCGCCAGCTACCTGCCGACCTTCCTCCAGATGGTCGACGGGGTCTCGGCCACCGAGTCCGGTCTGCTGATGGTGCCCATGATGGGCGGCATGGTGCTGGCCTCGATCATCACCGGCCAGCTCATCAGCGGCACCGGCCGCTACAAGGTCTTCCCCGTACTGGGCGGACTGATCTCGGTGGGCGGCATGTGGCTGCTGTCCCGGCTGGACGAGGACACCTCCCGGCAGGACTACAGCCTCTGGATGGGCGTCCTCGGACTCGGTATCGGACTGGTGCTGCCGGTGCTGGTGCTCGCCGTCCAGAACTCGGTGCCCCCCGCCGACCTCGGCTCGGCCACCAGCGCCAACAACTACTTCCGGCAGATCGGCGGCAGTGTCGGCGCCGCCGTCTTCGGCACCCTCTTCGCCAACCGCCTCGCCGACCGGCTCGCGGTCGAACTGCCCTCCGGGGCGGCCTCCGGCCGGGGCACCGACGGGGCCGGACTGCCCGACCCCGAGTCGGTCACCCCGCAGATGGTGCACGCCATGCCGGGGCCCCTCCGCGACGGGTACATCGCGGCGTACGCCCACGCGATGCCGCGGATCTTCCTCTATCTCGTGCCGGTGCTCGTCCTGGGCTTCCTGCTCGCCTTCCTGCTGAAGGAGAAACCTCTGGTGTCCCACACCGACTTTGCCGTCCAGCCAGACCCCGTCGTTCCCCCGGCGCGCACCGGCACGGCGCCGCGGCACGCCGCCGCCTCCGGTCCGCCGCTCACCGCGGGCGTCCCGGTCTGCGGCACCGTCCAGCACCACGACGGCACGACGGTTCCGCGGGCCGCGCTCACCCTCATCGACGTGGGCGGCCGTCAGATCGGACGCGGTGCGAGCGGCGAGGACGGCCGGTACGCGCTGAGCACCCCGGGCAGCGGTTCCTACGTCCTGATCGCGGCGGCCGGGGGACACCAGCCCCGGGCGGTCAGCGTCACGGTCGGCGAACGCCCGGTGGAGCTGGACGTGGTCCTCGGCGGCGCGGGACGGCTGGCCGGGGCGGTGCTCACCGCGGACGGCACCCCGGTGCGGGACGCCACGGTGACCCTGACCGACGTCCGCGGCGAGGTGGTCGCCTCCAGCCGCAGCGGACGCGAAGGCGGCTATGTGATGGGTGAGCTGGTGGCGGGGGAGTACACCCTCGCGGCGAGCGCCCCCGCTTTCCGCCCCGCGGCCCTGCCGGTCACCGTGCAGGCCGCGCGGGAGACCCGGCAGGACATCGAGCTGGCGGGCGGCGCGGTGCTGCGCGGTGTGGTCCGCGCGGGCGGCGGGCGGCCGGTGGAGGATGCCCGGGTCACCCTGCTGGACGCGGCGGGCAATGTCGTCGACACCGCCACGACCGGGGCGGACGGCGCCTTCCGCTTCATCGATCTGTCGGCGGGCGAGTACACGGTGATCGCCGCGGGCTATCCGCCGGTGGCGACCGTGCTCCAGGTGGCGGGCGGCGGCCGGACCGAACGCGACCTGCAACTGGGCCACGAGGACTGAACGTTCCTCCGCGACCGACCTCCGACGCCGTCGGGAGGTACCCCGAACCGGGGCGCCACCCGGCGGCGTTCGCGTGCCACGGGGCCATGGGTCCCCCGTCCGCCGCCACATGACACCTATTCGGGTATTGCCCCACACGGGCGGCCATCGCGGTCGTACCGTGGGTAGCGGTGTCGGAGATCTTGTGTGCGAAGGAGCTGCCCGCGATGGAGCATGGCACGTCGCACGGCGACGACGAGCGGGGCGGCGCCTCCGCGGTACCGGCGCCACCCAGCGCCGTACCGGGGCGGATGCCGCTCGCCGTGGTCGTGGTGGACACCGAGGGGCTGATCACGCACTGGAGTTCAGGGGCGCGCAGGCTCTTCGGACACCCCCGTGAACACGCCGTCGGCCGCCCCGCGGTGGATCTGATGCCCGTCTCGGGCGCGCTGCCCGGAATGGAGGTCCCCGCCGACCGTCCCGCACTCGAGGACTCATTGAACGGGCCGGTCCGCTATCCGACCGCGGGCCGGGCCCGGTTGGCGGACCGGTCCCGGCACCGCGCCGATGTGCTGTGGTGGGCGTACCCGCTGGTGGGCCCGGGGCCGGAGCGGTTGCTCGTGCTGGCCGCCGACGCCGCCGCGCTCACCGGGACAGCGGAAGCGTCCGGGGCGGAGGCGGGCGGGGAGCACGAGCGTCACACTCCCGGATTCGCGCTGCACACCGAGTTCCCGGGCGCCGAGCGGCTGGCGGGACGGCTGCCGGACATCCTGCCCAACATGGGCCCGGCCGCCATCGGCCGGATCGTCTCCCAGGTCCTCGAACTGGGCTATCCCGTCCTGGAGATCAGCCACCATGAACGGGTCCCGGTGACCCCGGACTGGGGCACGCCCCGCTACCGCGAGCGCCAGGCGCGCCAGGAAGCGGCCCGGCGGCGCGTGGAGATGACGGACGGCGCACGGCCCCATCCGCACACCCTCGGGGACACCCCCGCGCCCCGCGCGGTTCCCCGCACCGACCCCGAGGGGATCGATCTCGAACACGCCGCAGTCCGGGAGCGGTTGGAGTTCCTCAACGAGGTCAGCGGCCGCATCGGCAGCTCCCTGGACCTCGCCCGCACCATCCGTGAGGTCACCAGCGCCGCCGTCCCGCGCTTCGCCGACTTCGCCGGCACACATCTGCGCGCCCAGGTGCTCGCGGGCGAGGGCTTCCCCGACGGCCCGCCCGACGTCACCACCGTCTGGCACCGCGTCTGGGTCGAGCACAACGACGAACCCGGCCGCTGGGACGACACCGTCCCGGTGGGCGAGAGCATCGCCTTCCCCGAACACACCCCGTTCTTCCAGTGCATGGTCACCGGTGAGCCGGTGCTGATCCCGCACCTCAGCGAGGAGATGGGGGACCGGATCGCCGGGCAGTTCGAGAAGCGCGACCTGCGGCCGCTGATGAACGGCCGCTCGGTGCTCATCGTGCCGCTCAAGGCGCGCGACGTGGTGCTGGGCTTCATGGTGCTGATGCGCCGCCCCGGGCGTGAGCTGTTCGACGACATGGACCGGACCACCGGTGCCGAACTCGCCGCCCGCGCGGGGCTGGTGCTGGACAACGCCCGGATGTACACCTTCCAGGAGAACGTCGCCGAGACGCTCCAGGACAGCATGCTGCCGCAGGTGACCCCGCGGATGGCGGGCTGTGACACCGCCACCCGCTATCTGCCCGGCACCCGGCTCGGCCGGGTCGGCGGCGACTGGTTCGACAGCATCAAACTGCCCGGTTCGCGTACCGCGCTGGTGGTGGGCGATGTGATGGGGCACGGGCTGAACTCGGCGGCGATGATGGGGCAGTTGCGCACCGCCGTCCAGACCATGGCGGCCCTGGACCTGCCGCCCGCCCAGTTGCTGCGCAACCTCGACGACCTGGCGCAGCGGCTCGGTGAGCACTATCTGGCCACCTGTCTGTACGCGGTCTACGACCCGATCCGCTCCGAGCTGCTGATCGCCAACGCCGGACATATCCCGCCGGTGCTGGTGCGCGCCGAGGACGGCCGCAGCGAGCTGCTGGAGCTGCCGACCGGGGCACCCATAGGGGTCGGTGGAGTGCCGTTCGAGACGGCGCGGGTCCGGGTGGCCCCCGGCGACCGGCTGGTGCTGTGCACCGACGGGCTGGTCGAGGTGCGCGGCCAGGACATCGGCGCGGGGCTGGCGGCGCTGTGCGAGTCCGCCGCCCATCCGGCCGCGTCCATGGACGACGCCTGTGACACCATCATCCGCGCGCTCAACCCGCGCGACGGCCGCAAGGACGATGTGGCGCTGCTGATGGCCCGGCTGAACGGCATCCCGCCCGAGGACGTCGCCCAGTGGCGGCTGGCGCTGGATCCCCAGGAGGTCGGCAGGGCCCGGCGGCTGGTCCGGGAGCGGCTGGCGCGCTGGGGGCTCGGCGAGGCGGCCGAGACGGCCGAACTCCTGGTGAGCGAGGCGGTGACCAACGCCGTGCGGCACGCCCACAGCCACCATGTGGTGCTGCGCCTGGTGCGCACCGAGGCGCTGCTGTGCGAGGTCTCGGACGACGACCACGAGCTGCCCGCGCTGCTGGGCGCGGGCCGTGAGGACGAGTTCGGCCGGGGGCTGCGGGTGATCAGCGCACTGGCGCGGGAGTGGGGCACCAGCCGTTCCGGGCGGGGCAAGACCGTGTGGTTCGAGCAGGCGCTGCCGCGCCCGGCGCGCTGACGGTTCGAACACGGCGTGAAGGATTCCGCGGAAGCGGGCCGTCGTGCGCCGGAGCACTTGCCCCGCGCGGGGCGCTGCCGGTAGGCAGCGGGGCAGCACCATGGAGTCGGCCGAATCGGATCCGGGGAGCGGCGATGAGCGTGTCGGAGCGCTACAGGCAGGCGTGGGAGAGCTATTGGAAGGAGACCCCGGACGATCCGGGGGAGGCCATCTGGGACGCGGACCCGTCGCTGAGCGCGGCTCCGCACACCGAGCTGCTGGCGCCGTACGCGGACGCCCCGCTGCCGGTCCTGGACCTCGGCTGCGGGAACGGCACCCAGACCCGCTATCTGGCCTCCCGCTTCCCGCGGGCGATCGGTGTCGACCTGTCGTGGGCGGCGGTGGAGCACGCACGGCGCGCGGACACCGCGGGCGTCGCGGAGTTCCGGCAGCTGAGCCTGACCGACGCCGACGGCGTGCGGGAGCTGCACGACGAGCTCGGGGACGCCCATGTCTATATGCGCGCCGTGATCCACCAGAGCGACGCGGGGGACCGGCGGCCGGTCGCCGAGGCGGTGGCGACGCTGGTGGGCGCGCGCGGCCGGGCGTTCGTGGTGGAGCTGACCGAGGCGTCCAAGACCACCCTGGCCAGGCTGGCCGAGAGCCCCGGCGGTCCGCCCGCCAAACTGCGGCGCGTCTTCGACCACGGTCTGCGGCCCGCCGACGCGGCGGACGTCGAGGTGCCGGAGCTGCTGGCGGCGGTGGGGCTGGAGGTCCTGGCCGAGGGGCCGACGGCGCTCGCCCAGACGGAGCAGTGGCCCGACGGCTCCCGGGTGGAGCTTCCGGCGCGCTGGTTCGTGGTGGGGCGGCACCGGGCGCGGCTGGGCTAGACCAGTTATCCACAGGGCTGGTTCGTGCCCATTCCAGCGCGTAACGTGACGAGGCATGAAGATCCTTATCAGCGCCGACATGGAGGGCGCCACCGGCGTGACCTGGCCCGCTGATGTGCTGCCGGGCACCCCGCAGTGGGAGCGCTGCCGCCGCCTGTTCACGTCCGACGTGAGCGCCGCGGTGGCCGGGTTCCTCGACGGGGGCGCGGACGAGGTCCTCATCAACGAGGCGCACTGGACGATGCGCAATCTGCTGCTGGAGGAGCTGGACGAGCGAGCGCAGATGCTCACCGGCCGGCACAAGAGCCTGAGCATGGTCGAGGGGGTGCAGCACGGCGATGTGGACGGGATCGCGTTCGTCGGGTACCACACCGGTGCGGGCACCGAGGGCGTCCTCGCCCACACCTATCTGGCCAACTCCATCACCGGGGTGTGGGTGGACGGCGTCCCCGCGAGCGAGGGCAGGCTCAATACCCTGGTCGTCGCCGAGTACGGGGTGCCGGTGGTGCTGGTGACCGGTGACGACCGCACCTGTGAGGACGCCAAGGGCTATGCGCCGCAGGCCCGTTCGGTCGCCGTCAAGGACTATGTCTCGCGCTACGCGGCGGTGTGCCGCACCCCCGCCCGCACCGCGGCGGACATCAGGGCCGCCGCGCGGGAGGCGGCCGCCCTGGCGGTGCGCCATGAGCCCGCGGCCGGCGGGCCGTTCACGGTGGAGCTGGAGTTCGACGCCGCGCATCTGGCGGGCGCGGCGAGTGTGGTGCCGGGGGTGGAGCCCAGCGGTGAGCGCCGCGTCGCCTACACCTCGGCCACGATGTACGAGGGCATCCGCTGCTTCAAGGCGGTCACGACGGTCGTCTCGGCCGCGGTGGAGGAGCAGTATGGCTGACACGGACCGTTCCCGGCCGATCGACGCGATCGACCCCCAGGCGCTCGACGAAGTGGTGCGGTTCACCTCCGAGCTGATCGCGATCGACACCACCAACCGCGGCGGCGGCGACTGCTCGGAGCGGCCGGCCGCCGAGTACGTGGCGGAGATGCTCGGCGACGTGGACATCGACGCCACCTTGCTGGAGCGCTCACCGGGGCGGACCAATGTGGTCGCCCGGATCGAGGGCACCGATCCCTCCGCCCCCGCGCTGCTGGTCCACGGCCATCTGGACGTGGTGCCCGCCGAGCCGGCCGACTGGACCGTGCATCCCTTCTCCGGTGAAGTGCGTGACGGCGTGGTGTGGGGCCGCGGCGCGATCGACATGAAGAACATGGACGCGATGGTGCTGGCCGTCGTGCGCGCCTGGGCCCGGTCGGGGGTCCGGCCCCGCCGGGACATCGTGCTGGCCTTCACCGCCGATGAGGAGGACAGCGCCGAGGCGGGCTCCGGCTTCCTCGCCGACCGGCACGCCGAGCTGTTCGAGGGCTGCACCGAGGGCATCAGCGAATCGGGCGCCTTCACCTTCCACACCGCATCCGGGCTGCGGCTCTACCCCATCGCGGCGGGGGAGCGCGGCACCGCCTGGCTCAAGCTCACCGCGCGCGGCCGGGCCGGACACGGCTCGAAGGTCAACCGGGCCAACGCGGTCAGCAGACTGGCCGCCGCGGTGGCCCGGATCGGTGAGCACCAGTGGCCGGTGCGGCTCACGCCCACGGTGAAGGCCGCGCTGTCCGAACTGGCCGCGCTGCACGGCGTCCCGGCCGACCTGGACGCGCCGGACCTCGACATCGCCGCGCTGCTCGCCGCGCTGGGCCCGGCCGCGGCCCTGGTCGAGCCGACCGTGCGCAACAGCGCCAACCCCACGGTCCTGGAGGCCGGTTACAAGGTCAATGTGATCCCCGGGAGCGCCACGGCCTATGTGGACGGCCGGATGCTGCCCGGTGCGGAGGAGGAGTTCAGCACCACCCTGGACCGGCTCACCGGGCCGGACGTGGAATGGGGGTTCCACCACCGCGAGGTTCCGCTTCAGGCGCCGGTCGGGCCGGACGCCCCGACGTACCAGGCGATGCGCGCCGCCGTGGAGCGGTTCGACCCGGGCGGCCATGTGGTGCCCTACTGCATGTCGGGCGGCACGGACGCCAAGCAGTTCTCCCGCCTCGGCATCCTCGGCTACGGCTTCTCACCGCTGCGCCTGCCCGAGGGCTTCGACTACCAGGCGCTCTACCACGGTGTGGACGAGCGGGTGCCGGTGGACGCCTTGCACTTCGGGGTCCGGGTGCTCGACCACTTCCTGCAGAGGGCGTGAGCGATGCGACGGCAGCCGACGACCACCGCTCCCGCCCCCGCCCCCTACGGCAGCTGGCACTCCCCGGTGAGCGCCGGGCTCGCCGCCTCCCACGACGGTCACCCCGAGTACCTGGGCAGCGTGGGGGAGGAGGTGTGGTGGACCGCGCCGCGCCCCGAGGAGGGCGGCCGCCGCGCCCTGGTGCGGCGGCGGACCGACGGTGCGGAGGGCTCGGTGCTGCCCGCGCCGTGGAACGTGCGCAGCCGGGTCATGGGGTACGGCGGCGTGCCGTGGGCCGCGGTGGCCCGCCCCGGCCGGGGGCCGCTGGTGGTCTTCGTCCACTTCGACGACCAGCGGCTGTACGCCGTCGAGCCCGACGCCCCGGAGGGCGCGGCACCGCGTCCGCTGACCCCGGTGTCGCGGGTGGGCGGCGGGCTGCGCTGGGCGGACCTGCGGATCCACCCGGGGCGCGGTGAAGTGTGGGGCGTGCTGGAGGAGTTCACCGGTGAGGGGCCCGGTGACGTACGGCGGATGATCGCCGCCGTACCGCTGGACGGGTCGGCGGCCGGGGACCGCGCGGCGGTCCGCGAGCTCACCGGCGCCCGCCATGACTTCGTCACCGGCCCCCGGCTCTCGCCCGACGGGCGCCGGGCCGTCTGGATCGCCTGGGACCATCCGCGGATGCCCTGGGACGGTACGGAGGTGATGCTCGCCGAGGTCACCGCCGAGGGCGGGTTCACCGCGGTGCGGCCGGTGGCCGGGTCCGCCGAGGAGTCGGTGGCCCAGGCCGAATGGGCGCCCGACGGCTCGCTGTTGTTCGTCTCCGACCGCAGCGGCTGGTGGCAGCTCCAGCGTCTCGACCCCGACGGGGCGCCCGGCGGTGGCGCGTCGCGCACCACCCTGTGCGACCGGCCGGAGGAGTTCGGCGGTCCGCTGTGGAAGCTGGGCCACCGCTGGTTCGCCCCGCTGCCCGGCGGACTGGTCGCCGTCCTGCACGGCCGCGGCGCGCAGGTGCTCGGCATCCTCGACCCCGCCACCGGTGCCCTGGCCGACGTCCCCGGCCCATGGACCGAATGGGAGCCGACGCTCGCCGTGGACGGCACCCGGGTGCGGGGTGTGGCCGCGGGCCCTCACAGCGGCCATGAGGTGGTCGAGCTGGACGTCCGCACCGGCCGCGCCCGGGTCATCGGCAGTCCGCACACCGATCCGGTCGACCCCGCCTACTACCCCGAGCCGCGGTGCCGCACCTTCACCGGACCGGACGGCCGGGAGATCCACGCACAGATCCACCCCCCGCACAACCCCGACCACACCGCGCCCGAGGGAGAGCTGCCGCCGTTCGTGGTCTGGGCCCACGGCGGCCCCACCTCACGCGCCCCGCTCGTCCTGGACCTGGAGATCGCCTACTTCACCTCACGCGGTATCGGTGTCGCCGAGGTCAACTACGGCGGCTCCACCGGCCACGGCCGGGCCTACCGCAACCGGCTGCGCGGCCAGTGGGGCGTGGTCGACGTCGAGGACTGCGCAGCCGTCGCGCGGGCCCTCGCCGACGAGGGCGCGGCGGACCGCGCCCGGCTGGCCATCCGCGGGGGCAGCGCCGGTGGCTGGACCGCGGCCGTTTCCCTCACCACCACCGGTCTCTACGCCTGCGGCACCGTCATCTACCCCATCCTCGACCTCACCGCCTGGGCCACCGGCGGCACCCATGACTTCGAATCACGCTATACGGAGTCGCTGGTCGGACCGCTGGCCGAGGTCCCCGAGCGCTATCGCGAGCGGTCCCCGGTGCACCGCGCCGACCGGATCCGCGCCCCCTTCCTGCTGCTCCAGGGGCTGGAGGACACCATCTGCCCGCCCGCGCAGTGCGAGCGCCTCCTTCAGGTCATCGCCGGACGCGGGGTGCCGCATGCCTATCTCACCTTCGAGGGCGAGGGCCATGGCTTCCGGCGTGCCGACACCATGATCCGGGTGCTGGAAGCCGAACTCGCCCTGTACGCACAGAGCTTCGGTATCGAGCGTGCCGACGTCCCCGCACTGGAGCTGACCCGGTAGCGTTGACCAGCCGCTGACACCGGGCATTTCGCCATCACCCCTTCTGGAGGAGCGAGTTGACACCCCCACGGGCCCCGCGCATCGTCGGCAGTGAGCCGCTGCCCGCCGCCCTGTCCGGCACCTGGCCGCACGGCGGGCCCGAGACCTGGCTGCTCAGCGTCTCCGCCTACGCCTCCGCACCGGAGACGGACGCGCCCGACAAGGTCCTGGACGCCGAGGAGCGCGAGCGGGCGGGGAAGTTCCTGCGCGAGGAGGACCGCCTGCGGTACACCGCCGCCCATCTGGGGCTGCGCCGGCTGCTGGGCGGCTATCTCGATCTGGAGCCCGCCGCCGTGCCGTTCACCCGGGAGGCGTGCCCCGGCTGCGGGGGTCCGCACGGCCGCCCCGCGGTGCCCGGCCATCCGCTGCACTTCAATATGTCCCACGCCGGTGATCTGGTGCTGTTCGCCTTCTCGGGCTCCCCGGTCGGGGCCGATGTCGAGAAGCTCCAGCCCCCCTCCGTGGTCGAGACGGTCGCCGGGAGCCTGCACCCCTCGGAGCGCGCCGAACTGGACGCGCTGGCGCCGGGTGACCGGCCCGCCGCGTTCGCCCGCTGCTGGACGCGTAAGGAGGCGTACCTCAAGGGCATCGGCACCGGACTGTCCCAGGACCCGTCCGTCAGCTATGTGGGCACGGGCCCCGAGCCGGTGCCGGTCGGCCCCTGGACCCTGCTCGACGTCCCCCTCGCCGATGCCGTGCCCTCGGGCCCGGCGTACGCGGCGGCCCTGGCCCTGCTGGAGCCAGGCCGGGCGGGCTGACCGTCCTCCGCGGGGGCGTGGGCGGAGCGGTGGCGCGGGCCACCGCTCCGTACCATCATGACCCCATGCCTGATCATCCGTATGTCGCCGAGGGAGCCCGCGCGGCCATCCGGCCCCACCGGCGCGAGGACCGCGCGGAGTTCATCCGGTGCGCCCGCGCGAGCGCCGGGTTCCACCGCCCCTGGCTGGCCCTCCCCACCACCGACCAGGCATACGCGGGGTTCATCTCCCAGCTGGAGCGCGAGGACCGCGAGGGCTTCCTCGTCTGCGTCCGCGAGACCGGCGCCCTCGCCGGGTTCATCAACATCAACGCCATCGTGCGCGGCGCCTTCCAGTGCGGTTCCATCGGCTACGGGGCGTTCACGCCGTACGCCGGAGAGGGCTATATGTCCGAGGC
Source organism: Streptomyces sp. NPDC045899 (assembly GCF_056431485.1). NCBI lineage: Bacteria > Bacillati > Actinomycetota > Actinomycetes > Kitasatosporales > Streptomycetaceae > Streptomyces > Streptomyces sp. NPDC045899. Next base: position 473,015 of record NZ_JBWKKP010000003.1, read on the forward strand.
CCTCGGACTGGTCCTGCGCCATGCCTTCGGCCCGCTCGGACTGCACCGCATCGAGATCAACATCCAGCCGGGCAACGAGGCGTCGCTGCGGCTGGTGAAGCGCCACGGCCTCCGGCTGGAGGGCTTCTCACCCGACTTCCTCCACATCGGGGGCGCATGGCGCGACCACGAGCGCTGGGCCATCACCAGCGAGATGCTCGAAGCCACCCCCGGCGGCTGACCCCGGTGCGCGGCGGCTCTGTTCACCGGGCCGCCGACGCGGTTGCATGGTCATCGGACGGTCGCCACAGCAGAGGTGACCCGAGCCAGTCGGAACGAGGCAGCCAGTGGCCACGACCGTGCGACGTACCACCCTGACCCTTCCCGCCGCTCCGCTCGGGCCCGGGAACCCCCTGCCCGCGCTGCGCCCGCTCGACGAGACCCACCGCGTCGACGAACGCGTTCGCGCCACCCTCCCCGCCGATATGGCCCGTCAGGTCGCCTACCGCCCGCTGCGCTCGGTGCTCCCGGTGCGGCTGCTCGACGGCTACGGCCGGGACCGTGTGCGAAGCGCGCTCGACGCCCTCGTCCTGGAGAACGACCACCTCCGCGTCACCGTGCTGCCCGGACTCGGCGGCCGGGTGCACTCCCTCCACCACAAGCCCGGCGGCCGGGAACTCCTCTACCGCAACCCGGTGTTCCAGCCCGCCGACTTCGCGCTCAACGGCGCCTGGTTCTCCGGCGGCATCGAGTGGAACATCGGCGCCACCGGCCACACCACACTGTCCTGCGCGCCCCTGCACGCCGCCCGGGTACCCGCGCCCGACGCCGCCGACGGGGGCGCGATGGTGCGGCTGTGGGAGTGGGAGCGGCTGCGCGACCTGCCCTTCCAGGTCGATCTGTGGCTGCCCGCCGACTCCGCGTTCCTCTACGTGGGCGTACGGATCCGCAATCCGCACCACCACCCCGCCCCCGTCTACTGGTGGTCCAACATCGCCGTCCCCGAGGACGAGGGCACCCGTGTCCTCGCCCCCGCCGACGAGGCGTGGCACTTCGGCTACACCCGCACTCTCACGCGGGTCCCGGTCCCCGAGTGGAACGGCGCCGACCGCAGCTATCCGCTGCGCGGCACCCACCCCGCCGACTACTTCTACGAACTGCCCGAGGACGCCCGCCGCTGGATCGCCTCCCTGGACGCCCGGGGCCACGGCCTCGTGCAGACCTCCACCGATCTGCTGCGCGGCCGCAAGCTCTTCCTGTGGGGCGCGGGACCCGGCGGCCGTCGCTGGCAGCGCTGGCTCACCGAACCCGGCACCGGGGGCTACGCCGAGATCCAGGCCGGGCTGGCCCGCACCCAGCTGGAGCACATTCCCCTTGAGGCGGGGGAGGAGTTCGCCTGGCTGGAGGCGTACGGACCGCTGTCCGCCGACCCGGCAGCCGTGCACGGCGAGGACTGGGCGGCGGCCCGGCGGGCGGCCGGGGAACGGCTCGAAGCGGCGCTGCCGCGCGCCACCGTCGAGGCCGCGTACGACGCCTGGCGGCCGTACGCCGACGCCGCACCGCAGCAGCGCCTCGCCACCGGGTCCGGATGGGGCGCGCTGGAGGTCGAGCGCGGTGGCCACCGGCTGCCCGGCACCCCCTTCGACCCCGGCACCCTGGGCGAGGAACAGCTGCCCTGGCAGCGGCTGTTGCGCTCCGGGGCGTTCCCTGCTTGGGAGGCGGGCCGCGTCCAGGCCGACCCCGGTGCGTCCCTGGTCTCCCCGGCCTGGCGCGATCTGCTGGAGGCCGCACCGGCCACGGCCGCCGCCGAGTACCACCTGGGTGTCGCCCAGTGGCACGCGGGCGACCGGGCGCAGGCCGAGCGCAGCTGGGAGCGGTCGCTGCGGTGTGCCGAGACCCCCTGGGCGCTGCGCTGTCTCGCCGTCGCCGACAGCGAGGCGGGTCATCCCTCGCGGGCGGCGGAACGGCTCCTGCGTGCGGTACGGCTGGTGCTGACCGGCGCCGGAAGGGCGGCCACCGAAGAGGCCGCGCCCGCACCGGACGCCGCCGCACCCGACGCCATGGACGCCGCGGGCGCACGCCGCGCCGTCTCGGTCGTCGCGCCACCCGCCCCCGCCGGCCCGGAAGCCGGCCCGGACGGCTCCGCCGGCGAGGCGGCCGAGGCGGCGCTGGGCCGGGAGGCGGTGGTCGCGCTGCTCGCCGTGGACCGCGCCGACGACGCCCGCGCGGTGCTGGAGGCGCTGCGCCCGGAGATCCGCGCCCGGGGTCGTTTCCAACTGCTGCGGGCACAGGTGCTGTTGGCCCAGGGCGACGCAGCTTCCGCCCGGGCCGTCTTCGACGAGGGGTTCGAGGTCTGCGATCTGCGCGAGGGCGACGAGGCGCTGAGCGACACCTGGTTCGCCATCGCCGAGGCGCTGACCGCGCGGCCGGGCGAACCGCGGACGGACCGGACGCGGGCGCGGGCGAGGGCCGAACACCCCCTTCCCGAGCCCTACGAATTCCGGATGCGCCCGTCGTAGCCCCGGGCCCGGCGCGGCCCAGGGGCCGGCACGTCCCGGGGACCGTCAGGCCCCGGGGACCGTCAGGCCGTCGGGTTGCGGTCGACGTACTCGAAGACCGAGCCGTCGGGGTGGCGGGCCACCAGGGTGCGGCCCACCGGCGCGGGCAGGGGACCGGCGACGATCTGCGCGCCCACGGCGGTCAGGTCGGCCACCGCCTCGTCCACGTCCTTCACCGCGAGCGTGGCCGTGATCTTGCGGAGGATCGACAGCTCCGACTCCGGACCGCTCATCAGGAAGAAGCAGCCGACCGCCGCGACCGAGACTCCTCCGCGCTGGAAGCGGAACGCCTCGGCACCGGTCAGTCGTTCATAGACGGGGATCGCCGAGTCCAGGTCGTCGACGCATACGCGCAGTGAAGTCCCGAGAATGTCCATACGCGCGAGCCTAGTTGAACCGCCGTGCGCGGTCGCACCGCTCAGACACGGCAGAGGAGTTCACCGTGCAGGACGGCGAACCAGCCGTCCGCGCACGCTCCCCAGGCCCGCCAGGCGTCCGCGATCTCCCGCAGTCCGGCCTCGGTCGTATGGCCCCCGTCCACCGCGAGCCGGGCGTATCCGGAAGCGACCGTACGGTCCGCCCACAGCCTGCTCCACCAGGACCGCTCCTCGGGGGTCGCGTAGCACCAGGCGGTGGCGGTCGCGGTGAGGTCCGTGAAGCCGGCGGCCAGCGCCCAGGAGCGCAGCCGTCGTCCGGCGTCCGGTTCCCCGCCGTTGGCGCGGGCGACCCGCCGGTACAGATCCAGCCACTCGTCCATTCCCGGAACGGAGGGGTGCCAGGCCATGGCCGCGTAGTCGCTGTCCCGCACCGCCACCAGCCCGCCCGGACGGCACACCCGCCGCATCTCGCGCAGCGCCCGCACCGGGTCGCCGACGTGCTGGAGCACCTGATGGGCGTGGACCACGTCGAACGCGTCGTCCGGGTGGTCCAGCCCGTGGACATCGGCGACCGCGAAGCGGATATGGGACAGCCCCCGCTCCTCCGCCACCGCCCGCGCCCGCTCCAGTACGCCGCTGTCGGCGTCGACCGCGACCACCTCGCCCTCCGGTACCAGCTCGGCCAGGTCCGCGGTGATCGTGCCGGGGCCGCAGCCGATGTCCAGGATCCGCATCCCGGGTTCGAGATGGCCGGTCAGATAGGCCGCGGAGTTGGCCGCCGTGCGCCAGGTGTGCGAGCGCAGCACCGATTCATGGTGTCCGTGGGTGTACACGGCGGTGTCCTTCGGCAGGGCGGACGACATGGCGGAACTCCCCTTCGCGTCCTCGGGGTTGACGTGCCGGCCCGGTGGCCGGGCACGGCTCCACCCTAGAAGCTCATCTCGAATCGCGAGAGTGCCGTCTCACTATGTAGAAGGTGGGAGGGAGTGGCGCCGCACACCCGCGGCGCCGCTCCCTCCCTCCCGAGGTCCGGCTACGCCCCGGGCCGCAGGCCGAGGGCCGAGACCACCTCCCCGACCGTGTGGTAGGTGCGGTCCGAGGGCAGCTCCTCGGCCAGGGCGATCAGCCGGTCCGGGGCGTGGCGCTCCTCCAGGGTGCGCAGCACGGTGCCGCGCTCCGCGGGGAACGTCGTACGTCCCAGACGCCGGGCGAACTCGAACCGCACGGCCTCCGCCTCGCCGCCCGTCCCGGGGGAGGGCACCGGTCCGGTCATGACCGGCGGATCGTCATCGGCGGCGGGTTCCGGGTCATGCCACTCCTCCACCCGCGTCGGGTGTCCGGAGCGGATCAGGCCCTGGAGCTCGTGCTTCATCTCGTCGTCCCTGCGGACGCTCACCCGGTTGCTGCCTCGCTGCATGTCGGTCCCCTTCCAGCGGGTCCGTGTCACCTCGGGCTGGTCGATGGTCCCGAGGTCCCTTTCACTCCGTTTCTCGCCCCCGTTCGGCGGTACGGCCGGTTCCGGTCATCCCGCCGTGCCCCTTGCGTACCCGTCGACGCGTCTTCAACACGAGGTTCGGCCAATTGGACAGGACTCCTGTTCGCGGCAGGTTTGGCCGTCGTCCCGAGGGGGACCCGGGGGTCGGCCGAGCGGCCCGCAGGGAGTGAGAGCGGCGCCGGGCGCGGGAGATCAGGGGCCCGTGCCCGGCGCCGTGGCCCCTGTGCGCGCGCCGGGCGCCCGGCTCGGTGTTAGCAGCGGTGGGCCACGGGTACCCGGCGCGTATGACTGAAGAATCGGCCCGTCCGGGGCCGGGGGACGGGCCGGCCGTGCCGTCGGCGGGGGAGCCGTCGGATCCGGTCGCCCGGATCGTGCGCGAAGAGGTCCGCAAGGAGCTGCGCGTCCTGCGGGACGAGATACGGGATGAGATACGGGAGGAGCTGCGGGAGCGGTCCCGGCAGCGGACCGTCCGGCTCTGGGGCGGCGCGGCGGCGGTCGCGTTCTACGCGGGGGCGGTGTTCACCGCGTGCCTGGTGCTGCTGTTCGCGCTCGCGATGCCGGGCTGGGCGGCGGCGCTGATCGTCGGCGCGATGCTGATGGTGCTGGCCGCGGTCCTCAAGAACTCCGCGGGTCAGCCACCGCGGGCCCGGCCGCAGGCCCAGTGGGCGCCCAGGTCCCGGCTGGGCGCCGGGGAGCCTTCGGCCCCGGCCACCCCACCGGCGCCGTCCACGCCACCCGAGCCGCCCGCCGAACCACCGGGTCCGCCGCACCGGGGCTGACCCCTGACGGGGGACGACCGCCGCCGGGGGCGGCACGACGAGGAGCACCATGGCCGATCAACCGCTGCTGGCCCGGTACGCCGAGGCGCTGGACCTGTTCACCGAGCGGGTGCACGCGATCACCCCGGACCAGTGGGCCGCCCCGACGCCCTGCACCGAGTGGACCGTACGCGACCTGGTGAACCACCTGGCCGTCGAGCAGATGTGGGTGCCGCCCCTGGTGACGGAGGGATCCAGCCTCGCCGACCAGGGCGAGGCCCTGGAGGGCGATCTGCTGGGCGAGGACCCGGTCGCCACCTGGGACGCGGTCGCGGCCGATGCCCGCGCGGCGTTCCGGGAGTCCGGTGCCCTCGACCGGACGGTGGACCTCTCCTTCGGTGAGACCCCCGCCGCGCACTACTGCGCCCAGATGACCGCGGACGCGGTCGTGCACGCCTGGGACCTGGCGCGGGCCATCGGCGCGGATGAGCGCATCCCCCGGCCGCTGGTGGACTTCTCGGTCCGCGAGGTCGCACCGTACGCCGCCGACCTGGAGGAGAGCGGACTGTTCGCCGCCCCGGTGGAACCGCCGCCGGGCGCCGACGCGCAGACCAAGCTGCTGGCCCTCCTCGGCCGCGAGGCATAGCGCCCCGAGGCGCGGCGCCCGGCGTGCTCCGGAGCGGGGCCCGCTCCGGAGCACGCCCCGCTCCGGAGCACGCCCCGCCTCAGCAGCGCGCCGCGGGCCGGTCCCAGTGGCGGTGCGCGGCGACGGCCTCGGTGAACGCCCGGGTGAACTCCTCGCTCGCCGCACCCGTCGTGGTGTCCGTGACCACTCCGTGGTCCGCGCACACATGGCCGTGGCCCGAGGCGATGTGCAGTCCCTCGGTCTCCAGCGCCGCCAGGAGTCCCACCCCCGAGCCCAGCGCGCCGATCGGCTTGGCGTGCCGGTACGCGTCCCGGACGAACCGCATCGCCGCGCTGTCGGAGGACAGGTCCGGGGTGCCGACCGGGCCGCCGGGCAGCAGCACCGCGTCGTAGAGCACCGACGCGACGGTCGGCAGCGCCCGGTCCACCGGACAGTCCTCGCCGTCGCTGCCCCGTACCGTGCCGTCGTGCGGGGCCAGGGCCTCCACCACGGCGCCCCGCGCGGTCAGTGCCTCCTTCGCCTGGCCGAGCTGGACGGTGTCCACCCCGTCGGTGACCAGCGCCGCGATGGTGCGGGTGCGGATCGAATGGTCACCGCGCAGCAGGTCGAGGCTGAGCGCGGGGGAGACCAGCGGCTTGTGGTCCTCCGGACCGGGCGCGGGCACGGCGACCCCGATGCCCTCGGCCACCGCGGTGGCCAGGCCGTGGTCGATACGAGCCAGCTCGCCGACCGTCCGTTCCCGGATCTCCACCGTCCCGACCTTGCCCAGTTCGAAGCGGAAGGCGTCGACGATGTGCCGGCGCTCCCATGCGCTCATGCTGTTCCAGAACAGCGCCGCCTGGCTGTAGTGGTCCTGGAAGCTGGCGCTGCGCTTGCGGATCTTGGCGCCGTCCACCCGCTCCGCGTAGTGGGAGAAGGCGTAGCCGTCCGGTCCGGCGATGGCCGGGCAGCCACCGCCCAGGGAGTTGGGGGAGTAGTGGGTACCGGTGTGGATCGCGCTCTGGTGGAGGCCGTCGCGCTGGTTGGTGCGCACCGGGGAGACCGGCTGGTTGACCGGGATCTGCGCGAAGTTGGGGCCGCCCAGCCGGATCAGCTGGGTGTCCAGGTAGGAGAAGTTGCGCGCCTGGAGCAGCGGGTCGTTGGTGAAGTCGATCCCGGGGACCACGTTCGCGGTGTGGAAGGCGACCTGTTCGGTCTCGGCGAAGAAGTTGTGCGGATTGCGGTCCAGCACCATCCGGCCGATCGGCCGCACCGGCACCTGCTCCTCCGGAATGATCTTCGTGGCGTCGAGCAGGTCGAAGTCGAAGGTGAACTCGTCCTCCTCCGCGACCAGTTGCACCCCGAGCTCGTACTCCGGGTACTCGCCCGACGCGATCGCCGTCCACAGATCGCGCCGGTTGAAGTCCGGGTCCCGGCCCTGGCACTCCTGGGCCTCGTCCCACACCAGCGAGTGCACCCCCAGCCGGGGCTTCCAGTGGAACTTCACGAAGGTGCCCTTGCCGCGCGCGTTCACGAAGCGGAAGGTGTGCACCCCGAACCCCTGCATCATGCGGTAGCTGCGCGGGATCGCCCGGTCCGACATCAGCCACATGATCATGTGCATCGTCTCGGGCTGGAGCGAGACGAAGTCCCACAGCGTGTCATGGGCGGACGCACCGGTGGGGATCTCGTTGTGCGGCTCCGGCTTGAGCGCGTGCACGAAGTCGGGGAACTTGATGCCGTCCTGGATGAAGAAGACCGGCATGTTGTTGCCGACAAGATCGTAATTGCCCTCCGAGGTGTAGAACTTCGTCGCGAAGCCCCGGACGTCGCGCACGGTGTCCGCCGAACCGCGCGGTCCCTGCACGGTCGAGAACCGGACGAAGACCGGGGTGCGCACCGACGGGTCCTGGAGGAAGGCCGCCCGGGTGAACTCCGCGCAGGACTCATACGGTTCGAAGTAGCCGTACGCGCCCGCTCCCCGGGCGTGCACCACGCGCTCGGGGATCCGCTCGTGGTCGAAGTGCGTCAGCTTCTCGCGGAAGTGGAAGTCCTCCATCAGCGTGGGGCCGCGGTCACCCGCCGACAGCGAGTCGTCGGTGTGGTCCACCGCCACGCCCTGGTCGGTGGTGAGGGGGCCCTCGGCGGGTTCGGCGGCTCGGTACGCCTCGCGCTGCCGCTCCTTGCGGTCGTCCGTCATGGGGAGGCTCCCTTCGTCGCGAGCTCCTGTACAGGCGCCTCGTCGAACGCCTTCGGTTCCGTCATGGCATGTGCTCCCTCCCCGGTTCACCGGTCCTCGCCGGTCTCCGCCGGGCCCTCCCACTCCTCCCAGTCCGCGTCCGGCGGCAGCGGTGTCACCCCGGGGTCGGTCCGGAACTCCACCACCGCCGGGCCGTCCGCCGTCAGTGCCTCGCGCCACGCCTGTTCCACGTACTCCGGCCGCTCCACCCGGATCCCGGTCAGCCCGAGGGACCGGGCGAACCCCGCGTAGGGGACCTCGGGACTGCCCCGCGGCGCCGCGCCCCCGTCCTCCCGGTCGTGCCAGACGCCGATGACCAGCCGCGGGTTCTCCCAGGCGTCGCGGTACGCGGCGGCCGTGATCAGTCCGGCCAGGCCGGTCCTGCGCATCGCGCCGTCCCCGGCCAGCGCCACCACCGGCCGTTCGGGACGGGCGAACTTCGCCCCGATCGCGTACGGGACGGCGCACCCCGCCGTGCCGAGCGTGCCCGACAGCGCGGCGCGCAGCTCGCCGCGCATCCGCAGATGGCGCGCGTACCAGGGGGCGACGGCTCCGGAGTCGCAGGTGACGATGGTGTCCGGGGGCAGCAGCGGATCCAGGCGATCGGCCACGTACGCGGGGTTGAGGGGGTCGGCGGGCAGTGCCGCGCGGTGCGCCAGCGCCCGCCGCCACCGCCGGACGCCCGCCACGACCCCGTCCTGCCAGGCACGGTCCTCGGCGCGGTGCAGCAGGGGCAGCAGCCGCAGCAGGGTCTCCCGGGCGTCGCCGACCAGATTGACCTCGTAGGGGTAACGGAGCCCGATCATATGGGGGTCGAGATCGATCTGAACCGCCCGTACCACGCCGCTCTCGGGGAGGTGGTGGCTGTACGGGAAGCTGGAGCCGACCGTCAGCAGGGTGTCGCAGTCCCGCATCAGCTCGTAGGAGGGACGGGTGCCCAGCGGTCCGATCGGCCCGGTGACGTAGGGGAGTTCATCGCTGAGCGCGTCCAGTCCGAGCAGCGCCTTGGCCACGCCCGCGCCGAGCCGTTCGGCCACCCGCCGCACCTCGGCACGGGCCCGGGCGGCACCCCGGCCGATCAGCACGGCCACCCGGTCACCGGCGTTGAGCACCTCCGCGGCCCGCTCCAGCGCGGCACCGGACGGCACCGCGGACCAGCCGCTGCGGTCGAGGCTGGAGGGCACCATCGCGGACGCGTGACCGGGCGGTGCGTACACGAGCTCCTGCACATCGGACGGGACGATCACGGCGGTGGGGGCGCGGCGCGCGTAGGCGGTGCGGATCGCCCGGTCCAGCACATTCGGCAGCTGCTCGGGAACGGTCACGGTCTCCAGGAACGCGGAGGCGACGTCCTGGAACAGGGCGGGCAGGTCCACCTCGCGCGGGTACGAGCCGCCCATCGCGCTGCGGGGGGCCTGTCCGACCAGCGCCACCACCGGGACACGGTCCAGTTTGGCGTCGTACAGCCCGCCCAGCAGCTGGACCGCGCCCGGTCCCGAGGGCGCCGCGCAGACTCCGAGCCGACCGCTGAACCTGGCGTAGCCGACGGCCTCCAGGGCGGACAGCTCCTCGTGTCCGGAGCGGATGAACCGCGGTGCGTCCCGCACCCGCTCCCAGGCCGCGAGCAGTCCGCCGAGACCGTCGCCGGGACAGCCGAAGACATGCGCCACACCCCACTCACCGAGCCGGGCGAGGAGGTGATCGGCCACGGTCCCGGTCATGGCCGGCCTCAACCCGGCAGCTGGGGCAGCACTTTGGTGCGGTAGAAGTCGAAGAACCCGCGCTGGTCGGGACCGATCTGATTGACGTAGACGGTGTCGAAACCGGCCTCGGCGTACGCCGCGAGCGCCCGGGTGTGTGCCTCCGGGTCGTCGCCGCAGGTCACCCGGCCCGCGAGCTGTTCGGGGGTGACCAGCTCGGCGGCCTGCTCGAAATGGGCCGGGGTGGGCAGCAGTTGGGCCAGTTCCCCGGGGAGCCCCAGGTTCGGCCACAGCCGGTGGGCCGTGCCCAGCGTCTCGTAGGGGTCGGTGCCCCAGCAGACCTTGAGTCCGCCGCGCACGGGTTTGGAGTTGCCGCTCGCGCCGCTGCCGCGGCGGAACCGCGCCACGATCTCCGCGTCCGGGACCATGGTGATGAAGCCGTCGCCGACCCGTCCGGCCAGCTCCGCGGCGGCCGGACCGGCGGCGGCGATGTCGATGGGCACCGGCTCCTCGGGCAGCGTGTACAGCCGCGCGTTCTCCACCGTGTAGTGCTTGCCGTGGTGGCTCACCTCCTGGCCGTCCAGGAGCCGGCGCATCACCGAGACGGCTTCCTCCAGCATCTCCAGCCGGATCGACGCCTGGGGCCACGGACCGCCCGGTACGTGCTCGTTGAGCGCCTCGCCGGTGCCCACGCCCAGCCGGAACCGGCCCTCCAGCAGCACCGCGCTGGTCGCCGCGGCCTGGGCGGTGACCGCTGGGTGGATCCGCAGGATGGGGCAGGTCACCGCGGTCTGCACGGGCAGACTGGTGGCCTGGGAGAGGGCGCCGATGACCGACCAGACGAAGGGGCTCTGGCCCTGGGCGCCGGTCCAGGGGTGGAAGTGGTCGGAGATCCACAGGGCGCTGAATCCGGCCTGCTCCGCCATCCGTGCCTGTTCGACGAGTGCGGCGGGTCCGTGTTCTTCGGCGGCCAGGAAGTAGCCGTACTCGGTCATGAGCCCTCCTCGTGGCGGGCAGCCGGTGCGACGGACAGCCGGGGGATACCGGGGGATGCCGGGAAGAAAACCTGGTTCGGCCTGGTTTGGCGGGGCTCGCGACGGGCAGGCGCACGGTGTGCTTCGGACCGGAGGCACGCCATGGAGCAGCCTGGCTGCGGGAGGCGTGTCTCGACTGGTCGCCGACTCTGTCCGGTTTTGCTCCTTTTGGTGATCCGACCATAGCTCAAGGGAGACACCGGCGCATGACATCCGTACGAGCACGCTCCCGACATCCGCACGACGACGCCCCCGACACCGTGGCGGCCTTCCACCGGATCTCCGCCCTGCCCGACGGCCCCGCCAAGGAGGCCCTGCGCGAAGAGGTGGTCCGGGCCTGGATGCCCATGGCCGAACGGCTGGCCCTCCGGTTCCGCAACCGGGGCGAGGCGACCGAGGACCTGCGCCAGGTCGCCATGGTCGGGCTGGTCAAGGCGGTCCGGGGATATGACCCGGAGCGCGGCCCGGCCTTCGAGAGCTATGCCGTGCCGACCGTCGTCGGCGAGGTCAAGCGGCACTTCCGTGACCACCTGTGGGGGCTGCACGTCCCGCGGCGGGTCCAGGAACTGCGCAACCGGGTCCGCACCGCTCTCCAGGAGCTGACCCGCACCCCGGACGACCGGACCCCCGGCGCCGCCGAGATCGCCGCCCACACCGGGATGAGCGAGGAGGACGTCCGCGTCGGCCTGGAGGCCCTGGGCAGCTTCGCCCCGCTCTCCCTGGACGCCGAACTGCGCGGCGCCGACGACGGTTACGCGCTGGTGGACACCCTCGGGTCGACCGAGCCGTCGTACGAGCGGGTGGTCCAGCGCGAATCCCTGCGGCCCCGGCTGCGGGCCCTGCCCGAACGTGAGCGGGAGATCCTCTACCTGCGGTTCTTCTGTGACGAGACCCAGAGCCGGATCGCCGACCGGATGGGCCTGTCCCAGATGCATGTCTCCCGGCTCATCTCCCGCACCTGCGCCCGGCTGGGCGAGGAGGCCGGAGCGGACGCCGCCTGAGCCGGGCGGGCCGGGTCAGGATCCGGACGCCGGACGCGGCAGCGCCAGCGCGATATGGCGGCCGACCCGGTCCGCCACCCCGGCCTCGGCCATCGCGAAACCATCCCGTCCGCCCACCCGGAACAGGGTCAGCGCACCCCGGACCGGACGGTCGGGCGCGGTGCGCAGGGGTATGCACAACAGCGAGGTCACCTCCTCGCGGACCAGCACCGGTGCCCCCTCCGCGTCCCGGCCGAAGGCGTCCGCGTCCGGCGGGCTCACCCGCAGCGCCGACACCCCGTCCTCCAGCGCGTCCAGCACCAGCGGACAGTCCGCCGGGTCCTGTTCGGTCAGCGACGCGACCCGGTCGCCGACCGCCTCCGGCGGGCCGAGCGCCACCACCCGGCGCGGCGACCCGGAGGGCTTCTCCGGCGCCAGGTCGGCTATCACCCAGTCCGCGAACCGGCCGTGCAGCACCTCCGCCGCCCGCGCCAGCACCGCCTCCGGTCCGCCGTCGGCCGGTGCCGCGCCCGCCAGCAGCGCCGCGGTCATGTCGTCGACCAGGTCCAGCAGCTCCGCATGGCGGGTCACCTCGGCAAGGTCGGGACCCGGACGCGGCTTCCGCGCATCCGGCGCGCCGTCGGCCTCGGCGGGCACCCCGGGCTGGAACGCCGCCAGCACCGCAGGATGCGGTTCGCCCGGTGGCCGCAGCGCCGCCAGGGTCACCCGTACCTCGCCCTCCGCCGAGGGCTGGGAGAGGCGCACCGTCAGACTGCGGCCGCCCTCGCCCCGGGCCACCGCGGCCACCTGGGAGCGCAGCGCCGCCTGGCCGTCCCGGCGCAGCGACGAGGCCAGCGGCCGCCCGGTGGCGTAGCCCGCCCGGGTGTTGAACAGCCGGGTGGCCGCCTCGTTCATCCGCCGTACGACCGCCTCGCGGTCCAGCAGCACCACCGCCACCGGCACGTGCTGGAACAGCACCCGCAGCAACTGCTGCTCACGGGCGTCGGACCGGGACCCGTCCGGGGCGCGCGCCGTCCCGGCCAGCTCCTCGTAGCGCGGCACCAGCACGTCCACCACGTGCTGGAGCTCGAAAAGAGCGGCGTCCAGTACGGACAGCCGCTCCTGCGCGGGAAGCGCCCGCGCGTTCCTCAGTTCCTCGACCCGTCTGCGGAAGTCTGTGAGCTCCGCGCCGAACTCCTGCGCCCCGGTCATGGGCACACCGTAGCGTGATCGTCTCCGGTGCACGGCCCGGCTGTGGTTTTCCGCACACCGCTGTGGGAAGCCGCAACCGTACGGCAGCCAGCCGAGGACGACGGAGGGAGGGGTGATGCCGGACCGCAGCCACAGCCGCCCCTGTCAGCCCGACGCCCCGTCCCTGGGCCGCGGGCTGGCCGACCTCGCCGAACAGGCGCTGGCCCACACCCCCACCGGATGCGGCGCCGCCGCCACCGCCATGGCCGCGCCGGACGGACAGGGGTCCGCCGCCGACGGCGGCCCGGCCACGGCGGCCACCCACCCCGATCTGTCCTCGCTGGTCTCGGTGCAGCTGAGCGCCGGGGAGGGGCCGATCCCCGATGCCCAGCGGGGCGGCTGCCCGGTCGGCGCCGACGATCTCCTGCGGGAGACCCGCTGGCCGGCCTTCCGTGCCTGGGCGCTGGACGCGGGCATCCGCTCCACCGTCACCCTGCCCTTCGCCTGCGACGGGCTGGAGGTGACCGTCTCGCTCTACGGGCTCCGCCCCGGCCCCCTGGCGGAGGCCGCCCGCGGCACCACCGAACTCCTCGGCGACCTGGCCACCGAGAGCCTGGCCCGCGACCGCCTCTACCGCGACGCCCTCGCCCAGGTCGACCAGCTGGACGCGGCGCTCCGCTCCCGCCCCGTCGTCGACCAGGCGTGCGGCATCGTCATGCATGTGCTGGGCTGCGATCCGGACGAGGCGTTCGACCTGCTGCGCCGCACCTCCCAGCGGAGCAACCGCAAGCTCACCGAGCTGGCCGGGACCGTGGTGCGCACCCGCGGCCGGGGGCTGGAGAAGAACCTCATCGCCCTCGACCGGTCAGCCGCTCCCGGACGCGGTCGGCGAGGGTCCGCCCCGGGCCAGGGCCCTCCGGGCTGAGCGGCGGCACCGGAGCCGTCGTCTCCCCGACCCGCAGGCCCAGGACCAGCAGCTCCTCGGCGGTGAGCCGTTCTCGCAGCTCGGGGAAGACCAGGTCCTCCTCACCGCGGATATGCATGGACACCACATCCATCAGCCGCCGCACCAGCGGGTCGAACTCCCGGTCCCGGGGGTCCAGCGCGTCCAGCTCGGCCAGGATCCGTTCCGCCTCGGCCAGCTCCTCGATCTCCTCGTCCGCGATCTGATCGCCGTCCGGCAGGGCCGTGCGCACCGTCGGATACAGATGGCTCTCCTCGGCCACCGAGTGCCGCACCACCTCCACGGTGATCCGCTCCACCAGCCGCCGCCGCCGCGCCGGGTCCCCGGCCGCCCGGTAGCCGTCGAAGAGCTCCTGCACCTGACGGTGCTCCTCGGTGAGCAGCTCCACCACATCGCGCTGTTCGGGCATCGCTGTCATGCCGCCCGGGTCCCCCGGCCCGGTCCCGCGAAACGGTGCCGGAGATCTGCGAAGGTGGACAGGTCAGCACGGATACCGGGGGCAGCCAGGCGGAGGTGTGGACGGATGCAGCGGCAGTGGACCGCACCGGCTCCGGCGGACCGGGACGACGGGGGCCTGCCCGTCCTCCCCGAGCTGGCCGAACGCTTCGCCGGGGCGGCGCACCGCACCGCTCCGGAGCCGGTCGGCGGCTCGGCCGAACTGCGCGACGCCGCCTGCGGCTACTGGTCACGGCGCGGACTGTGGACCGACCCGGCGCATGTGGTGGTCGCCCCCGGTGCCGAACCGCTGCTGCTCGCCCTGCTGGCCTCGGCCTCCGGCGGTGACGTCCTGCTGCCCCGGCCCTGCGCCGCCTGGTACGCGCCGCTGGTACGGCTGGTCGACCGGCGGGCCTACCACGCGCCCGTCCCCGCCGAGTGCGGCGGACTGCCCGATCCGTTCGCCCTGCTGGAGACCGTCCGCCGGATCCGCGCCGAGGACGGACGGCCGCGGATGCTGCTGCTGTCGGTGGCCGACGACCCGACCGGCACGGTGGCGCCGCCGGAGCTGATGCACGAGGTGTGCGAGGCGGCCGTGGCCGAGGGGCTGCTGATCGTCAGCGATGAGACCTGGCGGGACACCGTCCACCATCCGCACGGCACGGTGCTGCTCAGCCCCGCCGAGATGTGCCCCGAGGACGTGATCGTGCTTTCCGACCTGGTCGGCGCGTTCACCCCGGCCGGATGGCCCGCGGCCATCGCCCGGTTCCCGGCCACCGACCGCGGGCTGGAGCTGCGGGCCCGGGTGCTCTCCCTGCTCACCGCCGTACGCTCCGGACTGCCCGCCCCGGTCGCCGCGGCCGCCGGGTACACGCTGGAGGAGCCCCCGCCGGTGCGGGCCCGCACCGCCGCCGCGGCCAGGGCGCACGGCGCGGTGGCCGCCGCGGTCTACCGCTCGCTCACCGCCGTGGGCGCGCTGTGCCGGCCGCCCCAGGCCGGCCGTCATCTCTACGCCGACCTCGACGAACTGCGCGGAGTGCTGGCCGCGCGCAACATCACCGACTCGGTGGAGCTGGAGCGTGAGCTGAGCACGCGGACCGGCCGCGCCGTGGCGGGCGGCCACCGGTTCGGCGACCCTCCGCACACCCTGCGGGTCCGGCTGTCCACGCTGCCCTTCCTCGGGGCGACCGATGAGGAGCGGCAGCGTGCGCTCGACGCGCCGGAGCCGCTGGAACTACCGCATGTACGGGCGGCGTTGGCCGCCTTCGACAGGGCCTTCCGGACGCTGACCGAGGACGGCGGCCGACGCCCCCGCGGGGGTCCCGCCGAGGGAAGGGAGTCCACGCCATGACCGACCACGCCGAGCAGGCCGAGCCGGAACCGGCCGAGCGGCACCGCGACCCGGCCACCACCGCCGGCCGGCCCCGTCCGGCTCCGGCCTCCGCCCCGGCCGTGTCCCCGCTGTCCGTGCCCGCGCTCTCCGCGCCGCGTCCGCTCGGCGAGGTGCGCAGCTGGCCGCGGTCGTTCGTGCACCGGCTGACCTCACCGCTGCCGGGCGTGCGGGCCATCGCCCGGCTGGCCCGGGAGGGCCGGCTGCGGCCGCCGGTGGAGGCGCTGCGCGAGATCCCCGAACTCCCCTTCGCCCCCGGTCCGCTGCCGCTGACCGGACCCGGTCAGACCGCGCTCAGCTGGGTCGGCCACGCCACCTGGGTGGTCCGGATCGGCGGGCTCACCGTGCTCACCGACCCGGTCTGGGCGCGCCGGATCCTGGGCACCCCGGCCCGGGTCACCCCGCCCGGGGTCCGCTGGGAGGACCTGCCGCCGGTGGACGCCGTCGTCATCAGCCACAACCACTACGACCACCTGGACGCGCCGACCCTCGCACGGCTGCCCCGCGCCACCCCGCTGTTCGTCCCCGCCGGTCTGGCCCGGTGGTTCCGCGCCCGCCGCTTCACCCGGGTGACCGAGCTGGACTGGTGGGAGGGGGCCGAACTCGGCGGTGAGGGCGGCCCGGTCCGCTTCGACTTCGTCCCCGCGCACCACTGGAGCAAACGCACCCTGACCGACACCTGCCGTTCGCTGTGGGGCGGCTGGGTTCTCACCGGGCCGGACGGACAGCGGGTGTACTTCGCCGGGGACACCGGCTACGGCCACTGGTTCCGGGAGATCGGCCGCCGTTACCCGGGTATCGACCTGGCGCTGCTGCCCATCGGCGCGTACGACCCGCGCTGGATGCTGCGGACGGTGCACACCGATCCGGAGGAGGCCGTACGGGCCTTCGGTGACCTGGGGGCACGGGCGCTGGTGCCCATGCACTGGTCCACCTTCCTGCTCTCGGCCGAACCGCCGCTGCAACCGCTGCACCGGGTGCGGGCCGCCTGGGAGACCACCGGCGCTCCGCGCGAGGCACTGTGGGACCTGCCGATCGGCGGCTCTCGCGTACTCGGATGAGGGGCATTCCGGCGAATCCGGCAAATGGATCATAAGTGGCGAGTGGTGCGGGGCCCGCCTAGCTTCCTGTTCATGCGTACACGAAAACTCTGCCTGCTCACGGCTGTCACCGCGGCCGCCCTCGCCCTTGAACTCGCCGCTCTCCCCAGCGCCCAGGCCACCGGGTCCGCGGCGAGCGGCGGACCCGAACCCCTCCATGTCGTCCGTCCCGGCCAGTCCATCCAGACGGCCGTGGAGCTTGCCCGGCCCGGGGACACCATCCGGCTGCTGCCCGGTGTCTACCGGGAGAACGTCCAGATCACCACCTCCCGGCTGACCATCCGCGGCGCGGGCCCCCGCACCGTGCTCAGACCGGCCAGGAAGGCGTCGGCCAACGCCTGCGGCAAGGCGGGCCACGGACTGTGCGTCACCGGGACGGCCCAGCGGCCCGTCACCAATGTCCGCATCCAGTCGCTGACCGTCAGCGGTTTCCCCAAGAACGGCATCTGGGCCTCGCGCACCGACCGGCTGCGGATCCGCAGGGTCACCTCCGCCCGCAACGGCCAGCAGGGCATCGGTCAGGAGCTGTCCACCCGGGCCGCCTTCACCCGCAACGTCCTGCGCGGCAACCGGGAATCCGGCATCCACATCGTCAACACCAACACCCACGAGGCCGGGGCCCTCAACGCGCGCGGCACCGAGGTGGCGGGCAACCGGCTGAGCGGCAACGGTCTGGGCGTGGTGATCCGGCGGATGCGCCACGTCACCGTCGAGCAGAACGTCATCACCGGCAACTGCGGCGGGCTCTTCGTCATCGGCGACGAGAACAAGCCCCGCGCCGGTGCCCTCACCCTCCGGCACAACATCGTGCTGGAGAACAACCGGCTCTGCCCGGCCAGCAACCGGCTCCCCGCCATCCAGGGCGCGGGCATCGTGCTCACCGGTTCCGCGGGGAGCCAGGTGACCGGCAACCAGGTGTTCAACAACAAGGGCCGCACCCCCATGTCCGGCGGTGTGGTGCTCTTCAACAGCTTCGTCGGCGTACAGAACACCAACAACGCCGTCAGCCGCAACGTGATGAACGGCAACAGGCCGGTCGACCTGGCCGACCGGGACAAGGGCCCCAGGAACACCTTCACCGACAACGTCTGCGGGAGCTCCGTACCCGCGGGCCGGTGCTGAGAGGCGACGCCATGACCACCACCGGGACCACCCCATCCGCCCCCGCCGCGCCGCAGGCGACCCGGCAGCTGCGCGAGATCGCCTTCGGCGCCGCCCGCGCGGCCGCCGTCCGCGCCGCCGCCCGGCTCGGCGTC
This sequence comes from Streptomyces sp. NPDC045899, assembly GCF_056431485.1. Taxonomy (NCBI): domain Bacteria; kingdom Bacillati; phylum Actinomycetota; class Actinomycetes; order Kitasatosporales; family Streptomycetaceae; genus Streptomyces; species Streptomyces sp. NPDC045899. The sequence goes on from NZ_JBWKKP010000003.1 coordinate 491,096, forward strand.
GCCGACGCCCTGGACGAGCAGCCCGCCACCGTCGGCGAACTGGCCGCCGCCGTCGATGCGCAGCCCGATCCGCTGCGGCGGCTGCTGCGCGCGCTGGCCTGCTGCGGCATCTTCGCCGAGACCGAGGACGGCCGCTTCGCCCACACCGAGGTCTCCCGGCTGCTGCGCGAGGACGCGCCGCACAGCCTCCGCTACATCTCGCTGTGGTGCACCGAGCCGTGGACCTGGGAGGCATGGCCGCGACTCGACGACGCGGTCCGCTCCGGCGGTGTCATCTTCGACGAGGTCTTCGGCAAGGACTTCTTCCGCTACCTCCACGAGGACGCCCCCGAGTCGGCCCGGGTGTTCGACCGGGCGATGACCACCTCCAGCCGGCAGTCCGCCGAGGACGTCGCCGCCTTCCTCGACCTGGAGGGCATCAAGGAGGTCGTGGACATCGGCGGTGGCCAGGGACATGTGCTGGCCGGTCTGCTGGAGCGTCATCCGGCCCTGCGCGGTACGCTCCTGGACCTGCCGCCGGTGGTGGCGGGCGCCGACCCCCGGCTGCGCGACGGCGGCCCGCTGGCCGACCGCGCCACGCTGCTGCCCGGCGACTGCCGTCAGGAGATCCCGGTCCAGGCCGATCTGTACATCATCAAGAACATCCTGGAGTGGAACGACGACAGCACCCGCCGCACCCTGGCCAACGTGGTCAAGGCCGCGCGGCCGGGCGCCCGGGTCGTGGTCATCGAGAACCTCGTCGACAACAGCCCCGCCTCCTTCACCACGGCGATGGATCTGTTCCTGCTGCTCAACGTGGGTGGCCGCAAGCACACCACGGACAGCATGACGGAGCGGATGACCGCCGCCGGGCTCGTCGTCACCGACGTCCGCCCGGTCAACGGCTACCTCCACGCCTTCGACAGCAGGGTGCCGGGCTGAGCCGCCGTCACCCCGTCGGGGGCGGGGGGGGGGGGGGGGGGGGGGGGGGGGGGGGGGGGGGGGGGAGGAGGGGGAGGGGGGGGGGGGGGGGGGAGGGGGGGGGGAGGCATCAAGGAGAAGGCGTTCAGCCAGGCTACGGCCACAGAGGTGCGGCGGGCGCTGTCCTTCCCGCT
>NZ_JBWKKP010000004.1:0-491493 GCF_056431485.1 Streptomyces sp. NPDC045899
TCGGGGGTGAGCTGCCCGGCGGCGCGGGCGGGATCGCGCTGCCACTCCTCCCAGTTCAGGGCGGCCTTGGCGAACTCCTTGGGATGGTCCACGGCGTAGGCGGCGCCGTCGGCCATGCCCGCCAGCTGGAGCATGGCGCCCCCGGGACCGCCTTCGACCAGGTCCTCGATGCCCTCGTACCAGCCGTAGACGGTCTCCCCCGCACCCCCGAAGAACCTCCCCGCACCCGACTTGAACGATTCCCAAGCCGACTTGGCCGGGGGAGTGTCGGGGGCATCCTTCGCGGCGGCGTCGAGTTTCTTCTTCGACGCGGTGACAATGAGCCGGAGTTCTTCCTCCAGCTTGTCCAGCCGCTTGTAGCACGCGTTGAGCGCACTCAGCCCCGGATCCTCCTCCGGCGGCCGCTCCGGCAGCGTCTCGTCCTTGCGGTCGACGGCCTCGTTGTACTTCGTCACCCGCTCCCAGTAACGCTTGGAGACAGCGCGGGCCTCATCCGCGTCCTCGATGACCGGCTTGACCTTCTTCTGCACCGACCGCAGCTTGTCCGCATAAGCATCCAGCGCACCGGCAGCCGAGGCGAAGTACTTCTGCGCCGCCTCCAGATGCTGCGGCAGTTTCTCGGTAGCGGTCTTGAAACCCTCATTCGCCGCACCCGTCCAGTTCATCAACGACAGATCGCTGAGCTGGTCCTCCCCATCCTTGAACGCCCCCGCATAAGCCCGCAGCGTGACCGCCAGAGCCTCAATCGACTTCGGCGAACCAGGAATCACATCCGACGGCTGCGCATGAGCGGGTATACGCTCGGCCGCCCCACCCTCCATGGCGTCCTTCTGCGTCACGCGATGGGCGCCTTTCCTCCGCCTTCGGTCACCCAGCCGGGATTGTCACCGTCGACGCGGTACCGCCCCGGGCCGGGGACGTCTCCGGTGACCGTGGTTCCGTCGTCGTCCATCCAGGGCTCCTGGTAGATCTCCGGTGGCGGATCGAACTTCGGGCGGTAGCCGTCCTTCCATGCCTCCATCCCGTGCTTGCCGAAGGGGAGTTTGGCGATGTTGTCCTCGGTCGGAGCGAAGTCCTTGATGCGCAGCAGGTCGGCCAGCATGTAGGCGGCGAGCACCTGTTGCAGTGTCTGCACCACGACCTTGGCCTGGTCGGCCACCCGGCCCATGCCGAAGCCCCAGGAATGGAGCATCTTCTCCGAGGAGGAGTAGATGTCGAACTCAGCGTCGTTGGCGATGGTCTCCGCCAAGCTCTTCCAGTCCTTCTTGATCTTCGCCGCGGCGAGGACCGACTCCTCCAGCGGAGTCAGCACCTTGCGTACCGAAGCGATCTCCACGCGGTAACCATCGCCCGGCGCCGGGCCGTCCCCGGCCGCTCCGCCTCCCTTGTCGTGGTCGGTCATCGGCCGTCCTCCGATGTCTGTCGCGCGGCGGTGCCGTCGCCCATGCCGCCCTCGTTGTCCAGGCCGGCCACGTCGTCCAGGGACCGTGCGTCCAACACCATCGTCTTCGGGCCCAGCGGGTCGACCAGGGCACGGACTCCCTCGGGGAGCAGCTCCAGTACGTCCTCGAGCGTCGTCGAAGCCCATGCGCAGACGCCCGCGAACAGCGCGAGCCGCTCCAGGGACGTGAAGACCGGTACGACCGGACCCTCCTGCGTCTCGGAGACCAAAAAGCCCGGCTCGTCCGGTCGTTGGAAGTACAGCCGGATCGAACGCACCGCTGTCAACCGTTCCGAACGAGACATCGAGGCAATCGCCTCATCGCGCACCAAATCGCGCAACGACATGTCTTTCCCCCGTATCACTCCGTCGCCACAGGCGCGAGAACACCTGTCGGACATCGTCCCACATGAGGACCCATGGGCCCTTCTGTGATTGCCACAACATGCCCTCTGACCACGGCTTCCTCGAGGGCGGCAACCGCGGGCCGAACGCGCCTGGAGCGGCCTCGTCCACCACGACGCCGGTCCGCGCCGTACGGTTCCCGAAGGTCCCGCAGCGACTTCCGAGTGGCGTATTTCGCATGGTGTCCCGTGCCCACGACGGCCGTGCGCCCCGTGCGCGGGCCGGGGCCCGGCTCCCCGTTACGCTACGAACCGATCTTGCAGGAGCCGGTTCGGGGCGGGACCGGAGGAAAGGAACCCCATGCACGTGGTGAACGAGGACGAACTCCACGACGAGTTCTTCCCGTCCATACCCTCCCCGGAGGACTCCGCCCGCTGGCAGGCACCCACCGATCTGGAACAGCACCTGTACAAGCTGAGCCGGCAGGACAACGGGTACGCCTATCTGCGCACGCTCGCCACCGAGGGGGTGTACTACCCGGTCCGGCTCGACCATGCCCGCGAGGCCGCCGAGGACGAGCATCCGATGATGACCGTCGACACCTCCGACGGCCGGGTGGTGGCGCAGGCGTACACCGCCGGCGTGCTGCCCCGGCCGCATCCGTACCTCGTCTACGAGTACGCCACGCTCGGCATGCTGGCCCATATCGTCCCCGGCCATGTGGACGTCCTCGTGGTCAACGCGGCCACCCCGTGCGAACAGTACTTCCTGACGGACGCCGATGAACGGGACGTCTGGCTCGACCTGCACACCGAGCTCTTCGCGCCGGACGACCTGATGGACCGGGTCATCACCCGGCGCACCAGGGTCCCCGGCCCCGGCCCGCTGCTGCACGGGCTGGCCTGCGGTGCCCACCTGTGCTTCCGCAACGGGGACGCCTGGAACACCGCGCACTGGCACGGTATGGGCTACCGGGGCGAGGTCGAGCGGATCTCCCGGGACTGGAGCGTGCACAACCGGGAGGACTGGCTGCGCGTCCAGGAAGAGCTCCTGGAGCGGGAGTTGAGCTCCTCCTTCTGGAACCACGTCCTGGAGGCGCGCACCATGCACCTCCGGGGCGCGAACGGCTCGACCGACCACTGGCGGGACTCTGTGGAGGCGTCACTGCGTGCCCGCGCCCGGCGGACCGGCACCCCCACCGACGACGCCCGCTTCAGGCGCCTGGTGGCGGAGGCGAGGGAGCTGGTGGGCGCGATCCTGCGCTACGAGGCCCGCTTCCGCGCGGACGGTCTGCTGCCGCCGGACGGGATCGTCCGCTCGGCCGCCGCCTGGGACATCGGCCGCGCGTCCAAGATGGCCCGCTGGGGTCTGGGCGCGCGGTACGCCACCGAGACCGAGGCGCACACCGCGCTGGAGCGCGCGTCCGCACGGGCCCGTACCGTCTATCGCTCGTGGGAGGAGTTCTCCGCCGGTTACATCCTCGGGCGGTGCCTCCACTTCGACGAGGAGCACTTCGGATCCTGGTACACCACCGTCCTCGACGCGCACCGGGAGCTGGCCACCGACCCCGACAGCCCCTGGCTGACGGTGCCGTTCAGCACGCCCTGACGGGCTCCCGGGGCGCCGTCGGTGTCCATGGCCCTCCGAGATGTAGCCGACGGACGTCACGCGGCGATCTGCTCGCGTACCGCGGCGGTCAGCCGTTCCGCACGGGCCACCAGGGTGGGGACCCGCGCCGCCGCCGCGGTCAGCTCTCCGTAGACGATCTCGTCCCGCACACCGCCGAGGTTGATCTCGACCCTGACCCTGGCGGTGGTGGCCGCGGCCCGCGCGGCCTCCGCCGCGGCGGCCACATCGCCGATGACGGTGCGGTTGGCCAGCGGCAGCAGTTCCTCCGCCAGTTCCACCACCACCTGCGCCACCCCGATCACCTCGGCCGGTGGTGTGGCCGCGGCCGCCAGCGCCCGGGCGGTCCCCACCGCTCGCGCGGCCCGTGCCTCATCGGTGTCCTGGGGCAGTTCGTGGGCCTCGGCCACCGCCGCGAAGGCCGCGGTGTCGGTCTCCGCCAGCCGCAGTGCGTCCTCGCGCAACCGGTCCGCCTCGGTGGCCACCCAGGCGACGGTGTCCCGGTGTTCGGCGTACTGCTCACCCATGCTGTGGCGGGCCACCCTCCCGACCAGCGCGGCGGCCTGCGCCGCGTGCAGCGCGGCGACGGCTCCGCCACCGGGTGCCGGTACCCGGGCGGCGAGTCGGGTCAGGAAGTCGTCGATCGTCCGATCACGCATGAACCCTTCGTCCTCCCGTCACGGAAACAGCCCATGTGCACCATCCGCTCCCGAATCCTCCCACGACGAGTCGCCGGGACGGGGCTCCCGCGGCCACCCGCGCCGGGCCGCGTAGGGCGATCCATGGACCGGCACTGGGCGCGGCGGGGTTGACCTGGTACAAAGGCCACTCGAAATCCGGCAACACCGCAAGACCGAGAAGAGGCACCACCCATGACGATGTGTCGATTCTGCGATGACCCGTCATGCTCCGGCGGCGCCGGATGCGAGGGGAGGTCGGTGTTCGAATCCGGTACCGCACCGGCTCCCGGGTCACCCGTCTTCCTGCCGTCGGCTCCGTCCCAGCCCGACCCCGACGCGGTGGCCGCGTTCGACCAGGAGCGAATACGGCCCTCCGGCACCCCGGGGCGACCCCGACGCGGTCGGACGGCGGGTCCCGGAGACCGGGAACACCGCCGTGCCGGCCGGGTGCGCGTCGTGGCCGTGGTCCTGGTCGCCGCCACCACCACCGTCGCCGTCCTCCTCTATCCGGACGAGGAGACACGTAACACCTCCTCCTCGCCGACCCGCGCCGCCACATCGGTGCCCAGCCTCCCGCGGGACACGGCTCCTGCGGCCACCACCTCGCCCAGCAGCCACCGGCCGTCGAAATCGCCGAGCCCGTCGGCCACACGGGCCAAGAAGGCGCCGCACCGGCGGTCCGCACCCACGGCGTCGAAGTCCCCCACACCCACCCACAGCAGTGCGCCCCGCGTCGCCGCGTACGCGTACGTCGGGGTCAGGTCGGGGCTCTGTGTCGATGTGCCGCACCAGGAGGGCATGCCGCTGCGCCTCGCGCCCTGCGCGGGTTCGAGCGGTCAGAAGTTCACCTACACGGAGGCGGGGGAGCTGCGGGTGTACGGGGACACCTGTGTGACGGCGACGGGGGACGAAGGCGCCCTGGGGGCACCGGTCGTCCTCGCCGGGTGCGGCGGCGGGGACCGCCAGCAGTGGCGGCTCGAGGGCGACGGCACCATCCGCCAGCACGGAACCTGTGTCGACGCGTTCAACGGATACAGCGACCCGGGGACACCGTTGCAGATGTGGGAGTGCGCGGCCTCCACCAACCAGCAGTGGACACGCACCGCACCGTCCGCCTGACGGATGGGCACCCTCAGCGGCCGTCGAGGACAAGGTGCAGCAGGGTGACCACGCCCACGCCGACCAGGAGTGCGGTCCCGAACGAGGGGTGCTCGAAGGCGATGTACACGGTGACGCCGCCCGCCAGCAGTAACAGCGCCATCCGCTGGTCCATACGACCGTTGTGACCGTTCATGAGCCGGAGCCCTCCCGAAGCGATACGGGCCCACCCGAAGGGCCGGGGTGCCTCATGGAGGGGAGAGCCGGTCCCGGCGGAACCATGACGCGGGTTCGACGTCCGACCTGGTGTGACGCTCGTCACCAGGGGAGCGGGTGGCCCGCTACACCCCGCAGCCGACCCCGGCGGACGATGCCTCGACCAGGTCCCGCAGCTGGGAACGGGCGGTCACCCCCAGCTTGGGGAAGCTCCGGTAGAGGTGGGAGCCGACCGTGCGCGGGGAGAGGAAGAGGCGCTCGCCGATCTCCCGGTTGCTCAGCCCCTGCGCGGCCAGCCGGATGATGTGCTGCTGCTGCGGGGTCAGTGAGGTGAGCGCGTCCGGTGCGGTGGGGGTGGAGTCGACCCCGGCGGCGCGCAGTTCGGCGTTGGCCCGGTCGATCCAGGGACGGGCGCCGAGGCGGCGGAACGTCTCCAGCGCTGTGTTCAGCCCGGTGCGGGCCTCGGTGACGCGGTGGCGGCGGCGCAGCCACTCGGCGTGGTCCAGGAGGATCTGCGCGTGTTCGAAAGGCCACTGGACCCCGGCGGGGTCACTCAGGGCCGCGTCGAAGTGCGGCTCGGCCCGGTCCGGTTCGAGCAGCGCACGGGCGCGGTGGAGGAGGATGCGCAGCCGCGGTGACGGATCGTCCGCGAGCCGTCCGGCGGTGCGTTCCACGATGGCGGCGGCCTCGGCGCCGTTGCCGGTGCGTACGGCCGCGGCCGCCAGTTCGGCGATCACGGGGAGGGAGCCGGCGTAGTGGACGGGGTCGCCATCGGCCGTGAACAGCAGCCGGAAGTGTTCGTACGCGGTCATCTGGTCGCCGTCGGCCACCGCCGCCATACCCAGGGCCCAGCGCGCGCGTACCGCGACCGCGCGGCTGCGGTGCGGATCGATCAGGGACAGTGCCGCCCCGGCACCGTCGCGGGCATCGGCGGTCTGCCCGGTGAGGGCCAGGACGGCGGAGTCCAGCGACCGTACGGCGGCGTCCAGGTGCGACAGCCCGGCCCCGGCGGACGTGCTGTTCGCGGCGGCGAGCCGGGCCTGCGCCCAGAGTCCGTGGTCCAGATAGGCCCATCCGGCCGAACAGCCCAGCCCGGTGGGCAGCGCGCCGCGCAACCGCCAGCGGTGGAGCGCGTCGTCGAAGATCCGTACCGCGAGGGCGGTCTCGTCCAGCAGCCAGGCCATGGCACCGAGCGAGGTGAGCACGGCCGGGTCCCCGCCCGCCCGTTCCATGAGTTCCGGGAGCGCGGCCACCCGCTCGGCCCTGCGCTCGGTGGGGTCGGTCACCGTGAGCGTCCACGGGTCGCCGCCGGCCCGTGCCCGCACCGCGAGCCGGTGTTCCTCGTGGCCGGAGTAGAAACCGGCCACGGACGCCGTGGCCACCGCGATCCGGCGCAACTCCGGGGCTTCCGCCGCCCGCAGCAGCGAGGACAGCGCGCCGTCGTGCTCGGCGGTCAGCGTGAGCACCTGCCCGACCCGCAGCGACGCCTCCGCCACCAGGGCCGGATCGTCGGTGAGCGCCGCCGCGCCCGCGGCGAGCTGACGCACCCAGCCCGGCTGCCCGGTGGAGGCCGCCGCACCGGCCGCGCCCACCAGACGGCGGGCCCGGTCGTACGCGCCGGGGCTCAGCCCGGCGGCGCGTTCCAGCGCGGTGGCGGCCGCGGTGTGGCCACCCCGCTCCAGGGCCCGGGTCGCGGCCCCCTCGAGCGCGGCGGCGATCTCCTCGTCCGGCTCCTCCGCGGCGGCGGCCAGATGCCAGGCACGGCGGTCGGGTTCCGCGGTGAGCGACGCGGCGAGCCTGCGGTGCGCCGCGCGCCGGTCGGCCAGCGGTACCGAGTGGTAGACGGCGGACCGGATCAGTGGATGGCGGAAGCGGGCCCGTCGGCCGCCACCCGCATCGCCGGTGATCTTCAACAGCCCGGCGGCCTCGGCCGGGGCCAGATCCTCGATCCGGCCCGGTACGGCCCGGTCGTCCGCCGCGACCAGGAGGAGTGCCCGCCGGGTGGCCTCGGGGAGCGTGTCGAGGTCGGCCGCGAAGAGCCGCAGCAGCCGGTCGGTGGGCGGCAGCAGCTCCTCGTCGGCGGTTTCCGTACCGCAGGCGCCGTACGCACGGGCCAGTTCGACCAGGGCCAGGGGATTGCCCGCGGCCTGGTCGAGGATGCGCAACCGGCGGCCGCCGGCGGGCGGATGCGGCTGCCGGTCCAGCAGGAGGCCCGCGGCGGCGGTGTCCAGCGGAGCCAGCGGAAGTGTGGGGAACCCGGCGAACGGCGCCGTGGCCGCGGCCCCCGCGGCCGTGCCGGCGCCCGTGGGGCTCCTGGTCCCGGCGAGCACCGTGAGGGGTTCGTCGTGGATGCGGCGGGCGGCGAAGGCCAGTGTCTCCAGTGTGCCGGTGTCGACCCACTGCATATCGTCGACGACCACGAGGAGGGGGGAGCGGCGGGCGAGTTCGGAGAGCAGGGCGAGGAGCGCCACACCGAGCAGCAGTCGGCCGGGCGGTCCTGACCTCGCGGATTCCCCGGCCACGGCGCGTCCGGTGCCGGTGCCCTCCGGGTCCAGCGTCGGGCCGCCCGGGCCAGGGGCCGTGCCGTCCGGGGCCGCGTCCATCAGCCCCATCGCGCCCAGCAGCGCGGACCGCTGTCGCGCGGGCAGTGAGGCCGTCTCGTCCAGCACCGGTCGCAGCAGCTGGTGCAGCCCCGCGAACGGCAGGTCCACCTCGCTCTCGCTGCCCGTCATCCGCAGCACCCGGCCCCGGTGCCGGTCCGCCGCGAGGTGCAGCAGTGTGCTCTTGCCCGCGCCCGGTTCGCCCGTCAGGATCAGAACACCGCTGGTCAACCCGAGCACGGCCGCGCTTTCGCTCTCCCGCCCGACCATGGTCACCGTTCGACTCTAACCCGCGCCCCGCCGCACGCCGTCCGACTGCGTCCCACAGGTGCAGTCGGATGACTGATGCCTTGGCCACCGGTGCTGTCGCAGGCTGGGGGCATGGACACCATCACCCTGGGAAACGTGGAGATCACCCGTGTGGTCGAGCTGCCCACCAAGGGCCTCGCACGCGATTTCATCTTCCCCGACGTGGGCATCGAGCACTGGCGCGCCCATGAGCACTGGCTGGCACCGGAGTTCCTCGACCCCGGCGCCGACGAGATCCGCACGATGATCCAGTCCTGGCTGATCCGCAGCGAGGGCAGGACGATCCTGATCGACACCGGTATCGGCAACGGCAGGGAGCGCCCCGCCATGCCGGTCTTCCACCATCTGAACACCGACTACCTCGGCAATCTGGCCGCTGCGGGGGTCCGTCCCGAGGACGTCGACACGGTGATCTGCACCCATGTGCACGGCGACCACGTCGGCTGGAACACCCACCGGGTGGACGGCGCCTGGCAGCCCACCTTCCCCAACGCCGAGTACGTGATCTCACGCGCCGACTTCGACTACTGGAACCCGGCGAACGGCCACCGGACCCGCTCCGGCGACCGGATGGCGAACGTCTTCGAGGACAGCGTCACTCCCGTCCACCAGGCCGGACAGACCGTGCTCTGGGAGGGTGACCACCACGACGTCGGCGGTGGGCTGCGGATCGAGCTCGCACCCGGCCACACGCCCGGTTCCGCCGTCGTCTGGCTCGGCTCCGGTACGGACCGTGCGGTGTTCGCGGGCGATCTGCTGCACAGCCCCCTGCAGATCGTCGAGCCGGACTGCTGCCCGTGCTTCGACGAGGACGAGGCGGGAGCCCGTGTCTCCCGGCGCAGGGTGCTGGAGGAGGCCGCAGACCGGGGCGCCCTGCTGTTCCCGGCGCACTTCCCCGGTCCCGGCGGGGCCGAAGTGCGGCGCGAGGGCTCGCGGTTCGCGGTCAAGGAGTGGGCGGCGTGGCGGTGAGGGTGTTCCGCAACATCCCGTACGCGGCGGCCCCCACCGGTGCCGCCCGGTTCGCCGCCCCGGTCCCCGTGGACGGGGTTCCCGGCGCCGACGGACCGGGGCCGACCGCCCCGGCGCCCGACCGGAGCTTCGCACTCGATCTGAGCCCCGTCGTCGGACCGGGCTGGGTGCGTGGCGAGGACTATCTGACGCTGAACGTCTGGACACCACGGACCGGCCGCGAGACACCGCGCACCGACCGCGGGGCACCGGTGATGGTGTTCGTGCACGGCGGCGGTTTCGTCTCCGGCACCGGCCAGGCACCGCTGTTCGACGGTACGTCCTTCGCCCGTGACGGTGTCGTCCTGGTGACGCTCAACTACCGCCTCGGCGCACCGGGTTGGATCGACCTGCCGGACGCGCCGCGCAACCGGGGCCTGCTCGACGTGATCGCGGCCCTGCGCTGGGTGCGGACCCATATCGCGGAGTACGGCGGGGACCCCGGCCGCGTCACGGTGTTCGGGCAGTCGGCCGGCGCGATGATCGTCAGCGCGCTGCTGGTGACGTCCGAGGCCGCCGGGCTGTTCCACCGCGCGATCAGTCAGAGCGGTGGTCTGCACACGCTCACCGGCGAGGAAGCGGCCGAGACCACCCGGGCGCTGGCCGACCGGCTGGGGGTGCCGCCGACCGCCGGGGCGTTCGCGGCCGTCCCCGACGAACGGCTGGTGTCCGCGCTCGCCGGGGTGCCGGGGAGGGGGTCGCGGCTGTCCCCGCTGGGTGTGGTGATGGACGAGCCCGGACCGGCGCTGCCGGCCGATGTGCTGGTGGGGACCAATACCGAGGAGTCCCGGCTCTACCAGCGGCCGGAGCACACCGCGGCCATCGACGCGATGTTCCGCGACGCCCGGAACCGTCTGGTGGCCCGGTACGACGGGGCGTCCACCTACGACTTCGACTGGCGTGGCGGCCCGCTCGGCGCCTGCCACACCGCGGAGCTCCCCTTCGTGTTCGACACCACGGAACTGCCCGCCCTCCGTACCGCCGACGGCCTCCTGGGACCGGACGTCCCGGCCGCGCTCGCCGCGGAGATGCACGGTGCCTGGGTGCGGTTCGCGACGACCGGTGACCCCGGCTGGTCGGGCCACCGCACCTTCCGCTAGAGCCCCGCTTTCCGGCTCCTACAGGGGCCGTGGCCGGTACGCCTCGATGAGCTGGTCGGTCAGGGCGTTGATGCGGTCGTCGACCGTCCGGCGGGCGGGATCCTCGTCGTACCAGGCGACGATCTCGCGCGCGCCCCGGGAGAACGGGATCCGGGCGGTGAAGTCCGGCACGATGGTGCGGATCTTGGAGTTGTCGAACACCATCGAGTGGGTCTTGTCGCCGAGCAGTTCCTCACCCCAGCGGCTGTCGGCGGCGGCGATGGCGTCGGACGGTATGTGCACCAGCCGTGGTTCGACGCCCGCGGCCTCGGCCATGGTCAGATAGATCTGATTCCAGGTCAGCGCCTCGTCCCCGGTGATGTGGAAGGTGTCGCCGAGGGTCTCCCGGTGTCCCAGGAGCCCGGTGAACGCACGGGCGAAGTCGGTGTGATGGGTGAGCGTCCACAGTGAGGTTCCGTCGCCGTGCACCATGACCTCCTGGCCGCGCCGCATCCGGTCCACCACCGTCCAGCCGCCGTCGAAGGGGACCGCGGTGCGGTCGTAGGTGTGCGACGGACGGACGACCGTGACGGGGAAGCCCTGATCGCGGTAGGCCCTGGTGAGCAGGTCCTCACACGCGATCTTGTCGCGGGCGTACGCGGAGAAGGGGTTGCGCAGTGGGGTGGACTCGACGATCGGCAACCGGTGGGGCGGCGTCTGGTAGGTGGCCGCCGAGCTGATGAACACGTACTGGCCGGTGCGTCCGCCGAACAGGTCGATATCGGCCTGGACATGCTCGGTGGTGAAGTTCAGGAAGTTCACCACGACGTCGAACTCGTGGCCGCGCACGGCGGCGCGTACCGACTCCGGGTCGCGGGCGTCGGCCGTGAGGGTGTGCGCCCAGGTGGGGACACCCCGGAGCGAGCTGCTGTTGCGGTTGAGCAGATACAGCTCGGCGCCGAGCTCGGCGGCCCGCCGGGCGCAGGCCGAGCTGATGACACCGGTACCGCCGATGAACAGGACCTTGAGACCGTTCACTTGTCACTCCCCGGGGAACCGGTTGCCCACCGTGCGGCGGATCTCGTCGAGGGTGCGCATGATGCGCAGTGTCTCGTCCAGCGGCATCAGCGCGGATTCCGTACGCCCTTCCGCCACACACCGCGCCACCTCCGCGGCCTCGAAGCACAGTCCGCCGTCCGGCCGGGGCGGGGTGTACACGTCCAGCACCTCGTTGTCCCGGCCGATCAGACGGACCGGGGTGGGCGCGTAGAAGTCCCCGTCGAGTTCCAGGCGGGCCCGGGTGCCCGTGATGGTCGCGGTGGTGGGGGTGCGCGCGAAGAGGGTGGTGTTCAGCAGGGCGTGGGCCCCGGCGGCGTTGGTGGCGACGATGGACACCTGGCCGTCGACGCCGGTGAAGGCCGCGGTGCCGACGGCGGACACCGTGGCGAACTCGCCGAGCACCAGGGACGCGAACGACACCGGGTAGACGCCCAGGTCGAGCAGAGCGCCACCGGCGAGCGCCGGTGCGTACAGCCGGTGGGTCGCGTCCGGCACCATGTACTGCCCGTGGTCGGCCACGACCGTCCGGATCTCACCGAGGGCACCGGAGTCGAGCACCTGCCGGACGACGTCGATATGCGGCAGGAAGCGGGTCCACATCGCCTCCATGAGGAAGACGCCCCGCTGCCGCGCCGCGGCGATCAGTCGCGCCGCCTCCTCCGCGTTGCGGGTGAACGCCTTCTCCACCAGGACGTGCTTGCCCGCCTCGATGGCGTTCAGCGCGTGGCTGAGGTGCTCGGAGTGCGGCGAGGCCACATAGACCACCTCGACACGGCTGTCCCCGAGGAGGTCGTCATAACTCCCGTAGGCGTGCGGTATGCCGAAACGGGAGGCGAAGGCACGGGCCCGGCCGAGGTCGCGCGAGGCGACCGCGACAATGCGCTGCGCCGTGTGGCTTTGCAGTGCGTCGGTGAATGAGGAGGCAATACCGCCGGGTGCGATGACACCCCAGCCGAGACTGGGGACTTTCATCGGGTCCGGGGTACGTGGCGGAGGCAGTGACCGGTCGCGCGATTCATCGCGGCCTTGTTCGTCGGCGTGGAGAAGACTCGTCACGGGCCCACCCTCCTGTGAAAAAGGAAAACGCCGGTGATGCCGTGTGTACGTGCGCTCTCCGGCCGGCGGTGTTCACCCAATCCGATGTCTCCCGGCCGGCGCAACCCCCTTCCGGGGACCGGGATCGCATCCCGGCCGGGACGCCGGGCCGGATCAGCTCCTGATCAGCTTGACCGCGAGTTCGTAGACCTCTTCACGGCTGCGGTCCCCGTGATCGGCGGCCAGGAAGTGATTACCGACCACGAGCGAGAAGGAGAGCATGCAGCGCGCCTCGACCTCGTCCTCGTCGTCGTAGCGCTCGCGGAACAGGGAGCGCAGATAGTCCAGCCGCCGGTTGTCGACGCGGCGCAGCCGGTCGGCGACCGCCCGGTCCCGCCGGGCCCAGTCGCGGACCGCGAGGTCGATCGCCAGCAGCCGGCCGCCGGAGGCCAGCTCACCGGCCTTCCGCATCCTGGCCTCGGTGTCACCGCCCTCGTGCTCGACGCGTGCGAGCAGATCGTCGACGCTTTCGCGCTCCCAGGTGTCGAGCATCTCCTCCAGCAGGGCGCTCCGGTCGGCGAAGTAACCGTAGAAGCCGCCCTTGGTGACCCCGAGGGATTTCGCGAGCGCTTCGACACGGACGGCATCGGGACCGCCGTCGGCGAGTGCCCGCAGTCCGGTCTCGATCCATTTCCCGCGAGGCGTTCGGGTTTCGGCGCCCATGGCTCTTCCCGTCCCTGTTCCTGGTATCCGTCCGTGTGCCGGTATCCGGCGGTCCCGCCGGGCGCCGCCATGTGCTATACGGTACCGTATATATGGCGCCGTCGGAGGCCCCAGAAGGCCGCCGGTGGCTGCCACCACGGCTTCATCTGCTGATATCTGCCTGAGGAGAACAGCGTGAAAGCATGTCTCGTGGCATTCCACTATCCGCGGGCCGCGCACCGGGAAGAGTTCATCGACCGCGTCCACCGCGTCGCCGAGGTGTTCCGGGATTCCCCGGGGTGCCTGTCGGCCGAGTGCTGGGTGAATGATGACGCGGTGGTGTCCACGGTGCGCTGCGAATCCGCGGCGGCGCTGGATTCGGCGCTTTCCGCGGTGACGGCGAAGGCGGGGGCCGACGTCGTTTTCGACGAGCGTGAAGAACGCCCCCGCGAGATCTTCCAGCTGATGTCGCCCTGAGGGTGCCCCGTTCCCGGCGAAGGGCCGAGCCGACCGGTGCGGCGCTATTCTCCGCGTGCCACCGGTCGGCGTCAGGACCAGCCAGGAAGGGTCAGGACGCCAGGGAAGCGCCCGCCCGGTCCAGAGCGATACGCCGTGCACGCGGTGCGATCCGGCCGCGCAGCGCGACCACGGTCAGCAGGGCCAGCGCGGTACCGCCCAGCGGCACGGTGAAGGCCATGCTCGCGCCGAAGCCGTCCGCCACCTGCCCGGCCACCGTCACGGCGGTGGCCTGCCCCAGCGCCACCGAGCCGGTCAGCCAGGTGAACGCCTCCGTGCGCGAGGTGGCCGGAACCAGGGACTCGACCAGGGTGTATCCGGTGATCAGCGCCGGGGCGATGCACAGTCCGACCAGCAGTCCGAGCCCGCCGAGCGCCAGCGGGGCGTGCACCGCCCACAGGGTCGAGCAGGCCAGCGCCAGCGCGGCGTAGGACACCAGCAGCCGTCGCTGCGGCGAGGTACGCCACGCGATGGCCCCGCAGGCCACGCCCGCGAGCATGTTGCCCGCGGCGAACGTCCCGTACAGCACACCGTTCAGACCCGGTTGGCCGAGCTCCTCGGTGAAGGCCGTCAGGGCCACCTGCATTCCCCCGAAGACCGAGCCGATGCCGAGGAACGCCACGGCCAGGACCCGTACGCCCGGTACGGACAGGGCGGAGGCACGCCGCTCACCGGTGCCCCGCGCGGCCGCGTTCACCGGCGGCGCGGTACGCCGCTGGGCCGCGAAGAGCAGCCCGCCCGCCAGGGTCAGCGCCGCCTCCGCGATCAGCCCGGAGGCCGGATGCACCCCGGTGCTCAGGGCGGTCGCCAGTACGGGTCCGATGACGAATGTCAGCTCGTCCGTCACCGACTCGAACGCCGCCGCCGTCGCCAGCAGCGGACTGCGCCGCCCGTCCGGCCCGGAGCCGTCCCCCAGCGTGGCCGCCCAGCGGGCCCGCACCATGGGGCCGACCTGCGGTACGGAGGCGCCCGTCGGCACCGCGGCGGCGAACAGCGCCCACAGCGGTGCGTGTCCCAGCGCGAGCGCCGTCAGCAGTCCCGCGGACGCGGCGTGGATCAGCACCCCGGGGACCAGGACCGCGCGCTGTCCGTAGCGGTCGGCCAGCTTGCCGCCCTGCGGGGCGAACAGCGCCATGGAGACACCGGTGACCGCCGCCACCGCACCGGCCACACCGTAGGAACCGGTGGTGTGGCGCAGCAGCAGCACGATGCTGATGGTGAGCATCGCGAACGGCTGCCGGGCGGCGAAGCCCGGCAGCAGGAACGTCCACGCGCCGGGTGTGCGCAGCAGTTGTCCGTATCCGGGGCGGGCGGGCGGCTCGGGCCGCTCGGCGGGCTCGGGACGCCGGACAGGAGGGGTGGTGGAGACCGCGGTTGCCACGGCCAGGCCCTTTCTGCCGCCTGGTAGCGCACCCGAGCGTCATCGCGGAGTGCGCCGAGAGCTGTCCTCTCGCGCAGGACCGGGGTAGATACCGGGTCCGCGCCGAAAGGGGGCAGAAGGACCGCGGCCGCCGAGCGGTCGCGCCAGCTCTGCATCAGGCAGAGTGGTTCGTTGCTTGCCGTCTCATAGTACAGGGGAACCCGGCGCCGACCTGCGGTGTATCCGGGCCGTGGAGGACCTGTGACGGTTCTCACCGGTGCCGTCACCGGCGCCCCTCCCGGCCCCCGCCCTCCGTTCCGGGGACGCCTCGCCGTGCCACACTCGTCGGGTGAGCCGATCACTCGATCACGACGGGCACCTCGCGGACGACGGGCATACGGCACAGGCGGTCCACGGGACACACGGCGGGTCCGGCGCGCTGCGCGGACGGGTCGCCGTCGTCGCGGGAGCGACCCGTGGCGCCGGACGCGGTATCGCCGCCGCGCTCGGCGAGGCCGGTGCGACCGTCGTCTGTACCGGCCGCACCAGTGTGACGGGCAGCGGCGGATCGGACTACGACCGCCCCGAGACCATCGAGGGGACCGCCGCACTCGTGACCCGGCTCGGCGGCACCGGGGTCGCCGTCCGGACCGACCACCTCGACCCCGGGCAGGTCCGTCGGCTGGCCGAGCGCGTGCGCCGCGAACACGGCGCCATCGATGTGCTGGTGAACAACATCTGGGGTGCCGAACGGCTCAAGGGCGGCCCCGCCGACTGGAACACCCCGATCTGGAACCACCGTCTCGACGACGGACTGCGCATCCTCCGGCTCGGCCTCGAAACACACCTGATCACCTCGCACCATCTGCTGCCGCTGCTGATCGGGAAGCCGGGCGGTCTGCTGGTCGAGGTGACCGACGGCACCGCCGCGTACAACGCCGGGCGGTACCGCATCTCGGTCTTCTACGACCTGGTCAAGACCTCGGTGAACCGGCTGGCGTTCTCCCAGGGCCATGAACTCGCGCCCTACGGGGCCACCGCGGTCGCCCTGACGCCCGGCTGGCTGCGGTCGGAGATGATGCTCGACAACTACGGTGTGGCGGAGGAGAACTGGCGCGATGCGCTCGCCCCCGAGCGGGGCGGGGGACTGCCGACCGCCCCCGAGGGCTTCGCGTCCTCCGAGTCGCCGCGCTACGTCGGCCGGGCCGTCACCGCGCTGGCGGCGGACCCCGAACGGGCCCGGTGGAACCAGCAGTCGGTCAGCTCCGCTCAGCTCGCCCGGGAGTACGGGTTCACCGACGTCGACGGCGCCCGGCCGGACGTCTGGGACAGCCACTGAACGGGCGCCGGTGAACGGGCACCCACCCGGCGTGGCGAGCCCGCGGTCTCACCGCGCCACGGCCGCCCCGGCCACCGCGAGCGCCCGCTCGGCATAGCCGCGGCCGAACAGCACCGTGTGCACCAGCAGCGGGAAGAGCTGGTGCAGTCCGACGCGCTCCCGCCAGCCGTCGGCGAGCGGTGCCGCCTCCTGGTAGCCCTCCAGCACCCGGTCCAGATACGGGCAGCCGAACAGGTCGAGCATCGCCAGATCGGTCTCCCGGTGTCCGCCGTGCGCGGCCGGGTCGATCAGCCAGACCCGTCCGTCGGCACCCCACAGCACATTGCCGCTCCACAGGTCGCCGTGCAGCCGGGCGGGCGGCTCGGCCGGGCCCGCCAGCTCCGGCAGCCGCGCACAGACGCGTTCGACCACCTCGGCCTCGGCGGGGCGTACCGTGCCGTCGTCGACCGCGCGGCGCAGATACGGCAGCACCCGCCGCTCGGCGTACCAGCGCGGCCAGTCCGTGCCCGGCACATTGCGCATCGGGGCCAGCCCGATGTACGCGTCCTCGGGGCCGTCGGGCGGCGGTGCGCCGAACGCGGACGCACCGGAGGTGTGCAGGGCGGCCAGCTCGCGGCCGAACCGCGCGGCCGCTCCGGTGTCCGGCGGGCCGGTCGGCACCCGTTCGGTGACCAGCCAGCGCCCGTCGTGGCCGTACACCGCCGGAACGCGGACCGTACCGGCGCCGGCCAGCCAGCGCAGCCCCGCCGCCTCGGCCCGTACCGCGCCGGGGCCGTCGGCGCGCTTGACCATGACCACCTGTCCGTCGCCCAGCACGACTTCGGTGAGCGCGCCCGACAGCGGACGCTCAGCGGTCACCCGGCGGCCGGTGAACCGCCCGGCCGCCGCACCCGGGCCCCCGCTCTCCCCGGCTCCCGCGCGGGCGGTCATACGGCGGCCGGCGTGGCGGACGGTGACCGGCAGGCGTTGCCGGTACGGACGAAGCAGAGGTGCACGGGGACCAGCGTAGGGGGACCGGGCCGTCGGCCACGAGCCCTCCGGCGCGCGCCGCCCGTCGCGAGTCGTCCGCCACGACAGGAAGGGCTGCGGCGGCTCGGCCACAATGGAGGGGAGGGGGCCAGCCGCTCGCGGCGGCCGTTCGCGGCCGGCGGGGCGCCACCCGGAGGCGGTGACCGACCCATGTGCGCAGACCCCCGGCCCGGTGCGCGGCACCCCGGGCCCGCCATGACGGGCTACTACGGCCAGGAGGTGTTCCCGCCCGAGCGGACCGGCGAGGACGACCGGATCGATCTCGGCGCGCTCACCTACGACAGCGTGACCCGGGCCCGCCTGCGGCACCTGGGCGCCGGGCCCGGATGGCGCTGTCTCGACGCGGGCGCGGGGACCGGCACCGTCGCCAGATGGCTGCTGACCGAGGCCGGTGTCGACTCCGTGCTCGCCGTCGACCGCGACCCGCGTTTCCTGACCGCCCACCCCGCCCCCGGGCTCGAGGTCATGGAGGCGGACATCACCGCGCCGGAGTTCGACCCGGGCCGCTTCCACCTGGTCCACGCCCGCTTCGTGCTGATGCATCTGCCCGCGTGGCGCCGACTGATCGGCAAGCTCGCACAACTGCTCGCACCCGGCGGGGTGTTGGTGCTCGGCGATGCCATCGACCTGACCACCGCGACCACGCCCCCGACGCCGTACACCAGGGCCATGGCCGCCATGTGGCAGGGGTTGCGCGACACCATCGGCACCGATGTCTCCTGGGTGGCCGAATACCCCCGACTGCTGCGCAGCGTGGGGCTCACCTCCGTCGCCGCCGAGATCCATGTGCCGCCCCTGGTCCCCGGCAGCCCCATCAGCCGCTTCTGGGCGGAGACCTGGAACCGGGCGAGGGAGGCGATGGTGGCCACCGGCCACGTGGACGACGCCGGGGTCGACGCGGCCATCGGCTATCTCGACTCGCCCCACTGCGCCGCGCTGTCGGCCGGGATGATCACAGCCTGGGGCACCAGGCCCGGCCCCGGCGCGGCCGCACGGTGACCCCGGCCGCACGTCCCCTGGCGTAAGGCGGCGCCCACGTTCACGGTGCCCACGGGACTCCCGTTGCCCATGGTTGTGGAGATGTTCACCCAACCCCCCTACGCTCCCGGTGTTTTGTCCGTGATCCGGCAACACATCCGAGGAGAGCCGTGAGATCTGCCATCCGCAGAACCGCTCACCGCACCGCCCCCCGCTCACGACGGACCACCGTCCTCGCCACGTTCGTCGTCCTCGCCTGCGCGTCGACCGCGGCGGCGGCCGGGGACCCCCGGCCGCCGGAGGTGGCCGCCACCGTGGAGACCCCGGCCGTCCACGACGACGCCGCCGGTGGCAAGGCCAACGCCGACGATCCCGCCGTATGGGTCGACCCCGACCAGCCCGGCCGCAGCCTCGTCATCGGTACCCTCAAGCAGGGCGGGCTGGACATCTACGGACTCGACGGCGCCCGGATCCAGCACATCGCCGCGCCACCGGCGCCAGGTGACGACGCGGCACCCGGCCGCTTCAACAACGTGGACATCGTGTACGGCTTCGAACTCAACGGCGAGAAGACCGACCTGGCCCTCGTCAGCGACCGTGGCCGGGACCGGATCCGGGCCTATGCCATCGACGGCGCGGCCCTCGCCGACGGGAAGGCACCGCTGCGCGATGTCACCTCCGATGAGGTCGCACCGGTCTTCGCCGGGAGCGAGGCGGAGGTGGACGAACAGCACACCGCCTACGGGCTGGCCGCCTACAGCCACGACGGGGACGCCTACGCGGTGGTGTCCCAGCGCGCCGAGACCCGGATGGCGCTGCTGAAGCTGACGGACGACGACGGCAAGGTCGGCTACAAGAGCGAGGACAGCGTCGGCCTCCCGGGGACGTTCACCCTCCCCGACCACAAGAAGTGGACCCCGTGCGCGGATCCCGGGGAGCACGCACAGGTCGAGGGCATGGCGGTCGACCAGGAGGAACACATCCTCTACGCGGCCCAGGAGGACATCGGCCTGTGGCGGGTGGACCTGGACGACGAGGAGTTCGGCAAGCCCGCGCTCATGGACAAGGTGCGCGAGTACGGGGTGCCGTGGACGTATGACACCGAGGAGGAGGAGTGCGTGATCGACACCTCCGCCGACCCCGGCTACGGCGGTCGCCACCTCGCCGCCGACGCCGAAGGGGTCACCGTCTACCACGCGAAGGACGGCGGGGGATACGTCCTCGCCTCCAGCCAGGGTGACAGCACCTTCGCCGTCTACCGCCGGGACGGGGACAACGCGTGGGTGGGCTCGTTCACCGTGACCGACAGCCGGGCCACCGACGGTGTGCAGCACTCGGACGGCTCCACCGTGGTGAACGTGCCCCTCGGGGACCGCTTCCCCCAGGGGATGTGGGTGTCCCAGGACGGTGAGGCCACACCGGCGGACGGGGACCGGGAGAGTACCGGCTACAAGTTCGTGCGGTGGGACGCGGTGGCATCGGCCTTCCCCGGCCGGCTGCTGGTGGACACCACGTCGTTCGACCCCCGCGACACGGACTGACCGGCCGCCGTCCGGTGACCCGCCCCGGCCGGGGCGTACACCCGGTACCGCTCCCGGCCGGGGCGGGTCACCGCGACCGACGCCGCCTCAGCTCCGGCCGGGGGTGTCGTCAGGAGGGTTCTTCTCGCTCCAGATCCCCCGCACATGGCCGATGTGGCGGCGCATGAGCGTCTCCGCGCCGTCCGCGTCACCGGCCTCGATCAGGTCCAGCAACTCCGCGTGCTCATGGGAGGAGTCGAACAGTGCGTCGCCCTCGGTGAGCGTCTTCAGCCCGTAGAGCCGGGAGCTGGTGCGCAGCGCCCGTACCGTCTCCAGCAGCCGGGCGTTTCCGGCCAGCTCCAGCAGGGTGAGGTGGAACTGCATATCGATGGTGACGTGTGCGATGAAGTCCCGCTCCTCGGCGGCCTTCTCGATCCCCGCGGCCAGCGGGCGCAGTTCGGCGATGACCGCGGCGGGGACGCCCCGTTCGGTGATCCGGCGGATGGTGGGCACCTCGATGAGCGCCCTGAGCTCGTTGATCTCGTCGAGTTCGGCCGGGGACAGGGCGGTGACCCGGAAGCCCTTGTTGCGGACGACCTCGACCAGTCCCTCCTTGGCGAGGTCGAGCAGGGCCTCGCGCACCGGGGTGGGGGAGACCCCGAACTGCTCGGCCAGACTGGGCGCGGAGTAGACGACCCCGGGTTTCATCTCTCCCGCGATCACCGCTCCCCGGAGGGTCTCGGTGATCTCCTCGCGGAGGTTGCGGCGGCCGCGGAACGAGGGCAGGCGCACGGTCGTGCCGTCGTCCACGTTCATCTTCGGTCTCCCTCACTGGCTCGGCCGCCCAAGCCTATCCCGCGGGGCGATACGGAACGGACGTCCCGCCCGCCCCCGGGTGTCCGTGGTGCGGTGGTTCGGCGGTGCGGTGGTGCGGTGGTCAGAGCTCGAACCCTTCCGGGAACGGATCGTCCGGGTCGTGGTGGTACTGGGCGGTGCCCGTGATCCACGCCCGGCCGGTGACCGTGGGTATCACCGCATCCACCCCTGCCACCTCGGTCCGTTCCACGAGGGTGCCGATGAAGTGGGTGCCGATGAACGACTCGTTGCGGAACTCGGTGTGCAGCGGCAGCAGTCCGCGGGCGTGCAGCTGTGCCATCCGGGCGCTGGTGCCGGTGCCGCAGGGGGAGCGGTCGAACATCCCCGGGTGGATGACCATGGCGT
Organism: Streptomyces sp. NPDC045899; assembly: GCF_056431485.1. Lineage (NCBI taxonomy): Bacteria > Bacillati > Actinomycetota > Actinomycetes > Kitasatosporales > Streptomycetaceae > Streptomyces > Streptomyces sp. NPDC045899. Next base: position 21,162 of record NZ_JBWKKP010000004.1, read on the forward strand.
GCCGGGAGTGGGCGGCCGTGGATCCGGGGGCGGCGAGATACACATGGTGCACACCGCTGATCTCGGGATTGCCCGGGTGCACGGGGCGGTCCTGGCCGTTGATGGCGTCCATCAGGGCGAGCCCCGCGTCCATGATCTGGTTCTTGTGCGCCCGGTCGAACGGGATCCGCAGGTCCGCCAGCTCGACGATGGCGTAGAAGTTGCCGCCGTACGCCATGTCGTAGCCGATCTCCCCCCACGGGCCGGCCTTGACGGTCCGGTCCAGGGCGAGCGCGAACGCGGGGACGTTGCGCAGGGTCACCGAGCGGGCGGCCCCGTTCGCCACCGCCACGTCGACGACCACCAACCCGGCCGGAGTGTCCAGCCGGATGGTGGTCACGGGCTCGTGCACCTCCACCATCCCGGTCTCCACCAGGACGGTGGCCACCCCGATGGTGCCGTGCCCGCACATCGGCAGACATCCGGAGGTCTCGATGAACAGCACACCGTAGTCGGCGTCCGGGCGGGTGGGCGGCTGGAGGATCGCCCCGCTCATCGCCGAGTGGCCGCGCGGCTCGTTCATCAGCAGCTTGCGGATGTGGTCGAGGTGGTCCACGAAGTGCCGGCGCCGGTCGAACATGGTCTCGCCCGGGATCACCCCGACGCCACCGGTGATGACCCGGGCGGGCATCCCCTCCGTATGCGCGTCGACGGCGTGGAAGACGCGGTTGCTGCGCATGCTCAGCCCAGCCCTTCCGCGAGGGCGGCCTCGGTCGCCTGGCGGACCGTCGCCTCGTGTTCGGGAGTGAGGGGGAGGCGGGGCTGCCGACAGGGACCGCCGTAGCGTCCGACCAGGTCCATACTGGCCTTGATGGCCTGCACGAACTCGGTCCGCGAGTCCCAGCGGAGCAGGGGGTGGAGTACGCGGTAGAGCGGAAGGGCCGCGGACAGATCGCCCTTGGTGGCAGCCTCCCACAGATCGACGCACGCACGCGGGAAGGCGTTGGGATAGCCCGACACCCACCCCGGCGATCCGGCGATCGCCATCTCCATCGCCAGGTCGTCCGTCCCGGCCAGAACGTCGAGACCGGGGGCCAGTTCACTGATCCGGTAGTAGCGGCGGATGTCGCCGGAGAACTCCTTGACGGCGCTGACGAGGCCCTCGTGCCACAGCTCGGCGAGCAGCTCCGGCACCAGGTCGACCTTGGTGTCATGCGGGTTGTTGTAGGCGACGACCGGGAGTCCGGCCTTCGCCACTTCCCGGTAGTGCGCCACCACGGCGCGCTCGTCGGCGCGGTACGCGTTCGGCGGGAGCAGCATCACGGCCGCGGCGCCCGCCCCGGCGGCCTGTTCGGCCCAGCGGCGGGCCTCGTCCGCGCCGTACGCGGCCACACCGGGCATCACGGTGAAACCCGCGGGGGCGGCGGCCACGGCGGTGGTGACCACACGGGCGCGTTCCGCGTCGGACAGGGTCTGGTACTCGCCGAGGGAGCCATTGGGGGTGACGCCGTGACAGCCGCTCGCGGCGAGCCAGCTGACGTGCTCGGCATAGGTGTCGAAGTCGACGTCCAGTCCGCTGGTCGTTCCCTCTCGCAGGGGAAGGGCCGTCGCGACGAGCACACCGTGCCAGGGCTTCACCTGTGTCATCAGTGGCCTCCACTCTCGGGTGACGTGGGTGTGGTGGGTGGTGACGTCCTCGTGGAGCAGTGCAATATCACATTACACAGCGGATGTTGTGCTGTCACGGGTGCGCCTGTCGTCTCAGGCTTCGGGGCCGGCTTCGTCCGCCCCCGCGGCCAGCACCCCCAGAGGAAGGGGCTGTGCGATGGGTCTGCCCGCCATACCGCGCAGATCGTCCGCGGTGACCTCGCGCCCGTTGGCCTCGGCGACCAGCTCGGCGGTGGCGTAGCCGCACACCCGGCCCTGGCACAGCCCCATCCCGGGCCGGGCGCAGAGCTTGACCGTGCGGGGATCCGTGGCCCCGAGCTCCGCCACCGCACGGCGCACCGCCGCCACGTCGACCTCTTCGCACCGGCAGACCACGGTGTCCTCCTCCAGCCACGTCCGCCAGCCGCCCGGTACCGGATACGCCCGGTGCAGTGCGGCCGCGAAGGACCGCTGGGCGGCCCGTCGCCGCAGCAGCCGCGCCAGTCTCCGGCGGTCGGGTGGGGCGCCCGTGGTGGCCCAGGCGGCATGCAGCCCCGCCAGCTCTCCTTCGATCAGCGACAGTTGGGCGCCCCCCACACCGCATGCCTCGCCCGCGGCGTAGACCCCGTCCACACTGGAGCGCTGCCGGGAGTCCACCCGGGCCATCAGGCTGCCGTCCCCGTCGCGCTCCATCGCACAGCCGAGCTGGACCGCGAGCTCGGTCTGCGGGGTGAAGCCGTAACCGACCGCCACCGTGTCGCAGTCCAGGGCGCGGGCACTGCCGGGCAGGATCCGCCATCCGGCGTCCAGCCGGGCCACCGTCACCCCGGTGACGGAGTCCGTGCCGTGGGCCGCCACGACCGTGGTCCGGGTGCGGTAGGGAACGCGGTGCCGGGCGAGCGTCCGCAGATACGCGGCGCCCTCGGCCAGCTTCGCGGCGTTGCGGACCACCGTGAAGGGGTGGCGGCCGAACGCGAGCGGGCGCCCGGCCTCGAACACCCCCACCACCTCGGCCCCGGCGTCGGCCAGCCCCGCGGCCACCGGCAGCAGGAACGGCCCGGTGCCCGCGACCGCGATACGCCGCCCCGCCACCACCCCCTGCCCCTTGAGGAGCGCCTGCACGGCTCCGGCGGTGAAGACGCCGGGCGTGGTCCAGCCGGGGAAGGGCAACTGCCGGTCGTAGGCCCCGGTCGCCACCACCACCGTCCGGCCGCGGATCGCATACGCCCTTCCCTCGTGGAGGGTGTGCACGGTGAACCCGGCGCCGGTGCGCTCCACATGCCAGACCGTATGGCCGGACCGGTGGTCCAGCAGGTCCCGGTGGGTGTCGAGACCGTCGCGCAGCCGCCGGAAGCGGTCCCAGCCGTGGTGCGCCGCCCCTTCGTCACCGGCGCGATGGCGCCAGTACTGGCCACCGGGCCGCGGACCCGCGTCCACCAGCGCGACACGGGCACCCCGCGCCGCGGCGGCCACGGCAGCCGCCAGCCCGGCGGGACCGGCCCCCAGCACCACGATGTCGTGGACGGCGGCGCGCCCGGGCTCAGCAGGCGAGATCGGCACGGCCCGCCCCCTCCTGGGTGCGCACCACGTCACCGGGGTGCGCCTCGATGACACAAGCGCGCTGGTTGGGGCTGCCGTTGATGGTCACCAGACAGTCGAAGCACACCCCGATACCGCAGAAGACCCCGCGCGGCCGCCCCTCGACGCGGGTCACCCGCCAGGAGCGGATCCCCGAGGCGATGAGCGCGGCGGCGACGCTCTGTCCGTCCTCCGCCGGAACGGCCCGGTCGTCGAAGCTGAAGGTGAACGGTGAGGTGCTCATGCGGTGGCCTCCGCGAAGCGCTGGGGACGGAACGGGCTGAGGTCGAGATCGGCTTCGGCCCCGGTGAGCCGCTGGGCCAGCAGATGGCCGGTCGCGCTCGCGAGGCCGATCCCGGCTCCTTCGTGGCCACAGGCGTGCAGCAGACCCGGAGCGCGGGGATCCGGTCCGATGACGGGGAGGTGGTCGGGGCAGTACGGGCGGAAGCCCAGATAGCTGCGCAGCAGACAGACCCCGGACAGGAAGGGGAAGAGACCGATGGCCTGCGCCGCCAGTTTCCGCAGCACCGGCAGCGACATCTCGCGGTCGAAGCCGACCCGTTCGCGGCTGGCGCCGATCAGCACGGTCCCGCCCCGGGTGCCCTCGACCACCACCGAGGTCTCCAGACCCGCGTCACCACTGGCGACGTTGGCCACGTACTCCGCCGTGTACACCTTGTGCCGCACCACCCGCGGCAGCGGTTCGGTGACCAGTACGAAACCCCGGCGCGGCAGTACCGGCACCGGTGCCCCGGCCAGCTCGGCGAGTTCCCCGGCCCAGGTGCCCGCGGCGTTGATCACCCAACGGGCGTGCCGTACCGGCGCGGTGGGGGAGTCGGTCCGCACTCCGATGACCGCGTCGTGCCGGTCGCGTACGAAACCGGTCACCCGGGTGCCGCAGTGGATCCGTGCTCCGCGCCGGCGCGCGTGGCGCAGCAGATGGGCGGTGGCCAGGACGGGCTGGACCTGGGCGTCCTGCGGATAGTGGGCCCCGCCGAGCGCTTCCCGGGTCAGCCGCGGCTCCAGCGCGAACAGTTCGTCCGGTCCGATGTCGGTGGCGTGGACCCCGTTCGCCCGCTGTCCCGCGGTGAACCGTCGCAGGCCGTCCGCGGTCTCCGTCGATCCGGCGACCACGACGCCGCCCTTGGTCTCGTACTCCATCGCTCCGGCGCCCAGTTCCGCAGCGAGCTCACGCCACAGCCGGGACGACAGCAGCGCCAACTCCAGCTCCGGTCCGGGCGCCTTGTCCGAGACCAGGATGTTTCCCTCGCCCGCGCCGCTGGTGCCCCTGCCGATCGCGCCGCGCTCCACCACCTCGACCCGCAGTCCGGCGGCCGTGCAGTAATACGCGCACGCCGCTCCCACGACGCCTGCTCCGATCACGAGGACATCGGGACGGGAAGACGTATCAGTCACGTCGGCATCATGTCATATACCACTGATAATGCCAGGGGTCTCAGCAAGAGTTGTATGCAGGATTCCGGTGAACCTGGGGTATGACCCTATGACGTGTGCATGGCGCGGCAGCCCGCCGTGCCCGCACACGGCCGGTAACCCCCCACAGAGAAAAGGTCATCCGCCATGACGAGGACACCTGCCCGGAAGATCACCGCACGGCTGCTGCTGGCCCTCGGTGGTCTGACCGCGATGGCCGTGTCGGCCACCGCGGCACAGGGCGCCGAGCGGTTACCGCGTGACAACGCGGCGAAGGACCACCGCGGTTGTGTGGTCGTGTACTTCGACCTCGGTGAGACGCTGATCCACACGGCCGACGACGGGAGCATCCGGTACATGCCCGGAGCCGCCGAGCACCTGCGGGCGCTGCGGGCCCGGCACATACCCGTGGGCCTGATCACCAACGTCCCCTCGTCCTGGGGGAAGACCGACGCCGAGCGGGCGGCGAAGCTGAAGACGGTCGTCGCCGAGGACTGGAAGGACTCACGGCCGTTCGCCTGGTCCGACTTCGGGGACCGGATCCTCACCCCGCGGACGGAGGCCGAGCGCAAGCCCGCCGCGACCCTGTGGGAACGCGCCCGGGGCGCCTCGGGCGGCTGCCGCCTCGTGTACCAGGCCGAGACCACCGACGAGATCGACGCGAGCCGCTCCCTCGGCTATGTGCCCTACCTGGTGGGCCGTCCGCACTGGCCGGTGTTCATGCCGGTCCAGCTGATCTCGGTACTGGCGCACCTCCCGAACTGACGCCGGGGGCCACGGCGTTACCGGCTCCGGTGGGTCACGGCGGGTGACTCACCGGAGTCCGGCGTCTCCGGAACCGCCGCGGAGGGAACCGCGGGGCGCGGTTGGGGGTCTTGCCAGGGGCACGGACGAATAACCCCGGCCGGACGGCCTTCACGGAGGAGAGACGGAATGACCAGCCGCAGCCCGGGAGCGCGCCACGACGAACGCCCGCAGCAGGTGGAGACCGCCTACATCCTCTCCCTCACGGCCATCGCGCTCCAACTGGTCTCCTGGGTGATGGGGTCGTTCGTCATCGCCCCCACCGGCTATGACGAGATGCGCCAGGAGGTCGGCCAGGACCAGGTCGTCCAGCAACTCGCCCTCTCCGCGGTCGCGCTGTGCGTGGTCTGCGTGCTCTGGGCGCTGCTGGCCGTCAAGATGCGGGAGGGGCAGAACTGGGCGCGACTGGTGCTCGCCGCGGCCACCGCGCTCAGCGCGCTCTTCCTCGTCAACAGTCTGAGCATGGACGGCTACCCCTGGGACGAACTGGTCGGGGCCGCCCCCGACCTGGTGGCCTACGGTGCCATCGCGATGATGTTCCTGCCGTCGGCCAACGCGTACTTCGCGGCCGACACGGTGGAGCCGTAGGGCGGTTATCCGTCGCCGGACGGTTCCCGGCTTGGTGCCGGGACGTGTTTCACACCATCCGGTGATCGACCAATCCGCCGGGCGGCCCGCCCCGGATTCCCCGTGTGAGTACGGGAAGCGAGAAGCAGACGAGGGCCCCTCGTGGGGAGCGTCCGCTGCTGGGCGCCGTGAGCGGCGCGGTGGCGGGCTTCGCGGCGCTGGCCGTCGCGGAGCTCGTGGCCGCCGCGGTGCGTCCGCCGGCGGGTCCGGTCGTCGCGGTCGGCGGTGCCGCCATCGACGGTGCGCCGACGCCGGTGAAGGAATGGGCGGTCCGGAGCTTCGGTACGGACGACAAGCTGGTCCTGCAACTCGGCATTCTGGCGGTGCTCGCTCTCTTCGCCCTCGTGGTGGGGATGGTGGCGATACGACATCGCCGTGCCGGCGCCGCGGCCGTGCTGCCGTTCGGTGGGGTCGGGGCCGTCGCGGCGACGGGCCGTCCGGACTCCATCGGGGCCGTCGACGCCCTGCCCTCGGTCGCTGGCGCGCTGGCGGGCGCGGGTCTGCTCTACGTCCTCGCGGGGCGCCTCACCACAGGTGCCGACGGCAACGGGGACAGTGGTGCCACGGCCCGGTCCGGTGTCGACCGGCGCCGGTTCGCCCTCCTGGCCACCACGGCGGCCGTGGCCTCCACCGGAGCCGGTGCGCTCGGGCGGAGGCTCACCTCGGCCCGTGCGCGGGGGGCCATCGCCTCGCGTGAGGCGGTGGTACTGCCCGCACCGGCCTCCGCCGCGAAACCGGTGCCCAAAGGGGCGCGGCTGCGTGTCCCCGGCGTCAGCCCGTTCCTCACCCCGGCCGCGGATTTCTACCGGGTCGACACCGCGCTCGTGGTGCCCAGGGTCGACGCCACCGCGTGGCGGCTGCGCATCCACGGCAAGGGTGTCTCCCGGCCGGTCACCCTCACCTTCGACGATCTGCTCCGACGTGAGCTGGTGGAGCGTCATATCACCCTCACCTGCGTATCCAACGAGGTCGGCGGGCCGTACGCGGGCAACGCGCGCTGGACCGGGGTGCGGCTGGCCGAACTGCTGGCCGAATGCGGGGTGACACCCCCGTCGAAGGGCGGGCCGGCCGATCAGCTGGTGGCGCGTTCGGTGGACGGCATGACGATCGGCAGCCCCGTCGAGGAACTGATGGACGGGCGGGACGCGCTGCTGGCCCTCGGCATGAACGGCGAACCGCTGCCCTTCCGCCACGGCTTCCCCGTGCGGATGGTGGTCCCCGGTCTCTACGGCTATGTCTCCGCGTGCAAGTGGATCGAGGACATCGAACTGACCACGTTCGATGACGACGAGCCGTACTGGGTCCAACGGCACTGGGCGCGCCGGGCACCGATCAAGACCCAGTCCCGCATCGACACCCCCAAGCCCTTCGCGCGGCTCCGGTCGGGGACGGTCATGGTGGCCGGTGTCGCCTGGGCCCAGCACCGGGGCATTCACCGTGTCGAACTACGGATCGACGACGGTCCCTGGCGGAACGCCGACCTCGCCGCCGAGGACACCCGCGACACCTGGCGGCAGTGGTCCTTCCCCTGGAAGGCCACCCGTGGGTCGCACACGCTGACCGTCCGCGCCACGGACGGCACCGGCGAACTCCAGACGTCCGAGCGCACCCGCACCGTCCCCGACGGGGCCGGCGGATGGCATTCGGTCGTGGTCGACGTCGACTGACCGAGCCCACCTTCCCCTCATCCGATGTCCGCAGAGCAAGGCGGCCCCCGGGCCGCGCCAACCCATCAGGAGAACACCACCATGAACACCCGTACCCGTACCCAGCGTTCCGTCGTCGCCGTGGCCGCGCTCACGCTGCTGCCGGTCGCCCTCACCGCCTGTTCGGACGACAGCGACGACAAGGAGTCCACCGGCTCCTCCAAGGCGTCGGCCCCGGCCTCGGACAAGGGGAAGGACAAGGGCTCCGACGGCACCCCGGGCGGCGGGGACAAGCCGTTCGGCGCGGCCTGCTCCTCGGTGCCCAAGCAGGGCGCGGGCTCGTTCGACGGCATGGCCAAGGACCCGGTGGCCACCGCCGCCTCCCACAACCCCGCGCTGTCCACCCTGGTGTCCGCCGTCAAGAAGGCCGGGCTGGTCGACACGCTCAACAACGCCGAGAACATCACCGTGTTCGCGCCCACCAACGATGCCTTCGCCAAGATCCCGAAGGCGGACCTCGATACGGTGCTGAACGACAAGAAGCAGCTCACCAAGGTCCTCACCTACCACGTGGTGGGCAAGAAGCTCGCTCCGCGGGACCTGGACAACGGCTCGTTCCCGACGCTGGAGAAGTCCGCGCTGCGCACCAGCGGCTCCGGTGAGTCCTACACCGTCAATGACACGTCCAAGGTGGTGTGCGGCCATGTGAAGACCGCCAACGCCAACGTCTACATCATCGACACCGTTCTCATGCCCAAGAGCTGACCCGGCAGGCCGGACCACCACAAGGGCCCCCGCGCACCTCGGGTGCGCGGGGGCCCTGTGCCGTATCCGCCGGACGAACCGGCCGGACCGTCAGACGGGGAGGTCCAGCAGCGCCAGCGGCGCCGAGGTGGGTTCGGCCGAACCACCCGCCGGTTCCACGGTGATCCCCATTCCTGAAGCGTGCCGGACCGCGCCCCGCAACAGCACCGCCTGCGCCGACGTGCGCGGCATGACCCCGGCCGAGCGCATCGTGCCACCGCCGTCGTCGAACCACAGCTGGTAGACCTTGCCCTCCGGCGGTGTCGCCAGGCCGTCCACGAGGAACGCCGCCCGGTCGTGCCGCTCGGACACCACGACCGTACCGGTGGCGCCACCGTCCAGCCGCACACTGCGGGACCGGGCGTCCGGTGCGGCAAGGACCGCGGCGAGCGCTTCCGACCGCCGCTCGGCCTGCCGCACCTGCTGCCGGGTGTCCCGTACCTGCTCGTGCTGCCAGACCGCGATGCCGCCCAGCCCGGCCGCCGCGGCCAGGCAGGCCGCCAGGGCCCACCGCGCCCGGCCGCCCGCCGCCCGCCGGGCGGCCACGCCCGTCCTGCCGCTCCCGGAGTCGCCCTCGTGCGGTGTCGGTGTGGCGGGCGGCTCCTGTCGCACCCCGCTGATCCGCCGCAGCACCTCGTCCTTGACGGCCGGACGGACCGGAGCGGCCGAGGCCAGTCCCAGCCGGGCGGCGGTGGCGCTCAGCTCGCGGACCTCCTGCGCACACACGTCGCAGTCGCCGAGGTGGTGTTCGAAGGCGCGGCGTTCTTCCCCGGAGAGCGCGTGCAGCGCGTAGGCGCCGGTCAGCGTGTGGAGCTCGGCGGTGGTCATACGGTGACCCCCAGGCAGTCGCGCAGCCGGATCAGTCCGTCGCGCAGCCGGGTCTTGACCGTACCGAGCGGCAGCGCGAGCAGTTCGGCGACCTCCCGATAGGTCAGCCCCCGGTAGTAGGCCATGGTCACGGACTGCCGCTGCAGTTCGGTGAGGGTGCGCAGACAGCGCCGTACCTGCTCGTGCTCGAGCCGTGCCTCGACCTGTTCGGACACCTCGTCGTACTCCGGGGTCCGGTCCAGGAGAGCCGCCCTGTGGTCACGGGCCGCGGACGCCTCCACCGACCGCACCCGGTCCACGGCACGCTGGTGGGCGAGGGTCAGGATCCAGTTGACTGCCGTACCCCGGTCCGGCCGGTAACGCGCGGCGGTGCGCCACACCTCGACCAGCACCTCCTGGGTGACCTCCTCCGACTGGGCCCGGTCGCGCAGCACCCCGCGCACCACGCCCAGGACGGGAGCGGCCACCACGTCGTAGACCGCGGAGAAGGCATCCTGGTCGCCACGGGCGACCCGGCCCATCAGCTCCTCCAGATCCGGCCGCGCCGATGGGTTCGTCCCGATGTACACGGGCTCTCTCACGTCGTACCCCTCCAGGACAGATGTCGATGCGCGGGTAATCCGGAGCCGCGGGCCGAAGAGCTTGCCGTGAACCCGGGGAGATGGTGTGTGAACCGGGACGATACCGGCAGAGCGGGGCGGAGTGACCACGGTGCCGGAGGCGCATCCGGGGCCGTGTGGCCAGGGCCATCCGGGGTGTCCGGCCCTGAAACGGGGAACGAAGCCGCACGGGGGAGCGTTACGGATCACCCGGGAACCGTCGGCCGCCGGGGCCGGGGGTCCGGGACCGGAGAGGAACGCGATGCGAGGACGACGACGGCTGCCGATGGGCACCGCTGCCTTCCAGGCTCCCGGCAGGCCGTCACCGGAAGGATCCGCGCTGTGCGTCCTCGCGGGTCCCGCGGATCCCGACGCCGTCGTGCTGCTGCTGCACGGCGGCCGGGAGCACGGCCGCCGGCCCGCCCGGCCCTGGCAGCTCGCGGCGGTGCGGATGCGTCCCTTCCTGCGGGCGGTGGGCCGGGCGGTGCCGGACCGGAGGCTCTTCGTCGGCTCCGTCCGCTACCGCTACCAGGGCTGGAACGGCACCCTCGCCGACCCCCTGCGGGACACCGAACGGGCACTCGCCGAACTGGTGGGACACGTCGGTGATGTGCCGGTGGTGCTCATCGGCCACTCGATGGGCGGCCGGGCCGCCCTGCGGGCCGCGGCCGACCCGCGTGTGACAGGGGTCGTGGCCCTGGCGCCGTGGTGTCCGCCGGGTGAGCCGGTGACGCAGTTGCGCGGCAGCACGGTGGTGGTCCTGCACGGCGACCGTGACCGTCTGACCGATCCGCAGGCGTCGGTCGACCTGGTCCGCCGCGCCCGCGAGGACGGCGCCCGCGCCGGAACCCTGCTCATCGCCGGCGGCGACCACGCGATGCTGCGACGCGGTGGCGTGTGGCACCGCACGGCGGGTGACGCGGTGGCGGGGATCCTCACCCCGTCCGCGGCGTCCGGACTCATCACGGGCGCCCTGGACTCGGTCGTGCCCGGCCGGATCTAGCACATCCGCTCCCCGCCGGGATCAGCCCGGATCAGCCCGGATCAGCCTGAAATCAGCCGTCCAACGGACGGAACCAGTCGCGCGGTCCCGCGGCCGTCCTCTCCGCCCCCGTGGCGCCCGACGATTGAGGACGCGGCCCTGCCGCACCGGGCAGGGTCCGCAGACCGGAGGGGAGCACATGGGCAGACAGACGAAGTGCGGATCGACCGACACCACGACCGGAAGGCCCTGCCAACGGCCCGCCATGGTCGGCTATTCCCGGTGCCAGCTGCACCGGGGGAAGTGGAGCAAGCCTCAGGTGAAGAAACCTAAGAAGCCCTGATCCCACGACCGTACCCCCGTCCGGACACCACCAGGGGTCTCGCAGATGTGTCGCCGTGGTGACCGGGGTTGTGTGAGCGGGGCACCCCGGGTGCACCCGGGGTGCCCCCGCCCGTGCGCCGCTGTCGGCGTCGTGTGGCATCGTCTGCCTCGGCACGGCACGTATGACACGACGGAACACGATGTGACACGGCGGGGAGTTCGGTATGACGGGGGCCTTGGACGAGGCGCATGTGGTGGATCTGGCGCGGCGGCTCAAGGGCGCGGAGACGGGCGGCTGGAGCGCTTCGGCGGTCCGCGCGCTGGCCGAGGAGATCGGCCGGGGGACGGACGGGGCGGACGGGCCCCGGGTGCGCACCGTGGAACGCCACGAAGAGGACTACGTCCATGCCGGCGAGGAGTGCATCGGTCTGTATGTGCCCGTCGCGTCGCCGGCCGGCGGGGCGGCGGAGAAGGCGGCCGCCTTCCGTGACGCCGCCGAGGTCCTGGCCAAGGAGTTCGGGCCCGCATCCATCATGGGTGTCTACGGAGATCCCGGCCCCTTCCATCGCGCCACCCCGTTGTGGGGCAGCCCGTTCCTGCGGTGGCGCGACCGTGCGGACACCCTGGAGCTGCATCCCGGCGAAGGGGGCCCGGAACTGCTGCTCCAGCCCACCGCTCCGGTGGAGAACTGGTTCTGGCGACAGGGGCACGGGGAGCCCCACGCCGTCGGCGGCTTCTTCGGATCCCGTCGCGTCGCGGCCAACGCGGGCCTCGGGTTCCCGGGCCGCTGGCGCACCGACGACTGGGACGTCTTCGGCCGTGCCCTGGGCGACTTCCTGACCACCCTCCCGGCCGGGACCACCGCCCTGGGCGTGGAACTCGACCTGGGCATCCACGCGTTGGTGCCCGGCACCTACGGTCCGGTCGTGTTCCACCTCAGCTGCGGAGAGCGGCTGGAGATCGCCTATGACCCCGACGGGCTCGACGCGGCCGATCCGGCGTCGTTCGGCTGGATCGCCGGGACGACCCGTCCCGCGGCGCTGGACCACTGGATCGAGGCCCCCTATCACTCCGGGGACTTCGGCATCGGCGAGGTGGACGGCACGGCGCTGAGCCGGCTGGTCGTGGACACCCTGCGTGGCCTCGGTGTCGCCTCCCCGGAAGGACTGAGCCTGTCGGACCACGCGCAGCGGGTCGGGGACTACCACGTCGACTTCTACGGGCTCACCCTCGGGGAGAACCCGTAGCCACGGCACCGCGAACCGTCCCGGCGGGGACACGGGGGCAGTCCCTCCACCGGGACGCGTCCCCCGCCGGGACGGACGGGTGCGCACCGCACGGGCCGTCAGACGACCGGGTCGAGGAGGTCGTCGAAGGCGTGTGACAGATGGCGCCATGCCTCCCGCCCCGCGGCGTACTCCTGGTCGGTGAGCAGACACGACTCCAGCGTCCGGACCAGTCCGTCGCGGTCGAGGCCGGGCGAGACGAACACCAGGTGCTGGCAGCGGTCGCCGTGTTCGGCGTGCCAGTCCAGCGCGGCGGCGGCCCGCCGCACCGGCGGAACCATCTCCCAGGCCGCGTCGGGCAGCGCCGCCAGCCAGGGACCCGCGCCCTCCACGCACAGGGCGCCGCCCGCCGCGTCCCAGGCGAGCAGGGTGTCCGGCCGGTCGGCCAGATAGAACCGGCCCCGGCTGCGGGCCGCCGCACAGGTCAGATCCTCCAGCGCCCGGTGCAGCCGGCCGGGGTGGAACGGCCTGCGGTGGCGCCACACCATGGTGCTCACGCCCGACTCCTCGGCCTCCTGGGGCAGCAGCGCGCACGCCGGGTGCTGGGCCGCCGCTGCCGCCGCCACGTCGAATCCCGCGAACGCGGCGCGTACCAGCTCATCGGAGCCGACCGGGAGCCGCCGGGCGGTGGGGTGCAACTGGCCGAGCAGGGCGCGGTCCTCGTCGTCCGCGTCCTCGCCCTCGACGAGTGCCAGCACGGCGGAGTACTCCAACTGACGGGCGAAGGTGTCGCCGACCGTGCGCTGGTCGGTGGCCGCGGCGGCGAGCCCCGCCTCGGCCAGGTCGTCACCGTTGGCCAGACAGGGCAGCACCAGCCCGGGATCCACGGCCGTCAGCACATTGCCGACCGCGAGCGTGCCGCCGCCGTGGGCGGCGATCACCTCCGCCATGGCCCGGGGCTCGACCGAGTCCCACAGTTCCACGATGGCGAGCCGGACCAGGCCGCCGTCCGCCAGCCGTTCGAGTTCGGGGACGAGGTCTTCCCGCAGGGCGCAGCAGGCACAGTCGTTGACGAGCGGGGCCTCGCCCCGGGACAGCTCGCCGGACGCGTCGCGGACCTCGCGCAGGACCGTACCGTCGGCGGCGGTGGCCAGGTCGTGGTGGAGCGCGACGCTGCCGGGGACGGTGCGCAGCAGCCGGTCCACCACGGTCCGGCGGGCGTCGCGGTGCAGCCCCGCGACGATCACCACGGGCAGTGCGGTGTTGTCCGGCATCAGCGCGCCCCGCGCCGGCCGTAGCGGCGCTCGAAGCGCTCGACGCGTCCCGCGGTGTCCATCACCCGTGCCGTCCCGGTGTAGAAGGGGTGGCCGGCGGAGGAGATCTCGACGTCGACGACCGGGTAGGTGTGTCCGTCCTCCCTCTGGACGGTCTGCTCGCTCGTCAGCGTGGAGCGGGTCAGGAAGGCGAAGTCGGCGGCCCGGTCACGGAAGACGACGGGACCGTAGGCGGGGTGGATACCGGATTTCATGGCGGATCCCTTCATAAGGGGCGGGGGAGTGGTCAGCGTTCTTCGCGGAAGTCGACGTGACGGCCGATGACCGGGTCGTACTTGCGCAGGGTGAGGCGGTCGGGATCGTTTCTGCGGTTCTTGCGGGTGACGTAGGTGTGGCCGGTGCCCGCGGTGGAGCGCAGTTTGATCACCGGACGGAGTTCATCGCGTGCCATGGCTCCCACTATATGGCAGTGGTTTTCATTATCAATAAGGGGGTGCCGTGAGCGTGACGGGAAGCAAGATGAAAATGACATCCATGCGCTAGGGTGAGCCTTCGCCGACGGGGGTGGTGCGGTCCCAGGGAGGGGAAGTCATGGCGGACGGCGATGCGGCCGGGAACGCCACGGGCGCTGTCGTCCGTGTGACGTCGCACGCCCTCGTCGCGGCACTTCCGGTGGCGGCGCTCGGGGTGGTCGCGATCCTGTTCGCGCCCGAGATCTCCGGCGGACTGGACCACCGGGCGGTGGCGGCCTGGCGGACGGTGTTCACCGCGATCGTCATCCAGGGGGTGCCGTTCCTGCTGCTCGGCACCCTGGTCTCGGCCGCGATCAGCGCGTTCGTCCCGGCGTGGGTCTTCGCCCGGGTGCTGCCGCGTCATCCCGCCCTGGCCGTGCCGGTCGCGGGCGCGGCGGGCGCGGTGCTGCCCGGCTGTGAATGCGCCTCGGTCCCGGTGGCGGGCAGCCTGATGCGACGGGGTGTCACCCCGGCCGCGGCACTGGCCTTCCTGCTGTCCGCCCCGGCCATCAACCCCGTCGTCCTGGTCGCCACCTACGTGGCCTTCCCCGGTGCCCCGGCGATGGTCCTCGCCCGTCTCCTCGCCTCCCTCCTCACCTCCGTGGCCATGGGCTGGCTGTGGCTGAGGGCGGGCCGCGCCGAGTGGCTGCGGCTGCCGAAGGGGCCCGCCGGACACGCGCCCGGAGCGAACCGCGCCGAGGAGTTCCGGCTCTCGCTCCAGCACGACTTCCTGCACGCGGGCGGCTTCCTGGTGGTGGGCGCGGCGGCCGCGGCCACCTTCAACGTCGCGGTGCCGCATTCCGCGCTGCGGCTGTTCTCGGACTCCCCGTGGCTTTCGGTGCTGCTGCCGGCGCTGCTCGCGGTGGTCCTCGCGGTGTGCTCCGAGGCCGACGCGTTCGTCGCCGCCTCGCTCACCGGCTTCTCGCCCACCGCCCGGCTCACCTTCATGGTCGTCGGGCCGATGGTGGACCTGAAGCTCATCGCGCTCCAGTCGGGCACCTTCGGGCGGGGGTTCGCGCTGCGCTTCTCGTCGGCCACCTGGGTCATGGCGGTGGTGTGCAGCGCGCTCGTGGGGTGGTGGCTGCTGTGAAGCGCAACATCCAGGTGCTGCTGCTCCTGTTCCTCGGTGTCGGTCTGCTGCACATCGCCCTGCTGACCGATCTGTATCTGCGCTACGTCCGGGCGGGACTGCGGCCCGCGCTCATCGCTTCCGGTGTGCTGCTGCTGACGCTCGGCGCGGTGAGCGCCGCCCGCGACGGCTTCCCGTTCGACCGGACGCGGACGGGGCGCGACCGGGGCGACGGCCATGACCACGCGGGCCACGGGCATGGCGGCGGGGGTCCCCGGGTGGCGTGGCTGTTGTACGTACCGGCGCTGACCATCCTGTTCATCGCCCCGCCCGCCCTCGGTTCGTACACCGCCTCCCGGGACGACGCGGAGGCACCGAGGGCACCGGAGGCCGTTGCCGGTGACAGCCTCTTCCCGCCGCTGCCCCGCACGGGCGTGGTCCCGATGTCGCTCAACGACTTCACCAGCCGCGCGGTCTGGGACACCGGCGCCACGCTGAACGGCCGAACCGTGCGCCTCACCGGGTTCGTCACCCCCGGCCGCCATGGCGGTTGGTACGTCAGCCGACTGGTCATCAGCTGCTGCGCCGCCGACGCGCAGGTGCGCAAGGTGCGGGTGCACGGTGCCACGGCGCCGCGCGCCGACACCTGGGTGACCGTGACCGGCACCTGGCACCCCACCGGGAAACCCGGTGCGGGCACCGCGAGTCCGGCCCTGGACGTCACCGCCGTCCGGCGGGTGCCCGAGCCCACGGACCCGTACAACGATGTGGTGGCCCCACGGGCGGGGAACTGAGACCTGCGGTGCCCCGCCCGTGGGTGCCGTGACATGCGGGCGGGCTACCAGCTGCTCTTGGTCACACCGGGCAGTTCACCCGCGTGTGCCATCTCGCGCATCCGGACCCGGGACAGGCCGAACGCGCGGAGGTGGCCGCGGGGCCGTCCGTCGACGGCGTCGCGGTTGCGCACCCGGGTGGCGCTGGCGTCGCGCGGCTGACGGCGCAGCTCCCGCTGTGCGGCCTCGCGCCGCTCGTCGGATGTGCCGGGGTCGGCGATGAGGGCCTTCAGCGCCGCGCGGCGCACGGCGTAGCGGGCGACGATCAGGCGCCGCCGCTCATTCTTGGCGATCTTGCTCTTCTTCGCCATCAGACCTTCCCTCCCCGGGCACGGATCCGGACCACGGCGGCCTCGATGCCGATGGTGTCCACGGTCTTGATCCCCTTCGCGCTGAGGGTGAGCCGGATATGGCGGCCCTCACTCGGCAGCCAGTACCGCTTGCGCTGGATGTTGGGGTCGAACCGGCGCGGGCTGCGACGGTGCGAATGGGAGATGTGGTTGCCGAAGCCGGGTCGGCGGCCGGTGAGTTGGCAGTGGGCGGACATGGCCCTCCCGTTTCTCGTGGGCGGTCGGTACGGCAGCACCGTAGCAGCTAGATGAAAATGAAAACCAACGCCATGTATGCTGTGCGGGACCTCTACGGATCCCCCACGGCCTCACGGCCCCCACGGAAAGGACCGCTCATGACCCGCCGTACCACCGGCTCCGCCGCCCGTCGGGGCGCCCCGCGCCCCCGCGTCAATCCGCTCGACGCCGCGGGCATCACCTACGTCGATTACAAGGACACCGATCTGCTGCGGAAGTTCATCTCCGACCGCGGCAAGATCCGCAGCCGCCGGGTCACCCGGGTGACCCGGCGGCAGCAGCGGCAGATCGCCCGTGCGGTCAAGAACGCCCGGGAGATGGCCCTGCTCCCGTACGGCGCCCGCTAGGCCGTGCCGTTCGGCCGGTCCGGGCCGCGGCGGCGGTCTCGCCACGGTGGCCGCGTGCTTCCTACACTGGTGCCCGGCTCGGCTGCGAGGGTGTTGTCGGTGTGCGCCACGTCGAAGGGGTCGGGGACATGCGTGCGTTGGGGTTCGGAGCGGCGACCATCGGCAACCTCTACCGGGCGGTCTCCGACGACACGGCGCGTACCGCCGTGGACGCCGCCTGGGACGAGGGAATCCGCCACTTCGACACCGCGCCGCACTACGGGCTGGGACTGTCCGAGCGGAGACTGGGCGCCGCCCTCGCGGACCGGCCGCGGGACGCGTTCACCCTGTCCACCAAGGTGGGCCGGTGGCTGGAGCCCTCCGGTCACGGCGGCAGCGATCTGGAGATCGGCGGCTACGACGTGCCCGCGGATCTGCGCCGGGTGTGGGACTTCAGCGCCGACGGGGTGAAGCGCTCCCTGGAGGCTTCACTGCGCCGGCTGGGGCTGGACCGGGTGGACACCGTCTATCTGCACGACCCGGACGACCACTGGACCGAGGCGCTCACCACGGCCTACCCGGCCCTGGCCGAACTGCGCGCCCAGGGTGTGGTCGACAGGATCGGGGTGGGCATGAACCAGTGGGAAATGCCCGCCGCCTTCGTCCGGGAGACCGACCTCGACGAGGTGATGCTGGCGGGCCGCTACACCCTGCTCGAACAGACCGCGCTGGACGGGCTGTTGGAGCTCTGCGCCGACCGCGGGGTGTCCGTGGTGGCCGCCGCGGTGTTCAACACCGGGCTGCTGTCCCGCCCCGAGGTCGCGGACGACGCCCGCTACAACTTCACCCGTGCGCCCGGGGACCGGATCGCCCGCGCCCGCGAGATCGCCGCGGTGTGCGCCCGCCACGGTGTGGTGCTGCCCCGGGCGGCGATCCAGTTCCCGCTCGGCCACCCCGCGGTGTCCTCGGTGGTCATCGGCTGCCGTACGGCCGAGCAGGTCCACGACGCCGTCTCCTGGATGGACGCCCCGGTCCCCGCGTCGCTCTGGGCCGATCTGCGCGCCGAGGGTCTGCTCGGCCCTGAGGTGCCGGTGCCCTCACACTGACACCGGCACACCCCCGTCGCGGACCGAGCGGTACGCCGCCTCCGCCAGCCGCACCGCGTAGGCGGCGTCCTCGGCGGTCACGGCGGGGGAGCGCCCGGAGCGCACCGCGCGGACGAAGTCGGCCGCGCCGCGGTGCATCGAGGCCGTACGCCAGCCGCGGGGATCGGTGGCCACCCCGGGCAGCGCGATCCCGAAGTCCGACGCGTCGCGGTGGAAGGTCGCCACCGGATCGGCCAGCTGGTCACAGACCACCGATCCGGCCTCGCCGTAGATCTCGAACCGCTCGCCCCACGGCACCTCGACGTTCAGCGCGATCTCGACGGAGAAGTGACCACCGCCCGCGAACCGGCCGGTCACCACCGCCCCGTCCTCCACCGTGGACCGCGGTACGCCATGGTCCACCGCCCAGTGGCGGGTGGTGGCCTGGAGGGAGACCACCGGTTCGAACATCCACCGCAGCACATAGAAGAAGTGGGTCGCCGCGTCCAGGACGGCGGCGAAGCCGAAGTCCTGGTGTTTCCACGCCTCGTCCGGATCGGCCAGCTCGGCCACGGCGGAGCCGGAGATGAACGCCCGGACCAGCCGGACACCGCCGATCCGACCCGAGTCCAGCAGCTCCTTCGCCCGCAGATAGCTCTCCACGAAGCGGCTGTTCTCCGACACCGAGAGCACCACCCCGCGCGCCCGCGCGGCGTCGATCAGTTCCCGGCACTCCGCCTCCGACACCGCCAGCGGTTTCTCCACCGTCACATGTCTGCCCGCCGCGATGGCGTCCGCCACCACCGGGCGGTGCAGCAGATGGGGGAGCAGGATCACCACAGCGTCCACCCCGGGGTGCGCCAGCAGTGCGGTGTGGTCGGTGAATCCGGGCACCCCCAGCTCGGTGGCGACCGCGTCGGTCTTCCGCTTGTCGATGTCGCATACGGCCACCACCCGCGCCTCGCCCGGCAGCGCCAGATAGCCCTCCAGATGGGCCGGGCTGACCCGGCCCAGCCCGATCACACCGATCCCCAGGGGCCCCGGCGTCCCCGTACCGCGGCTCATTTCGCCACCCATCCCGAGTCCACGAGCAGATCCGTGCCGGTGATGAAGGACGCCTGACCGCTCGCCAGGAAGACGATGGCGTGGGCCACCTCCTCCGGCCGCGCCCACCGCCCCAGCGCCTGCTCCCCCTCGCGCTCGGCCTTGACCCGTTCGAAGGGCTGCCCCAGCCGGCGGGCCTCGATACCGATGTCCTCGCGCAGCATCGCGGTGTCGACCGAACCGGGGGAGACGGTGTTGACGCGGATGCCCAGCGGCGCCAGCTCCCACGCCAGCCCCCGGGACATCGACAGCACCGCGCCCTTGCTGGCCGCGTAGACGGCGTGCTGGGTCTGGCCGATATGGCCCGAGATCGACGCCACGTTGATGATGGCGGAGCCGTCGCGCATCAGCGGTACGGCCTGACGGCAGGCCAGGATCGTCCCGCCGAGGTTCACATCCAGCGTGCGGCGGTAGTCGGCCCAGGTGGTGTCGAGGAAGGGCTTCACCAGCACTGTCCCCGCCACGTTCACCAGTATGTCGATCCGCCCCAGCCCCGCGAAGGCCCGGGACACGGCCGTCTCGTCGCTGACGTCGGCGATCCGGTGCTCGAACCGCTCCGGGGCCTTCGCCACCACGGCGGAGGGCTCGGCCGGGGGCAGCACATCCACCCCCACCACCGAGTAGCCCTCCTCCAGCAGCCGGTCGGCGGTGGCGGCACCGATCCCCCGCGCCGCACCCGTCACCACGGCCGTTCCCGCGCCCATCAGCTCTCCTCCGTCCGCGGTGCGGGCCACCGGACCCCGGCGGCCCCGGCGGTCAGCGGGGTGATCCGGGTGTAGTCCTCGTCCGCGTGTCCGCCGTCGGCGAGCGACTGCCACAGATCGCGGGCGCGGGTGAGCATCGCCGGATCCATCCCGCGCCGGTCCGCGAGGTCCAGCGCCACCTGGGCGTCCTTCGCGTACTGGCCGACGGTGAACCGCGCGGTGTACCGGCCCGCCCGGGCGAAGAGGGGGATCTGCGCGGTGGTGGCGAACGAGGTGCCGCTGCCGGCGTTCAGCACCTCCAGCAGGACATCCACATCCAGCCCCTCGGCCAGACCGAGCGCCAGCCCCTCCGAGGCGGTGGCGAGGTTGGCGGCGGCCAGCAGGTTGTTGATGGTCTTGGCGACATCGCCGTCGCCGGGGCGCTCCGAGACATGGATGATCCGCTCCCCGAACACCTCCAGGACCGGCCGGAGGCGTTCCAGCAGTGGTACGGGTCCGGCGGCCATCACCGTCAGCACCCCCTTCTCGGCCCCCGCCACCCCGCCCGCCACCGGGACGTCCAGCAGCGCCGCACCGCGCTTCTCCGCCTCCTCGGCCAGTCCCCGGGTGACCTCGGGGTGCGAGGAACTCATCTCCAGCCAGCACGCGCCCGGTTCCAGCGCGGCCAGGATCTCCGGCGCCACCGCCGCCACGACCGCGGCATCGGGCAGGACGGTGAGCACCGTGGTGGCGCCGCGCACCGCCTCCGCGCAGCTGGCCCCGGTGCGTATGCCCCTGGCTTCCGCCCCGGCCGTCGCCCGGGCTGATATGTCGAAGCCGCTGACCCGGTATCCGGCGTCCACCAGCCGTCCGGCGACGGCGGCGCCGAGACGGCCCAGCCCGACGACGGCCACCCGCCCGCTCATGATGTCCTCCGGGTGGCCAGATAGGTGGCGGCGTAGTCCGCCTCGCCGTGGCCGGCCCCGATGGCCCGGTCGAACTGTCCCACCACCGTCTCCACCACCGGTACCGGCAGTCCGGCCCCGGCGGCGGCGTCCAGCACCAGCCGCAGGTCCTTGCGGGCCAGCCGCAGGGTGAAGTCCGGCGGGAACTCCTCGCGGTCCATCGCCGCACCCTTCAGCCGCACATACGGCAGGCTGACCCCGCCCTGCTCGATGGTGGAGAAGAAGGTCTCCGCCTCGAACCCCATCGCCTTGGCGAAGGCCACCGACTCGGCCAGCACCTCCACCAGCGACAGCAGCCAGGTGTTGACCACCAGCTTCAGCCGGGTGCCGGTGCCCGCCGGGCCCAGCCACAGGGTGCGTCTGCCGATCGCCTCGAAGACCGGTGCGCACACCTCCCGCGCCTCGTCCGGACCGGAGGCCAGCAGCACCAACTGCCCGTTCTCCGCCGGGGTGCGGGTGCCCAGCACCGGGCAGTCCACGAACGCCGCCCCGGCGGTGCGGGCGGCCCCGGCCCAGCCCTCGGTGTCCTGGACGCCGACGGTGCTCGACTGCACCCACACGGCGCCCGGGCGCATCGCCTCCAGCCCGCCGTTGTCGCGCATCACCGAGGACACGGCGGCGGTGTCCGACAGCACGGTCAGCACGAGGTCGGCGCCGGCCACCGCCTCCGCCACCGAGGCGGCCACCCGGATCCCCGCGTCCGCCAGGGGTTTGACGCGTTCGGCCGTTCTGTTCCAGACGGTGACCTGGACACCGGTCGCCGCCACGTTGCGGGCCATCGGGGCCCCCAGTGTGCCGGTGCCGAGCACCGCCACCCGGGTGGCCGGGGCTGCCGCCATGGGTTTCGCCTCGCTTCCGTCCGTCGGGTTCACCGTGTGGGCGCCTTGCTGATCAGTTCCAGGAGGACGGGCTCGAACCGCTCGGGATCGGCCCGGTGGAGTGCGTTGATGTCCTCGGCCACCGGCTCCAGGTCGAGCACCTTGACCGTCCCGCCGAACCCGCAGGCGGCCAGCCGCCGCACCACCCGGTCGACGAAATCGGCGACACCGTCGGGGTAGGTGTCGGGGTCGTCCCACTCGGCGACGATCACCGCGGTCGAGGCCGGTGCCAGATGGCCCGCGTCCAGACAGTCGACCTGCTCGGCGCCGGGGAAGCCCGCCGCGGCGAACTCCCGGTACCACAGCGTCCAGCAGGTGGACTCGCCCTCGGTCAGCAGGACGGTGTCGCGCCGCCGGGCGAACTCCCTGCTCTCCGGCCGCCAGTAGGCCGTGACCGGCCGGTCGCCCTCCTCGAACGTCGACCCGGTCAGTCCGGTGACCTGCCAGCGGTGGCGGGCCCGGCCGGGGCGGCCGTCGGGGGTGAGGTAGTCGATGCGGACCCCGCCGCCGGGGATGTCCCGCAGGCCGTAGCCGGTCAGCACCTCGACCGGGATGCGTTTGAGGGCGGACAGCTCACCGACGCTGGTGAGATCGCTCATGACGCCGCCTCAGCCGTCGTTCTCGGCCGACAGCTCCGCCAGTGCCTCCCGCGCGTGGCGGCCCTGGAGCAGGGGATCCTCCACCAGGGTGGGCGACTTCAGCAGGGGCGTGGCCGCCACCGGGAAACCGCCCTCACCGCGCCGCCGGGCCACCGCGGCGATCCGCACCAGGTCGATGATCACGCCCGCCGCGTTGCTGGAGTCCTGCACCTGGAGGGTGACGTCCAGTCTGACCGGCATATCGGCCCAGCCGCGGGCCTCCACCGACATATGCGCCACCTTGCGGTCGCCCAGGTGGGAGACGAACCCGGCGGACGGGATGACCGTCACCGCGTCGGTCCGCCGCACCTTCTGCCGCAGCGCCCGGTGCTTGGACGCCTGCTTGCCCTCGCCGTGGGTGCGCAGGTTCTCGAAGTCGGCGTTGCCACCCATGTTGACCTGGTACGAGCCGCTGAGGGTGAGCCCGCGCTCCTCCAGCAGGGCCAGCAGCGAACCGTGCACGATCGAGCTGCCGAAGTGGCTCTGGAGGTCGTCGCCGACCAGCGGAACGCCCTTCGCCTCCGCCTCGGCCCGCAGTTCGGGCAGACCCGCCATCGGATCAGGGGTGCAGTTGACGACCGCGACCCCCGCCGCGAGCGCCGCCCGGCCGTAGGCGCGCGCCACCTCCGGCAGTCCGGTGGGCAGGGAGTAGAGCAGGACCTCCGCCTCCTGCTCCCGCAGGATCTTCGCCACCTGGTCGATCCGCGCCTCGTCCTCGGGATCGGCGATCCCCGGGACGACCTCCGGATCCTCGGCCGGCGGCGGCGCCTCCAGCTCCGGGTAGTTGTTGGGCGCGGCGAAGAGGGCCTCCGACAAGGGCCTGCCGGTCTTGTTGTCCGCGAGGTCGAAGGCGGCCACCACCTCGATGTCCGTCACCCGTAACCCGCCGAGCAGGGGATGGGTGACCCCCGGGAGGGGCCCGTCCGCGCCGGACCGGCGGTAGTACCCGATGCCCTGGACCAATGCGGAGACGTTGTTGCCGACGCCCGCGACCGCCAGTTTCATGACTGTGCTCCTCACTGCTGGACCGATGGGTTGATCCGGGGGTCGCCGAGGGGTTCGGGGGAACGGGGAGAATGCCCGCGCGCCGTGCCGAAGGAAAACGGGACCGGTGTGGGAACCGGTGCAAGACAAAATGCGGAAGGGTAAATTCCGCTGTATCGCGGCACGTCTCAGTAAAGGAAAGTCGAGCTCATACAAGAGACACAGCGGTTGAGGACCGGAAAATGCGCAGACGCGCCAACCCCCACGTTGTTCGCGGTCGACCGCCCTCCAGGAAACCCGATCGACCACGGGCCGTGCAAGACCCCGATCGTGAATCACCGGCCCGCCCGCGGCGCGGCCACTACGCTTCCTCCGCGTGGACAGTCCCCTACGGCGGGTGATACACGTCGTGCCCATGTGTGCCCCTGAAGCCCGGAACGGAGTCCGCCGGTGAGCGCCGGGACGGAGGCCGCCAGGACCCTGCGGAGCAGACCCGCGATCGCCTACATGTCGGGTGAGTTCCTCTCCCAGAGCGGTACCTATCTGTCCGTCACGGCCCAGGCGTGGGTGGTCCTCGAGGCCGGGTACCAGCCGCTCGCGCTCGGTGTGCTGATGGCCGCCCGCTACGCGCCCGCCGCCCTGCTCGGCCCCGCCATAGGCAAGTACGTCGACAGCCGCGATCCGCGCCGGCTGGTGCTGCTGGCCAACTATGCCCAGGCGCTGCTCGCACTGGCCGTGATGGCCCTGGCGTTCACCCCCGGATCGCTGCTGTTCGTCCCCTTCGTCATCGCCGGATCGGCCAGTCAGGTCTTCGCGATGCTCGAACACGCCGGGCGGATGGCCTATGTCGCGGCGATCGTCCCGGACGGGGTCCGCGCCCGCTTCGCCGGTGCCACCAGCTCGGCGAGCACCCTGGGCCGTATCGTCGGACCGGCGTTCGCCAGCCTGATCCTCACCGCCGGCCCGTCCGGGCTGTGCTTCGCGGTGGACGCGCTGACCTTCGTCCTCGCCGCGCTGCTGCTGCCCAGGCCGCGCTACGAGGTGCGCATCGCCGGGCCCAGCCCGCTGCGCGAGGGGTTCCGGTACATCTGGTCCCTCCCCAAGGTGCGCGATCTGCTCATCATCTTCTCCCTGGTCAGTCTGGTGTCCTTCAACGTGGCCACCATGGTTCCGCTGGTGGTCCGGGAGGACTACGACAACGACCCCTGGGTGCTCGCCGCGTTCAACATCGCCTTCGGGATCGGATCGTTCCTCGGCGGCGCGGTACGGGCCTGGCTGCGGACCAGCGCCGCCACCTCCGCCTTCCTCGGCCTGCTGCTGTTCGGCTCGGCGTTCGTGGCGTTCGGGCTGACGCCCTCCCTGGCGGTGGTGCTCGCCCTGCTGTTCGCGGGCGGCTTCGGACGGCTGATGTTCACCGCCTCCTCCGAGGCGGTCCTCGCCGTCGGTGTCAGCCAGGAGCGGCGCGGGCTGGTCGGCAGCCTCTACGCGGTGGCGTTCACCGGGACCACCCCGCTGGGCGCGATCCTGGTGACCTCGCTCTCGGGGCACGTCGGCACCGGTGCGACGCTGGTGGTGTGCGGGCTCGCGGCAATCGCGGGCGGGGTCGCGTACGCGCTGTCGCTGGCCGTCCACCGGGGCCGCGGCGGTACGGGCGCGGCGGACCAGCCGGCCGCCCGGCAGGCCGAAACGGAGAAGCGACAGGCTCGGTAAGTCCTCGGCTTTTACCGCGACTTCGACCCTTGACTCCCGAGCGTGGCCGTGTCTACGCTCAAATGGAAAGAGCTTGCGTCGGAGGCTCGATTCTGAGCCTTTATCAGACATCCGGCGAATTCGGGAAAATCGGCGAGAGATATCCGGCACGGGAGCGACTGTGACCGGATATTGCTCTTTTCCGCCTGTCCGCGCCCCTCGGTCCGCGCGCCCGAACCCGTCGAGAACGAACTGGAGGTTCGGCATGCCTTCGCGTGACCCGGTGGCCCCGGTGTCCGACTTCGACCGGCGGCTCGCGGAGGCGTTCCGGGAGGGACTGGACCTCCCGGCGGACACCGATGTGACCGCCCTCGCCTTCGAGCAGCACGAGCACTGGGACTCCCTGGGACACATCTCGCTCGTCGCGGCCCTGGAGGAGAGCTTCGGGACGGCACTCGACGAGGACGACGTCCAGGAGATCACCAGCTACGCCGCGGCCGCCGAACGCCTCCGGACGCGCCACCCCGACGGCTCGTGAGGCAGACGATCCTCGGCTGGCTGGACGAACCGTCGGCGGCCACCGCCGTGGTGGACGCCGACACCGACCGGAGCTGGAGCTACGCCGGACTCGCCGACCGGGTGCGGCGCCGGGCCGACGGTCTGCGCACCGGACGGAAAGGGCTTGCCGTCTGTCTGACCCGTCCCGACATCGACACGATCACCGGCTATCTCGCCGCCCTCGCCGCCGACCACGCCGTGCTCCTACTCGACGGCACCGCCGGTCCCGCCTCCGTCGACGACGTCATCCGCGCCTACCGCCCGGACTTCGTCCTCGACGGCGACCGCACCGCCCGCCTCGCGGGCGCGCCCGATCCGGTCCACCCCGACCTGGCGGTGCTGCTGTGCACCTCCGGCAGCACCGGAAGCCCCAAGTACGTCCGGCTCAGCACCGCCAACCTCGACGCCAACGCCGCCCAGATCGTCGCCTACCTGGGTCTGGGGCCCCATGAGCGCGCCGTCCAGAGCCTGCCGCTGCACTACTCGTACGGCCTGTCCGTGCTCAACTCCCATCTGCTGGCCGGGGCCTCGGTCGTGCTCACCCGGACCAGTCTGGTGCGCAGGGGCTTCTGGGACACCGTGCGGCGCAGCGGATGCACCTCCTTCGCCGGGGTGCCGTCCGCGTACACCATCCTCGGGCGCACCGGGTTCGAGCGGCTCGAGCTGCCCGCGCTGACCACCCTCACCCAGGCGGGCGGCCGGATGCCACCGGAGACCGTGCTGCGCTTCGCCCGCCTCATGCGAGACCGGGGCGGCCGGCTCGTGGTGATGTACGGCCAGACCGAGGCCACCGCCCGGATCGCCTATCTGCCACCGGACCGCGTGCTGGACAAGCCCGACCGCATCGGTGTCCCGGTGCCCGGCGGCGCCCTGACCCTCGCCGACGACGGTGAGCTGATCTACACCGGGCCCAATGTGATGCTCGGCTACGCCCGTGGCCGCGCCGATCTGACCCGTGGTGACGAACTGGGCGGCCGGCTGGCCACCGGGGACCTCGCCCGGATGGACGACGAGGGGCTGTTCAGCGTCGTCGGACGCAAACGCCGGGTGGCCAAGCTGTGCGGACAGCGCATCAACCTGGACGAGCTGGAGTCACTGCTCGCCGCGCACGCCACGGTGGCCACCCTGGAACTGGACGAGAAGCTGGTCATCGCCCGTGCCCCGGGCGCCGGTGCGGCCACCGCGGGGGACCTGGCCCGGATCGTCCGCGAGCGGATCCGCATCCCCACCCGGTACATCCGGGTCCGGGACGTCGGGAGCATCCCGAGGACCACGTCCGGCAAGACGGACTACGCCCACCTGGAGGATGAGCTGAGCGCCGATGACGTATGACACCCAGACCCGGTCCACCGCCCCGGCGGCGGACGCGGCCATCGCGGAACTGGTCCGCGCGGGCGGACGGATCGCCGGCCATCTGGCACCGGATGTCGAGCCCGGCGTCGGCGTGGCGAGCTGGATCAACGTCAGCCGGTTCGTGGAGGCCACCGGCGACGAGAACCCCCTCTACACCGATGTGCAGTACGGCGCGGGTTCGGTGCACCACACCATGCTCGCGCCGCCCGCGTTCGTCCTCGCGGTACGGATGCCCGACTCCTCCGGCGGACTGGACCTGGACCGCCACGGGCTGCTCGACACCCTCAGCACCCTCCGGCTGACCTGGAACGACACCATCCGGCTCGGTGACCCGCTGACCGGCCGTGTCGAGATCACCGGGCTGGCGGGCCACCACGACGGAGCCGGCTGCCCGTTCGCCCGGGTCACCTCGGCCGTCGACTACCTGCGCCACGGTGTGCCGCTCGCACGCGGCGGCTGCGAGGTCGACCTCACCCCGCGCGATCCGCAAGCCCCCGCCCCGGCCGTCCACCGCTATGACGACACCGAGGTCGAGCGGATGGTGCACGAGCTGGAGACCGAGGAGCCACCGCGCGGCGGACGCCCCCGGTTCTGGAGCGACACCGCCGTCGGCGAGACGGGCCCCACCCTCCTCAAGGGGCCGCTGTCCCTCGCCGAGCTGATGGTGTGGGTGTTCGCCGAAGGCCGTCCGGTGCGCGCGGGCAACCTCCACCACGACCACCTCGCGGACCTCCCCGGACGGCAGATCACCAACCCGGTCACCGACTGGCCCGCCTGGGACCGCGCCGACGCCTGGCTGGACTCCGCGACCGCGCACACCGCGGGACTGCCCGCGCCCGCCGCCCGCGGCGGACTGCTGTTCTCCCTCGCCGGGCAGTACGCGACCCACTGGATGGGCGACGACGCGTTCCTGCGGCGGCTGGAGGCCCGGATCATACGGCCACTGGTGTACGGCGACGCCCTGCGGCTCACCGGCACCGTCACCGACCGCTACACCGCCACCGACGAGGCCGGCCGGCGCCACCACGCGGTGACCCTGCGGATCACCGGGGTCAACCAGCGGCACGAGACCGTGCTGGACTGCGCGGCCACCGTATTCCTCCCCGACCGGGGCAGGATGGTGACGCTGCCCGTGACCGGCGGGCTGACGCCCGGCGGCGGACCGGCATCCGACCACCCCGGGGGCGTGTGATGCAGAGCTTCGACGAGGCGCTCACCGAGTTCATCGACCGCAGCCGCGAACTGCTCGGCCGGGAGAGCCCCGAGGACCGTCCGCCACCGCACCCGGCACCCCTGGACCGCGACGCCGTCCCGGTGCCCAGCGCCCTGGTCCTCGACCCCGGTCTGATCCGCCGCTACGCCGCCACCATCGGCGACGACAACCCGCTGTACACCGACCCCGGCTACGGGGAGGGGTCATGGCTCGGCAGCCAGATCGCCCCCGGCACCGTACTGGTCCATGTCCGCTACCCCGGTGACCACGGCGCACAGCGCGCCGAGGGCTATCCGGTGGCCAACTTCCTCTCCGGGGTGGCCTGGGAGTTCTACGACGTCCTGCGCCCCGGGATGCGCTTCACCTCCTCGAAGGTCCCCCGGGAGATGACCATCGGCCGGGCGCGCCAGGCCCGGGTGATCTCCCACCACTCGGAGACCTTCTACTGGGACAACAGCCAGGAGCTGGTGGCCAAGGCCTATGGACGCCTGATCCACCTGCCGGTGGAGGAGATGGGCGGCACCCGGGTGATGCCCGTCGAACGCCTGGGCAAGCGGATGTTCTACGACCACCGGCCCCATCGCTACAGCCGGGAGGAGACCGCGGAGATCCTCACCGCGCTGCGGGGGCGGATCCGGCGCGGTGCGGAACCCCGGTGGTGGGAGGAGGTCACCGAGGGCGACCAGCTGCCCCGGATCGTCCAGCCCCCGTACACCGTTCGCGATGAACTCACCTACCAGTCGCTCCACCACGGGCTCAGCGCCGCCTTCGACCGCACCCGGCTGGTGCGTGCCTTCCGCCCCGCCTTCCGGCGCTGCCGCCTCAACCCGGACTTCGCCAGGACCCATCCGCTCACCGGCTGGCCCTACACCGCCTACGACGAACACGAGGACCGCCACCTCGCGGCCTACCGCTGCGAGCCGCTGCCGTTCGACTTCGGCATCCAGCGCGCCCAGATCCCGCTCCGGCTGCTCACCGACTGGGCGGGCGACACGGGGTTCGTGCACCGGATGTACACCTCGATGCGCAAACCCGTCTTCTACGGCGACACCGTGTTCTTCACCGGCAAGGTGCTGCGCGTCTACCGGGCCGAACGGTCCGACGACACCGGCCGCACCGCCGGCTATCCGGCGGTGGCCATCGAGATCGTGGGCACCAACCAGCGCGGTGAGGTGCACTGCCTCGGCTACGCCACCGTGTTCCTGCCCTCCCGGACCTCCGGTGTGCCCCAGCTCCCCGTACCGCACCCGGAGCGGCCCGGGTACGAGCCGTTCGACGTCCACCGCCGAGCCGATTGGTACTGACGCCATGGCCACCCTCGCCATCGCGGGCGGGACCCCGCTCATCACCCCGTACCGGCACCGGTCCTGGCCCGACATCACCGAGGACGACCGCCGCGCGGTGGACCGGGCACTCCGGCGCGGTGTCACCGCCGGGCCGAACGCGCCGGAGCTGCGGGCGCTGGAGGAGGAGTACGCCGCCTACGTGGGCGTCCGCCACTGCGTGGCCACCAACGCGGGCACCGCTTCGCTGCACGCCGCCCTGGCCGCGGTCGGTGTCCGGCCCGGCGGCCAGGTCATCGTGCCCGCCTACACCTTCGTGGCCTCCGCGCTGGCCGCCCTCCACCAGGGGGCCGACGTGGTCTTCTGCGACGTCGACCGCCGCTCGTTCAACCTCGACCCCACCCTGCTCGAAGCGCTGATCACGGACCGCACCCAGGCCATCATGGCCGTGCACATCCACGGTGAACCGGCCGACCTCGACCCCATCCTCGCCATCGCCGGGCGGCACGGCGTCCCGGTGGTGGAGGACAACTCCCAGGCGCATGGAATCCGTTACAAGGGCCGGGTCACCGGATCCTTCGGCCAGGCATCCGGGGCCAGTATCAACCAGTCCAAGAACCTCTCCGGCGGTGAGGGCGGGCTGTTCACCACCGACGACGAGGACCACGCCCGCACCGCCCGGCGCATGGTGCTCTACGGCGAGGACGTCCTGCCCGAGGTGGTCCGCCCGTACTGGTCGCACGGGGTGGGGTGGAACTACCGCGGCCAGGAGATGGTCTGCGCCCTGGCCCGCAGCCAGCTGCGCCGGCTGGAGGAGTACAACACCCGCGCCCAGGCCAACGCCGAGCGGCTCACCGCCGGGCTCACCGGGCACAAGGGCATCCAGCCACCCCTGCCCAGCCCCAACGGCGGCTGCTCGTACTGGAAGTACGCGCTGCGGGTGTGCCCGGAGGAGCTCGGTTTCGAGGGCGATCCGCGCGATCTGCGGGACCGGGTGATGTTCGCCCTGCGCGGCGAAGGCGTCGAGACGGGCATCTGGCAGCCGCAGCCGGTGCCCGCGCAGCCGGTGTTCCGCCGTTCCGCCCAGGTGTGGCACCCCCGCACCGACGCGGTCCCGCTGCGCCGCTGGGACCGTTCCGCGTTCCCCGTCGCGTCCGGACTGTGCGACATCACCCTCAGCCTGGGCACGGTGCGCCACCCCCTCTACGTCCAGGACCCCGCGCTGATGGACGACTACGTCCGCGCCGTCGACAAGGTGATGGCGAACCTGGACACCGTGCTGACGGCACCCGTCGAGTACTCCCCGCGCCCGACCGACACCCCCTGCTGAACCACCCCTCACCCCGGAGGTCCGGTGAACGTCACGGAGACCATCGCGTTCCTGCGCAGCAACTCGCTCACCTTCTCCGCCCGCCCCGGCAAACTGGAGGTGGTGCACACCATGGCCGGCCGGGTGGAGGCCGCCGGAGTGCCGGGTGTCTTCCTGGAGGCCGGGGTGGCCATGGGCGGATCGGCGATCGTGATCGCCCGGACCAAGGCACCGGACCGGCCGCTGCGGCTCTACGACGTGTTCGCCATGATGCCCCCGCCCGGGGACCGGGACGACGCCGCCTCACACGCGGACCACACGGCGCTGCTGGAAGGTGTCGTGAGCCGGGAGGCGGACCGGATCTACCTGGAGCACAGCGGCGATCTGCTGGCCTTCACCCGGGAGAACATGCGCCGGGTGGGCATCGACCCCGACCGGGAGGGCATCGAATTCGTCAAGGGCCTCTACGAGGACACCCTGAGGATCGACGAGCCGGTGGCCTTCGCCCATATCGACTGCGACTGGTACGACTCGGTGCGGCTGTGCGTCGAGCGGATCGCGGACCGGATGAGCCCCGGCGGCATCGTGCTCTTCGACGACTACGTGGTCTACGACGGCTGCCGCCGCGCGGTGCACGAGTGGCTGGGCCGGGACGACCGGTTCCGCGTCATCCACGCCGACCGGACACTGGCCGTCCAGCGGACAGCCGGATGACAGTGACCCCGGCCATCAGATCGGTGCGGTACGGCCCCAGGTCCAGGTCGGGGGCGGAGGTGTAGAAATGGCCCCAACCGCCCTGCCAGCCGGGGGAGTCCGGGTACCCCAGGATCATCCCGGGATCGTCCAGAGCGCCGAGGTGGACCACCCGGTCCGCCTCCACCCCGCCCGCGTTGCCCAGATCCTGCGAGGGCATCGGGGCGAAACCCATCCGCCGTTTGAAGCTGAACAGCCCGGCCTTGGCGATATGGCCGTAGACGTTGGGCTCGGTGCCGAGACTGGTGGCGGTGAACCCCCGCTCCCGGCTGGCGCACACCGCCCGCAGATACACCGCGCGGGTCAGCCCGGTGTCGCGGGGCCGTCCGGCCAGCGTGGCGTACCGGATCTTGGTGTACGCCGCGGCGGGAGCGGCCACCACCAGAGCGCCGCCGAGCAGTTCCTCCGCCGCGTAGGCCCAGACCGCGAAGAACGGTCCGGTCAGGATCGCCTCGCGCTGACCACTGGCGTACGGAACGCCATGGCGCATCGAGCCGATGTGACGGCGGTAGAGGCGCAGGAACGCGTCGAGCGCGGGCGCCTCGACGGGCTCCTGGACCACCAGGCGCACCCCGTCCTCGGCAGCGGTCCGCCGGGCCCGGCGGACGCTCCACCGCTCGCCCTTGGGAAGCCGGGCGAGGAACTCCTCGTCGCTGCCCGTGGTTTCGGTGATCCAGCTGATCTTCTGGGGCTTGGGGACGAAACCCCGGGCGCGCAGCGCGGGCCAGGCGCCGCGCGGTGGCTCCGCCACCCGCAGCACATCGGCGTCCCCACCGCGGTCCGGGGCGGCCGTGTCGTCCAGCGCCTCGTCGAGCGTCAGCCACCGTATGGTCAGCCCGTCCTCCTGGCGTGTCTCCACCGGTCACCCCCGGCCGCGATGGGTGTGGGCGCGCGCGATCCGGTCGAACCGCCGGTGCTGGACGCGGTCGGCCACCTCCAGATCGGCGGCCAGTCCGGGGTCGTCGGCGGTCCGCACATAGGCCACCAGGTGGCGTGGTGAGCACCCCCGGCTGCATTTCGTCTCGTAGGAGCCCATCGAGTACGAGATCGAGGAAATCCCCTCATTGATCGCCACTTGGATCGGATGGTAGAAGAGGAGATTGAAATAGAGATAGATGTCCGGTCCCGCGGAATAGTCGAATCCGGGGAAACGGGCCCACCAGACCGGCCCGTCCTGGAGGAATGTGACAAATCCCAGAGCCCGCCCCTGCTGTCGTGCGACGAAGACCGTCATTGCGTCCCCGATGTGTTCGCGCAGCTCCCGGTAATCGGCGACGGTGGCCTCCAGGTCGGCCTTTCTTCCGTATTTCTGGCGCCATTGGAGTTCCAGACCGGCCAATTCACGGTCCAGTGCCTCGGCGCCGTGCCGCTCGACGGTCACCCCCGCCTCGGTGAACGCCCGCACCTCCCGCTGGATCGACCAGCGGCGCTTGGCGCTGAAGCCGCGCAGATACCCGTCAAAGCTGTCCCAGGTGACCGGAAGGTGGCAGTCCGCCCCCACCGACACCCGGGTGTACCCCCGCTCCCGCAGCACGGTGTCGGCGGTCCCGTCGGCGTCCTCGATGAAGTAGACCCAGGCCACCAGCGCTGCCGAGGCGGCCTCGGCCTGCCGCTCCAACGCGGCCGCGGCGAGCCCGAGCGCGCCCTGACGGTCCCGCGCCGACAGCGGACCGGCATAGCTGACGCCCCCCATCCGCCCCGGTGAGCCGCTCACCACCGAGGGGCGGGACGCCAGGGCCCCGAGCCGTCCGCGCAGCCGCGCCAGCGCCGCCGTGCCCCCCGGCTCGGCGGCGACGTCCTCCTCCGGGACGTCGTCCATGGCCAGGAAGCGCGCCGGGTCGTATCCCGGATGGGAGGAGCTGTCGGTGAGAAAGGCGGGGACCCCCAGCACCGCTTCGCCGTCCGGGCCCGCCACCCCGACGAACCGCGGCTTTCCGTGAAGGGTCGCGCTTCTGGCCCGCAACCAGTCGAAACCGAGATAGGGCGAAGGATGGGACAGGCTCTCCCACCACTCGCGGGGAATTTCCATGGGATCGGAATACACCTGGACGGTGCATGCGGATAACGTGCCCTGGTCGGAATCGCGGCCAGATGAGTGCATCAAGTCTCCCCAATCTGCGACGATCAAACCCACCGTACCGCACGGCACGGCATTCCGGTGACCCTCCGTCAATTCCGGAAGCGAAATACCGCGGGGCCGACGGAGCGCGGCGGGACCCCCGCCGCCGTAGGGTGGATGCCATGGTGGACGCGGACCCGCCACCTCAGGACACCGACCCGCCACCGTCGGCCGGGGCGGCGGAACGGCTGCTGGAAGAGCTGGTCAGAACCACCCAGGAGGCGTCCTCCGCGGAGCTGCCGGAGGTCCTGGACCGCTACGCCGGGGCCATGGGCATGGGCCGCGCGGTCGTCTACCTCACCGACCTCCAGCAGCGGCGGCTGCTGCCGCTGGCCGAGGGCGAACCGGGTCTCGACGTCGACGCCTCGCTCGCGGGCTGGGCCTATCGCACCGACGCGCTGCGGGTCGAGGCCGCCGACACCGGCGGACTGCTGGTGTGGCTGCCGCTGGTGGACGGCGCCGAGCGGCTGGGCGTGCTGTGTCTGCGAATGGACACCCTGGACGGGCTGCGGCTGTGGCGCTGCCGGGCACTGGCCTCGCTGCTGGCCCCCATCGTCACGTCCAAGCGCGCCTGCATCGACACCTTCGCCCAGCGCACCCGGACCCGCCCCATGCAACTGCACACCGAGATGCTGCGGGCGTTCCTCCCGCCGCGGTCGATCGGCACCGGCCGGGTGGTGTCCACCGCGGCCCTGGAGCCCGCGTACGAGCTGGGCGGTGACGCCTACGACCACTCCTTCACCGAGGACGTGCTGCACGCCACCATCCTCGACGCCATGGGCCATGACCTGGCCTCCGGGCTCACCACCTCGGTGGCCATGGCGGGCTGCCGCAACGCCCGGCGCACCGGCGCCGATCTGGCCGAGCTCGTCGCCACCGTGGACAAGGCGCTCGCGCGATGGCTCCCGGACCAGTTCTGCACGGGCATCTTCACCCGGCTCCATATGCGCACCGGAGTGCTCCGCTGGGCCAACTGCGGTCATCCGCCACCACTGCTCATCCGCCGCCACCGGCTGCTGGACCATGCCCTGGAGCGCACCGCCGAGCCGCCGCTCGGCCTGCCCGTCGGGCTCGCGGGGGAGACCCGGCACGTGTACGAGACGAGCCTGGAACCCGGTGACCGCTTCCTGCTCTACACCGACGGGGTGGTGGAATCGCGTGACGAGACGGGGGAGCCGTTCGGCCTGGAGCGCTTCGCCGACTACATCATCCGCTCCACCGCCGCCGGGCAGAACGCCACCGAGGTGCTGCGGCTGCTCATCCACGCCGTCCTGGAGCACCAGCACGACGAACTCACCGACG
Organism: Streptomyces sp. NPDC045899; assembly: GCF_056431485.1. NCBI lineage: Bacteria > Bacillati > Actinomycetota > Actinomycetes > Kitasatosporales > Streptomycetaceae > Streptomyces > Streptomyces sp. NPDC045899. The sequence goes on from NZ_JBWKKP010000004.1 coordinate 56,157, forward strand.
ACGCCACGATCCTGATGGTCGAATGGCATCCGCCCGGTGGCTGACGATCACGCCACACGTGCTCAGAGTGCCGAGTCGCACACAGTCCGTGGCCGGTGCCCGGGGTGTGGCGCCGTACCCGCCCCGCGCCCGGCCGTATGCCCCGGGAGGAGCAGCGCGGTGCCGAGATTCGACCCCGCAGGCGCAGGCGCACCGCCCCCGGACCTTGCGACGGTGAACGCGTAGGTCTTTCACCCGGCCCCGCCCGGATTTCCTCACCTGCGCCGGGGCGGGTGTCCGCCGGTGCCTCGGAAGGAGTGGCCATGGCCAAGGCAGTCGGAATCGACCTGGGCACCACCAACTCGGTGATCGCCGTGTGGGAGGGCGGTGAGGCCGCGGTCGTTCCCAACTCCGAGGGCAGCCGCACCACCCCCTCCGTCGTGGCGTTCACCGACGGTGGCGAGCGCCTGGTGGGCCAGCTGGCCCGGCGCCAGGCGATCCTCAATCCCAAGGGCACCATCTACTCGGCCAAGCGGTTCATCGGCCGGATGTACGACGAGATCCCCGACGAGGCCAGGGCGGTCGCCTATGACGTCGTCGAGGGCGAGGGCGGTGTCGCGCGCTTCAAGGTGGGCGGCAAGCTCTACGCGCCCGAGGAGATCAGCGCCCTGGTGCTGCGCAAACTGGCCGACGACGCCGGGAAGCAACTGGGCGAGCGTGTGACCGAGGCGGTCATCACCGTCCCCGCGTACTTCAACGACGCCCAGCGCACCGCCACCAAGGACGCGGGACGGATCGCCGGTCTCGAGGTGCTGCGGATCATCAACGAGCCCACCGCCGCCGCCCTCGCCTACGGCATGGACAAGAAGGAACACGAGACGGTGCTCGTCTTCGACCTCGGTGGCGGCACCTTCGACGTGTCCGTCCTCGACGTCGGGGACGGAGTGGTGGAGGTGCGCTCCACCGCGGGCGACAGCCACCTGGGCGGCGATGACTTCGACCGCCGTCTGGTGGACCACCTCGCCGACTCCTTCCAGCAGGACAACGGCATCGACCTGCGGCAGGACCCACAGGCGCTCCAGCGCCTCTTCGAAGCCGCCGAGAAGGCCAAGACCGAGCTGAGCACGGTGACGCAGACCCAGGTGAGCCTGCCGTTCATCACCGCGGACGCCGCCGGCCCGAAGCACCTGACCCAGTCGGTGATGCGGTCCACCTTCGACCAGCTCACCGCCGATCTGGTGGAACGCTGCCTCGGCCCGGTCGAACGGGCCATGGCCGACGCCAAGGTGGGCGAGAACGACATCGACGAGGTGATCCTGGTCGGCGGTTCCACCCGGATCCCCGCCGTACAGGCCCTGGTCCGCCGGCTGACCGGGGGCAAGGAACCCAATATGAGCGTCAACCCCGACGAGGTGGTGGCGCTGGGCGCCGCGATCCAGGCCGGTGTGCTCAAGGGCGAGGTCAAGGATGTCCTGCTGCTGGACGTCACCCCGCTGTCGCTGGGGGTGGAGACACGCGGCGGTGTGATGACGAAGATCATCGAGCGGAACACCACCATCCCGGTGCGCCGTACGGAGACCTTCTCCACCGCCGAGGACAACCAGCCCGCCGTCGATGTCGTGGTCCTCCAGGGCGAGCGCGAGCGCGCCGCCGACGACCGCGTCATCGGCCGCTTCCAGCTGACCGACATCCGCCCGGCCTCGCGCGGTGAACCACAGATCGAGGTGACCTTCGACATCGACGCCAACGGCATCCTCAACGTCACCGCGCGGGACCGGGACACCGGCAAGGAACAGTCCATCCAGATCACCGAGAGCTCCAACCTGGACCGCACCGAGGTGGAGCGGATGGTCTCCGAGGCCGAACGCAACCGGGGCGAGGACCACGCGCTGCGCGAGGATGTGGACGCGCGCAACGAACTGGACGCCGTCGCCTACCAGGTGGAGAAGCGCCTGGCCGAACTGGGCAGCGCGGCACCCGCCCACGAGAAGGCCCGCGCCGAGATGCTGGTCACCGACGCGCGGCAGTCCGTCAAGGACGAGGCGGGGACCGGCCGGACCCGGCCGCTGATCTCCGAACTCCAGCAGGTCCACGCCGCACTCGCCGCCCACGGCGCGGCGGCCGCGGGAGGCGGCCCCGGAAGTGGCGCACCTCCCGCCGGAGCGCGGGGCGGCGGAGGGACGGACACCGGACCGGGCGCGTCCGGCGGGGGCGACGACGACGTCATCGACGCCGACTTCGACAAGGGCTGAGGCGGCGCCCCGTGGCCACCCGCCCCCAGCCGCCCGACCCGGTGCCCGAGGGCGCCGTCACCGACCCCGCGCAGGACCTGCCCGCGCCCGCGGACGAGCGGGAGCGGCTCGCGCCGGAGCCCGGACCCGACGCCGCCACCGGTCCGGACGGCGCCGGAGGGGACGACACCGGGCGCGCCCTGGCCGAACTGGAGGACCGCTGGCGGCGCGCCCTGGCCGACCTGGACAACCTCCGCAAACGCCACGCCCGGGAACTGGAGCGGGAGCGGACCGCCGAACGCGCCCGTACCGCCGCGGTCCTGCTGCCCGTCATCGACAACCTCGACCTCGCCCTGACCCACGCCGGGGCCGACCCCGGATCGATCGTGGACGGCGTCGAGGCCGTGCGCGACCAGGCCGTGGAAGCCTTCGCAACGCTCGGCTACGCACGCCACTCCGAGACCGGGGTGCCGTTCGACCCCGCCCGGCACGAGGTGGTCGGCGTGGTGGAGGACCCCGAGGCCGAGCCGGGCACGGTCGTCGAGGTGCTCCGCCCCGGCTACGGCGACGCGGACCACCAGCTCCGGCCGGTCGCCGTGGTCGTGGCACGACGGGAGTGACCGGCCGTGGCACGGGACTTCTACGACGTCCTCGGCGTCTCGCGGGGCGCGAGCGCCGAGGAGATCCAGCAGGCGTACCGCAACCTGGCCCGCAGACACCATCCGGACGTCAACAAGGATCCGCGGGCCGAGGAGCGCTTCAAGGAGCTCAACGAGGCGTACAGCGTGCTCTCCGACCCCGGCACCCGCGCCCGCTACGACCGGTTCGGCGAGGACTTCCGCACGGTTCCCGACGACTGGGAGGAACGGGTGGGCGCCGGTGCCGGGGGCGGCTTCCGCGGCCGGACCACCGGGGGCGACGGCGGCCGCCGGGTCCGGGTGGTCCGCGGTTTCGGCGACGAAACAGGCGGAGCGGGCGTGGACTTCGAGGATCTCTTCGGTTCGTTCTTCGGCGCCGGTGGCGGCGGTGCCGGTGGCGTCCGCATGGACGTCCCCGGGGCCGACCAGGAGGCCGAACTGCCGCTCACCGTCGAGGAGGCGTACCGCGGAGGACGGCGCGGGGTCACCCTCGGCGGAGCGGAGGGGCAGCGCTCCTACGAGGTGGACGTGCCCCCCGGTGTCACCGACGGGCAGCGCATCCGGCTGGCCGGACAGGGCGGCCGGGGCAGCGGCGACGGTCCGGCGGGCGATCTGTTCCTGCGGGTGCGGATCGAGCCGCATCCGCGGTTCCGGCTGGATGGCCGGAACATCCACGTCCAGCTCCCGGTCACCCCGTGGGAGGCCGCGCTCGGCGCCAGCGTCCCGGTGCCCGTTCCCGGCGGCACCGCCAAGGTCACCGTTCCGGCCGGTTCCTCCAGCGGACGGCGGCTGCGGCTGCGCGGCGAGGGCATGCCCAACCCCCGTGGCACCCCCGGCGACCTCTACGCCGAGATCAGTGTCAAGGTGCCGCCCCACCCCGGCGACCGGGAGCGGGAGCTGTTCGGGAAGCTGGCCGCCGCCTCCTCCTTCGACCCCAGGAGGGCGTCATGAGTACCCGTGCCACCGGACGGGGGGCGACCGCGCGGGCCACCGCGCCCGTCGCCGCCACCCGCTTCCCCCTGGTGCCGGTCCGCAGACTGTCGCTGGAGACCGTGGCCCGCCGCTCCGGACTCCACCCCGATCTGGTGCGGCGCTTCGTCGCGCTCGGCCTCGTCGGCGCCGAACGCGATGCCGCGGGGCGGCTGGTGTTCGACCCCACCGCTCCGGCCACGCTCGCCCGCGTCCAGCGGCTGCGCGCCGGGCTGTGCCTGAACTACGCATCCATCGGTCTGGTGCTCGATCTGCTCGACCGCATCGACCGGCTCGAAACGGCGCTGCGCCGTGGCGGCACGAGGAGTGATCAACCACCATGGACATGAACCGCCTCACCCAGAAGTCGCAGGAAGCCCTCCAGGAAGCCCAGTCGACGGCCGTACGGTTCGGCCAGACCGAGGTGGACGGCGAACATCTGCTCCTCGCCCTGCTCGATCAGCCCGAGGGCCTGGTACCCCGGCTGGTGGACCAGGCGGGCGCCGATCCCACCGCGCTGCGCACCATGCTGGAGGCCGAGGTCGCCCGCCGACCGAAGGTCACCGGCCCCGGCGCCACCCCCGGGCAGGTCTTCGTCACCCAGCGGCTGGCCCAGCTGCTGGACACTGCCGGGAAGGAGGCCAGACGGCTCAAGGACGAGTACGTGTCGGTGGAACACCTCGTCCTCGCGCTCGCCGACGAGGGTCCGGGAACCCCCGCCGGACGGGTGCTCAAGGACCACGGCGTCACCAAGGAGGCGTTCCTCTCCGCCCTCACCCATGTCCGCGGCAGCCAGCGCGTCACCTCGGCCAACCCTGAAGTGGCCTACGAGGCGCTGGAGAAGTACGGGCGCGACCTGGTGCTCGAGGCCCGCGCCGGCAAACTCGACCCGGTCATCGGACGGGACGCCGAGATCCGCCGGGTGACGCAGATCCTCAGCCGGAAGTCCAAGAACAACCCCGTGCTCATCGGCGACCCCGGTGTCGGCAAGACCGCCATCGTCGAGGGGCTGGCCCAGCGCATCGTCCGCGGCGACGTCCCCGAAGGGCTGCGTGAGAAGACCGTGTTCGCCCTCGACATGGGCTCCCTGGTGGCCGGGGCCAAGTACCGGGGCGAGTTCGAGGAACGGCTCAAGGCCGTGCTCAGCGAGGTCAAGGCGGCCGCCGGGCGGATCCTGCTCTTCGTCGACGAACTGCACACCGTGGTCGGCGCCGGAGCCGCCGAGGGCGCCATGGACGCCGGGAACATGCTCAAACCCATGCTGGCCCGCGGCGAACTCCACATGATCGGCGCGACCACCCTCGACGAGTACCGCAGGCACATCGAGAAGGATGCCGCGTTGGAGCGCCGCTTCCAGCAGGTCCTGGTGGAGGAGCCCAGTGTGGAGGACACCATCTCGATCCTGCGCGGACTGCGCGAACGCCTCGAGGTGTTCCACGGTGTGAAGATCCAGGACACCGCCCTGGTCGCCGCCGCCACCCTCAGCCATCGCTACATCAGCGACCGGTTCCTGCCGGACAAGGCCATCGACCTGGTGGACGAGGCATGCGCCCGGCTGCGCACCGAGATCGACTCCATGCCCGCCGAACTCGACGAGATCACCCGCCGGGTCACCCGGCTGGAGATCGAGGAGGCCGCGCTCTCCAAGGAGACCGACCCCGCCAGTCGGGCCCGGCTGGAGGAACTCCGCCGAGAGCTGGCCGATCTGCGGGCCGAGGCCGACGCCGGGCACGCCCAGTGGGAAGCCGAACGGCAGTCCATCCGCCGGGTGCAGGAACTCCGCCAGGAGCTGGAACAGGTCCGGCTGGAGGCGGAGGAGGCCGAACGCGCCTACGACCTCAACCGGGCCGCCGAGCTGCGCTACGGACGGCTCCGGGAGCTGGAGCGCAGACTCGGCGCCGAGGAGGAGCAGCTCGCCGCCAAACAGGGCGAACACCGGCTGCTGCGCGAGGTCGTCACCGAGGACGAGATCGCCGAGATCGTCGCCGCGTGGACCGGTATCCCCGTCTTCCGCCTCCAGGAGGGCGAACGGGAGAAGCTGCTGCGACTGGACGAGATCCTCGGCGAGCGGGTCGTCGGCCAGGACGAGGCGGTCGAACTGGTCTCCGACGCCATCATCCGGGCCCGGTCCGGTATCCGCGACCCCCGCCGCCCGATCGGCTCGTTCATCTTCCTCGGCCCCACCGGGGTCGGTAAGACCGAGCTGGCCAAGACCCTCGCCGCGGCGCTGTTCGACTCCGAGGACAACATGATCCGGCTGGACATGAGCGAGTACCAGGAGCGGCACACCGTCAGCCGGATGCTCGGGGCGCCGCCCGGATACGTCGGCTTCGAGGAGGGCGGTCAGCTCACCGAGGCGGTGCGCCGCAAACCGTACTCCGTGGTGCTCTTCGACGAGATCGAGAAGGCGCACACCGATGTGTTCAACACGCTGTTGCAGGTGCTCGACGACGGGCGGATCACCGACTCCCAGGGACGGCTGGTCGATTTCCGCAACACCGTCATCATCATGACCTCCAACATCGGCTCCGACCACCTCCTGGACGGCGTCACCTCCCAGGGAGAGCTGAAACCGGATGCCCGCAGCCTGGTGATGGCGGAGCTGCGCGCCCACTTCCGCCCCGAGTTCCTCAACCGGGTCGATGACATCGTGCTCTTCAAGCCGCTCGGCGAACCGCAGATCGAGCGCATCGTGGAGCTCCAGTTCGACGAGTTGCGCGAGCGGCTGGCCGAGCGCCGGATCACCGTGGAGCTCACCCCGGCCGGCCGCGAGGTCATCGCCCACGAGGGCTATGACCCGGTGTACGGCGCCCGGCCGCTGCGCCGCTTCATCTCCCATGAGGTGGAAACCCTCATCGGACGCGCCCTGTTGCGCGGTGATGTCCAGGACGGTGCTGTCGTACGGGTCGACGCCCAGCACGGTGAACTGGTGGTCACCTATGAACAGCCCGAGACCGAATGGCCGGGGAAGGCCGCATGAGGACCGTGCCGCCCCGGCCGCAGGAGAAGAGGTGAACGCGTCATGACCAGCGAATCCGATCCGCATCTGAGCATGGTGCGCGAGGTCACCCCGCGCACCCCCGAGGGATGTGAGGAATGCCTGCGGATGGGCTCCCCCTGGGTCCATCTGCGGCTCTGCCTCACCTGCGGACACGTCGGCTGCTGCGACTCCTCGCCGCTGAAGCACGCCCGCGCGCACGCCTACGCCGAGCAGCACCCCATCGTCGAACCGCTGGAACCGGGGGAGGAGTGGCGGTGGTGCTTCGCCCACGAGGCCCTGGTCTGACGGGCGGCGGTCGCGTGGCGGGCGGGGAGTCCGCTGGCGGGGGGTGCCGGCCGGGACGATAGTGGAGGTGAGGAGGGATTCCCCGAAGATCGGAGGACGCACATGATTGTCCTCGGGCTCATTCTTCTCATCATCGGCGCGCTGACCGGCGTTTCCATCCTGTGGACCATCGGGATCATCCTGCTGGTCATCGGCGCGATCCTGTGGGTGCTCGGTGCCATGGGCCACGCCGTGGGCGGCCGTCGGCACTACTGGTAGCGCCCCGGCGCCGCTACCCGTCCGGGAAACGCGTCCGCGGCCGGTGCGTCCGCGGGGTCAGATGATCCCGCGGATGGCCGTTTCGAACCCTTCCACATGGCCGGCGGCGAGGGCGGCGGCCTTCTGCGGATCGCCGTCGATGACGGCGCGCAGCAGCGGGCCGTGCTCGCGTACGTGTCCGGCCAGCCCCGGCAGCCGGTCGATGAACAGGCACCAGATGCGGGTGGCCAGGTTGTCGTAGCGGATCAGGGTGTCCTGGAGGTACGGGTTGTAGGTGGTGGCGTAGAGCGCCCGGTGGACGGTCATGTCCAGCCGGATCAGATCCGCGCCGCCGTCCGTGGCGTGGCTCTCGTTCTCCAGCCGGGTCAGCAGCTCGCCCAGTCCGGCGCGGTCCCGCTCGGTGGCGCGCTCGGCCGCGAGGGCGGCGGCGAGCGGTTCGAGCTGCTGGCGGACCTCGGAGATATGGCCGAGGTCGGCGATCTGGACCTCGGTGGCGAAGGTGCCGCGGCGGGGGTAGGCGACGATCAGCCGCTCGGTCTCCAGACGCTTGAGCGCCTCCCGCACCGGGGTGCGGCCGAAGCCGAGCTCGGCGGCGATCCGCTCGTCGTTGACGGGCTCGCCGGGCCGGATGCCCAGGGTGACCAGACGCTCGGAAATCGCCTGGTAGGCGCGGTCGGCCAGGCTCTGGCCGGTCTGGCCCTCGTCGGCTGATGAAGTCACCCGGATCCCTCCCTTGACGTACCCGGAAGCGCACTCCTACGGTACCTCAACAGCCAACTGATATATCAGTCGCACTTCTCTTCGGTCACCGAGGGAGTTCTCATGACTGCCGCCACCCCCGACCGGCGAGCGGCTCGCTCCGCGGCGCTCTCCGAACCGCTCCATGACGCCGACCCCGAGGTCCACGCCGCGATCGGGGCGGAGCTGGCCCGCCAGCGCGGGACGCTGGAGATGATCGCCAGCGAGAACTTCGCCCCGCTCGCCGTGATGCAGGCACAGGGCTCGGTGCTCACCAACAAATATGCCGAGGGCTACCCCGGCCGCCGTTACTACGGCGGCTGCGAGCACGTGGACGTCATCGAACGGCTCGCGATCGAGCGGGTGAAGGAGCTGTTCGGCGCCGAGGCGGCCAATGTGCAGCCGCATTCGGGCGCGCAGGCCAACGCGGCCGTCATGGCGGCGCTGCTGGAGCCCGGCGACACCATCCTGGGACTCGACCTGGCGCACGGCGGCCATCTCACCCACGGGATGCGGATCAACTTCTCCGGGCGGCTGTACCGGGTGGCCGCCTACCAGGTGGATGAGGACGACCACCGCGTCGACATGGAGCGGGTCCGCGAGCTGGCCCGGGAACACCGGCCGAAACTGATCGTGGCCGGGTGGTCCGCGTATCCGCGCCACCTGGACTTCGCCGCCTTCCGTGCCGTCGCGGACGAGGTCGGCGCCCATCTGATGGTGGACATGGCCCACTTCGCGGGCCTGGTGGCGGCGGGACTGCACCCCTCGCCCGTGCCGCACGCCCATGTGGTGACCACCACGACCCACAAGACACTCGGCGGTCCGCGCGGCGGAGTGATCCTCTCCACCCGGGAGCTGGCCAAGAAGATCAACTCGGCGGTCTTCCCCGGTCAGCAGGGCGGTCCGCTGGAGCATGTCATCGCGGCCAAGGCGGTCGCGTTCGGGATGGCTGCCCGGCCCGAGTTCGCCGAACGCCAGCGGCGCACCCTGGAAGGCGCCTCGATCCTCGCCGCGCGGCTGCTGGCCGAGGACACCAGGGCCGCCGGGGTGAGCGTGCTGACCGGTGGCACGGATGTACATCTGGTCCTGGTGGACCTGCGCCACTCCGCACTGGACGGGCAGCAGGCCGAGGACCGGCTGCACCAGGTGGGCATCACCGTCAACCGCAACGCCGTGCCCTTCGACCCCCGTCCGCCGATGATCAGCTCCGGAGTACGGATCGGCACTCCGGCGCTCGCCGCCCGCGGCTTCGGCGCGGCGGAGTTCCACGAGGTGGCCGACATCATCGCCACCGCGTTCCTGCCCGGCTTCGACGCGCGGGTGTCCGCCGCGCTGCGCAAGCGGGTCCAGGTCCTCGCCGACCGCTTCCCGCTCTACTCCGCCCAGGAGGCCGCCGCGTGACGATGTACGCGAACACCCCGCACCCCCCCGGGGACGTGCTGCCCGACCATCCGGACTTCCTGTGGCGCAACCCCGACCCCAAACCCTCCTACGACGTGGTGGTCGTCGGGGGCGGCGGACACGGTCTGGCCACCGCCTACTACCTGGCGAAGAACCACGGCATCACCAACATCGCCGTGCTGGAGAAGGGCTGGCTGGCCGGTGGCAACATGGCCCGCAACACCACCATCATCCGTTCCAACTACCTCTGGGACGAGAGCTCCGGCATCTACGAACACTCCCTGAAGCTGTGGGAGACCCTGGAGGAGGAGCTCGACTACCCCATCCTCTTCAGCCAGCGCGGAGTGCTCAACCTCGCGCACAGCCTCCAGGACGTACGGGACAGCAGGCGCCGGGTCCACGCCAACCAGCTCAACGGCATCGACGCCGAATGGCTGGAGCCCGACGAGGTGGCCAAGGTCTGCCCGATCGTCAATGTCTCCTCCGACGTCCGCTACCCGGTGCACGGCGCCACGTACCAGCCCCGCGCCGGTATCGCCAAACACGACTACGTGGCCTGGGGGTTCGCCCGCCGCGCCAGCGACCTGGGCATCGACCTCATCCAGGACTGCGAGGTCACCGGCATCGACATCAGCGACGGCCGGGTGACGGGCGTGCGCACCACCCGCGGCCGGATCGCCGCCGGGAAGGTGGCGCTCGCCGCCGCCGGACACTCCTCGGTGCTCGGGGCCATGGCCGGGCTGCGACTGCCGTTGCAGAGCCATCCGCTGCAGGCGCTGGTCTCCGAACTCCTGGAGCCGGTGCACCCCACGGTCGTGATGTCCAACGCGGTGCACGTCTACGTCTCCCAGGCGCACAAGGGCGAACTCGTCATGGGCGCGGGCATCGACTCCTACAACGGCTACGGCCAGCGCGGTGCCTTCCACATCATCGAACGCCAGATGGCCGCGGCGCTCGAACTCTTCCCCGTGTTCGCCCGCGCCCACATGCTGCGCACCTGGGCCGGGATCGTGGACGTCACCCCGGACGCCTCACCCATCGTCGGACTGACCCCGGTCCGCGACCTCTACCTCAACTGCGGCTGGGGCACCGGAGGTTTCAAGGCCACCCCGGGGGTCGGCTGGTGTTTCGCGCACACCGTCGCCACCGGTGAACCCCACCCCTACAACGCGCCCTTCACCCTGTCCCGGTTCACCACCGGCGCCCTGATCGACGAACACGGCGCCGCCGCCGTCGCCCACTGACGACCGCCGGATCGAGGAGATTCCATGCAGCTCATCGAGTGCCCCTGGTGCGGCGCGCGCGAGGAGGCCGAGTTCCACTACGGCGGACAGGCACACGTCGCCCACCCCGAGGACCCCCACGCCCTGGACGACGAGCAGTGGGCCCGGTACGTGTTCTTCCGCGACAACCCCAAGGGCCCGTTCGCGGAGCGGTGGGCACACGCCGCCGGATGCCGCCGCTGGTTCAACGCCCTGCGTGACACGGTCACCCATGAGTTCCTCGCGGTCTACCGCGTGGGTGACCCGCCCCCGCCGGTCCCCGGCACCGCCCCCGCCACCCACCGCACCGCCCCCGGCGCACAGCCGCGGCAGGGCCAGGAGGCCACCTCATGAGCGACACGTACCGCACCACGGACCACGGCCACATCGACCGCGGCACCACCCTGTCCTTCGTCTTCGACGGTGTGAGGTACACCGGACACCCGGGGGACACTCTCGCCTCCGCGCTGCTGGCGAACGGGGTGCACCGGGTGGCCACCGGCATCAAGTACGGCCGGCCCCGCGGCATCATGGCCGCCGGGGTGGAGGAGCCCAACGCGCTGGTCCAGATCGAGGAGCCGTTCCCCGAACCGATGCTCACCGCCACCACCGTGGAGCTCTACGAGGGGCTGGTCGCGCGGGGCCTGGGCGGTCAGGGCAGGCTGAGCGACCAGCCGGACCCGGCCCGCTACGACACCCTGCACGCGCACTGCGACGTCCTGGTCGTCGGTGCCGGACCGGCCGGACTCACCGCGGCGCTCACCGCCGCCCGCTCCGGCGCCCGGGTGGTCCTGGTGGACGAACTGCCGCTCCCCGGCGGTTCGCTGCTCGGCGGGGCGGAGACCCTGGACGGAGCCCCGGCGACCGCCTGGGCCACGGCCGTCATCGACGAGCTGGCCGCCTGCCCCGACGTCACGGTGCTCAGCCGCACCACCGCGTTCGGCCACTACGACGACGGTCTGGTGCTCGCCCTGGAGAAGCGCACCGACCACCTCGGCGCCGCCGCGCCCGCGCATGTGTCGCGACAGCGGATCTGGCGGATCCGGGCCCGTCAGGTCGTCTACGCCACCGGGGCCTACGAGCGGCCCGTGGCCTTCGACGACAACGACCGCCCCGGCATCATGCTCGCCGGTTCCGCCCGCACCTACCTGGGCCGCTTCGGTGTGCTGGCCGGGCGGCGGGCCGTGGTGTTCACCACCGACGACTCCGCCTACCGCGCCGCCCTGGACCTGGCGGACGCCGGGATGCGCATCGCCGCGGTCATCGATGCGCGCGAGAGCGTGGCCGCGCATCTGCTGGCCGCCTGCGCCGAGCGCGGTATCGAGGTGCGCCCCGGCCATGTGGTGACGGGCACCAGCGGGATCGACCGGATCTCCCGCGCCCATGTCGCTCCCTTCACCGACGGCGCACTGGGCGAACGCCAGGGCGTCGACTGCGATCTGCTGCTGGTCTGCGGCGGCTGGAACCCGGCCGTCGCCCTGTTCAGCCAGGCCGGTGGCCCGTTGGTGTACGACCCGGAGCCGGGCGCGTTCGTCCCCGCGGGCGCGCTGCCGACCGTGCGGACCGCCGGTTCGGCCCGGGGCACCACCACCCTCGCCGGATGTCTGGCCGACGGGGTGGACGCCGCCGCGCTCGCGCTGGCGGCGCTGGAGCGCTCCGTGTCCCCGGCCCCGCTCCCCGCGGTGGCCGCCACCCCGGCCGCCGCGCCCGGCCGGGTGCTGTGGCGGGTGCCCGGTCCGCAGGACACACCCGACGGCTCCCACCAGTTCGTCGACCTCCAGCGCGACGCCCTGGTGACGGATGTGCTGCGGGCCACCGGTGCCGGGCTGCGGTCGGTCGAGCACGTCAAGCGCTACACCACCATCGGCACCGCCCATGACCAGGGCCGTACCTCGGGTGTGATGACCTCCGGGATCGTCGCCGAGGCCCTGGGCGTGGACATCGCCGACCTGGGCACCACCCGATTCCGCCCGCCCGCCGTGCCGGTGGCCTTCGCCGCCTTCGCCGGGCGCAACCGGGGTGAGCTGTTCGACCCCGTCCGCGTCACCGCGCTGCACCCCTGGCACATCGAGCACGGCGCGCTGTTCGAGGACGTCGGCCAGTGGAAGCGCCCCTGGTACTACCCCCGTGAGGGGGAGACGATGGACGAGGCCGTACTGCGCGAATGCCGGGCGGCGCGCGAGGGCGTGGCCATGATGGACGGTTCGACCCTCGGGAAGATCAATGTCCAGGGTCCGGACGCCGGGATGCTGCTGGACCGGCTCTACACCAACCTGATGAGCACCCTCAAGCCCGGCCGGATCCGCTACGGCGTGATGTGCGGGGTCGACGGTATGGCCATGGACGACGGCACCGTGATCCGGGTGGCGGAGGAGGAGTTCCTCCTGACCACCACCACCGGGAACGCCGCCAGGGTGCTGGAGTGGATGGAGGAGTGGCTCCAGACCGAGTGGCCGGAGCTGCGGGTGCACCTCACCTCCGTCACCGAACACTGGGTGACCATCCCCCTGGTCGGGCCGCGCTCCCGGGACGTCCTGGCCTCGGTCGCCCCCGGACTCGACGCCGGCAACGACGCCTTCCCGTTCATGTCCTGGCGCGACACCACCGTGGCCGGCGCCGCGGCCCGCGTCTGCCGGATCAGCTTCTCCGGTGAACTCGCCTACGAGATCAACGTGCCCGCGTGGGACGGCCTCGCGGTGTGGCGGGCGCTGTACGCGGCGGGCGCCCCGTTCGGCCTGACCACCTACGGCACCGAGACCATGCACGTGCTGCGCGCCGAGAAGGCGTACCCCATCATCGGTCAGGACACCGACGGCACCGTCACCCCGCAGGACCTCGGTATGTCCTGGGTGGTGTCCAGGAAGAAGGCCGACTTCGTGGGCAAGCGCTCCTTCGCCCGGCCGGAGAATCAGCGCACCGACCGCAAGGAGCTGGTGGCACTGCTGCCCGCCGACGAGCGGCGGCTGCTGCCGGAAGGCGCCCAGATCATCGCCACCAGCACCGTCCCCGCACCACCGGTGCCCATGCTCGGACACATCACCTCCAGCTACCGCAGCGACGCCCTGGGCCGGACCTTCGCCCTGGCGCTGGTGCGCTCGGGCACCCGGCGGATCGGCGAGACCCTCTACGTCCCGCTGGACGGCGAGACCGTACCGGTGACCGTGTCCGAGCCCGTGCTCTTCGACCAGGAGGGAGCTCGCCGTGACGGTTGAGACGCCCGTACGCTCCAGCCCGCTGGACGGGTGGCAGAACACCTTCGACCGGCTGCCCGAGGGCCTGGCCATCAGGGAGATCCCCTTCCTGACGCAGCTCTCGCTGCGGGTGGAACCCGGCAGCCCGGCCGCCCGCGCCGTCGAGGACGCCCTGGGGACCGCCCTGCCCGGTCCCTCGCGCGCGGATATGTCCGGGGAGGTGAAGGCCCTGTGGCTGGGCCCCGGCGAATGGCTGCTGGTGGCACCGCCCGACCGGAGCGACGACCTGGTGGCACGGCTGCGCGCGGCGATCGGTGACGCGTTCGCCACCGTCACCGATGTCTCCGCCCAGCGCACCACCCTCGCCCTCTCCGGCCGGCTCACCCGGGAGGTGCTGGCCCGCGGCTGCGCCCTCGACCTGGACCCGCGGGTGACCCCGGTCGGCTCCTGTCTCACCACCCTGCTCGCCCAGGCCGGGGTGACACTCGTGGTCAGGGGAGTGGCGGCGTCCAGCGCCTGGCTGCTGGTCCGTTCGTCCTTCGCCGGTTACCTGGCGAGCTGGCTGGTCGACGCCTGCACGGAATACCGGGGGGACCTATGAGCGGCCGCTATCTGCTCACCCTCACCTGCTCCGAACGCCCCGGCGTCGTCCACGCCGTGACCTCGTTCCTGGTGCGGCACGGCTGTGACATCACCGAACACCAGCAGTACGACGACACCGGGCACGGAACCGTCTTCCTGCGCACCGCGTTCACCGCGCAGGACGCGGACCTCACCCTGGACCGGCTGCACACCGCCTTCGCCCCGGTGGCGGCGTCCTTCGGCATGGAGTGGCAGCTGTGGGACGCCGGGGCCAGGCCCCGGGTGCTGGTGATGGTGTCCCGGTTCGACCACTGTCTGGCGGATCTGCTCTACCGCTGGCGCAGTGGTGCCCTGGACGCGGAACTGGTACTGGTGGTGTCCAACCATCCGGACCTCGCGGGGACCGCGGAGGCCGCCGGTGTGCCCTACGCACATGTGCCGGTCACCCCCGACACCAAGCCGCGGGCCGAGGCCCGGCTGCTGGAGCTGATCGAGGAACACCGGGCCGACCTGGTGGTCCTGGCCCGCTATATGCAGGTGCTCTCGGACGATCTGTGCAAGCGGCTGGAGGGACGCGCGATCAACATCCACCACTCCTTCCTGCCGAGCTTCGCCGGTGCCAAGCCCTACCACCAGGCGTACCGGCGCGGGGTGAAGTTCGTGGGCGCCACCGCCCACTACGTCACGGCCGACCTCGACGAAGGGCCGATCATCGAGCAGGAGGTGATCCGGGTGGACCACCGTGCCACCCCGGACGACCTGGTCACGGTGGGCCGCGACGCCGAACGGCTGGCCCTGGCCCGCGCCGTCAACTGGCACTGCCAGGGGCGGGTGCTGCTGCACGGCAACCGCACCGTCATCTTCGACTGACACCGGGCGGTACCCTGCCACGATGAGCCGACTCCTCCACCGTGACCGCACCCTGGAAGAGCTGGACGGCGTCCGCTGGCCGGACGCCCCGGACGACGCCACGGGCCTGGTGCGGACCGTGCACGCGCTGCGCCACCGCAAGCTGGGCGCGCTCACCGTCGAGGACCTGCGCACCCTGATCGCCCAGAACGTCGGTCTGCCCTTCCTGCTGCCCCTGGCGCTCGAGGTGCTGCGGGACGAGCCGCTGGCCGAGGCCCGCTACTACGCGGGCGACCTGCTCTCCGTCGTGCTGCGCTGCGACCCCGGTGTCTGGGCCGTGCTCCCCGACCTCGCCGGCGAACTGGTGGCGATCGTGTCCGCTCTGCCCGAGGTGGAGGACCATCTGACGGACGATGCCCAGCACTTCCTCGCCACCCGGGGCGCGGCCGGCACCCCCGAGGAGGCGGCCGCACACCGGCGCCCCTGACTCCGGCACCGTCCGACTCCGCTCCTCACCCACCCCCGGTGGCCACGAGGCGGTGTGTGAGGTCGAGGAGGTCCGGCAGCCGGAGCACCCGGCCCCCGGACCCCGGCAGCGGTACGTGCAGCGGCCCGGTCCAGCGCACCGGAATCGCGTCCATGCCGTAGCGGGCACCGGCGAGTCCTCCGGTGACGGCCGCGACGGTGTCGGTGTCCCCGCCGAGGTCGATCGCGGCACGTACCGCCTCCTCGTAGCCACCGGTGGTGCGCAGCGCCCAGACGGCCGAGCCGAGGCAGGGCCAGACGGCTCCGTTGAACTCGGTGGCCAGGCCGGGATGCCAATCGGGGGCGAGCACGGTGGCGTAGCGCTCCCGGTGCCCGGGATGCACCAGGTCCAGGACGCCCGGAAGGGCGGCGAGCGGATCGCCGCCGTGCAGCGCCCGCCGCACCAGCTCGTGGAAGACGGCGGTGCCTTCCCAGGCGGCACGGTCGCCATGGGTGAGGGCCGTGATTCGGCGTGCCGTGTCCATGGTGGCCCGCCGGCCGTCACGTGCGAAGCGGACCGCGGACGTGGCCGCCCGCATCAGCGCGCCGTTGCCCGCCGCCCGCGTGTTGACCCGGAAGTGTTCGGTGGCGGCCGCGTCCCATGGCAACCCGTTGGTCAGCACGTCCTCCGTCTGGAGGCCGATGTCCTTCGGCTCGGACACCGCCCACCGCTGGAAGCGGGCGAACACGTCCGGCAGGTCCAGCCCGCCGTGCTCGACCAGTGACTCCCCGACCAACACCGCCATCTGTGTGTCGTCCGTGGCCTCACCGGGATCCCAGCCGCCCCCTCCGCACATCTCGCCACCGGCCCCGTATCCGGGGAACCGCGCCGAGAACACTCCGGCCGGACCGAATTCGAACGGGGCGCCCAGTGCGTCGCCCACCGCGGATCCGACCACCGCGCCCGCCGCGCGATCGTGCCATGTCATCCGTGCAGGCTACTGACGAGCGGAAGGAGAGGCGGTGGTAAACGGCTTGCGGGCAGTACTACGAAATCGTAATATCCGAAATCGTGAAGTCGGAATCCGTACCCATGGAACCCTCGGCGCTGCTCGCCCTGCAGCGCGCCACCCATGCCACGCTCCAGGTGCTCGCCGCGGAGCTGGCCGACCTCGACCTGACCGCTTCGGAGATCAACGCGCTGGCGAACCTCGCCGACGGGCGGGGGCGCACGGTGTCGCAGCTGGGCGCCGCCGTGGGCAGCCGTCCCACCACGCTGACCAGCGTGCTGGACCGGCTCGAACGCCGTGGGCACATCACCCGGGGCCCGCGTGCCGGGGACCGCCGGTCCGTGGTCGTCGAGCTCACCGACTCCGGCCGCCTCGCGGCCGCCACCATCCGGCGGACCCTGGCCGAGCTGGAGGAGCGCGCGCTCGGTGCGCTGCCGCCCGAGGCGGTCACCGGCTTCCACACCGTCCTGCGGGCCCTCACCGAGGAGTCGTCATGACCACCGACCGATCCGCCTCCGCCTCCGCCTCCGCCTCCGCCTCCGCGTTCGACGCGTTGATGGGCGAGGTGATGGCCGGTGCCGAACACTTCGGCCATCGCCAGCACATCCACCTCACCTGGCTCGCCGTCCGGCGCCACGGGGTGGTGGCCGCGGTGGACCTGGTCAGCGACGGCATCCGGCGCACCGCCCGTTACGCCGGTGCGCCGCAGAAGTACCACGCCACCGTCAGCCGGGCCTGGGTCGAGCTGGTGGGCCACCACACGGCCACCACCCCGACCGAGGACTTCGACACCTTCGCCGAGCGCAATCCGGCACTGCTCGACAAGCGGCTGCTCACCCGGTTCTACCGGTCCGCCACGCTCGCGGCCCCGAGCGCCCGCACCGGCTGGGTCGAACCGGATCTCACCCCGTTTCCCCGGCGGTCCGAGGGGCGGGGCGCGCCACTCGGTCCGGCAGATCGGCCGGGCCACCGGACGGGGTGAGGATCACCGACGTGGGTGTCACCCGCCAGAGGTCCGCCAGTTCGGCGGTCACCGTGGCGATGAGCTTGCCGACATCCGCGGGAGCGCTGTCGTGCAGCGCCTCGGCGACGATCAGGGCCGAAGCCGTGGTGTCACGGACGACGGAGTGACCGCTCTGCCGGTGGGTCCAGCGCCGCGCATGGGCGCGGCCCGAGCCATCGACGAAGATCACCTCCCCGGGGTCCGGATGTTCCGTACGGCCGGAGAACGACAGGAACAGCTCATCGCCCACGGCGTGCCGGACCTCCAACGGGCCGGTGACGCACCCCAGATCGAACACCCCGACCGGGATGGCGTACGCGACCGAGACGGCGTTGCACAGATCCACCAGCGGATGGACCGACGGCAGCGACCCCTCCTTGCGGTAGCGCCGCAGCAGCGCCTCCGCCGCGTTCCGGTACTGCGTGGGTTTCACCCCCATCCGGGTGAACGCCCGCCGCCACGCCTGGATTTCGGCGAACTCACCCTCCGTTCCGTCCAGGAGCCGCGTCCGCGCGACGGCGGTGTGCCGCGCGACCGCCGTGGCGAGCGCGCCGGGGTCGGCATCGGCCGTGATCCCGGTGACGTGGACGGCCCCGGAGACCAGCTCGGGATGCTCGGTCCACAGCGCGGGGGAGTACAGGAAACGCATGGATGTCCTTAGGGGTTGACCAGGGCCAGCTTGAGACTCAGACCGACGAACGACCCGGCGAACAGCCGCCGGATCCAGGCCAGCACCTTCGGGCGGGCGATCACCTGATCGCGGACCGCCGCGGCGAAGGCGCCGTACCCGGCGAAGACCATGAACGTGGCCAGCATGAAAACACCACTGAGCATCGCCATCCGGGGCAGCGCCCGAGGGTCGTCGGCGGCCACGAACTGGGGGAGGAAGGCGACGAAGAACATGGTCAGCTTGGGGTTGAGCAGGTTGATCAGAACCGCGGAGGAGATCACCCGGCCACTGGACCGCGGCCCGGATCCCTCCGGCACGGCGGCCGACTGACGATCCCTCAGCGTGGCCCACGCCATGTACAGCAGATAGGCCACGCCGAGGTACTTCAGCACCTGGAACGCCACCGCGTTCGTGTGCAGCGTGGCCGCCAGGCCCAGCAGGGTGGCCACCGCGTGCGGAACGGTGCCGAGCGTGCAGCCGAACGCGGCCGCGACACTGGCCCGCCGTCCGTGCGAGAGCCCGGCCGACAGGGTGTAGACGACCCCCGTGCCCGGAGTGGCCACCACGATGAGGGTGGTGAGGAGGAAGGCGATGCTCATACGGCCACCCTGCCTGAGACAATGGTCCGGTGAGGAGAGCCAAAGAAGGCCCGGACAACAGGTCCAAAGAGCCGGGTGCCGACTTCCTGCAACTCGACATCGGCGACGCCCCCGCCCGGGGCCGGACCCAGTGGCTGGCCGGACGGCTGCGCCTGGCCATCGCGGACGGCCGCCTCCCGGTGGGCAGCACCCTGCCCGCGAGCCGGCGGCTGGCCGCCGACCTCGGTGTCTCCCGCGGGGTCGTCACCGACGCCTATCAGCGGCTGGCCGAAGCGGGCCATGTCACCGGCAACGGCCGCGGCGGCACCACCGTGGTCTCCGCCCCGGCGCTGCCCCGCCCCGAACCGCCGCCGGCCGGTCCACCGTCCTCGTCGGCGCTGTTCGGCCACGCCCCGCCCGGCGCGGACATCTTCGACCGCCTGCGCACCACACCCGCGCGCATCGACCTCTCACCCGGTCTGCCGGACCTGGCCGCCTTTCCTCGCGCGGCCTGGCTCCGCGCCGAACGCGCCGTGCTGAACACCCTGGAGCCGTCCGCGTTCGGCTACAGCGATCCGAGCGGCGCGCCGGCCGTCCGCCGGTCCATCGCCCGGTGGCTGGCGCTCAACCGGGGGATCCGCGTCGACGCGGACGACGTGATGATCGTGGCCGGCGTCTCCCAGGCGCTGTCCCTGATCGCCCATGTGCTGCGCCAGGACGGCATCACCGGTATCGCCGTCGAGGACCCCTGCTCGCTGGGCATCCGCCAGCACCTGGGCTACTGGGGCATGGACACACCCCCGGTCCGGGTGGACGGCGACGGCGTATGTGTCGAGGAGTTGCGCGCCACCGGGGCGAAGGCGGTCGTGCTCACCCCCGCGCACCAGTTCCCCACCGGGGTGGTGCTCCACGGCGAGCGGCGCCGACAGCTGTCACGGTGGGCCGAGGACGGTGGGCTCATCATCGAGGACGACTACGACGCCGAGCACCGGTACGACCGCCCTCCCGTCTCGGCGCTGCGCGCCGCCCTCCCGGAACACGTCTTCTACACCGGATCCATCTCCAAGCTCCTCGCCCCCGCCCTGCGGCTGGGCTGGCTGCTCGCCCCCACGCGCTACCGCGACGACCTCGCCCTGGCCAAACGCAACAGCGACCTCGGCAACGCGGTACTGCCCCAGCTCGTCCTGGCCGAACTGCTGGACTCCGGAGAGCTGGAGCGCCAATTGCGGCTGCTGCGCCGCCGCCATGTACAGCGCAGGGACGTGATGATCAAGGCCATCGCCGATCAGCTGCCCGGCACGGTGGTCCACGGGGCGGCGGCCGGACTGCACCTCACCGTCACCCTCGCGCCCGGGGTGGACGATGTCGCCCTCGCCGCGGCGGCGTTCGCGCGGGGGGTCAAGGCGCATCCGCTGTCCTGGTACGGCCAGCGGCCCGGGCGACCCGGGATCGTCCTCGGCTACGCGGCGTCCCCGCCGGGCGACATCGTGGAGGGCATCGCGGCACTCGGCGCCGCGCTGCGCGGCCGGACGGGCCGGAACCAGGGGTGACGCGGCGGGTCTTCGGATACGTTGCACACCACAGCACACAGCCCATCGAAGAGCACACGAGCGCGTCAGGGGGACACGATGCCGTCGAGCGGGTCCGACCACGGACACCCGGGCCACGGGCAGGAGGAGGCGGACGCGCCGTGGGACCCCGGAGCCCCCGGGATCCTCCGGCTGCCCTCCGGCCGTCAGGTGCGCGGGCGGGGGCTGCGCAACCCCCTGCCGGACGGGCCGCGGCCCGCCTACGCGGTGTATCTGCTGGGCGCGCAACCCCCGGAAGTGGCCTGGGAGTCCGACTGGCTCCGCTGGCCGGACTTCCGGCTCCCCCGCGACCGGGACCGCGCCGGGGCCCTGTTCAGGGAGGTGTGGCGGCGTGCGGAGCATGAACGGGTCGAGGTCGCCTGCGGAGGCGGCCGGGGCCGTACGGGCACCGCCCTGGCCTGCGTCGCCGTACTCGACGGTGTTCCGCCCGCCGAGGCGGTGGCTTTCGTACGGCGGCACTACGACCGGCACGCCGTCGAGACACCGTGGCAGCGACGCTATGTGCGCCGCTTCACCGCCGACGCCCCCGGCTGAGCGCCAGGCCGGCGGGGGCTGCGAGGATGTCCGCCATGAGCGCGAACAAGGGGAACCGGGACGAACTGCTGGCCGAGGCCGTCCGGTTGCGTACGCGGGGCGAACACGAACGGGCGCGGCGGGAGCTGGTGGCGCTGGCCGCCGCGTACCCCGATGACGCCGAGATCGCGTACCAGACGGCCTGGGCCCACGACCTGCTCGGTCTGGAGGCCGAGGCCGTTCCCTTCTACGAGCGCGGCCTCAGCGGGCCGGGTCTGTCGGACGAGGACCGACGTGGCGCGCTGCTCGGGCTCGGCAGCACCTTCCGGGTGCTCGGCCGGTACGCCGAGGCGGTGGACACCCTGCGCCGGGGCGCGGCGGAGTACCCGGACGACGGCGCGTTCCGGACCTTCCTGGCGATGGTCCTGTACAACACCGGCGACCACCACGACGCCATGCGGCTGTTGCTCACCCTGCTCGCCGAGACCAGCGACGACCCGTCGGTGCAGAGGTACCGGAGGGCCATCGCCCACTACGCCCAGGACCTCGACGAAACCGTCTGAGGGCCGGGGCGGGGCCGGGGTCAGGCGGCGGGTGCGGGGGCCAGCGGCTCGTAGCAGTCGTAGTTGCGCTGGCCTGCGATCTTTCCGTCGCGGAAGTCGATGAAGGTGGCGATGTGGGCCCGCAGGACGTGGCCCGCCGGGAGGTCGCCGCGGGACACCGCGAGGGTTCCGGTCCAGCGGACCTCCAGGGCTACCTGGTCGTCCGAGGCGACCGCGCCGATCACCTCGAAGCTCTGCTCGCGGAGCACGCGGCGGCCTGCCTCGGCCGCCGCGTCCATGCCTGCCACATCGCGTACCGCACCCTCGGGGAACAGGGCGTTCGGCAGTTCGTGGTGAACCATGTCCGGGTGGAGGAACGCGGCGAGCTCCTCGCCGCCGGCGAAGCGGGACACCGCCTCGTGGTAGCGCAAGGCGATGTCGACATTGGGGTGCTGCGGTATTCCGGTCATATCGACAACCATAGTTGCACAACCGAGGTTGTCAAATAGAGAATATCGGTATGCCGCAGCCCGTGGAACCCCAGCAGCTCGACACCGCCTCCCTCGCGCTCTTCGTGGGCCTCGCCGCCTCCGATCTGATCCAGGAGCGGATGGCCGCCGAGGGCTTCGGTGATGCGCGGTTCTCCCACGGCTACGTCTTCCAGCACCTCATCGACGACCGGCCGACCGTCGGCGAACTCGCCACCGCGTTGGACATGACCCAGCAGGGGGCCTCGAAGGCCGTCGCCGAGCTCGAGCGCCTCGGCTACGCGGAGCGCGTCCCCGACGACCGTGACGCCCGGGTCCGCCGGGTCCGGTTGACCGACCGCGGTCACGCCGCGGTGAATGCCGCCCGCACGGCGCGGGCGGCACTCGACGAACAGCTGGCCGCCCGCTTCGGCGACCGGCGGCTCGCCGAGCACCGGGCACTGCTGGCCGAGGTACTGGACGAGCTGGGCGGCGGAGACGCCGTCCGCCGCCGGGACATCCGCCCACCGCGGTGAGGGCCGGCCCGCCGTGCGCGAGGCCGGCGTCCGCGCGCACGGCGGATGCCGCCGCGCCGGGTCCGCTACCGCGAGCCGGTGGCCGTGAGCCCCAGCTCGCGGTCGCCCAGCGGTGCGAAGAACGCGGCCACGTCCTCGTCCGTCACCTCGGCGAGGGTGGCGGGGGACCACCGCGGCCTGCGGTCCTTGTCGACCAGCTGGGCGCGGATCCCCTCCACCAGGTCCGGACTGGACAGCGCGGCACACGAGACGCGGTACTCCTGCTCCAGCACCCGTTCCAGCGAACCCAGGGACCGGGCCCGGCGGAGCGCCGCCAGCGTCACCTTCAGCGCGGTGGGGGACCGGGACAGCAGGGTTTCGGCGGCCTCCTTCGCCGCGGCCCCGGGCAGGGCGTGCAGCCGGTCCACGATCTCCTCCACGGTGCCGCCCGCGTACGCGTCGTCGATCCACCCGCGCTGGGCGGCCAGTTCACCGGGCGGCGCCTGCCGCGCGTAACGCGGCAGCACCTCGGCCACCGAGGATCGGGCGAGGTCCGCCAGCAGTGCGGGCACCCGCTCCGACGGTACGAAGTGGTCGGCGAGCCCGCACAGCAGCGCGTCGCCCGCGCCCACCGCCCGGCCCGTCAGCGCCAGATGCGTACCGAGCTCACCGGGGGCGCGGCCGAGCAGATGGGTGCCGCCGACATCGGGGACGAAGCCGATACCGGTCTCGGGCATGGCGACCCGGGAGCGCTCGGTGACGATCCGCACGCTTCCGTGCGCCGAGATCCCCACCCCGCCGCCCATCACGATGCCGTCCATGACCGCCACATACGGCTTGGGGAAACGGGCGATCCGGGCATTGAGCCGGTACTCGTCGGCCCAGAAGTCCGCCGACGCCGTTCCCCCGGCACGGGCGTCCGCGTGGACGGCCACCACATCCCCGCCCGCGCACAGTCCGCGCTCGCCCGCACCGGTGATGACCACCGTCTCCACCGCCGGATCCCGTTCCCAGGCGGTCAGCGCCCCGTCGATCCGACGCACCATGGAGTGGGTCAGGGCGTTGAGGGCGCTCGGGCGGTTGAGGATCAGATGGGCCGTGTGTCCTTCGGTGCGCAGGAGCACCTGCGCGTCATCGGCCGCGGTCATCGGGTCGCCCCGGCCGGAGCGGTCCGTGCGCGGGGCGGGGTGAAGCACATGATCTCGTCGATTCCTTCCACGGTGCGGCGCGGCCGCTCCACGCGCGGACGACCGCGCTGGTGGCCGCGTTTTCCGGGGCCATACTGCCCAGGTCCGGCCGGTCCCGGCTAGCCTTGGCGGAATGACGGCAATCCTGGTCAGCGCGTGTCTGCGCGGAGTGCCCTGCCGGTACGACGGGGGCCACAAGGCGGTGTCCGCCCTGGACGAGGCGGTGGCCGGCCACGAGGTGGTGTCCTTCTGCCCGGAGGTGGCGGGCGGGCTCGCCACCCCGCGGCGCCCCGCCGAGCTGGTGGGCGGCGACGGCCACGCCGTCCTGGACGGTACGGCACGGGTCGTCGAGGACACCGGCCGCGATGTCACCGCCGCGTTCGTGGACGGCGCGCACCGCGCCCTCGAGGCGGCCCGGCGGAGCGGCTGCGCCGAGGCCCTGCTGATGCCGCGCAGCCCGTCGTGCGGCCGGGGCGCGGTTCACGACGGCTCGTTCACCGGGGAGCTGACGCCGGGCGACGGGGTCACCGCGGCGCTCCTGGAGCGCAACGGCATCGCCGTGCGCCCCGCGCCCGGGGTGTGAGGACGCCGCGTTCTCCCATCTCCGTGGCACCTCCGAGACCGTGTCCGAGCCGATGGATCGACGCCCGCCGGTCACGCCCCGGCGGCTACCAGGACACCGGGAGGGCCGTCGGACCGCGGACGATGGCTTCCGGGGGCCGCCAGCGCAGGGCGGCCGGGTCCGCGTCCGGGGACAGTCCGGGACACGCCGCCACCAGCTCCTCCAGGGCTGTCCGCAGCTGGAGCCGGGCGAGTTGGGCACCGAGGCAGATATGCGGACCGTGCCCGAAGCCGAGGTGGCGGGCGGAACGCCGTGTCACGTCCAGCGCCCCGGGGTGCCCGTCGGCGGGAAGGTCGAAGGTGGCGTGCAGGAGGGAGACCCCGTCCCGTGGGCCGAGCTGGCCCACGCCGAGCTCCGGGCGGCGGGGGTGCGAGGGACGGGGATCCGGGCCGCCCGGCCCGCCTCGGTGGTGTCCGGGGAGGTGGCACCGCCGTCCTCTCCGTCCGGGTCGCCCGCACCGGACATGCTGCTCACCGCGCGCGAGCTCCGGGTCGCGCGGCTGGCCGCCCCGGGGATGACCAACGGGGAGATCGCGGCCCGGCTCTGCCTCAGCCCACGGACCGTCGGCTACCACCTGTACAAGGTGTTCCCGAAGCTGGGTATCACTTCGCGCAATCAGCTGTCGCTGTGTTTCGGCGACCCCCTGCTGCCGCCCGGTCAGCACCTGGGTGACCGGGCTTCCGGCCAGTGACGGTGGCCCGTCGGACAGGGTGTCCATGTGTTTGAGGACGCGCGCCACCGCCGTGGCACGGCCGGGTGCGGGTGTCGTCCCCGTGAGGAACCCTTGCCGGGGTGTGCGGGGGCAAACCCACTGGTGTCCGAAAGCCCCTGTGATTGCGCCGAGTTATGGCCGTGGGCTGATTCACGGTTACCACGGCGCAGCAAAAGGATCAGCGGTCGGGAACGATCCCAGAACGCGGAATATCCTGTTCCGTAACGGCGGGTGACGAGGGCCGCTGTGATCATCCGCCGTTGAACACTGCACCTTCCGAGGGCGGTTGTCTCGTTCGTTGCTCCGAGAACCACCTCGACTTGATGATCCGTTCGGCCCTGCCAGCATGTGGCGGCGCGGGCCTGATCACGGCCCCGACCCCCAACGAAGCCGAAAGACAGGAGTCGACCCATGTCGCGTCCCTCCCGGCGCCTGGTACTGCACCGCGGTGCGGCGGGCCTGGCCGGAGCGGTGCTCGCCGGACCGGCGGCCGTGGCCGCCGCCCCGGCCGCCCACGCCCGTCCCGCCGCCGACAAGGACCACACGAGGGCACATGAACCCGCGGGCCACGAGATGCCCGAGCCCTTCGACGAGATGTACGAGGGCCGCCATATCGAGGGCTGGCCGGAGGAGGGCGGCCACGGCGGTCACGGCGGCCATGACGATCCGCACGAGGGCATGGGGTTCGTCGTCCGGATCGACAACGACGACCTGCACGTCATGGAGAACGCGAACGGCAGCTGGGTGAGTGTGGTGAACCACTACGAGACGTTCACCTCGCCGCGGGGCGTGGCCCGCGCGGCCGTACGCGAACTCAACGGCGCCGACCTGGTCCCCGTGGTGACCGGCTGAGGTCCACCGGCCGGTATCCCCCCACCTCCCGAGGAGTCCCCGACCCATGGCAGTCCGGAAGAACCAGGCGAACCTCACCGCCACCGAGAAGCGCGACTTCGTCGACGCCGTGCTGGAGCTCAAGCGCACCGGCCGCTACGACGAGTTCATCAGCACCCACAACGCCTTCATCATCTCCGACACCGACAACGGGGAGCGGACCGGCCACCGTTCGCCGTCCTTCCTGCCCTGGCACCGCAAGTTCCTGCTGCAGTTCGAGGAGGCGCTGCAGAGCATCACCCCGTCGGTCACGCTGCCCTACTGGGACTGGACCGTGGACCGTTCGCCCCGCAGCTCGCTGTGGGCCGAGGACTTCCTCGGCGGCGACGGACGCAGCGGTGACGGCCGGGTGACCAGCGGGCAGTTCGCCTTCGGCAGCGGCAAGTGGCCGATGAACATACGCGTGGACGGCCGGACCTTCCTGCGCCGTGCGCTCGGCGCCGGGGTCCGCGATCTGCCCACCCGCGCCGATGTGGACCGGGTGCTCGCCATGACCACCTACGACGCCGCTCCCTGGAACAGCTCCTCCGACAGTTTCCGCAACAACGTGGAGGGCTGGCGCGGCCCCAATCTGCACAACCGGGTGCACGTCTGGGTCGGCGGCCAGATGACCACCGGGGCGTCCCCCAACGATCCGGTGTTCTGGCTGCACCACTGTTTCATCGACAAGCTGTGGGCCGACTGGCAGCGGCTGCACCCCCGGTCGGGATATCTGCCGACCACCGGCACCACGAACGTCGTCGCCCTGAACGACACCATGAAGCCGTGGAACGACGTCACCCCGGCCGACATGCTGGACCACACCCGGTTCTACACCTACGTATGACAGGTGCATGACTGGCAGGTCGGCCGACGGCGGTGTGACACCGGGGACCGGGCCCGTGCGGCCCGGCCCCGGGCGGTGGCGTGGCACGCTGGGCACGCGCAAGTTCCGCACCACCCGAGGAGATGTACCACGTGCCGCAGCACCAGCCGGCGGAGGAGTCCCTCGACGCCCCGGCGGTCCTCGCCGAGGAGCGCAGACTCCAGAAGGACCTCGGCTTCTGGGGACTGACCGCGATCGGCTTCTCCAACATCCTCGGCTCCGGCTGGCTGTTCGCGGCCATGTACGCGGCCCAGGAGGCCGGGCCCGCCGCCCTGCTGTCCTGGGTGGCGGCGGGTGTGCTGTGCGCACTGATCGCTCTGGTCATGGTGGAGCTGGGGGCCACCCGCCCGGAGGGCGGCGGTACCGTGCGCTGGCCGCTGTACGCGAGCGGACGGCTGGTCGGCACGATGATCGGCTGGTCCGTGGTGCTGTCGGTGGGCGGCACGGCGGCCGAGATCAGCGCCATCATGCAGTACGCCGCCCATTACGTACCGGGCCTGTACGACCATGGCAGGCTCACCGCCTCGGGCCTCGGCGTGGCCGTCGCGCTGAGCGTGCTGCTGACGGCGCTCAACTGGTTCGCGGTGCGGATATTCGCCCGGATGAACAACCTGGTGTCGGTGTTCAAGGTGGTCGTGCCCGTCGTCACCATCGTCGCGCTGTTCCTCTCCGGCACCCACGGCGGACGCCTGACCGACCACGGCGGCTTCGCGCCCTACGGCTACGCGGCGTGTCTGACCGCGCTCGCCGGTGGCGGCATCGTGTACTCCGTCAACGGCTTCCAGGCCCCGCTGGACTTCTCCGGCGAGGCCCGCAACCCGCGGCGCACCGTACCGGCCGCGGTGCTCACCGGGATCGGCCTCGCCGTCCTGGTCTACCTCGGGCTCCAGTTGGCGTTCCTCTACGCGGTGCCGGAGTCCCTGCTGGCCCACGGCTGGCAGGGCGTCAACTTCGAGTCGCCCTTCGGGCAGCTCGCGCTGGTGCTCAACCTGCACTGGCTGGCCACCCTGCTCTACGCGGACGCGGTGGTCTCACCCGGCGGTTCGGCCTATGTGGGAGTGGCCATCGACGCGCGGCACACCTACGCCCTGGCCAAGAACGGGCTGCTGCCGCGCTTCTTCATGCGGATCGACCCCCGGTCCGGGATGGCTCACCGGGCCCTGGTGCTCAACCTCGTGGTCATCGTGGTCTTCATGCTGCCGTTCGGTGGCTGGCAGGACATCGTGAGCGTGATGGGGGACATGTATCTGCTCATCTACGCGGCCTCGGCGGTGGCCGTGGCCGCGTTCCGGGCACACGACCGGGAGCGGGGCGTACCGCGGGCCGAGGGGCAGGTGCCCGGTGTGCGCTGGATCGCTCCCGTCGGCTTCGTGGTGGCCACCGAGTTCGTCTACTGGTCGGGCTGGCACGATCTGCGGCTCGCACTGCCCCTGGTGCTGGCCGGTGTTCCGCTGTTCCTGCTGCAGCGCCGTGGCGCGGACGGGGCGCCGGTCCGGGAGGAACTGCGCCACGGCGCCTGGCTGGTGCTGCATCTGGCCGTACTGACGCTGCTGTCGTGGCTCGGGACGTTCGGCGGCTCCGGGCGGCTCCCCGCGCCGTACGACTCCCTGGCGGTGGCCGCCCTCGCGGGCGCCGTGTTCTTCTGGGCGGTGCGTTCGGGCGCCGACCACCTCAGGACGGCGCCGCCCGCGATGTCCTCGGGACCGGCGGTGTGACACCGCGCGGCTCGCGCTCCGGTCAGCTGCCCTCCCGCCCCTCCTCGTGGCTGCGCACCCGGTCGATGACACGGCGCAGCAGTTCCCGGGCCGCGCCGATCTCGTCCGGCCGGATATCCCCGGCCAGCTCCTCGTGGATCGCGGTGGCCCGCGCCGTGATCCTCTCCAGGGTGTGCCGTCCGGCGGGGGTGAGGACCAGCAGCGGTGAGCCCTTGTGGTCCGGATTGGCCTCGAAGGCCGCCAGCTCCTCGCGGACCAGGTCATGGGCGACCCGCTGCACCCCCTGGCGGGCGATCCCCAGACGGCGGGCGGCCTGGGGCACGGTCAGCGGTTCTCCGGAGGCCACGCTGAGCAGCTGCCAGCGCGCCTGGGTCTGCCCCTCGGTCGCGGCGATCGCCTCGCCGCTCCTCCGCAGCAGCCCCGCGGCCTCGTAGACGTCCGCGACCAGCAGGGCCATCTCGTCGGACATGCCGTCCTCCTCGAGTCTCTCATTGACAACACGTTGTCTGTATGTAAAGCTGTTGTCATTCTAGCCGGGGCGTATCCGCCCCGCATCCACCCCCACATCACAGGAGAGAAGAGCGATGAGCACGGCCATCAGCACCCTCCACGCCGCCCTGGAGCGCGGCGCCGCCCTCCGTCCCCGCGTCGGCGGCTTCCCCTACCTCGCCGAATCCCTGCGCCGGGCCGGGGTGTCCCGGTGCCGGATGGCGGTGCCCTCCAACGCGATGCTGTACCTCGCCGATGCCGGAAACGTGGTCGTCCAGGGCGAGCCGCTGCTCACCGGCACCGCCGAAGTGGTCCCCTTCGACCGCGAGGCGCTGATCGCCGCCCTCCGCGCCGACCAGGCGGGGGAGACCACGTTCCCCGAGTTCGTCCAGGGGTGCTGGCGCGCCGGTGTGGTCTGGTACGACGTGGATCTGCCCGGGCGGAGCTGTGTCTACTACGGCGCCGACGGCGACTCGTACACCGAGGACTACCCGGCCGTCGAGATCTGACCGCCGCCGGCGCCCGGTCCCTACTGGATGCTCCAGCGGTGCGGATGGCCGGGATCGCCGGGACAGGCGAAGATGTTCAGCTCACCCCACCGGCCCACGGTCACCTCGGTCGGCGTCGCCGAGCGCGACCCCCCGGGGAGCCCGTGCTCCTCCAGCGGGATCCAGCTCCGGCTGCCGCCGTCCCACTCCGAACTGTCGACGGTCAGCAGCAGCTCCATCGGTGCCGCACAGGACGCGCAGTCCATCCGGGCGGGGTCCGTCAGATGCCATGACGCGAACCCTCCGGCGCGCCAGCCGGGCGGTATGGACAGGTCGTACTGGTACCCGGGCTCGTCGACCGGTTCCTCCCCGGTCTCCTCGTACGCCGCCTCCGCCTCCTCCTCCAGGGCCTCCTCGGCGGCGTCTATCCGGGCGCACAGCTCCTCGGGCAGCGTTCCGGCGAACGGGTAGGTGACCACCTGCTCGGGATGCAGGACGCACGGCTCCGCCACATACCCCTCGTACCCCACCACCTCCGGCCGGGGCGGTGTGCCCAGTACCTCGGTGACCTCCCACGACCGGCGCCACACCAGCCGCACCGACATGCCGTACCCGGTGCGGCCGTGACGGTCGAACGGGCACCAGAACACCTGGAGGAGATCGTGGTCCTCCGGCCCCGGGCGCAGATCGGGGACATCCCGCCGGTAGAGCTGTGCCACGCCCAGCATCGGCAGCGGATCGGTGTCGGCGAGGTCCGCGACGTGGTGCTCACGCCCGAGCTCCGTCAGCAACTCCCGTTCCCCGCCCGTCGGTCCGGAAGCGGGGTCGCGCGCCCACGCGTCCTTGAGGATCCGCCGTGCGCGGTGGATGTCCGCCGGGCGCCTGCCGTGCGCCCGGGGGTGCGGTTCGGTGCACACCGGCCATGGCTCGTCCACCGGCCACAGCAGCGGCCCGCCCACGGAACTGTCCGCCACCCCCGGTGCGCCGGGCCGTGGGTGCAGCCGGGTGGTCGTACCGCGATGGGCGGCCAGCCCGGGGTGCAGCTTCTCGACATCGAGCGGGCGTGGCGGGGTGGTTCTCGTCATGGGGGAACCCTAGGCGGGCCGGTCCCGCCCCGGGCCGATCCGGCCCCGGGACGACTAGGGACAGTCACCGATGTCCGGAATGTTCGGATTGGACATGCTGGTGAGAGCGCGGGACGGCTATCCGGGAGAAAGGGTGGTGAGCCGTGATGCTGCGCCTCGGGCTGATCGCCGGGCTCATCGCCGAACTGGTTCTCTTCGGTGTGTTCGTCGCGATCCATCTGTGGAACGACTAGGGCCTGTCCGGCGGATCAATGTCTGCCACATACGAGCCAGGCAGTGATCCACCGGACCCGGCCGGGAAGGGGGCGTCAAGCCATGGAGAACTGGGCGACGTACTCGTCGAAGGGCTCGATGCCGACTTCCGCACGGAGTTCGTCCATACGCTCGGGCTCTTCGCAGGGCCACGGGACCGGCGCCCCGTCCTTCACGCCGGCGATCTGAGTTCCGTAGACCTGCTTGCGACCCTCATTGACCAGCGTGCGGTCGCGCAGGAAGGCCAGCTCGCGCGGGCGGGCCGAGCCTGCCGACACCGCCTGCTGCATCAGCTGGAGCGCGCGACGCTGAACGTCCAGCTGCCGGTCGGCGTGCTGAGCGATGAGCCATGCCGCGCGTGCGGCCTCCTCGCCGACCAGTTCCGCCGTCGGCCAGCCGTACTCGTCCATGATCTCGCCCAGGCGGTCACCGTGCCGGGCAGTCAGTCGCCGCCAGGCCAGCTGCTCGGCGGGGTCGTCGCTGTTCGCGCGGACTGCCAACTGGTGATCGGCCGCAGCCATGTCCGTGAGTTCCGCTGTCAGTGCGGCAACGTCGTGCGCCACTCTCAACTCCCAGGTCAGGTAAGTGCTTTGCGTCCGCCCGCAAGCGTAGAGGTGCAAATCGGGTGTAAAGATCATTCCGGAGAACGGTGACAGGCGCCTCGCCGCACCGGGATAATGGACCTATCCCCGAAGCCAGAGCCGGATTGCTGCGACGGTCACGGTGCCCTGGAAGACGTAGACACGCTTGTCGAACCTCGTGGCAACGGCCCGGGAGGTCTTGAGGGCGTTGATCGTGCGCTCGACTTCGTTTCTGCGCTTGTAGATCGTCTTGTCGAAGCCGGTGGGTCGTCCGCCCTTGCTGCCGCGACGTTGGCGGTTGGCCCGCTGGTTCTTCGGCTCGGGGATGGTGTGCTTGATCTGCCGTCTGCGCAGGTAGCGGCGGTTACGCCGGGAGGAGTAGGCCTTGTCGCCGCCGAGGTGGTCAGGCCGGGTGCGAGGGCGTCCGCCGCTCAGCCGACCGACGCGGATGCGTTCCATGACGGGGATGAGCTGCGGGGCGTCGCCCCACTGGCCCGGGGTGATCAGCAAGGCAAGAGGGCGGCGTCCGCCTTCTCCGGCAAGGTGAATCTTGCAGGTGAGTCCGCCCCGGGAGCGTCCGAGTCCCTCGTCGGGGCGGTGCTGCCGGGGCGTGCGTCTTTTCCCGGCACCCGCGGCGGCTTCTTACGTGCTCCGGCGGCGTGCTGGTGGGCCCGGCAGGTGGTGGAGTCCACGCTCACCATGGACCAGTCGATGCGGCCCTGGGCATCCGCGTCAGCCAGGACGGCCGCATAGATCTTGTCCCACGTGCCGTCCGCCGACCAGCGTCTGTGCCGCTCGTACACGGTCTTCCACTTGCCGAACCTCGCAGGCAGATCCCGCCACGGCACCCCAGTCCGGTTCCGGTACAGGACCCCGTTGATGATCCTGCGGTGGCTTGCCCAACGCCCACCGCGCTGCCCGGACTTGGGTAGATGCGGCTTCAGCCGGGCCCATTCCTCGTTCGCGAGATCTCCACGCCCCATGGACATGCCAACGCGCCCGCAGCGCGAGAAGTCACATGATCCGCCGGACAGGCCCTAGGAGTCCCGGCGGCACGAAGGCGCCTCACCGGCCCGTACCGGCGAGGCGCCCCGCGCACGCCCGGATGCCGTCGCGCATCGGGGCGGGCTCCGGTGGGCTGTCCGGCGCCTCAGCCGGTGGAGGAGTAGCTGCCCTCGACCTTGGAGACATCGATCGACTCCGCCGCCGAGGGGGGCTTCACGGTGAAGTGCACGCCGAAGCCCGACAGTTCCAGGCGGCCCTGGAGGCCGTTCTTGTCGGTCAGGCTCACCGGGTAGGGCTTGCCCTCGGTGGCGATGTGAACCGTGGACGGCTTCTCGCCGGACATGGCGAACGTGATCGGCACGACCTTCTTCCCGCCGACAGTGGTCGGTGCCCCCTTGGTCACCTGCTTCGCGGAGAGCAGGCTCTTGGACATCGTGTCCGGCTGGGCCTGGCAGAGCGCGGCCGTCAGCCCCAGGGTGAGGGAGGACTTGAGCTCGCCCTGGAAGTACTTGCCCTTGGCCCGCGGTTCCTTGGCGAGCACCCGCTTTCCCTCCTGGTCGGTCCAGTAGGCGTCCCCGGGCTTCACCCAGACCTGCTCGCCCTTCTTGATGATGCGGAAATCGAGGCCCTTGAGGCTGCTCGTGCCCAGGCAGTTGCCCGAGGTGTCCGTCATCAGGTCGGTCGAGCCCTGCTCCTCGGCGCCGACGGTCTTGAGACGCATCGACCTCACCGACGAGAGGGCCTCACCGCTCTTCCGTGCGATCTCCGGTCCGCTCAGCTTCTCGATGCCGTTGGGGGAGCCGGTGCCGCCGCTCCCGTCCTCCTTGTCGCCGCCGCCACTGCCCTTGTCGTCGGCGGATGTCTTGTCGGACGCGACCTTGTCGTCCTTCTTGCTGTCGTCACCGCTGTCACTGCTGCAGGCGGAGAGGCCCATCGCGGCCACCGCGATCACCACGGCCGTTCCGATGCCGAATTTCCGTGCCATGAGTCACTACCGCCTATTCGTTGAAAACATTTCAGGTGAAACCGAGAAGGTGTCCGTGCCGTATCGGTGCCATGCCATGAAAGGCTTCCGGGAAGCGGATTCACATCACGTCGGGAATGCACACACTGACATGGCCCACGGAGTCGCGGGTGAGAGCAACCCTGCCACAGAGAAAGGACGGGTGTCGATGCAAGGGTTCGCTAGGGATTTCCCCTAGCGCAGAAAAGCGTGGACCAGCGGAGCGCGAAGAGAAATGACCGTCCCGGGGTTTTTCGCCGGTTCCGTTTTCGCCAGGTCCGCGTCAAGGGGGCAGGGGGCGGGGTGATCGTGCGCACCGGCGACGGATGCCGGGGCGCACGCCAACCCCCGTAAGGGTGAGTGGTATAGCTCACATGGGCAACTCGCCCGTGCTGCTGTGCGTCCTCATATACGCACGCCGGGCTTCGGTGGGCCGGTAACACATGCCCGCCGGGCGTCGAGACTCCCGCATCACTCGGATAGCATGATCGAAGCTACGACGAGCGCCCTCATCGACGCCCTTCACCGGAAAACCGCACTATCCGGCACGAAGAGTGACCTATTTAGACATCCCTAACAAATCGGCCAAACAATTGATATCTAGAGCATCGCGGGTGTTTTCGCGAATTAATGGCAGAATGACTTTCGCCGCATGGCGCCGACCACGGGTCATACTGTGGGCCGCGGCGAGTGTGGTGTTCCTCGGGTTCCTCATCGCGCTGGAGATCACCGCGCGCCACCTCGGTGAGACGGGGCCGCTCGTCAGCCAGGTGCGAGAGGTGATATTCCCGCCCAAGTCGGGCTTCCTGCTGTACGGCGGGATGGCGTTGATGATGGTGGTGCTCACCTGGCGGCAACGGCTCATCGGTGCGGGTGTCGCGGTCGGGATCGATGCCGTCATCCTGCTGGTGCGGTGGGTGCTCGACGCGCCGGCGACCGGCGGGCACCCCTTCGGAACCGGTGCGCTGTGGGTGATGCTGGGCTGTGCGGTCATCGCCGTCACCCGTCGCACGGGTGCGGAACGCGCCCTGCTGCTCAAGGGCGTCGGGCTGGGCCTGGCGCTGGTGGCCGGCCGCAAGATCGGCGACATCTGGCTGTTCATCACCGCGAAGACCCGTCCCATGGTGCTCGATCAGTACGTGGCGACAGCCGATCACGCGCTGGGCAACCCGTCGTGGGTGATGGGCCGGATCGTCAGGGCCTCGGGTCCGGTCGGTCATCATGTGCTCGACGTCATCTACGCCCAGCTCGCGGTGGCCGCGGTGGCCGTCGCGATGTACCAGCTGCGCCGTGTGGCGACCGAGCGCCGCTTCCCGGTCCACCATCTGGTGCGCACGTTCCTGGTGATCGGTCTCCTGGGGCCGGCCATCTACATGATCTTCCCGGTGGTCGGACCGGTCTTCGCCTACGGTCCGGGCGCCTCCGGCACCGGCGGCCCGGAGTGGGCGCTGCTCAATCTGTGGCCGAACACACCGCCGCCGGTGAATGTCCCGCACTCGATGATCTACGACGGGATCACCCCTCGTAACTGCATGCCCAGCCTGCACACGGCATGGGCCACCGCGATTTTCATCCATTCCCGCAAGGGCCCGCGGGTGCTGCGCATCGCGGGGACGTTCTGGCTGATCGCGACGCTCACCGCGACGCTGGGATTCGGGTACCACTACGGTGTCGATCTTGTCGCGGGAGTGGTGTTCACCCTCACGATCGAGGCGGGGCTGCGTGCGTTCGACCGCGGCTGGGACCGGTCGGCAATCCAGCTGGTCGTCCACGGTACGGCGGTTTTCGCCGGGCTCCTGGTGTCCTATCGCTATCTGCCGATGGAGATGGCCAAGCATCCGTGGGTGTTCGGGCCGCTTCTCATTCTGGCGATGCTGTCCGTGATCCACGGCTATATACGGACCACCAGACAATGGGAACCGAAGACCGCGCCGGCGCTGCAACCGGAACCGCAGCCCGAAATGGTCTGAGCACATACGAGGTCCTGCCCGTCATCCGGTGACGGGCAGGACCATCGTCATTTCGGAACCCTCTTCATTTCAGGGTGCTACCCGCAGTTCTCGGCCTTTTCCCGCGCCGTCATCCTGCGGGTGTGCTGCGTCCTGGAGCTTGGCATGTCCGCTACGGGGCCGGTGGCCTCGAAGGGGACGTACCAGTAGTAGTGGCCCCTGTACCGCTTCTTGAAGACCAGCTCGTAGGTCCCCTTCACCCGCTGCATCTGAGGTTCACGGGTGACCCAGCCGACCTCACCGGGCGGGACGTCCACCATCGTGGTCGCCGTCTCGGAGTGCTCACTGGTCCAGGTGTGCTTGAAGGAAGTCTCCACACTGCCCGTGAAGACCTCCGCGAACTTGTACTCCGCACGGATGGCGACCCCGACGGAGTTGCTCGACCCCGTGGTGTCCGTCCAAGTGATGCTGGACAGCTGGGGGTCCTTGGTGCAGTTGTAGGCGAAGTCGCCCACATGCTGTCTGTCCCCGGGGAAGATGTCGGGCCGGCCGCCGGGGTGGAACACACAGGACCTCGTGCCGTTGTTGCACTGGTCGAGCAGTTCCTTGTCGCTCGGCCGGTCATCGGCCCGCGCGGTGGGCATGGCCGTCAGGCTGCCCACGGCGGCTGCCACCGCCAGGAAACCGGCCCCGCGGGCCCGGTTGCGGAACATGGTTGGTGTTCTCCTTCATGGGTGCGGAGTCGATCGGTGCGGCCTCGGGGCCGCCGCGCTGGCCTTCGCCCGTCCGGGCGGTCCGCCCGCGTCACCCGTCGCAGTACCTGGCCTTCTCCTTGGCCGTCATGGGTCGGGTGAGCTGCGACTTGTTGCTGACCCCCGTGGGGCCGGTGGCCGTGAACGGCACGTACCAGTAGTAGTGGCCCTTGTACCGCTTCTTGAAGACCAGCTCGTAGGTGCCCTCGACCGATTGCATCCTGGGCGCGCGGGTGATCCAGCCCACCTCACCGGGGCGGACGTCCACGTTGGTGGTCTGGGTCTCGGTGTGCGAGCTCATCCAGGCGTGTTCGAAGGACGTGGTCACCGTCGTCTTGAAGATGACGCCGAACGTCGCGCTCATGGAGAGCCCGACGCTGTTGCTCTCCCCGGTGGTGTCGGACCAGGCCAGGCTCGACCGCTGTTTGCGGCTGGTGCAGTTGTAGGCGAAGTCACCCACCTGGTGCCGTTTCCCGGTGAACTCGTCCGGCTGTCCGCCGGGGTGGAAGACACAGGTCCTGGTGCCGTTGCCGCACTTCTCCAGGAGTTCCTGGTCGGACGGCCGTTCATCGGCCTGCGCGGTCGGCATACCGGTCAGGCTGCCCACCACGGCCGCCGCCGCCAGGAATCCGGCGGCGCGGGCACGGTTGCGGAACATCGTGCGTTGATCTCCTATCCGGGAGCGCCGGGGCGATCCCGCGGACCCCGGCCGGGGTCCGCGGACATCCGGCTACCTGAAGCTGACCGACTGGGCCCGGTTGTCGGCCGAGGCGCCCACGTCGATGGTGTTCTCCGTGTACGGTCCCTCGACCCCACCGGCGAGATCGGGTTGCGGGTGGAGCTGGATTTGGCAGTTGGCCCAGGGCTGTACGGAGGAGATCTTGTTCTTCCACTTGTCGTCGAGGTTCCAGTAGAAGACCTCCTTGTCGTGGTCCCCGCACGGACGGGCGCCCCAGAGGGTGAGCGAGGCACCTCCGTAGCGCTTCTGCGTGAAGAACGTCCCGATGACGACATCACTGGGCTGGACGACCCGGTTGGTGGCCGCCTCGGGCAGCTCCTCCCCGTCGGCGTTCACCTTCTTCTGGAAGGCCGCGGAGCGTACGGCGGCCGCCGGATCGGCGGGCGCGTCGGTGACGCGGCCCCCCGTGGCGTGCTCCATCACCTCGGCGAAGGTGGCGAAGCACCGCAACCGGCCGTCGTCCGCGCCCGCCAGGCAGTGCCGGCCGGCGGAACCGGAGGACTCACCGGCCATGGCGGCCGGAGCCCCCGCGGTGCACATCACCCCGGCTATCCCGGCCGCCGCGGCCACCGCGATCCGGCCACGTCGTGCTCGTGCGGTCATAGGAACCTCTCCTGTACGAGGGCAACTTCGGTGCTCGCTCCCGGCGCTCCGGGCGGCGCTCCTCCGTACGGTCGGGCCGAGGAAACGCACGGCTGCGACGGAAGCGGGGGGAATAATGATGCACCCCAGTGGAACTGGACACCAGTGACGGCTGGGGCGCGCTCTCCCGGCCGTTGTGAGTGGCACCGTCGGACACGCCCTGATTGCCCTGGCTCGCGGCACCTATTCACCGTGAGTTTTTGTGATTCGGCGGGGGCGTCACGGTGGTGGGGAGTGCCTGCCCGGGAGGTGAAAGGCCCTCAACCGGCGTGCAGCGTCAGCCGGATGGCCGCCCGGACGTCCCCCTCCGTCACCGCGTCGTTCCCCTCGCCGTCGTCCCCCAGGGGCTCCCCGCGGGTGAGCCGCAGCGGTGGCGCCTTCAGCGCGGAGTGCACCACGGTGGCGGCGGCGACGATCTCACCGGCCACCGAGCCCGGTGCGGGGGCGTCGTCGCACACCACCAGACGGCCGGTACGGACGGCCGAACCCAGCACGGTGTCCAGGTCGAGCGGCACCACGGTGCGCGGATCGACCACCTCCACCGAGACGCCCTCCTCGGCCAGACGGGCCGCCGCCCGCAGCGCCACCGGGACGAGCGGACCGACCGCCACCACGGACACGTCCGTCCCCGCGC
This sequence comes from Streptomyces sp. NPDC045899, assembly GCF_056431485.1. Classification (NCBI taxonomy): domain Bacteria; kingdom Bacillati; phylum Actinomycetota; class Actinomycetes; order Kitasatosporales; family Streptomycetaceae; genus Streptomyces; species Streptomyces sp. NPDC045899. The sequence goes on from NZ_JBWKKP010000004.1 coordinate 94,504, forward strand.
GCCGTACCGCGGCGACCCCCAGCGGAATCTCCGCCGCGGGGCCCGCCCGTGACGGCACGTGGTCCGCGGCCGCGCTCCGCGCCACCACCACCGGCCCCGGGGACCGCACGGCAGCGAGCGTCAGCCCCGCCGCGTCATGACCGTCCGAGGGCAGGACCGTGGTGAGTCCGGTCATCGGGGCGAGCAGTGAGTGCAGCGGCTGCGACCCGGGCGGTCCGCCCCAGTCGTCCACCACGAACACCACCGGCGGCGCGGCGGCGGAGGCGGCGCTCACCGCCGCGGTGTGGGCCAGCGGCCCCAGGACCGCGGTGGATTCGTGGCCGGTGAGGTCCAGCACCGGGCGCAGCCCGGCCGCCGCGGCGGCGGCGCACACCGCGGCCACCGTCCCGGCCGGGCCCGGCAGGACCCGGACCCGCCGCGCCCCGACCACCTCGGCCAGGGCCCGCAGCTCCGGGTCCCCGGTGGCACCCGGCGAGAGGGCCGCCGGGCGGACGGCCACGACGGAGGGGTCGTCGGCCATCGCGGCGCGCAGCCCCTCCCACACCCCCGCAGGGGGCGGGAACACCTCTCCGGCCGCTCTCACCACGCTCGTCCGACATCCCCCGACGGGGCGGCGGAACCGGAGACCGGGATGCCGGGGCGGGACCCGGCGTCGTTCCCGCCCAGCCAGCCGTCCACGGTGGCCGCCTCCTCGCCCCGCAGCCGTTCGACGTCGGAGCGGGTCAGCACTCCTTCGCCGATCAACTGCCGGGCCAGTCCGGCGATCGGATCCTGGACGAGAGGGTCATCGGCGGCCGGTGCGTGATCGCCGCTCACGGCCGGCCCGCCGTCCGACGAGCGGTCCGCGGACGGGAGGCGGACTTCCAGCAGCCCGGGCCCCTCGCCACCGCGCACCCGCCGCACCGCGCTCTCGGCCGCCCGGTGCACCTCCAGGACGTCGCCCGCGTCCACCGGCCCGTCCCGCATCGCCCGCAGCCCGCCGTACGACGCCGGTCCGGAGGTGTCCGGCGCGCCCGCACCGCCGGGCCGGTGCTGCCGGACGAAGAGGACCGGCAGCCGCATCTCCTGGGCCATCAGGGTCGCCTCGTACCAGCCGGGGGAGAGATGGGTGTCGCACAGGACCACGGTGATGTGGTCGCGGTCCGCCTCCTGGTCGGCCCAGGCGGTGCCGACCGCCGTCACCAGCGCCTGTTCGGCGAGTCCGTTGGCGCCCACCAGGCCGTGGCTGGTGTCGAAGAAGTGGGCCAGCAGCCCGTGTCCCCGCGCGCAGCCCGCCGGGCGGCCCAGGACTCCGGCCCACAGCCGGTCCGGGCGTGTGTTCTTGGCGATCAGCGCGGCGTGGCCGGAGGACACCGAGGTCACCCTGTCCTCGTCGCGCATCGCCGCGATGACCCCCACCACCACCGACTCCCCGCAGTGGGGGAGGGGTTCGAGCGCGGGGGCCAGCCCCCGGTCCCGCAGTGCCGCGGCCTTCGCCTCGTACAGCCGGACCCGCATCATCAGGCGCAGCAGGGGGAGTCGTCGCTCGAGGGCGCGGCTCGGGCCGCGGCCGGAAGCTGTCTGCACGTGGTTGCCACTCTCTTCGCCTGGCGGACGGTCTCCCTGGCGGACGGTCGGGTGGACCTGCCGTGAACGCGCCCGCCGGAACGGGGCGCGGCCACGGATCGCGTTGAGCATTCCAGAAGATCGGGGGGTGAGCCCCGATGGATTTCCCTAGTTGTCGGCGGGGGCCGCTCCGTGCTCCGCGGGCGGTCGCGGCTCTGCGGGCCGTCGCGCTCGACTACTATCGATCTCTCGATACCGACCGGTAGGGGAACATGGCCGAGGAAGCGCGCGGGGGTGATCTGTCCCGGCTCCGTCAGCTGAACGCGCGTGCCGTCGTACGCGTACTGCGCGGCGAACCGCCGCTGACCCTGACGGAGATCTCCCGCCGCACCGGCCTCTCCCGCGCCTCCACCGACGACGTCGTACGGCAACTGACCGAACAGGGCTGGGTGGCCGAGGCCGAGCGCACCGCGGGGACGGTCGGCCGTCCGGCCCGCCGCTACCGCTTCCGCGCCGACGCCGGACGGGTACTGGGTGTGGAGGTGGGCGAACGCCACGTGGCCGCTATGGTGGCCGACCTCGACGGCACCGTGGCGCACAGCGCGCGGGTCGTGGTCGACGCCGCAGCGGACCGCACCGCCCGGCTGGCCGCCGTCGACGAGGTGACGCGGCAGGCGAGGGCCGTGGCCACCACGGAGCTGGGGCCCGGTGCCATCTGGGCCACCGGGGTGGCCACCCCGGGACTCGTCGCCACCGACGGACAGGTGTCCGTCTGCGATGAACTGCCGGACTGGACGGGCGTCGATCTGCGCGCCCACCTCGAACGCACGGTTCCCGGCACCGTCCTGGTGGACACCCTGGGCAATCTGGCCGCGCTGGCCGAGAGCTGGCGCGGCGCGGCACACCACGCGCAGCACGCCGTCTGTCTGTACGCGGGATCCACCACCGGGGCGGGGCTGATCATCGGCGGTGCGGTGCACCGTGGGTTCGGCAACGCGGCCGGACAGATCGGCGCGCTGCCCGCCGCGGGCTGGGAGCGGGCGCGACGCCGGGTGCGGGAGTGGCGCCCCGCGGCGGACACCACCGCGGGTGAGCCGGTGGACGTGTTCACCGCCGCCCGCGCAGGGGACCGTTCCGCGGTGGACACGGTGCGCGCCTACGCACGGCACCTGGGCATCGGCACCGCGGCCCTGGTGCTCACCCTCGATCCGCAGCTCCTCGTCCTGACCGGTGGCTTCGCCGGCCAGCCGGAGACGGTGACCGCCCCGCTGCGGCGGGAGCTCGTCCGGCGCTGTCTGCGCGCCCCGGAGATCCTGGTCTCGCCACTGGGCGAGCGGGCGGTGGTGCTGGGCGCGGTCCGCCTCGCCCTGGACCACGTCCGCGACCTCGGGGTCGGCGGGCCGCTGGCCTCACGGCCACCCTCCGCACCGGGCTGACCGCGCGGATGTCCTCGCGCCGCCGGAACGGGCCGGGCACCCGGAAATGATGCGCGTCCCCGGCACCGGGTGTGTGCTGGGAGGAGCGGCACCTCGGCTTCCCGGCGCATGCCGTACGGGCGTACCTCGCCCGGGGCGCCGGACCGGGACGTGCCGGGGGCGGGCCGCCCGGGAGGTCCGATGGGCATGGCTGTGGGCGCGGGAGGTCCCGTGGCCCCGCGCTGGAGCGCGCGGTTCGCGGTGGTGGCGGGCACGGCGGCGGTGCTGGTCCTCCTGCTCTTCGCCGGACTCAGCAGTGTGCTCCTGGTCGCGGTGGGCGTGGCCGGGATGGTGCTCACCGCCGCCGGTGTGTGGTGGGCGCTGGTGCACCGCGCGCTGCTGCGGATGCTCGCCCTCGCGCTGGCCGTCGCCGCCCCCGTGACGGTCGTCGTCCTCTACGCGCTCGCCGGACTGCTGTGGGTGGTGCTCGTCTCGCTCGCGCTGTGGGCGCTGGCCGTGTCCACCGGCCGGGCCGCGCTGGCCGCGGACAGCGGGCCGGACCGCGGCGCGGAACGCCCGGCCGCTCCGCCGGTGCGGCCCTTCCTCATCATGAACCCGCGTTCGGGCGGCGGGAAGGTGGCCGCCTTCCACCTGGTGGAGAAGGCGGAGGCGCTGGGCGCCGACGTCGTGGTCCTGGACCCGGACCATCCGAGCGATGTGGCCGTACTCGCGCGGCGGGCCGCCGACGCGGGCGCCGATCTGCTCGGAGTGGCGGCAGGGGACGGCACCCAGGCACTGGTGGCAGGGGTGGCGGTGGAGCGCGGACTCCCTTTCGTGGTGATCTCCGCCGGGACCCGCAACCACTTCGCCATGGACCTCGGACTGGACCGGGACGACCCGGCCGCCTGTCTGGACGCGCTCACCGACGGGGTGGAACTCCGCGCGGACCTGGGCTTCATCGGGGACCGCCCGTTCGTGAACAACGCTTCCTTCGGCGCCTACGCCTCCGTCGTCCAGAGCCCCGCCTACCGTGACGACAAGCTCCGCACCACCCTCGACCTGCTGCCGGACCTGCTCACCCATGACACCGGGCCGCGGCTGACCGTCCGGGTGCGGGACCGGTCCGTCGAGGGGCCACAGGCCGTGCTGGTGAGCAACAACCCGTACCGGATGGGCGATCCGGCGGGACTCGGGCGCCGGGAGCGGCTGGACTCCGGTGTGCTGGGGGTGCTGGCCGTCACCGTGGACACCGCGGCACAGGCGGCCGGGATGCTGCGCGGCCGCCACGCCCCCGGGCTGACCTCGCTGACCGCCCATGAGGTGGTCGTGGACGCCGATGCCCCCACCGTCCAGGTCGGGGTGGACGGTGAGGCGCTGACGCTGCCGACGCCGGTGCGGTGCCGTGTCGCACCGCGCGCGCTGCGCCTGCGGCTGCCCCGCCACCGCCCCGGCACCCCGTCCGGCAAGCCGCCGATGGACTGGCGGCGGGTGCGGCATCTGGCGCTGACCATGGGGCGGACCGCGGCCCCGCACGGCGGCGCCCACCGCTGAACCGGTTGCCGGACCGTAGGTGGTGGCCGTGTCCGCGCCGACCGCACCCGGCGACGCCGTGCCCTCACGCCCCGCCGGTGTCCAGCACGTCCACGCGCGGCAGGTCCCGGTGGCGGTGGTGTGCTTCGGCGATCTCCAGCAGTGAGGTACGGCCCAGTGCGCGGTACGCGGCCACCAGGAGGGTGTTCGCCTGTGCCTCCCGGACCCGGTCCCCGGCCGAGGCCCAGTGCAGGTCCCGGCCCAGCACCAGGGCCTCCGCCGGATCGCCGTCCGCGCACCACCGCAGCGCGTCCGCCACGCAGTTCTCCACCGCCGCGGCGTCGTCGAACAGCCCGTACACATAGCGTGCGAACCGGTACTCGTCGGCGCCCCCGTGGGGCGGCCGGTCCAGTGCGGTCCGGCCCGCCACCAGCGCGCCCCCGGAGTCCAGGGTGGTGATCCGGTCCGGATCCTCCGGCGGCAGACCGCTGTCGTGGGCGTCGCTGTACGCCAGACCCACCTCGCGGCGGTCCCCGGTCTCCAGGGCGGTCAGCGCGTCCCGCAGCCGCTCCAGCCCCGTCCTCCGCGCGGCCAGGTACTCCGGCTCCGCGTCGTCGTCCTCCAGGTCCCGCCAGTGGCGTTCCAGCCGGGCGCGCAGCGCCTCCAGCGGGGTCCGCCACATGCGGTCGATCCCGCCGCCGTCGTGGGTGTAGTAGGAGGCGACGCCGTCGCAGGCGCGGCCGTCGTCGAACCACAGCCCGTAGTGGAGTCCGTCCGAGCCGCCGTGCAGGAAGGTGAGGAACTCCGGAGGGTCGCGGTAGTAGCGCCCGTGCACCCGCACATCCACGCCGTCGCGCGGCGGGAGCCCCGGATCGGCGCACAGGTCGGTCACCCCCGCCACCGCCAGATCCAGGTCCGCGAACGCCCGCCGCTCGACGGGTCCGAGCCCCTCCAGGAACGTCCAGAACCGGAAGAAGGACTCGGGCAGGGTGAGTCCCCACTCCCGCAGCACCCGGTCGGCGACGGCCGTCCGCCGCCGCTCGTACGGCATCCGCTCCCCGGACATCGTCCAACCCCCGCATCGGCAACCGGCGCCGCCGACGGGCGCCGGCGACGCCGGACGAGGCTAGCGGACCGGTCCCGCGGGCCGGTCCGCAGGCCCGGTCCCGCGGGTGTCAACGGGTGCCCGCCACCGCGCGGCTGCGCTGCTCCAGCCCCGGGGCGCCATACGGATAGTCCGCCGCGCCCGGGTCGCTGACCTCGTCGAGACGTGCCAACTCGCCCTCGGAGAGCCGGAGTCCGGCGGCGCCGAGGTTGTCCTCGAGCTGCTCCAGGGTGCGTGCGCCCAGGATCACCGAGCTCACCCCGGGACGGGCCAGCACCCAGGCCAGGGCCACCTGCGCCATCGAGACGTCCCGCTCCTCGGCCACCGCCCGCACCGTGTGCACCACGTCCCAGGTGCGGTCGACCCGGCTGCGCCGGTCGTACGCCTCGGTGCCCCGCTCGGGGTTCTCGCCCAGCCGGGTGGCCCCGCTGGGGCGGGTGTCGCGGCGGTACTTGCCGGTCAGCCAGCCGCCGCCGAGCGGACTCCACGGCAGCAGGCCCAGCCCCTCGGACGCACAGGCCGGGGTGATCTCCCATTCGATCTCCCGGGAGAGCAGGCTGTACTGCGGCTGGAGGGTCACCGGCCGGGTCAGCCCCCGGAAGTCGGCCACGTCCACGGCCTTCTGGAGCTGCCAGCCGGTGAAGTTGGACAGCCCCACATAGTGGATCCGGCCCTGCCGCACGGCGTCGTCCAGGAAGCGCAGCGTCTCCTCGACCGGCGTCAGCGGGTCCCAGGAGTGCACCTGGTACAGATCGACGGTCTCGACGCCGAGGCGGCGCAGCGAGGCGTTGAGGGCGCGGTCCAGATGGCTGCGGGACAGCCCCGCGTCATTGGGGCCGGTGCCCATCGGGAAACGCCCCTTGGTGGCGATGGTGACCCGGTCGCGGATATCGGCGGGACGGGCGGCCAGCCAGCGGCCGATGATCTCCTCGGCCGCGCCCGCGGTGTAGACGTCGGCGGTGTCGATGAGCGTGCCGCCGGCTTCCACGAAACGGTCGAGCTGGGCGAAGGCGCAGGACTCGTCGGACTCGGCGCCGAAGGTCATGGTGCCGAGCGCGAGCGCCGAGACACTGCAACCACTGCGGCCGAGGGTGCGGTACTCCACGGTCGGTACTCCTTGGATGAGAGATGAGCTGAGATGGACTGAGCGGGGGCGCGGCCGGGCCCGGTGGCCGGACTCCATGCTGGGCCGTACCCCACCCATCTGTCCAAGAGAAGAAAGCGGATGGATTAAGCGACTACACTTCTCAATCATGGAACTCCGACAGCTCGAGTACTTCGTGGCCGTCGCCGAGGAGCGGCACTTCACCAAGGCGGCCCACCGGATGATGGTCTCCCAGTCGGGGCTCTCGGCATCGGTGCGCGCGCTGGAGCGGGAGCTCGGCGCTCCGCTGTTCGTCCGCACCACCCGCAGCGTGGAGCTCACCGGAGCCGGGCGCGCCCTGCTGGTGGAGGCCACCCGCACGCTGGCCGGGGCACGGGCCGCCCGGGAGGCGGTGGCCGAGGTGCAGGGGCTGCTGCGGGGCAGTCTGGCGGTCGGTGTCGAGCAGTGCGTCACGGTCGACGTCGGAGCGCTGCTGGCGCGCTTCCGCGCCCAGCACGCCGATGTGGAGGTGCGGCTGCGCCAGGCGGGCTCGGCCCTGCTGATGGACGACGTGGTCGACGGACGGCTGGACATGGCCTTCGTGACCCTTCCCGGCCCGCCCCCGGACGGCGCCTGTCTGCTGCCGCTGGACAGTGAGCCGATGGTGCTGCTCTGCGGTCCCGGCCACCGGCTGGCAGGCGCCTCCCGGGTGAAGTGGGACGAGCTGGCGGACGAGACCTTCGTGGACTTCCACCCCGACTGGGGCGCCCGGCGGCTGACCGACCGGGCCTTCGCCGACTGCCGCACACCGCGCCGGGTCGCCCTGGAGGTGTACGACGTGCACACCCTCATCGAGCTGGTGGGCCACGGGCTCGGGATCGCGGTCGTCCCCCGGCCGATCGCCCGCAAGGAACAGGCGGCGGAGCTGTGTGCGGTGCCGGTGGACGAGGGGCCCGACGCGGCATGGCGCTGGCAGGTGTCCGTGGCCGTCCCCGCCGGTGACCGGCCGAGCCCGGCCGCGCGCGAGCTGCTGACCTACCTGGGCCGCTGACCGCACCCCTCCAGGGGAGGACCGCGCGTCACGTGCGGTCCGCCCGGTGGACGGCGCCGGATTGATGGACAGTCAGGAGATCCGCTCGCACACTGTCCACAACTCCCCTTCCAGGAGGCGTCGTGGCCGTGCGGATCTGTTCGCTGATCGTCGATGCGCCGCAGCTCGTTCCCGCCGACGGCAGGTACCACATGGTGCGGTTCCCCTACGGCCGCGAGGAGTCCCACGACCCGGACAATATGCACCCGGCCCGGCAGCCCGACGGGTACACCGTGAGCAAGTGGCGCTCCGACGACCGCTCGGGGCTCATCTGGCCGTCGGCGGACGGCTGGGGTGCGCTGACCGCCATGATCCAGTGGGAGAAGGGGAAGTACGGCGAGCTGCGGGACCGTTTCGTCCGCGATCCGCTGAACCTGTCGACGGGCGCCGATTCGACGGCCACCGACCACCGGCCGCCGAGCCCCGGGATGCAGTGCTTCACCAAACACCACGAGATCTTCGTCCATCCGGGGGTCCCGCTCGCCCTGATGGTCGGGCACGACGACCGCACCGCGCGCAGGCTGGTGTTCGCCGAGTTCAAACTCGCCCTGCACACCACCTGACACCCCATCCGACGGGCGACCGCGGCGCCGGGCTCATACACCGGCGGGCGGCCGGGGCCCGCCGGGGAGGGGCAGTTCGAACCACACCGACTTGCCGCGGCCACTGGGGCTGTTGCCCCACGCGGCGGCCAGGGCCTCCACGATCACCAGACCGCGCCCGTGCTCGGAGTTGTCCTGCACGGAGTCCGAGACGGTGATCGGCGCGGGCATCGGCGGCCGGGGGTCGGAGTCCAGCACCTCCACCCGCAGCCGGTCGGAGTACTCGCGCAGCCGTACGTCCACCTCGCTGTCCGCGTGCATCAGGGCGTTGGTGACCACCTCGGTGGCGATCAGCTCCAGATCCGCCGTGATCTCGTCCCAGCCCCTGCTGCGGGCGTAGTGGCGCAGGAACTCCCGGACGTTGCCCACCGAGCGGAGGTCGTGCCGCTGGACGAAGACCCGGCTGACGTGCTGGCGCGAACCGGGCAGCACCCCCGCGTAACGGGCCAGCAGCAGTGCCGCGTCGTCCCCGCGCGCCCGCTGGGCCTCGGTGCTCTCGATGACGCGGGTGGCCAGGTCCTCCAGCCGCTCGTCCCCGGTGGCCGCCAGGGCCTCGCCGAGCACCTCACCGGCGTTGCCGAGGTCCACGCTCTGGGAGTGCACCAGTCCGTCGGTGTACAGCGCCAGCAGTGTGCCGTCCGGCAGCGGTTGTTCCATCGACTGGTAGACGGTGTCGGGCGCGACCCCCAGCGGCAGCCCGACCGACATCTCGGGCACCACCACGCGGTGGTCCGGCCGGCACAGCAGCGGCGCCGGATGGCCCGCGCTGGAGATCTCGGCCGTGCCCACGTCCAGGTCGAGCCAGACGCAGCAGCAGGTGGCGAACAGCTCGGTGTCCAGCTCGGTGAGGATCCGGTTGGTGCGCTCCAGCAGGGCCGCGGGACGGTGGCCCTCGGCCGCGTACGCGCGCACCGCGCTGCGCAACTGGCCCATGCACGCCGCCGCGTTGGGGTTGTGGCCCTCGACGTCCCCCATGACCAGCCCCACGTTGCCGTCGGGGAGGGTCAGCACGTCGTACCAGTCGCCGCCCACCGCGGTGCCCGCGGTGGCCGTCACGTACCGGGTGGCGATGTCCAGGTCCTCGCGGTGGGGGAGCCGGGCGGGCAGCAGCCCCTGTTGCAGTTCGCGGGCCAGCCGGTGCTCGTTCTCGAAGTGGACCGCGCGCTCCACGGCCTGGGCCACCAGATCCGCCATGGTGACCAGTGTCGACCGCTCCTCGGCCGAGAAGCGGCGGGGGCCGTCGAAGCCCAGTGCCAGGGTGCCCGCGCGCAGACCACCGCTGATCAGGGGGAGCAGGGCGCACGCCCGGACGTCCTGGGAGGCACCGTCGAACCGGGCCGCCGCCAGGGCCCGTTCGGACTCCAGGAAGGTCGGGGCCGTCACGGACAGCGGGTTCATCCCGGGGGTGTGGTCATCGGGCGAGGGTGGCGGGGCTCCCGCCAGCGCGTGCGCGACGGTCCGCGGATAGCCGCTGTAGCCCAGCAGGGTGGCCTGGCCGTCCTGTTCGACCGAGACGGCCATGCCACGGGCGCCGAAGGGCTCCATGATCCGGGACGCCACGACATCCAGCACCTGCTGGCCGCGCACCGCGCGGTTGAGCCAGGACGCCAGCTTGTAGATCTGGTACAGGAAGGTGATGTTGGCGGACTCCGGCGCCCACTCCTGGCCCACCCGGTCCGGCAGGGCCTGGAGGAACTGGGGCATCGGCAGGGCGGTGCGCGGCGGGGAGGCGGACCCGGACTGCGCCAGCTCCCGCGCCAGATCATCGGCGATCTTCTCGCAGCGGTCCAGTTCATCGGGTTGCAGCGTCCGCGGCCCGAGCGGGGGAGCCCAGATGATGGTCAGCACCCCGTACCCGACGTCCGGGGACCGGATCGGGGTGGAGGCCACCGTGTACGGGAACGGCATCGTGACGTCGAAACGGGACGGGGCCGCGCTGTCGAACTCGGTGAACGTGGATACGTACTGGCGGCCGGTGCGGTGTGCGGTGGCGGACGCCAGGCGCGCCGTCACCGGCATCCGCTCGATGGTGGTGAAGATCGACAGGGGGCGGCCCACCACCACCGCCGAGGCCAGACTGCGGCCGTCGTCGACGGGGAGCACCACGATCGCCGCGGTGGCCCTCAGCTCGCGGGCCGCCTGCTGGAGCGCCTGGGCGAACACCGACGTGACGCGACCGGTGTCGGACCCGGTCGCCTCTGGTCGGCTGTGGCGGCGCTCCTGCATCGTGGCACTCGACGATTCCTGGCGGTCTCCCGGCGCATACTGCCCGCTGTGGCGAATACTGTCCTCTTTACAGGTATACAGCGGGTCACGCGCGGTCGCGGGGGCGGGACTCCCCGGCTCGCGTCCCCGGCTCCGCACCGCCCCGCGTCCCCGGCTCCCCGGCGCCCTCTCCCGCGGCCGAGGCGATGGCGCGCACGAGGGCCCGGTAACCGGTGCAGCGGCACAGATTGCCGCTGAGGCCGGCGCGGATCTCCTCCGGGGAGCCCGCCGCCCGGCGGCACACCAGGTCGTACGCCGTGATCAGCATCCCCGGTGTGCAGAAACCGCACTGAAGGGCCCCTTCGCGGGAGAACGCGGCCCGCAGCCGGTCGGCGTCCGCCCCGGTCAGACCCTCGACGGTGACCACCTCCGCCCCGTCGCAGGTCGCCGCCAGGGTCAGACAGCCCCGTACGGGCAGCCCGTCGACCAGTACGGTGCACGCCCCGCAGACCCCCTCCTCGCAGCCGAGGTGGGTGCCGGTCAGTCCCAGGCGGTCGCGCAGCAGATCGGCGAGGCTGGTCCGCGCGGGAACGGTCACGGTGTGCTCGGCACCGTTGACCCTCAGCCGCGGCGACACCTCGTTCACGGCGCACCCGCCCCCTCGCCGACGGCCGCGCGGCCCACCGGCGCGGCGCGGGCCAGCGCCCGGCACACCGTGGCCGCGTGGACGCGCAAGCCGTGGCGGGCGGCGTCGTCCGGCGCCGCCTCGACGGTGCCGAGGTCCTGGGCGACGCCGGGCAGGACCGCCGCCACGTCCAGCCCCGCCGCGGACCGTCCGGTGAGCAGCAGCTCGGTGGCGGGCAGCCGGACGGGTGTCTCCCGCGCCGCGCCGAGCCAGAGCGTCACCTGCTCCAGCCTCCCGCGCGCGTCGGTGCCGAACAGGACCACCGCGAGCGAGGAGGCGTAGGCACCTCCCGTACCGGCCGTCTTGTGCAGCCCCCACCAGCGCCCCGGCGGCAAGCCGCGCACCTCGACGGCCACGATGATCTCGTCGGTCGCCAGACCGCTGTGGAACGCGCCCCGCGGCAGCTCACGGGCGGGAAGCGAGCGGACACCCTGTGCTCCGCACACCTCCACGGTGGCGTCCAGCGCGGCGAACACCGCGGGCCACTCGGCCGCCGGATCCGCGTACGCGAGGCTGCCGCCCAGGGTGCCGCGGGTGCGGACGGCCCGGTGGCCGATACCCGCGGCGGCCCGGGCGAGCAGCCCGCCGCCCGCGTCGGGGACCAGTCCGTCCTCGACCATCCGATGCGTGGTGGCCGCCCCGTAGCGCACACCCCCGGCAACCCGCCGGGCGCCGCGCAGGGAGCCGATACCGGTGATGTCCACCAGGTGCTCCGGGGTGATCCGCCGGGCGTTCAGTTCCGGCACCAGGCTCTGCCCGCCGCCCAGCACCCGGGCGCCGTCGCCCAGACCGGCCAGCAGTGCCACCGCCTCGGACACCTCATGCGGCCGGTGATAGCCGAACTCCGCCGGTTTCATCGGGGTACCGCCCCGCCACCGGGAGCGTCCGCCCGGACCCCGGCGACGGCCCGTGCGCGCGGCGGCCCGGACGCCGCCGCCCGGTCGAGGGCGGCCCACACCCGGGCGGCCGTCATCGGGGTCCGGTCCATCCGCGCGCCGAACTCCCGCAGCGCGTCGGTGATCGCGTTGCCGATCGTGGCGGGGGGCGGGATCGCCCCGCTCTCGCCCACGCCCTTCATCCCGAGGACGGTGTGCGGCGACGGGGTGTGCAGCTGCTCGATCCGGATCGGGGGCACATCGGCCGCCCGGGGCACCCGATAGGCGCCCAGCGTGGTCACGGCGGGCCGGCCGCCGCTGTCGCGGGGGAGTTCCTCCATGAGCGCGGTGCCGATCCCCTGCACGGTGCCACCGATGGTCTGCCCCTCGACGACCAGTGGATTGACCACCGTGCCGCAGTCCTCCACGACCGCGTAGTCGAGCAGTTCCACCTCACCGGTGTCCAGGTCCACCCGCACCACGGCGGCGTGCGTACCGTAGGTGAACGCGCCGGTCTGCACCTCGGGGCGGTAGGTGAAGGTGACATCGAGGCCGCCCTCGGCACCCGGGACGTGGTCGGGCGTCAGAGAGAACTCCCGGGCCAGTGCCGTCAGGGTGCGACCGCCGCGGTCCCCCACGATCGAGCCGCGCTCGAAGCGCAGCCGGTCCGGCGGTTCGTCCAGCAGCACCGCCGCGACGCTCCGGAGCCGCTCCGCCAGCAGATTCGCGGCCCCGTAAGCCGCCCCGCCCGCCATCACCATCGTGCGCGAGGCGAAGGTGCCGTCCCCGCGCGGGAGGTACGCGGTGTCGCCCTGGCGCACCGCGACCCGCTCCGGTGCGATGTCCAGCACCTCGGCCACCACCTGCGCCAGGGTGGTCTCATGCCCCTGGCCCTGGGACTGCACCCCGACGCCCAGGGTCAGACTGCCCGTGGCGTCCATGACCAGCCGGGCGCTCTCGACGCCGAAGGTGACCGCGAGACCGCGGGAGGCCCACTCCAGACAGCCGTGCGCGGTCTGCTCGGTGAACGAGCCGTACCCCACACCGATCCGGGTGCGTGAGCCGGGATCGGCGGCCCGCTGCCGGGCCCGCACCTCCTCGTGGCCGATGAGCCGGCTCACCCGGCGCACCGCCTCGGGGTAGTCGCCGCTGTCGTACACCTTGTGGGCGACCGACGTGTACGGCATGGACCGCGGGCCCACCATGGCGCGGGTCCGCATCACATACGGCTCGATCCCCAGCGCATGGGCCAGATCGTCGATCAGGCGCTCGATGGCGAAGCAGGCGGCCGGACGGGCCACTCCGCGGCACGGCCCCAGCGGGGTGGAGTGGGTGGCCACGCTGCGCGCGGTACAGCGGTAGTCGCGCACCCGGTACGGCCCGGGGATCATCGCCGAGGCCATCGAGGCGTCCATGGTGGCCGTCCACGGGTGCACCGAGTACGCCCCGGCGTCGACCACGATGTCGGCCTCGAGCGCGAGCAGTTCGCCGTCGGCCGCCGCGTGTCCGGTGAGCCGGTAGTGGTGGTCCCGGCCCTGGGTGGTGGCCACCATCGCCTCTGCGCGGTCCTCGATCCAGCGGACCGGGTGGTCCAGCCGGGTCGCCACGGCCGCGAGCGCGATCTCCTCCGGGTAGACCGTGCACTTGGCCCCGAACCCGCCGCCGACGTCCGGCACGATGACCCGTACCCGGTTGCCCGGCAGACCGAGCAGCTCGGCGATGGCGTCCCGGATCAGATCCGGTGTCTGGGTGGACGTCCACACCACCAACTGGTCGTCCGCGCGGTCGTGGTGGGCGAGCACCCCCCGGGTCTCCAGTGGCAGCGGCGACTGACGGCCCACGGTGTACTCGCGGGTGAGCGAGACCGCCGCCCGCCGCGCCGCGGCGTCCACATCACCCGCGGTGACGGAGGTGGTGGCATAGATGTTGTCCGGCCACTCCCGGTGCACCCGTGGAGCGCCCTCGGCCAGCGCGGCCCGATGGCCGACCACCGGGGGCAACTCCTCGATGTCCACGGTGATCCGCCGGGCGAGGTCCTCCGCCTCGGCCCGGGTGTCGCCGAGCGCCAGCGCGATCGGCTCACCGACATAGCGCACGGTGTCCACGGCGAGGAGCGGCAGGGGAGCGGTCCGGAAACCGGGCAGCGCGGCGGTGGCCACCAGTGGTCGCGCCAGTGGGGCCAGATCGGCGGCGGTCCACACATCGGTGCCGGACACCCCGTCCGGCGCGCGCACCGAGCGCAGCGTGCCGTGCGGCACCGGGCTGCGCACCACCGCCACGTTCCGCGTCCCGGGGAGGGCCACATCGGCGAGGAAGCGCCCGTGTCCCGCGAGGTGGCGGGCATCCTCCCGCCGCGGGCGACCGGCACCCACGCCGCACCCGGTGTCCCGGTGGGGAGGCTTCGCCTTCATCTCGTACCGCCTGCACCTCTGGAATCCCAGGCTATGACACTCCACGGCGCCGTGGCGCCCGGAGAAATAGTGTGCCAAGCGATGATGGCTCCGGGTGCGCCACGGATCACCGAGCGTCGCGCCGGGTGCGGGCGACGGCTCCGAGGGCTGAAACCGGCTACTTGAGACCAGCGGCGGACCTTCGGCCCGCGGACCGGCCCATGATGCGCCGGATGGTGTCAGAACTCTCAACTCACCACTTCAATGAGACGCTTGAAGAGTTGTTTTTCCTGACGGGAGGGGCCATGGCCATGGACATCGGTGATGTGGAGCGCTATCTGCGTGACACCTTCGTGGGGATCAACGCCGTGGAGAACTCAGGGGACACGTTCGTCATGTACGACCCGGACGCCGACCTCCCGGCCCATCGCCAGTTCCCCTTCGCCACCCTCGTCACGGGCGACACCTACGACCAGGTGTCCGACCTGAACCGCACGGGCGCCTACCGGCTCAACATCGGGCTGCCGAAGGCCGCGTACACCGCGCGGTTCGGCGCCGCCCCCACCCGGCGTGACGAGAACGGCGTCCTGGACACCGGATACGACTACGCGCGGCGGGACGCGCTCATGCCGCACCCGGTCTACGCGGCGCAGTACTGGATGTGCGTGGTGGAGCCGGGCGCGGCCGCCTTCGAGGAGGTGAAACCGCTGCTGGCCGAGGCGCACGCGTTCGCCGTCCGCAAGTACCGCAACGAGCGGGCCCGCTCGTTGCGGTCACTCGTGGAGGAACACTTCCGGGCCTTCGTGGGCGAGGCCCACGGGCAGGAGCTGGAGGCGGCGCGTCTGCTCGCCCAGGACCGTGCGTACGAGGACGGCCGGTCCCGGGAGGAGCGGCTGCGATGGGCCGCGGTGTCGTTGGAGGCCAGCCGGCGGCAGGGGACCGGCGGGCCCTCGGACCGGGCGCGGTCCCGCAGCCAGGAGTTCCTGCTCCGGATGTGGATCATCGACCGGCTCGGTTCCGATGACCGTGGTGGCGACTGGGACCCCGAGACCCTGGCGGGCGACACGCTCGACGCGCTCGAGCTGAGTCCGGCCGACGCCCGCGCGCTGGCCGCTCACGGACCGGACCTCGGGATCGAGCGGATGAGGGAGCTGCGCCGGCACAAGAACATGACGGCCCATCTGGAGGAGCTGATCGGCCATATGCGGCCGGGGCCGGTCCGGGACCGGCTCCGCGCCTGGGCGGTGGTGCGCCCGCTGCTGCCCTGATCCGCCCGGCCGGGGCCGCTCAGGTGGCGACGACGGCCGAATCGTCCTCCACCCGGGCTCCGGGCAGTCGATGGCGGGCCGCGATCAGTGCGGCGTCCACATCACGGGTGCCGGTGGAGACGCAGAGGGTGTAGGCGATGTCGTCCATCCGCTGCCGCACATCGCTGCCGCCTTGTTCGGCGTGCAGCATCCGGAGGGTCTCGTACTGCCCGATGAGCCGGTGGAGCACGACGGGGTGGGCCATCAGCACGGAAGTGGTCCTTCCTGTCGACAGGGGTGGTGCGTTCGGTACGGGGGCGGTGCGGGAGCCCGTGTGCCGGGCGCCGCCCTTCCTCGCCACGGCTCGCGTACCCCGGTGGGGAGTCGGTATGCCGGGCTGATCACCGAGCTGCTCATGACCCCTGCGGTTCCGGCCATCCGGCCTCGCCGCTCTTGACTCGTGATTATGCCCGGCACCATAGTTACTCACTGGTAGATGCGGAAACGCCACGAAGGGACAGGGGCCGGCTGATGACGGAGTACGACGCGGACAACGCACCCGTGGTGACGGAGGAGTTGCGCGGCCATGTCCTGCTGATAGGACTGAACCGCCCGGACAAGCGCAACGCGTGCAACCTGGAGATGCTCCAGGCCCTGGCCCGCGCCTACCAGCGGCTCGAGGACGACCCGGAGGCATGGGTCGGTGTGCTCTTCGCCCACGGTGACCACTTCACCGCCGGACTGGACCTGGCGGACGTGGCGCCCCGGATCGCCGAAGGCGCCGAGTTCCTCACGGACGGCGACGGGGTCGACCCGTGGGGGCTGGTCGGCCGGGACCGCACCAAGCCGGTGGTCGCGGCCGTCCAGGGGCGCTGCCTCACCCTCGGGATCGAACTGCTGCTGGCGTCCGACATCCGGATCGCCGCCGCGGACACCCGCTTCTCCCAACTCGAGGTGCAGCGCGGCATCTACCCGTTCGGCGGGGCCACCATCCGCTTCCCGCAGGACGCCGGATGGGGCAACGCGATGCGCTGGCTGCTGACCGGGGACGAGTTCGACGCCGCGGAGGCACTGCGGATCGGACTGGTCCAGGAGGTCGTGGACCCCGGTGCCCAGCGGGACCGCGCGGTGGAGCTGGCCGAGCACATCGCCCGCCGCGCCGCCCCGCTGGCCGTGCGGGCGACGCTGGCCTCGGCCCGCCGGGCCCGGGTCGAGGGCCATCGGCCCGCCGCCGAGCGGCTCACCAAGGATGTGGTCGACCTGTTCCGCACCGCGGACGCCGCCGAGGGGGTCGCGTCGTTCCTGGAGCGCAGGCAGGCGGAGTTCCAGGGACGTTGACCGTGGGCGCCGCCGGGAGCCGTTCCCGGCGGCACCTGTGGGTCCCCACGCGGGCGGTCAGCGCACCAGCACCCCCGGGTTGAGCACACCGCGGGGGTCGAGGGCGCGTTTGGCCGCGTCGAGGGCGAGCGCGAACGGCTCGGGCCGCTGGCGGTCGTAACCCGGGCGGTGGTCACGCCCGACGGCGTGGTGATGGGTGATGGTGGCGCCATGGGCGTCCAGCACCTCGCAGGCCACCTGTTTGATGTCGTCCCACATCGCCACTTCCGAACCGGGGCGCCCCGCCGCGATCACCGTGATGTAGGGGGCGGGTCCATCGGGATAGACGTGGGTGAACCGGCAGGTGATCCTGGCGGGTGTACCGGTGACCTTCGCCACCGCGGCACCGACCTCACGGTGGATCGCCTCGTACAGCTCCGGCGCCCGGTCCCAGGTGCACGCGGTCTCGAACGTCTCCACGATCGCGCCCATCCGCGCCAGCCCGTCCCGGATGTAGGGCATCCGCAGGAAGGCCGACCGCCACGCCGCCACCGAGTCATCGGCGCCGCCCTCGCTCCGCCGGGCGGTGCCGCCGTGCGCGCGGGCCGTCTCCAGGGCTGTCTCCAGAGGGCCGTCCACGGGGTGGTGCGCCGATTCGAAGCCGAGGACGAGCACACTGCGTCCGCCCGGATCCGCTCCGGACAGCTCGGCCTCCCCCGGATCCAGCAGCCGGCAGTTGGCGGGGTGCAGTCCGGACTGGGCCAACTGCCGTACGCATTCCATGGCTCGGCCGAAGTCCTCGAAGGTGACGGACGCGGACGCCTTGTGGCGCGGCGGGGCCTGGAGGCGCATCCACGCCTCGGTGATGACGCCGAGGGTGCCCTCGGAGCCGAGGAAGAGCCCGTCCGGCGAGGGGCCGGCGCCCGATCCCGGGAGCCGCCGTGAGGTGCTGATACCGACGGGGGTGACCACCCGCAGCGACTCGGTGAAGTCGTCGATGCGGGTGTGCAGGGTGGCGTAGTGTCCACCGGCGCGGGTGGCCAGCCAGCCGCCGAGGGTGGAGAACTCGAAGCTCTGCGGATAGTGCCGCAGCGTCAGGTCATGGGCGCGCAGCTGCTCTTCGAGGACCGGCCCGAGGGCGCCCGCCTGGATGCGCGCCGCGCGGCTGACCGGGTCGACCTCCAGGACCCGGTTCATCCGGGTCAGGTCCAGGGACAGCACGGCGGGGTGGTCCTCGCCCCGGTACTCCACCCCGCCGACGACGGAGCTTCCGCCGCCGAAGGGGATGACCGCGATCCTTTCCCCGCAGGCCCAGTCGAGGAGGTCGGCCACATCCCCTTCCGCCTCGGGGAACGCCACCAGGTCGGGTGCCCGGCCCGGCCGGCCGCGCAGCGCCCGGACGACATCGCGGTACGCCTTGCCCATGGTGTGCGCCACGCGGTCGGCGGGGTCGGCGGACACGATCCCGGCGAGCGCGGCGGGGGCGGTGAGCCGGGGTGCGGGCGGTGCCACATCGGCGAGGGCGGGTACCGGGAGCGGCACCGCCGAGGTGCCGGGCACCAGCGCACCGAGGTCCATGCATTCGGCGTCGGTGAGGGCCTCCTGCTCCCAGCCCCAGCCCCACCATGATCTGGTCTTCATGGACGCGCCTCCCAGGAATTTACCCATCGGTATATTACCTCAAGGTAAGATCGGGCCATGGCGAGCACAAGAGGGCGGCCGGCGCGGGGATCGACGGCGGAGGGCACGGCCCCCGCCAAGGCGGGTTCCAAGGGCGTGCCCCGGCACCGGCGGGAGGAGCAGATCCTCGCCGCCGCGATCGAGGAGTTCGGTACCCGTGGCTACGCACAGGTCTCGATGGCGGACCTCGCCGGTGTCATCGGGGTGACCAAACCCCTGCTCTACCAGTACTTCGGCTCCAAGGACGGTCTCTATCTGGCCGCCCTGCGGCGTATCGGCGACCGGCTGAGCACGGCCATCGCGGAGGCGATGGACGGTGCCACCACCCCGGACACCCCGGTGGCGGTGCTGCGCGCCGTCTTCGAGGCCCTGGAGGGGCAGCGCCAGGGGTGGTTCCTGCTGTACGACCCCACGCTCCCGGACACCGGGGAACCGGCGGAGACCGCGCACCGTTACCGCGCGGCCATCGACGGTATGGCGGCGCGCGGTACGGAGGACCTGCTGAACACCCGGGGGTTCGACGACCCCCGGGACGCGGCCGCCCTCAAGCACGTGTGGACCGGGGTGGTCAGCTCCCTGGTGGTCTGGTGGACCCGTCACCCCGGTGAATCGGCCCGGGACATGGCGGAGCGGTGCGAGCGGCTGTTCCTGGCGGCGCTCGGCGCGGGCCGCGCGGCGGAGCGGAACTCCTAGGGTGTGTCCGCCGCGCCGTCCGCGGACCCCGGCAGCCGCACCCGGAAGACCGTGTGGCCCGGGTGGCTGACGAGGTCCACCCGGCCACCGTGGGCGGTGGTCACGGCATGGGTGATGGCCAGGCCCAGACCGGTGCCGCCGCCGGTGCGGGCCCGCCCGTCACCGGCCCGTACGAAACGGTCGAAGACGGTGGCCTGCTGGGCGGGCGGCACACCGGGGCCGTCGTCCTCCACCACGAACTCCACCCCGTCGTCCCGGTACACCAGACGTACGGTCACCGTGGTGCCCGCCGGGGTGTGAGTGCGGGCGTTGGCCAGCAGATTGGTCAGTACCTGCTGGAGTCCGCGGCCGTCCCCGCTCACCACCACGGGCTCCTCGGGGAGTTCGAGCACCCAGCGGTGGTCCGGTCCGGCGGCTCGGGCGTCGCTGACCGCGTCCAGCACCAGCCGGGTCAGATCCACCGGTTCCGCGGCGAGCGGGCGGCCCGCGTCAAGACGGGCGAGCAGCAGCAGGTCATCGACCAGCTCGCCCATCCGCACCGATTCGCAGCGGACCCGGTCCAGCGCGTGGCGCACCTTGTCCGGCATGGGATCGGGGTGGCGCAGGGCCAGTTCGGCATGGCCGCGGATGGAGGCCACCGGGGTGCGGAGCTCATGGCTGGCGTCCGCGGCGAACCGGCGCAGCCGTTCCTCGCTGGCGTGTCGGCGGGCGAGGGCGTCCTCCACGTGCTGGAGCATCCGGTTGAACGCCGAGCCGACCTTGCCGACCTCGGTGCGCGGATCGGTGTCCGGTACCCGCTGGGTCACCGCCACCTCACCGCCCGCCAGCGGCAGCCGGGCCACCCCGGAGGCGGTGGCCGCCACCCGGCGCAGCGGGCGGAGCGAGAGCCGGACGCCCACGGCGCCGGCCACCCCGGTGGCCAGCAGTGCGGCGCCGAACACCACGGCCTCGACCAGGCGCAGCCGGTCGACGGTGTCCTCCACCGGCGCCAGCGGCAGTCCGGTGATCAGCACATCGCCCCTGCCGTGGGTCGCCATCACCCGGTATTCGCGCAGGGAGGACAGGGTGACGCTGTGGCCGCGCCCGTCCACCGGTACGCCGGCCAGGGTGCGCCGGTCGGTGCCGGTGAGCGGTACGGAGGTCTCGGTGCGTTCGCGGACGACGGCGGCCTGGGTCACCGTTCCGTTCAGGACGCAGGCGCCGAAGGTGCCCGCGGCCTGGCCGCGGGTGTCCGGGCCGGCGGGGTCGTCGGAGCCGGAGCGGCCGGAACCGGAACGGTCCGGGGTGAGATCGCTCCGCGCCGCCACCGGGACGGGGTTCAGACTGGCGGGGAAGTGGCCGCCCACGGTGTTCAGCTGCTGGTCCAGGCGTTGCAGCAGAAACCCCTCGAGGGCGGCGGAGGTGGCGATCCCGACCGCGACGCACGCCACCGCCAGCAGGGCCACCACTCCCGCGGTGAGCCGGGCGCGCAGACTGCGCGGGACCAGGGCGGAGGGGACTCTCATCGCGGGTCCGGCCCGTGCTCGGGGCGGGCGTCGGACCGGGGATCCGGTTTGAGGACGTAGCCGACCCCGCGCACGGTGTGGATCAGCGGACTGCGACCGGCGTCGATCTTCTTGCGCAGATAGCTGATGTAGAGCTCGACCACATGTGCCTGGCCGCCGAAGTCATAGCTCCACACCCGGTCGAGGATCTGGGCCTTGCTGAGCACCCGCCGCGGGTTGCGCAGCAGGAACCGCAGCAGCTCGAACTCGGTGGGCGTCAGGTCCACCACCTGTCCGCCGCGCGACACCTCGCAGGCGTCCTCGTCCATCACCAGGTCCCCGAAGGTCAGCAGCTGCGCGGAGTGCGTGGCGCGGGTCATGCCCGCCCGGCGCAGCAGCCCGCGCAGCCGGGCGAGCACCTCTTCGAGGCTGAAGGGTTTGGTCACGTAGTCGTCGCCGCCCGCGGTGATCCCGGCGATCCGGTCCTCCACCGCGTCCCGAGCGGTCAGGAACAGCACACAGACACCGGGGGACTCGGCGCGCAGCCGCCGCAGCACCTGGAGGCCGTCGATGTCGGGGAGCATCACATCGAGCACCACCGCGTCGGGGCGGAAGTCACGAGCGGCGATGAGCGCGTCCTCGCCGCTGCCCGCGGTGCGCACCTGCCAGCCCTCGTAGCGCAGCACATCGGACAGGATGCCGGCCAGATCGGGTTCGTCGT
This sequence comes from Streptomyces sp. NPDC045899, assembly GCF_056431485.1. Classification (NCBI taxonomy): domain Bacteria; kingdom Bacillati; phylum Actinomycetota; class Actinomycetes; order Kitasatosporales; family Streptomycetaceae; genus Streptomyces; species Streptomyces sp. NPDC045899. The sequence goes on from NZ_JBWKKP010000004.1 coordinate 116,172, forward strand.
CCACGACCAGCACCCGCACCGGGGTGCCGTCGGTGCGGTGCAGTCCGGCCGGTGCCGCCGAGGGGGTGTCGAGATTCTCCATGGTGCCCGCAGTCTCCCGTGCCAACCTCTGTGTTTCCTCTGAATCCGGCGTCCCGAGCATGCCAGGGCCCGTTCTCAGAGGAAACCCAGAGGAACGGTTGCCACGGTGTCCGCCACCGGTGGTGCCGCGGTCCGCAGCCGCGCCCCACCGGTGTCGTGTCCGCCCGTGGAGGGAGATCACCGTGACCGCCATCGAGCACACCGGCCGCAGCCGCCGGCTGCCGCGTTCCACACCGCCCCCGGTCAGCCGCGGGCTGCCCCCGGCAGTGGTGCTGGCCCTGATCCACGCGGGGGCCGCCGCCGTTCTCGTCCTGTGGTGGCGGAACACCCCCGCGGTCGTCGGTCTGGACGGCTGGCTGACCGGTGCGGGGCGGCTCACCGGACTGCTGGCCGGTTACGCGTGTGCCGTGCTGCTCGCGCTGATGGCGCGGATACCGGCACTGGACCGGGGGGTGGGCAGCGACCGGCTGGCGCGGTGGCACGCGATGGGCGGCCGGTACACGGTCTTCCTGGCCCTGGCGCACACCATGCTGATCATCTGGGGCTATGCGGTGGTGTCCCGCACGGACGTGCTCGACCAGACCACCACCCTGGTGTTCCACTACGAGGACATGCTGATGGCCACGGCCGGGATGGTGCTGCTGGTGGCCACCGGAGTGGTCTCCGCCCGTGCCGCGCGCCGCCGGCTGAGCTATGAGACCTGGCACTACCTGCACTTCTGCACCTATCTCGCGGTCTTCCTCGCCTTCTTCCACCAGTTGTCCAACGGTTCGGACTTCCTCGGCTCATCAGCGGCGCGCACCGCCTGGTACAGCCTCTACCTCGGGGTGGCCGCCCTGCTGCTGTGGTTCCGCTTCATCACCCCGGTCCGGCGGGCGCTGCGCCACCGGCTGCGGGTGGCCGAGATCCATCCGGAGGCCCCGGGCGTGGTGTCGGTGTACCTCACCGGTGAGCGGCTCGGCGCGCTGGGCGCGCGGCCCGGCCAGTTCTTCCGCTGGCGCTTCCTGGCGCGGGGCATGTGGTGGACGGCCAATCCCTTCTCCCTCTCCGCGCCGCCCGACTCCCGCCACTTGCGCATCACGGTCAAGGAGGCCGGGGGCCACTCCCGCGCGGTGGCCCGGCTGCGGCCCGGCACCCGGGTGTGGGCGGAGGGCCCCTACGGAGGGTTCACGGCCGCCCGGGCCCGTGGTGAGCGGACCCTGCTCCTGGCGGGCGGGGTGGGCATCACCCCGCTGCGCACCCTTTTCGAGACGCTGCCCGGCGAGGTGGTGCTCGTGTACTTCGCCCGCAGCCCCGAACACCTCGCGCTGCGCCGTGAGCTCGACGACATCGCCGCCGCGCGCGGTGCCCGGGTGCACTACGCCGTCGGCGCCCCCGGTGGCCAGGCGCCGCCGCTGACGACGGAGGCGCTGGCCGCGCTGGTGCCCCAACTGGCCTCCCACGACGCCTTCGTGTGCGGACCGCCGGGGATGACGGCGGCCGCCGTGCGGGCCCTGCGGGGCGCCGGGGTGCCCCGGCGCCGTATCCACCACGAGTCGTTCGCCTTCTGACCCGCGCCGCCCCACCGCCGTACCCGTACCCGAAGTCGAGGAGCCACTGCCATGAAGCGTCCCGTCCTGGTCACCGCCACCACCGTGCTGGGGCTGTTCCTGGTGCTGTACGCGAAGCCGCACCAGGAGCCCGATCGGCCCGCCCCCGCCGCCGCGCCCTCGTCGCGCCCGTCCGCCGACGGCTCCGCCGGCACCTCCACCGGTGCGTCACCGGACGCGGTGTCCGGCCGCTTCACCGGTGACGTCGTCGAGACCCGGCGGGGCCCGGTGCAGGTCCGGATCACCCTGGCGAAGTCCAGGCTCACCGAGGTGGACGTTCTGGAAGGCGTCCATGACGAGGGCCCCAGCGCCCAGGCCGTCCCGCAGCTCACCCAGCGGGCGCTGGACGCCCAGAGCGCGGACATCGACGCCGTCTCGGGGGCCACCTACACCAGCCAGGGCTATATCTCCTCCCTCCAGAGCGCCCTGGACCGGGCCGATGTCTGAACGCCACCGGCTGCGCCACGCCGAGGAGGTCATGGGGACGGTGTTCTCCTTCGACATCCGTGACCCGGCCACCCCCGCGATCGAGAGCGCCCTCGGTGACGCCGTGTGCTGGCTGCACCGGGTGGACGCGATCTTCTCCACGTACCGGCCCGGCAGCCAGATCAGCCGGCTGGCGAGGGGGGAGCTGACGGTCGCGGAGTGCGACGCCGAGGTGGCCGAGGTGCTGAGGCTGTGCCGCGGTGTCGGCCACCGCAGCGGCGGGGCGTTCACCGCTTCGCCGGGCGGACGGCTCGATCCGTCGGGGATGGTGAAGGGGTGGGCGACCGAGCGCGCCTCCCGGATCCTGTACGCGGCCGGGTCCCGCCACCATCTGGTCAACGGCGGCGGTGACATCCAGGCGCGCGGTGGTTCCGCCCCCGGCCGCCCCTGGCGGTGCGGGATCGCCGACCCGTGGCGTGGTGGTGAGGTGGCGGCCGTGGTGTCGGGCCGGGACCTGGCCGTCGCCACCTCCGGTACCGCCGAACGCGGTCACCACATCCTCGATCCCGCGACCGGCGAACCGCCCACCGCCCTGGTCTCGATCACCCTGGTCGGTCGTCATCTGACCGAGGTGGACGCCCTGGCCACCGCCGCGTTCGTCAAGGGGGAGCGGGCCCGTGACTGGGTGGCGTCCCTGCCGGGTGTCGAGGCGTTCGCACAGACCGCGGACGGCCGCACCTGGTGGACACCGGGATTCGCCGCGCTGTGCGGGACCGTCAGCGACCGGGCGGGGGCGGCTCGGTGAGCCGCCGGATCTCCTCGGCGTCGTAGCCGAGCGCGGAGAGCACCTCGTGGTTGTGCTCACCGAGCAGCGGTGGCGCGGTGCGCACCGGCGGCCGCACACCGCGGTAGCTCACCGGGAACCCCACCTGGTCCAGCGTCCCGACGACGGGGTGCGCCACCTGCTGGACGATGCCGAGCGCGGCGGTCTGCTCGGAGCCGTAGACCTCGTCGAGCGTCCGGATCGGGGTGACGGGGACACCGCCCGCCTTGAGGGTGGCGCACCAGTGCTCCACGGTCCCGCCGCGCAGGGTCGTCTCCAGCGCGGCGTTGAGCTCGGCGCGGTGGACCACCCGGTCCCGGTTGGTGCTGAACCGGGGGTCGTCCCCGAGGTCGGGGCGGTTGATCAGGGCGCAGAGGCGTTGCCACAGCGCGTCGTTGCCGACGGCGATGACGAAGTGGCCGTCCGACGCCGGATACGCCTGGTAGGGCACCAGGCTCGGATGCCCCGAACCCAGCCGGGTCGGGGTCTCCCCGGTGGCGAAGTAGCTGGTGGCCCAGTTGATGTGCAGGGCCAGCTGGGATTCGTACAGCGAGGTGGTGAGGTACTGGCCGTGGCCGGTCCGGGCGCGTTCGACGAGGGCCGAGACCACCCCGATGGTGCCGAACAGCGCGGCCCCCAGGTCGCCCATCGCGTATCCGGCCTTGACCGGTGGCCCCTGGGGTTCACCGGTCAGGGACATCAGCCCGGCGGCGGCCTGCGCGACCATGTCGTAGCCCGGTTCGGAGCGCAGCGGGCCGGTCTCGCCGAACGCGGAGATGTGCAGCACCACCAGCCGCGGATGGGCCTCGCTGAGCCGGTCGTAGCGGAACTCCTCCTGGAGGGTGCTCCCGGGGCGGAAGTTCTCCACGACGACATCGGCGTCGGCGATCAGCCGGTGGGCCGCCTCCTTCCCGGCCGGGGACTTCAGATCGAGCGTCACCGAGCGTTTGCCGCGGTTGGCGGCCAGGTAGTACGCCGCGTCGGGACCGTTGAAGGGCGGGCCCCACCGCCGGGTGGGATCGCCGCCGTCCGGGTGCTCGACCTTGATGACATCGGCACCGAGATCGGCCAGCGACATGGTCACGTACGGTCCGGCCAGGATCTTGGACAGGTCGACCACGCGGATTCCCGCGAGCGGGGCCGCGCCATGGGGTGCGGGGCTGGTCATGGGCCACCTTCGGTACGGGTCGGACACGGGCTGTCGGGTGCGGCAAGGGTACGAGCCCGGCGGCCCGTACGGCCTCCCTCCCGCCCCGGAAGCGCCATCAGCGGAACGTGACCGCCGGGGACCCTCCGTGCTCTCTTTCGGCATGTGGCGGAAGAGCGCAGACTGGATCGGGAGGGCCCCTCTTCGAGGGCGACCAGGTCACTGCGTTTCACGAGCGCGGAGGGACGACCGGTGCCAGCAGACCGGCAGAGCGACGAAGCGGGGCGAGGGCCGCTCTGGTCGGAGCCGGGCACCCTGCTGGAGCGGGTGGCGGTGGCCGTCTTCGCCGTGGATGAGTCCGACCGCGTCTGCTATTGGGGACCGGGCGCGCAGGACCTCTTCGGCTACCGCTCCCAGGAGGCGCTGTCGCAGCCCGGCGAGATGCTCTTCGCCGGTCCGTCCGACAGGGCGGCCGGATCGTGGACCCGGCTGGTGGAGCGGGGCCGTACCGAGGGTTACTGGCGCGGCCGGGTGCGCGCCCGCCATCGGGACGGCAGCTCCCTCGACGCCGCGTTCCGGGTCTTCCCGGTGGCCGGGGTGGGCGGCCGGGTGGTGGTCCTCGCCCTGGGCAGCAGGGGCGATGAACTGGACCGGGTGAAGACCAACCTGGCCTTCCTCGACGTGCTCTTCCAGAGCTGCCCCATCGGTCTGGTGATGTTCGACGAGGACCTGCGCTACGCCCATGTCAACCAGACCCTCGCCGATATGGACGGACTCCCCGTCGAAGCCCATCTGGGGCGCCATGTCGACGAGGTCGTGATCGCCTCGGACAACGGCGAGTACGCGGCCATGCTGAGCGCCGTGGCCGAGGTGGGACGGCCGATCGTGGGCACACTGGTGGGAGTGCGTACCAAAGGGCACCCGGACACCGACCAGGTGTGGTCGGTGTCCCTCTTCCCGCTCTCGCGCCCCGGCGGCATCCGTTTCTTCGGGGTGGGCGGGGTGATGGTCGATGTGACCGACCGGGAACAGGCCCTGGTCGAGGCGTCCGCCGCCCGTCAGCGGCTGGCCCTGCTGGACCGGGCGGCCGCCCGGATCGGCACCACCCTGGACACCAGGATCACCGGGCAGGAGGTCGTCGACGTCACCGTCCCGGACTTCTGCGACGGCGCGGTGGTGGAGGTGATGCGATCCCCGGAGGAAGGGCTGGACTTCGACCCGGACCGGCCCCTGGTCACCCGGCGGATCGCCGCCGAGACCATCCTGCCGCCGCCCGCCACCGAACTGGTCGGCGGGCTCGACGTGGTGACGTATCCGACCGGTTCGATCATCCACGAGGTGCTGCGCACGGGACGGCCGACGCTGGCCAGGGTGGACGACGACTTCCTGAACCGCACCGTGCTCACCGAGGAGCGGGCCCGGCTGCTGAACGACAGCGGTCTGTCCAGTCTGCTCTTCGCGCCCCTCATCGCCCGCAAGACCGTCCAGGGCATCGCCGTCTTCGGGCGGTCCTCGTCCCGGCCGGGCTTCACCGAGCAGGACCGCGGCCTGGCCGGGGAGCTGGCCTCGCGAGCCGCGCTGTGCCTGGACAACGCCCGGCTGTACAACCAGGAGCGCGATATCGCGCTCCGGCTCCAGCGCGCGCTGCTGCCCAACTCCCTGGCGAACAGCCCGTATGTGCACATCGCCCATCGCTATCTGCCCGGCGGGCGCATCACCGAGGTGGGCGGCGACTGGTACGACGTGATCGGGCTGCCCGCCCACCGCGTCGCCCTGGTGGTGGGCGACGTCATGGGGCACGGCATCCCCGCCGCCACCGCCATGGGGCGGCTGCGCATCACCGCCAGCGCACTGGCCCGCCACGATCCCGAACCCAGTGAACTCCTCGCCGAACTCGACCAGTTCGCCCGGGAGTCCAACATCGAACTGGCCACCTGTCTGTACGCCGTCTACGACCCCACCACCGGACATCTGCGCCTCGCCAGCGCAGGACACCCACCACCCCTGGTGCTGCGTCCTGACCACCGGGTCGACCTGCTGGACGAGGTGCTGGGCGTGCCGCTGGGCATCGGCGGCTGCCGCTTCCGCACCGCCGACGCCGAACTGCCCGCGGACTCCGTCTTCGTGCTGTACACCGACGGGCTGATCGAGGGCCGCACCCACGACGTCGGGAAGGGGCTCGACGCGCTCCGCTCCGAGGTGCACCTGGCCCCCGACGGGCTGGAGGCCGCCGCCGACCGCATCCTGGACCACATGGTGCCCGGGGACCCGGCCGACGACACCGTCCTGGTCCTGGCCCGGGTGCACCGGACGCCCCGGCGCGCGGACCCGATGGCCCGGCGCTGGCCGCGTTTGCGGACCCCGCACCGCCTGTCGCACCGCACCTCGCACTGAGCGCGGCTGCGGTACAGTGACAGCGTCCTGTTGTCTCCGATAGAGGTGGACGTTGCGCATCTGAGGTCCGCGATCACCGCGCGGTACGGCACCCGCCGTACGCCCGTCACCCCGCGGCCGGTTTCTCCGGCCCCGTGACCATCCGCGTGGATCCGACCTCGGTGCCCCAGCCGTCCCTCGACCTTCGCAGGGCAGCGCCCCTCCCACGGCTCGGCCGCCGCGTGGTGCTCGCACACCAAGCCCCCTTTCCGCGCTGACGACTGCGAGAACCACATGGCCCACACCACCGTGCCCGGCGCCTCCGTGACCTGCTCCGCACTGAGCTTCCAGTGGCCCGACGGCACCCCCGTCTTCGACGGACTCTCCCTGACCATCGGCCGTGGCCGCACCGGCCTGGCCGGCAGCAACGGCACCGGCAAATCCACCCTGCTGAGGCTGTTCGCCGGGCGGCTGCGTCCCGCCCGGGGGACGGTGACCGTCGGCGGCACCCTGGCGTACCTCCCGCAGAACCTCACCCTCGACACCGCGCTCCGGGTCGACCAGGCCCTCGGTATCGCCCGGCGGCGCGCCGCGCTGCGCGCCATCGAGGCCGGGGAGGTGGACGAGACACACTTCGACACCCTCGGCGACGACTGGGACGTCGAGGAACGCGCCCTCGCCACCCTGGGCTCCCTCGGGCTCGACGGCATCGGACTCGACCGTGCCGTCGGGGAGATGTCCGGCGGGGAGACCGTTCTGCTGCGCCTGGCCGCACTGCTGCTGGAGCGCCCCGATGTGCTGCTGCTCGACGAACCCACCAACAACCTCGACCTGTTCGCGCGCCGCCGCCTCTACGAGGCCGTGGACTCCTGGCGCTCCGGAGTGCTGGTCGTGGTCAGCCACGACCGCGAACTGCTGGAGCGGGTGGACCGGGTGGCCGAACTCCGCTCCGGCGCGGTGAGCTGGTACGGCGGCGGCTGGTCCGCCTACCAGGAGGCCGTGGCCACCCAGCAGGAGGCGGCCGCCCGCACCCTGCGGGCCGCCGAGGCCGACGTCCGACGCCAGAAGCGCGAACTGGAGGAGACCCACATCAAACTGGCCCGCCGGCAGCGTCAGAGCAAGAAGCTGGACGCCCAGCGCAGGGCACCGAGGATCGTCGCCGGAGAACGCAAGCGGTCCGCCCAGGAGTCCGGCGACAAGCTCCGCGGACTCCACGAGGGCCGGCTCGAGGAGGCGCGTGAACGCCGGGAGGAGGCCGCGGACGCCATCCGCGACGACGCCGAGATCCGGGTGTCCCTGCCGCACACCGCCGTACCCGCGGGGCGCACCGTGCTGAGCCTGGACGGACTGCGTCCCCGCCACGGCAGACTGCGTGAAGGCACCCTCCGGGTGCACGGCCCCGAGCGTATCGCGCTGGTCGGCCGCAACGGAGCGGGCAAGACCACCCTGCTGCGCACCCTGACCGGCGAACTCGCCCCGCTGTCCGGCGAGGCAAGGGCATGGGTGCCGCTGCGCTTCCTGCCCCAGCGCCTCGATGTGCTCGACGGGGAACTGAGCGTGGCGGCCAATGTGGCCCGGGCCGCGCCCGGGGTGACGGACCAGCACATCCGCGCGCAGCTGGCGCGGTTCCTGTTCAAGGGGGCGCGGGGGGAACAGCGGGCGGCCACCCTCTCCGGCGGGGAGCGCTTCCGCGCCGCCCTCGCGGCCACCATGCTCGCCGCCCCGGCCCCCCAGCTGCTGATGCTGGACGAACCCACCAACAACCTGGACACGTCCGCCGTCCACCAGCTGACCGGCGCGCTCGACTCCTATCAGGGCGCCCTGCTCATCGCCTCGCACGACCTGCCGTTCCTGCGCTCGATCGGCATCACCCGCTGGCTGCTCCTCGGGGAGGAACTCCAGGACACCAGCGCGGAGGAGGTGGAGGAACTGCTCGCGGCGCCGGGTACGGCCTAGGTCCGCCGGACGGCCACCACGGCGGCATCGTCGCCGAGGTGGCCGTCGATGTGGGCGGTGAGGTCCTCGCGCAGCCGGCGCACCACCGCGTCGGGACGGCGCTGGGCCCAGCCGGTGGCCCGTTCGGCCAGCGGGTAGAAGACGCCCTCGGCGTCGCGGGCCTCGACCACCCCGTCGGTGTAGAGCAGCAGTTGCTCACCGCGTTCGAAGGGGAACGTCTCGGTCTGGTAGTCGGACGTCCCATTGAGTCCGCCCAGCCCCAGCGGCAGGTGGTGGGCGCCGGGGTGGAGCGTGCTGACACCGCCCCGGCCGAGCCGCAGGGCCGGGGGATGGCCGCAGCTGATGATGTGGACGACCGGCTCCTCGTCGGGGATGTCCAGCAGCATGGCGGTGGCGAAGGACTCCTCGGTGTCGGTGTCGTCCCGGGTCCGCCACTGCGTGCTGTCCCAGCGCATCGCGCCGTCCAGGTGGACGGCGAGGTTGCGCAGGGTGGCCTGGCGGTGGGCGGCCGCGCGGAAGGCGCCCAGCAGCAGCGCGGCGTGGCTGATCGAGGCCAGTCCCTTGCCCCGGACGTCCGCGATCAGCAGCCGGGTGCTGTGCGAGGTGCGGGCCGCCGCGTACAGATCGCCGCCCATCTCGGCCTCCGCCTCGGCGGGCAGATAGAGGTGTGCGATCTCCAGCGGGCCGCTGCGGGTCGGCAGCGGGCGCAGCAGGACGTGCTGGGCGGCCTCCGCCACCGAGGTCATCCGGTGCAGTTTCCGCTCCCGGCGGTCCCGGACCAGGCAGAACCCCACGAGCAGGGCGGACACCAGGAGCAGCGCGCCGATCTGCGCCTGGATGTTGGCGGTGTCCAGCACCCCCCGCTCCACTCCGATCGCCACCTGGGTGACCACCGCGAGGGCCCCGATCAGGGCGGTCAGCCGGGCACCGGCGAAGGCCACGGTGATCGCGGGTGCCGCGACCAGCAGCGGGCCGAGGTGGATGTGGGACGGCGACAGGATGTCCACCACGAACACCACGGCGATCAGCCCGAGCGGCAGCACCACCGTCGTACAGCCCGGCTGCCAGGAACGGCGGAGGGAGGTCAGCGGCCGGAGGGGCATGACTCCAGCATGCCCGCCCGGCCCGCACCGCGTCGTACGGCTCGGCGACCGGGACCGTCAGCGCACCGGGAAGGTGAACCAGTGCAGCCCCACGAAGGGCGGGTGGCCGGTGGCGTCCGAGGAGAACCGGAGGTAGACGGTGTGCACCCCCGTGGTGCGGGTGATGTTCGTCGGGACCGTACGCCACGCGGTCCGGCCGCCGGTGGTGTCCACCGTGAAGGTGCCGATGGGGGTGCTGGAGGGGGTGTCGAGGTGGACGGCGACCAGCCCGCTCACCCCGTTCGCGGCGTCGGAGGCGACCCGGGCCCGGAACTGGCTCGACCCGTCGCCGAAGTCCACGTCGTCGTAGCGCAGATACGCGCCGTCGGCCAGCTGGGCGACCTGGCGGCCGCCTCCTCCGGAGCCGGTGTCCCCCGTGGCCGGGCCGACCTCCGCGTCGCCCAGGGAGGCCGCGTCGAAGGTGTCCGCCGCGATGACCGAGGTGGCGGAGACGGTGTCCGGTACGGGCCGGGCGGGGGCCGTGGTGTGCCGGGCGCGGGTCGCCGGGGCGGTGGGTCCGGACGTGGCGGAGCCCTCGGACGGTCCGGACGTCGGGATGGAGTCCCGGGCGGGCCCCGAGGGGGACACCTCGCCGGTGGCGGGCGGGGTGAGGGGCGCGGGGGTGTCCCGTCGCGCACCGGAGTCCGTAGTGGTGCCGGGGGACACCAGCAGCACGGCGACCGTGGCCACCACGGCGGAGGTCGTCAGGGTCGCGGCCAGCGCCCGTGTCACGGGGATCCGCCGGGCGGACACACCACCGAGACCGTCCCTGCCCCGCGGGGTGTCAGGGCCGGCCGGGGGAGTGGCGGGGCCGGTGCCGTCCCCCGTTCCGGGGGCGTCGGTGAGGCGCACGGTGGCCGGCCGGGCGGCGGGGACACCGGTGGCGGCTTCGGTGGCCTCCTGCCCGCCGGGGGCAGGACGGGAGGCGAGATAGGCGAGCCCGCCCCACGGCAGCAGTCCTTCGGCGAGCACCTGCGCCGGGCGCTCGCCCAGCCCGACCAGCACGTTCAGCACCCGGGAACACTGGGGGCAGCTGGCCAGATGGCCTTCCAGGTCGCCGCTGCGGTGCACCCCGGCGCGGCGCGCCGCCGCGTCCAGCAGACCGCAGAACCGCCCGCAGTCGTCCTCCGCCGCCTGGGCCGCGTAGGCCCAGAAGTACGCGTCGCGGTAGGACCGCAGCGCACGTCTGCGCAGGGAGGGCAGTCGTTCCGGCTCCACCCCCAGCAGCAGTGCCGTCGGCGCGCCGGTCTCCCCGTCGACGGCCGTGTGCCACAGGACGGCCTGGGTGCGGCCAGGGAGGTTGCGGAAACCGCGCAGCATCAGCGACCGGTTCTCCAGCAGCCGTGCGGTGGGCACCGGGTCGGACAAGGCCGCGAGCGAGGTGTCCAGCCAGGCCGCGAAGTCCGGTGCCACATCGGTGCGGCGACGGGTGGCGGCCCAGGCGGCGGCCGTGCGGTAGCCCAGGATCAGCAGGTGGTGGCGCCACGCCTCGCGCGGCTCCCGGGAGGTCCGCACGGTGTGCCGGGCCTGTTCGAAGACCTCGTCGCTCAGTTCCTCGGCTACGAGGCGGTCGCGGCAGCAGATGCGGGCGTAGGACCGGACGGCAGCGAGGTGGCGGCGCCGGAACTCCTCGGCCGCCTCCTCCTCCGCCGCCGCCGGTGCGAGGGAGGGCGGGGCATCGGGTGTGTCGGTGGTGTCCCCCGAGGGGCGGCCACCGGCGATCAGCCGTATGAGATCGGCGTCGGACCGGGGGCTGCCGGTGGGGCGTACCGATGGTTCACAAGCGTCGAGCTGCGACACGTCTCCGACTCCCTCGTCCGGGCGGGCCCGATTCCCCGGTGTACCGCACTCCGGGCCGCGCTGGCCTGGGGAAGTTAGCAGAGCGGATCGGTGGTCAAAAAGACTTCGGAACAGGCTTACGGCGCACGCGAGTTGGTGTGCGCCCCCTCGTGCGCCGTAGGTCTGGACCACACGAGGAACCGTGGTGGTGTCCGGTGGCGGTGCGGGGCGGTGTCAGTAGCCGCGGCGCACGTTGTCGGCGGTGGCGGCGTCGCGCCGCTCGGCCCGGCGCTGCCGTTCCACGGCCAGCTCGCCCAGCGCGTCGTCCACGGCCGTGAGCACGGTGGCCGTCGCCACGTCGTCCACCCGTGTCACGGTGGGCGAGCCGGGTCCGGCCGGGTCGTCGATCCCGACCGCCGCGGCGAGCGTCGCGAGGACGGGTTCGTCCGAGCGCAGCCGGTGCTCCGCGCGACGGCGGGCGGCGGAGTCGACGAGCACCAGCTCGTCGGTGTGGAAGAGCACCCATCGGCGGTGCCGCTCCCGGACCGCGTCCCCGTCCGCCTCCAGCGTGCCCAGATACGCCTCCGGCAGCCCGCGGCCCCTGCGCCACAGCCATGCGCCGACCGGTTCGTACGGCGGTTCCCGGGTGAGGGAGGCGGCGGCCTGGTCCAGCATCCGGTCCGCCAGGGGCAGCGGCGGGCCCGGCACGATGCGCTCGCCGTCCAGCCCGATGGCCCGGGCGTCCAGGAGATCGATGGCCTCGGCGCCCGCCAGCGCGAGCGACAGGTCGCCGCGGTCGACGGACTGGCTGGACGCCATGTCCATGGCCATGATCAGCAGGTCCCGTGGTGTGGTCATGGACGGCTCCCCGGCACCGGCCGCCCACCGCGGGGGGCGGCCGGACGGACGGTGGCGTGCGGACGCTCGGCCATGTGTCCAGCGTGCGACCGTGGCCGTGGCCGCGCAAACCACGGACCGGACACGGCCCGCTCGCCTCCTGGCCGCGCCGGTCAGACCAGGGCCTCGACCTCCAGGAAGCGCCGGCCGCGCGGCCCCCGGTACTCCAGTGCCTCCCAGCCCAGCCGCCCCAGGACCGCGGCGCACTCCCGCAGCGCCTCCTGCGCGGCGTACCCCGCGCCGCTGCCGGGCGGGCCCAGCCATGCGACCCGCACCACCCCCGGCCGGTCGGCCGCGCTCACCCGGTAGCCGGTCGCGACGCGGTGGCCGTCGGCGTCGACCGCCGACGGACGCACGCCGGCGGCCTCCAGGGCGAGCGACACCGCGCGCACCGGCTGGTTCCGCTCCCACACGGCAGGTACCGCTCCGGGCTCGGCGGAACCGGTGTTCATCAACCGCCGGATCTGCAGCAGCCCTTCGAACGCGGTCCGTACCGCAGCTTCCCGGCCGTCCTCGTCCCGGGCCCGTCCGTCGCCGGTGGCCACGTCGAAACCGTCGGACGGACGGCCGGTGTCGTCCACGCCTCCCACCCCGTCATCCTGTCAGAAGCGCGCCCCCGTGGCCGAGGGCCGTGACCGGCGCCCGAGGAGCGCATCTCCGGGGCACCATCGGCTGATTACCGATGGAACAGACGGATGTGGCCGTTATGCCCTCGGGGACTCCTGAATGTCGCTACTGTGAGCCGCATGGATGCCGGGAACGAGCACCCCGACGACGAATGGCCGCTCCCTCCTTCCTGGATGTGGGGCTGCGGGGAGTGCATCGAGCTGTACAAGGCGATGAAGCTGGCTCCCGAGGTCGTGGAGGCGGCGCTGGAGGAATTCGGGCCGGGGGTGGACTGCGATCCCAGCGACAGTGTGGTGACCACCCAGATCCGGCTGGCCCGGCATATCGCCGTGGAGCACGAGGAATTCCTCCCCGAAGCCGACGAGTCGTGTGAGAAGTGCATGTCCGACCTGCGACGGCGCCTTCCGGAGCTGCTGGTCCTCGAGCACCGGGCGCGCCATGTCTTCGCGCCACCACGCATCGTCGGCCTGCTCTGACACCCGTGGGGCGGTGCGGTGGCCCGCTGATGGGGCGTCATCGGCGGTGGACCCGGGCGACACGTCCACCGCCGTACCTCCGTACCGGCCGCGCATAGGGAACAGTGGAGCCGCGGTGCCGGGGGCGAGAGCCCCGGGGCGCCGTGGTCCAGGGCCCTTGTGCGCGGAAGGAGGCGCCGCCGTGCGGGACGGGGACATCGACGGGGACATCGTCATCGTGGGCGCGGGCGCGGCCGGGCTCTCGCTCGCGTACCGGCTGTGCGCGGAACCACGGGACACGCCTTCGCCCCAGGTCACCCTGGTCGACGCCCCGCCCGGTCCGCTGCGCCCGCCCGAGCGCACCTGGTGCTACTGGGAACCGCCCGGCGGTGAGTTCGACGAGGTGCTCACCGCGTCCTGGGAGCGGCTCCGGGTGCGTGGCCCCGGTGGCGAGACGGTGGAGGGACGGCCGGCCGGACTGCGCTACAAGATGCTCCGATCCGGTGACTTCGAGGCGTTCGTGGCCCGGCGCACCGAGCGGTGTGCCGGATTCCGGCGGGTGGCGGCCGCCGTGCACGCCGTCACCGACGCACCGGGCGGCGCCGAGGTACGGGGGGCGGGCCCCGAGGGCGAGCCCGTCGTACTGCGGGCCCGCTGGGCGTTCGACTCCCGGCCGCCCCGGCCGCTGCCACCGGCCCGCACCACACTCCTCCAGCACTTCCGCGGCTGGTTCGTCCGCACCCCGCTGCCCCGCTTCGACCCGGCGGTGGCGGACCTCATGGACTTCCGCACCCCACAGCCGCCGCGCGGACTGTCCTTCGGCTACGTCCTGCCGTTCGGCCCGTGCGAAGCGCTCGTGGAGTACACCGAGTTCTCCCCGGCCGTCCTCGGCGACACCGGGTACGACCGCGCGCTCACCCACTACGCACGGCAGGTGCTCGGCCTGGACCGCTTCGAGGTGACCGCCGTCGAGCAGGGGGTCATCCCGATGACCGACGCACGCTTCCCCCGGCGGGTCGGCGCAGCGGTGTTCCGCATCGGCACCGCCGGCGGCGCCACCCGTCCCTCCACCGGCTACACCTTCGCCACCGTGCAACGGCAGAGCCGGGCGGTTGCGGAGGCGTGGCGGCGCGGGCTGCCCCCGGTGCCGCCCCGGCCCCATCGTCCGCGGGCGCGGGCGATGGACGCGGTACTGCTGCGGGCCCTGGCGGCCGGACGGGTGGACGGCGCGGCGTTCTTCACCGGACTGTTCCGGCAGGTGCCGATGGAACGGCTGCTGCGCTTCCTCGACGGACGGACCCGGGCGGCCGAGGACTTCGCCATCGGGCTGCGCACACCCGTGCCCGCCATGCTGCGCACCGTCGCCGAACTGCCCTGGCTGCGACGCCACACCCCGGCCCCCGTGGAGGCGGTATGACACCACATCGCACACCGGTCCTGCTGCGCGACGCGGAACTGGCCGCCGCGTTCGACCGCGCGGCGTCCGGCTACGACCGGCTGGTCGCCCTCAATCCCGGCTACCACGGCCATCTGCGCCGCTCCGCCCGGCGCCTGGGACTGCCCGCGCACGGCGCCGGGCTGCGGCTGCTCGACCTCGGCTGCGGTACCGGGGCCTCCACCGCCGCACTGCTCAGGGCCGCGCCCGAGGCGGAGATCGTGGCCGTGGACGCCTCGGTGGGCATGCTGGAGCGGGCCACCGCCAAGCGCTGGCCGTCCCGGGTCCGCTTCGTGCACACCCCGGCCGAGCGGCTCTCCGCCACCTGGGGCACGGGGTCGTTCGACGCGGTCTTCGCCGCCTATCTGTTCCGCAACGTCACCGATCCGGACGCGCTGCTCGGCACCGTCCGCGCGCTGCTCGTGCCGCACGGTCGGCTGGCGGTGCACGACTACCTGCTCAGTGGCAACCCCCTGCACCGGGCGGTGTGGACCGCGGTGTGCCGCGCCATCGTCCAGCCCGCCGGAACCCTCACCGGGGACCGGGCCCTCTACCGCCACCTCCGCCGCAGCGTCGAGGAGTTCGACACCGCGGACGCCTTCCGTGAACGGATGCGGCGGGCCGGCTTCGACCAGGTCAGGGTGGTGCCGATGCCCGGCTGGCAGACCGGGGTGGTGCACACCGTCGTGGGCGGCGCGGCCACCGGCGTACCCGGCCACCGGACCACCTGGTGACCGCCGTGGGACGGCGCGGCGCGGTCGACGGCGCCGCACCGCGCCGGGGCCGCGACCGCCGCGCCCGGGTGCTGCCGCCGCCGGCGGGACGGCCCCGGATCACCGGGGACGCGCCGAGCGTGGCGGTGGCCGGTGGCGGTGTGGCCGGACTCGCCGCCGCCACCTGCCTGGCCGAACGCGGTGTCCGCGTCACGCTGTACGAGCGGGAGGCACACCTCGGCGGACGGCTCGCGGGCTGGCCGGTACGGCTGGACGACGGCTCACAGGTCACCATGAGCCGCGGCTTCCACGCCTTCTTCCGGCAGTACTACAACCTCCGCGGACTGCTGCGGCGGACCGACCCCGGACTGCGGACGCTCACCGGACTGCCGGACTACCCGCTGCGGCACAGCCGCGGGACGTACGACAGCTTCGCGAGGGTGCCCCGCACCCCACCGCTGAGCGCCCTGGGCTTCGTGGCGCTGAGCCCCAGCTTCGGTGTGCGGGACCTGCTGCGGATGCGTCCGGCCGCCGCGCTGCCGCTGCTGGACGTCCGTGTGCCGGAGGTGTACGAGCGGCTGGACGGCATCAGCGCACGGGACTTCCTGACCCGGATCCGCTTCCCCGAGGCCGCGCGGCATCTGGCGTTCGAGGTGTTCTCGCGCAGCTTCTTCGCCGATCCCGGTGAACTCTCCGCCGCCGAGCTGGCGTTGATGTTCCACATCTACTTCCTCGGCTCCGCGGAGGGACTGCTCTTCGATGTGCCCCGGGAGCCGTTCCCGCAGTCCCTGTGGGAACCGCTGGGCCGCTATCTGACCGGCCACGGCGTACGGCTGCGGACGGGGAGCCCGGTGGAGCGCCTGGAGCCGGAACCCGGCGGCGGGGTACGGCTCACCGCGGACGGCGTCACCCGGCACCATGACGCGGCCGTACTGGCACTGGACACCGACGGGCTGCGCCGGGTGGTGGCGGACTCACCGCGGCTGGGCACCGTACGGTGGCGGGCCGGGATCGAACGGCTGCGCACGGCACCGCCGTTCCTGGTGTCCCGGCTGTGGCTGGACCGTCCGGTGCGCGCCGACCGCCCCGGTTTCCTCGGCACCAGCGGCTACGGCGCGCTGGACAACGTCAGTGTGCTGGAGCGCTGGGAGGGCGAGGCGGCCCGGTGGGCCGCCCGCACCGGCGGTTCGGTGGTCGAACTGCACGCCTACGCCGTCGCCCCGGACCTCGACCGCGAGGCCGGACAGACGGCGCTGATCGCCCAGTTGCACCGGCTCTACCCGGAGACGCGGGAGGCGCGGATCGTCGCGCGGCGCCATGAGTGGCGGGCGGACTGCCCGCTGTTCCCGGTCGGCGGGTTCGGCGGCCGCCCCACGGTGCGCACCCCCGATCCCTCCGTCGTGCTGGCGGGGGATCTGGTGCGCACCGCCCTGCCGGTGGCGCTGATGGAACGCGCGGCGACCACCGGTTTCCTCGCCGCGAACGCGCTGCTGGAGCGGTGGGGCGTCCGGGGACAGACGCTGTGGACGGTGCCGCCGAAGGGCCGTTCGGCGGCGCTGCGCGCGCTGGCCGGGCTGGGCGGCGGCTGACGGGCGGAAGCGCGCCGGGTGATCAGCCCGGGAACCTGCCCGCGCTGCGCAGAGCCCAGCGCCGCTCCGCGTACGCCAGGTCGTCACGCCACAGCCGGGCGGCCGCCGCGCGGATCAGCGGGCGCAGCGCCGGGGCGGCGGCGCGCGCCATGCCGAACCCCGGCCGGTCCGACACCGCGACCACCGCCTCGATCACCGCCGTACGGGGCCGCCCCGCCGCGTCCGGGGTCAGGGGCGTGGCATGGGTTTCGACCACGGACCCCTTTCCCTCGCCCGCCACGATGCGCATCACGACGGTCCGCGGACCGGGCGCGGTGAACTCCGCCCGGACCGGGACGGTGGCCCGTCCCGCCACTTTGAACGCGACCTCCACCAGGAAGGCGTCGCCGTCCGGGGCCGCGGTGTCGTCCCCGGCGGGTGCCTTCACCACCGTCAGATCGACGAACGAGTACGGGTGGAGCCACGCGCCGTGCCATGGATCGAGCCGGTTGGCCACCACGTCCTGCGGTTCACAGCGGCCGACACCGGTGTACACGGCGCTCACCGCGCGGACCGGATCGGGCCGGACCGGGACGGCCGGCCGCTCCAGGGGGCGTTCACCACCGGCCCGGTCCAGCCGTACCCAGACCAGCACCCCGTCGTCGTACGCGGGGAAGGGCTCCCAGCCCGCGAACGGCCCGCCGTCCAGGGCGAGTCCGTGCCAGCGGCAGATCAGGGTGCCGCAGCGCACCGGGCTGTCCCTGAGCGGGGCGCCGAGGTGCGGACACGCCCCGGGCCCGGCACGAAGCGCCCCGTCGGTGCCCCGCCACACCACCACCTCGACACCCGCGACGGTGCGGCCGAACGGCCGCCCCGGCCGGACGTCCCGCGAGGCGGCCAGGACGAACCAGTTGCCGCCGGGCCGGGCCCGTGCGCGGGCCAGCGCGTCGGCGATGAGCGCGGGACGGGCCTCGCGCCAGGTGGGCGGCTGCCGTTCCCACGGCACGGAACCGCGGCGCAGCCGCAGGGCGTACCGGCCGCGCCGGGCATGGAGGAAGGTCATACGGCGCCCTCCCGCGCGAAGGCGCCGCGGTGTGCCCGTACGGGGCCGGACACCTCATCGGCTTCCGGTCCCCGGGCCCTGCCGGTGCGGGCCCGGAGCCGCGCGGCCGCGACCCGGCCCAGACCGTCCACCGCCACCGCGGCACGGCGGCGGCGCGGCACGGCCGAACGCCGGTGCACCACGCGGTAGTCGTCCGCCGCGATGGCGTCCAGGATGCCGCCGTAGAGCACACAGGCCGTACGGATGCACGGCCGGGACACCGGATCGAGTATGGCCAGCCCGGGCGCCGCCTCGCGGTACACCCCGAGGGTGAGCCCGGCCGCGGCCCGCAGTGCGGCCACGATCCGCCGGTCGTGGACCCCGGTGGCGCGGCTCCACTCCAGCAGCTCCCGGTCCACCCCGTGCGCCGCCAGAAGGTCACGGGGCAGATAGACCCGGCCGCGCTCCAGATCCTCGCCCACGTCCCGCAGGAAGTTGGTGAGCTGGAAGGCGACACCCAGGGCGGCGGCGTGCGGAGCGGCCTCCGCGCGCGGGACGACGGTGCCGAGCACGGGGAGCATCTGCAATCCGATGACGGCCGCGGAGCCGTGCATATAGGTACGCAGGTCGTCATAGGTGGCGTAGTCGGTGACCTCCAGATCGCTGCGCATGGAGGCCATGAAATCGGTGAAGTGGCCATGGTCGATGCCGTACACGGCGGCGGTGTGCGCCAGGGCCCGGACCACCGGATCGTCACTGGTGCCGGTGCGCAGCCCGGTGGTCAGCCGGGTCCGGAGCGCGTCGAGCGCCGCGCCGCGCTCGGCCGGACCGTCCCGGCTCACCAGGTCGTCCACGATGTCATCGGCCCAGCGGGCGAAACCGTACAGGGCGTGCACCGCGGGCCGGCGGGCCACCGGCAGCAGCCGGGTGGCCAGGAAGTACGTCTTGCCGTGGCGTGCGTTGAGCGCCCGGCAGCGGGTGTACGCGGCGCGCAGCGCCGGGTCGGTGACACCCGCCGCGTCCAGCTCCCGGGCGGTCATGCGCCGCCGCCTCTCCCGGCTGGGTCCGCCCCGGTCAGCGCGGGGGGCCGGGCGGTGGCGCGGGACGGCGGCCGTCCGGCGGCGGAGGGATGTCCGGTGATCCGCAGCGCGGCCAGCTTTCCGGAGAGCAGCACCGTCGGCACCCCGACACCGGGTGTGGTGCCACATCCGGCCAGGACCGCGTTCGCCACTCCGCGCACCAGGTTGCGCGGCCGGAACGGGCCGGTCTGCGCGAAGGTGTGCGCGGCGGAGAACGGAGTGCCCGCCGCATGCCCCTCGGCCGTCCAGTCGGCCGGGGTGACCAGGCACTCCTCCTCGATGGCTGCACCGATCCCGGTCAGCCCGCGGCGCTCCAGTTCGGTCAGCAGACCATCCCGGTAGCGGGGCGCCAGCTCCCGCCACGCCCGCGGACCGGGCCCGGTCTCGGTGTTGGGGCACGGCGCGAGGATGTAGTGCAGATGGCGGCCGGGCGGGGCGAGACCGGGATCGTGGGTGGTCGGGCGGGTGATCAGCAGGGACGGATCGGTCATCGTCCGCCCCGTGCGGGTGATTTCGTCGAAGGTGCCGCGCCACGCGGCACCGAAGGAGAGGGTGTGGTGCGCCAGATCGGGCCAGGTGCGGTCGGTGCCCGCGTGCAGCACCACCGCCGACGGGGCGTGGCGCAGCCGCAGCGGGCGGCGTGGCCGCCGCCCCAACAGCCCGTAGGACACCGGCAGATCGGGGGTGAGGACCACCGCGTCACAGGGGATGCGGCCCTGGTCGGTCAGGACGGCGGTCACGCGGTCCCCGGTGCGCTCCAGCCGGGTGACCCGGTGGTGGTAGCGCAGTTCGGCACCCGCGTCGGCGGCGGAGTCGGCCAGCGCGGTCGGCAGGGCGTGCACACCGCCGCGCGGGAAGTACACCCCGGCCACCGTGTCCATGTACGCGATGACCGCGTACGCGGCCAGTGCCCGCGCGGGCGGCACCCCGACGTAGAGCGCCTGGAAGCTGAACACCCGGCGCACCCGCTCGTCTTGGAGGAAGCGGCCGAGCCGCGCGTCGAGCCGTCCGAAACCGCCGAGGGCGGCGAGCCGGGCCAGATCGGGGTGGAGGAGCTGCCAGGGGGAGTCGTAGTTGGTGTCGATGAAACGGCGCATCTGGACCGCGTAGAGCCGCTCCAGCCACGTCCGCAGCCGCCGGTAGCCCCGTGCCTCGCGGGCGCCCGCGAACCGGCGGACCTCCGCCTCCATGGCGTCGGCGCCGGTGTGGACATCGAGGTGCTCACCGTCGGCGAAACGGGCGCGGTAGGCCGGGTGCAGCCCGATCAGCTCCAGCCGGTCGGCGAGCCGGTCGCCGACGGCGGCGAGCGCCTCCTCGATCAGGTGCGGCATGGTCAGCACGGTCGGGCCGGTGTCCATCCGGTAGCCGCCGCGTTCGGTGCGCCCGGCCCGTCCGCCGGGCAGGGCCGCCCGTTCCACCACGGTCACCCGGCGTCCGGCGCCCAGCAGATGGAGGGTGGCCGCGAGCCCCGACAGACCCGCACCGACCACCACGACGTGGTCGGTGCGTCCGCCGACGGTCCTCATCGGCCGCCGCCTCCGGGCGCGGCCACCTCCGCGTCCACGACGGTGGCCGGACTCCGTTCTCCCGCGCTGCGGCGCATGGCGCTTCCTCTCTGAGCGGCCCGGTGGCGGCAGCCGCCCCGGGCGGTCCGCCACATCCGACACCTCCGACGGGCGCACCGTCCGGCGCGCCGTCGCATCAGGAGGGGTGCCCGCTCAGCGGGTGTCCGTGTCGCCCCGGCACTCCTTCGGCCCAACCGGTGTGGTGTTCCGCCACGCCTGGGCGTAGGCCGCCGCGGCCGAACGGGGGTCCTCGGCCGCGCACACCCCGGAGACCACGGCGGCTCCCGCCGCCCCGGCGGTCCGCAGCCGCGGCAGGTCGGCGGGGGTGACTCCGCCGATGGCGACGGCGGGCAGCGGACCGAGCCGGACCAGCCGCGCGAAGCCGTCGTGGCCGAGGGCGGGCGGCGCGTCGGTCTTGGTACGGGTGGCGCGCAGGGCGCCGATGCCCAGGTGGTCGACGCGTGCGGGCTCCCCGGCCGCCGCCCGCACCTCCTCGGGTGTGGCCGTGCTCAGCCCGAGCACCGCCTCCTGGCCGATCAACTCCCGTACGGCGGCGACGGGCAGGTCCGACTGGCCCACGTGGACACCCGTCACCCGGGCCCCGGCGGCCCGTGCGGCCAGGAACACGTCCACGCGGTCGTTGACCATCAGCGCCACCGGCTCGGGGAGGACGGCCGCCACCTCCAGTACCGTGCGCAGGAAGTCCCCGCCGTCCGCGTCCTTCTCCCGTACCTGCACCGCGGTGACACCCCCGGCCACGGCACGGGCCACGGTGTCGGCCACGCTCCGGCCGCGGGCCGCGCACTGGGCGGTGTCGGTGACCAGATACACCGACAGATCCACCGGCGGCGCCCCGGCGGACGGCCCCGTCCCGGCGGACGGATTCCGGGAGGTACTCATGAGATCGCCGCCCGCGCGGTGAGCTCCGACGGCTCCAGCGCGGCCAGGGCGTCCAGGAACGCCACCGCGAAGCTCCCCGGGCCGGACGCCTCCGGGGCGGCACGCTCGGCGGCCACGGTGTACGCGGCCACCGCAGCCACGGTGGTGGCGAACCGGTCCCCGTCCACCGCCGCGAACGCCGCCATGACCGCGCCCAGCGCACAGCCGCCGCCGGTCACCCGGGTCAGCAGCGCGTCCCCGTTGGCGATCCGGGCGTGCCGGGTGCCGTCGGTGACCACGTCCACCGGACCGGACACCGCGACCACTCCACCGGTGGCGCGGGCCAGTTCCCCGGCGGCCCGCCGGGCGGCCTCCACCTCGTGCGCGGAGTCCACCCCGCGGCCGCCGTCACCGCCGTCCGCCAAGGCGATGATCTCGGAGGCGTTGCCCCGGATCACGGTGGGCCGCAGCTCCAGCAGCCGCCGCGCCAGTCCGGTGCGCACCGGCAGTGCGCCGACGGCCACCGGATCCAGCACCCACGGGGTCCCGGCCGCTCCGGCCGCCCGCGCCGCCTCGGTCATGGCGGTGCGCTGCTCGGCGTGCGGGGTACCCAGGTTGACCAGCACCCCCGAGGCGACCCCGGCGAACGGACCGGCCTCCCCGGGGATGTCCACCATGGCAGGGGAGGCACCGAGGGCCAGCAGCGCGTTCGCGGTGAAACCGGTGACGACCGCGTTGGTCAGACACTGCACCAGCGGGGTGGTCTCCCGCACCCGGGCGAGGGCGTGCGCGGCGAAGGCGGTGTGCTCGGGGACGGCGGAAGGGGCCATGGGGGAACGCTCCGGAAACGGGGTCGGGACGGGGCGGCGCAGGCTCACTCCGGTATCGGGCCGGGGTGGCGGGAGGCCGGGGCGGGCGCGTGGCGGCGCAGTCTGAGCGGTGCGTAGACCAGAAGTGCCGCGAGGAAGGCCGTGTAGTAGGCGAGGTCGGCGCCGTGCAGCGCCTCGGCCACCGGACCCGTGTACAGGGTGGTGTCCATGAACGGTACCGCCGCGGCGAAGGCGGCGGCGAAGGCCAGGACCGCGGGCCACCAGGGCTGCGGCCGGGCGTTCTCGGTGGCCAGGTCGACGGGGGTACCACCGCGGGTCCGCGCCCGGGCGAACCAGTCGACGCTCACCACGGCGACGAAGCCGGGGATCCAGTAGCCGACGAACAGCAGCACGTTCTGGAAGCGGGCGGTGGTGTCCGCGGCGTGCATCCACAGCACCAGCGGGAAGCCGAGTACGGCGGCGAGGGCGGCCGCGAGCGGACGCGGGATCCGCACCCCGACGGTCTGCAGGGCCAGTGAGCCGCTGTAGTCGTTCATGGCGTTGCTGCACAGCGCGGCCAGCGCCACGGCCAGCAGTCCGAGCGCGCCCGGTGTGCCACCGCCCAGCGCCTCGTCCACGCCCCGGGCCGTCTGGTCGGTGAGCACCGAGGCGCCCCACAGTCCCAGCGCCTGCACCGCCACGAAGGAGAGGGTGACGCCGAGGAGGGTGCACCAGAACATCCGCGCCCGTGAGGTGGCGCGCGGCAGATAGCGGCTGAAGTCACTGGCGTACGGCGCCCACGACAGTGCGAGACTCAGGGCGATCGTGCTGGTCAGGACGAACGCACCGGCGCGGTCGGCGCCCTGGGCGGCACCGGTGGTGGCCGGGTCCGCACTGTCCGCCAGCTTCACCGCGAGCGCGAGGAAGGCGGCGGCGAGCACGAACGTCATCACCGTCTGCATCCGGTGGATGGCCTCGTAGCCCAGCACCCCGAGCGCTCCCTGGGCGGCCATCATCACCAGCACACCCAGCCAGAACGGCCAGCCGCACAGCCGGGCCAGCGCGTCACCGCCGAACAGGCCGATGAGCGCGTCCCAGGCGACCGAGGAGAGCCACTGGAGGACACCGGGCACCGCGACGGCCCGGCCGAAGGCCAGCCGTGCCAGCGGCAGCTGTCCGGCCCCGGTCTGGCTCCCCCAGGTCCCCAGATACGCGGTGGGCAGGGCGCCCAGGAGCGTGCCCAGCACCACCGCGGTGAGCGCGGTGGCGAAGTCCAGGCCCAGGGCGATACCGACGGTGCCGGTGAACACACCGGTCATGGTCAGGTTCGGGGCGAACCACACGGTGAACAGGCGTCCCGGCCCGCCGTAGCGGTGGGTCTCGGGCACGGGCGCGATACCGCGGGCCTCGACCCGCAGATCGCCGGGTGCGGCGGGCATCCGTCCGTCGTGGACGGAGACGGGGCCGGATACGGCCGGCTCGCCGGGGGCATGCGGCAGTGACATGGGTGACATCCCTCCGCCAGTGCTAACTGGTTCAGGTTCGACGGGTGTGATCTCAGCCCCCGCAGGGGCACCCCGTGTCCGGTAAGGCGGGCCCAGCGGAACCCCTCACCCGGCGGCCCCCGTCCGGAGGCCGCACGTCAGCGGTCCGCCGCCGCCCGGTACGGCGGCGCGTCAGCCGCACTGCCAGGTGAACATCGCCCGGTCGAAACGGCCCGCGGCGAGGTCCTCGGGACGGATCAGCCAGTACAGGACACCGTCGTCGGCCCACATCATCCCGGTGTCCTCGTCGGAGTCGAACTGGGCCAGCAGCACCCATCGCGCCGCCTCCTCCTCGACGCGCGGATCGTCCCAGTCGACGTCGTCGCCCAGCACCGCCTTGGCCACCGTGATCTCCACGGCGCCCTGGACGCACTGGGCGTGCCCGCCGATCTGGTGCGCGGCGCCGCTCTGGTGGTCCCACAGCGCCTCCATGAAGGCGTCATCGCGCACCGGATGGCCGTAACGCTCCCTGACGGACAGCGCGCCGAGCCCGAACTCCCGGCTCAGTACGGTCGATTCGGAGTCCGGGGGGCTCGGCGCCACCCGGACGGTCAGGGGTACGGCCGGGTAAGGGGTGAGCCCCTCGGGAGCGGGCCGCTCGGGGAAACCGTCGGTCCCGGGCGGCAGATGCAGCAGCCGCGCACCCGCCCAGGTGTCCGGATCACAGGTGTCCACCACCGCCTCGCACTCCTCGTCCTCGAGGTAGAAGAAGGCCAGGCTGCCCTCGGGGCGCAGCGGAATGTCCAGTTCGTCCACGGGCAGCGCGGCACAGTCGACCACGGCCACGAACGACAGCGGACCGTAGCCTTCCCAGACGGGCCACTCGACGTCCTCGGGCAGCCGGGGCAGACCGCCGAGCCGGCCGACCACCGGATCGCCCGGACCGGCCGCCACCAGGTGTGCGGCGGGGCGCAGCAGTCCCGTCCAGCGGTCGGCCAGCTCCGGGGACAGATGGGTGCGGGCCAGCGTGCGCAGGGCGTCGGGCGCGGTGTTCTCCTGGGTGTCCATGCGCACCATGGTGACCGGGGACACCGACAGACCCGCACCGGCTCCTGGAAAAGATCTGCGAACCGCGCACCGGACTTGGTACGTTCTGGATCAGCGGGCGGCTCTCAGGTGTGCTTCCTTCTCACTCGATTACTACGACAACGAGCGCACCGAACTTCCGCCCGCTCCAAGGCTTCACGCCGCGCCCGCCCCGACCGGCGGGCGCGGCTGTTTTTCCGACGGCGGTGGCCGTCGGACAAGGGGGATCCAGCATGACCACCACCACCCGGACCACAGGTGCCCGGACCGGACTCCGCAGCGTCGCCGAGGTGCTGCTCACCCGGCGGGGCGCGGTGTACCTGCCCGCCCGCGACGGCTCCGGACCGGTGTCCCCGGACGTCCTCGCCGGCGTGACCCTGCTCGAGGCCGACCTCCTCGACCGCGGCTATGTGCTGTCCGCGCCGCTGCGCGAGGCCCTGACCGCGGGCGGACCGACGGCGATGGCCGTCACCGGACGCACCCTGCTCGCCGATATCGACCGGGCGCTGGGGGCCGACCGCGAGCACACCCCGCTCTTCCGGAAGTTCCCCGACTCCACGCCGTACGACACCACGGTGTTCTACGTGGAGCGGGTGCTGGCCCTGCTGACACAGCACCCGCGGCAGCCGTGCGTCCTGTGCGAAGGCGAGGGCACCGTCCACGCCGTCTCGCCGTGTGCGCATCTGGTGTGCCGCCGGTGCTTCGACGGATCGGACTTCGCCGCCTGCCCGATCTGCCACCGCGCCCTCTCCGCCGACGATCCGTTCCTGCTCCCGGCCCCGCCGCGGGCCGAAGCCGGACGCCACCGCGCGCTGCCCGAGCGGCTGCGCGTCCTGGCCCTCGGCGGCGATCTGGCGGACCGCCGGCGCGCCGTCCGCGAGGAGACCGGCCGGCTGCTGGGCCGTACCGCCGCGCTGTCCCCGCAGGACGCCGATGACCTGGAGGCGCTGCTCGAGGTCTGCGGCCGGGCGGACCTGGACTGGCTGCCCGCCGCGCTGCCCGGACGCGAGACCAAGGCGCGGGTCCTGGCGTGGCTGCTGCGCGCGCCCGGGACGCGCGCAGCGGTGCTGCCCGAGGTGGCGGCCCGGCTGGACACCGCCACCGACATCCTGCGGCTGCTCATCGTGTGGTCCGGCGGTGACCCGGGTCTGGTGGAGGTGCCGCGGCTGGCGCCGGTGCCGCGGCCGGTGCGCCGGGCCCTGCTGGGCGCGCTGGACGCGCTCGACCCCGCCCTCGCCGTGGCCGATATGCGGCGCCACCGCGCGCTGTGGATCCCCGCGGCCCACGCGCTGCACCCCTTCGAGTACGCGGGCCGCTTCCCGCGCGCCGCGCTCGCGGTGGCGGCCCTGCGGAACACCCGGCTGTCCGACGACCGGTTCGGCGACGCCCTGCGTACCGCCGCCGAGCCCCTGACCGCGGTCGACACCGGCGGCGACCGGCCGCGGGTGCGCACCTGGGGCGGGCGGGTGGAGACCGCGCTCGCCGAGGGTGACCACCGCCGTGCCACCGCACTGCTCACCCAGCGCCCCGGCGAACTGCTGCGCCGTCTGGACCACCTGCTGCGGCTGGCCGGTGAGGACACCGGACCGGTGCTGTCCGCGCTGCCCACGGCGGCCACCCGGGTGTCGCCCGCGGTGCTGCTGTCCGCGCTCGGCGCGCTGCGCTCCCGGCGGCAGCCCACCGGCGAGCGGGTGTTCTTCCCCAAGGGTCCCCAGGCCAAGGCGTATCTGGCCGACGACGAGCGGGACATACCGGCCGGCCACGCGGTCGAGGCGGCCATCACCGCGCTGACCGAGGAGGTGCTGCGCCGCGCCGCCGCCCTCGGCCCGCTCGACGTGGCCGTGGTCGACGCCGATCTGGACGGCATCGTGGCGCCGTTCGCGGAGCGGACCGCCTCGCGGGCCCTGGTGACCCTGCCGCGCGGCAGCGAGCGTCCCCTCACCCCCGGCCGCACGCTGCGGCTGTTCCTGCACTGGATGGAGAGCGAGGAGTCCGGCCGGACCGATCTGGACCTGTCGCTCGCGCTGTTCAACGGGGCGTGGGAGCACGTCGGCACCTGCGACTACACCCGACTCCGCCACAGCGGTGCCGTCCACTCCGGGGACCGCACCAGCGCCCCGGCCCCGGACGGCGCCTCGGAGTTCCTCGACCTGGATCTGGACGAGCTGGAGCGGGCGGGTGTGCGCTACGCCGTCGCCGCGGTGTTCTCCTACAACGCCGTGCCGTTCGACGAACTGCCCGAGGCGTTCGCCGGTTTCATGGTGCGCGACGAGCCGGGCGACAAGGGGCCGGTCTTCGACCCCCGCGCCGTCGAGCAGCGCTTCGACCTGACGTCCCCCGCCGGCAGTTCGGTACCGCTGGTGCTGGACATCCCCGGGCGCACGATGCGGTGGCTCGACGTGGTCCAGGGCCTGTCCGGCACCGGTCACGCCGTCCACCGGCACGTCCAGGTGCTGGCCGCCCTCGGCAGGAGCCTGACCGGTCTGTTCACCTCGGGTGCCCGGGTCGAGCTCGGTGAACTCGCCGTCTGGCAGACCGCGGCCCGTGCCACCACCGTGCTGCTGCGCCACACCGACGGTTCGGTCACTCCGTACCGCCGCCGTGCGGGTGAGGACGTCCTCGCCTTCGCGGGACGTATCGGCGCACCGGACCACGACCCGTCGGCCGGTGACATCGGTCAGGATCCCTCCAGGATCGGCGCGGCGTTCCTCGTCCGCGGGGACGTCCCGCTGCCCGCCGGCTGCCCGGTGTACGCACTGCACCCGGCGGGGCTGGACGCGGCGGCGGTGCGCCTGCTCACCGCCTCCGATGTGGTCAACTCCCTTGCGCACAGCGGCCCGACGGCCGACTGAGCGCCGGCGGCCCCGGGCGGGGCGCGTCGCCGCGCCCCGCCCGAAGTCATGAGCTTCGTCGTACTCATGCGCCCTATGTCCATTCCGGGGGAATTCCCGGCCTTTCGGTGGGGCAACGGCCCGAGGGTGCAGTTGTCATAACGCACACCGATCGGCGGGATGGGCGGAATTCAGTCGCGATATCGGCTCCCCGTCGCACATGTCGCATTCCCGATCTGTGCGGGATGAGGAATTCGAGTACAGGTCGTCCAGTCTTCAAGCGATCGGCACACCTATTCCACAGATGGCCTGAGCACCGCCTGTGCCGGGTCGTGGATCCGGGGCCCGGATGGGGGCTTCGCCCGTGATCGCGGGGATGTCCGGCGAGGTCAGCCCGGGTGTGCAGGGCGAGCGTGACGACGGTGTGAAGAAAGGCCGGTCACCGCGTGGGCGGATGTGTGTTCCCCGTGATCGGAACGTGGCGGAATGCACGGTTCCGCGCGATGTCTGATTCGCAGCCCACTGTGCGGGCGTGGTTACATCCTTTCGCGCTGAGGCGTTCTCAGGATCCCGGACCCCGGAATCCTGTGGTTGTTCTGCGGGGGCCGAGTCATTCGGCAACCGCGGGCCGCTGAAAGCTCATTTCGAGATTATTTATCCAAGGGAGACGCAATAATGAACAACGCACCCAAGGTCGCGACCCAGGAGATCTCCGACGCTGAGCTGGACAACGTGGCCGGCGGGCTGGGTGCCACGGTCACCGACACCCTCGGCACCGTCGACGCCGTCACCGCCCCGGTCACCGGCGTGGTCGGCACCGCCACCGGCACGGTGGACGGCCTCACCGGCCTGAACACCACCGGCATCGTCGGCACCGTCGGTGCCCTCTGAGGCGACCCTCACCCCCTGAGGCGATCTCACCTCTGAGGCGACCTCACCTCGCCTCACGGTGCCGCCGAGCGCGGCACCTCCGGTCGGACGGCGCCGCCGTACGACCGGCCCCGTGCCCCGGGCCCGCCTGGTCCGGGGCATTCGGCGGTCCACCGGTGCCCTGCCGGCGGACCGCCGCGGCGCCACCACGCGAAGCCGCGCACTCCATCCGTTCCCGCGGTTGAGGACAGACTCTCGTGCAGTTCCGCCAGCAGGCCCTTTCCAAAGCGCAGTCGGCAGAGGACATCGATCTGCCGGTGCGCTACGCCCGCCCGCAAGGGTGGCTCGCCCTGGCGGTCACACTCGTCGTCATGGCCGCGGCCGCCGTCTGGTCCGTGACCGGCACGGTGTCCAGCACCCTGGCCGCGCCCGGCATCCTCACCCATGGACAGGGCAGTTACATCCTCCAGAGCCCGGTGGCCGGACAGGTCACCGCCGTGCTCGCCAAGGAGGGCAGCACCCTGCGCGCGGGCGCTCCGCTGCTGAAGATCCGCACCCCGCGCGGCGACAGCGTGGTGCGCACCCTCGCCGCGGGACGGCTCACCACCCTGGTGGTCTCGATCGGCTCCGTCCTCACCACCGGAGCCGACGTCGCCTCCGTCGAACGGGTCCGCCGCTCCGGCGACCCGCTGACCGCCACCCTCTACGTACCGGCGGAACGCGCCGCGTCGGTGCCGGTCGGCGCGGCCGTCGACCTCGGGGTGCAGTCGGTGCCGACCCAGACCTACGGCGTGCTGCGCGGCCATGTCCGGGCCGTCGGCCGCACCGCCCAGTCACGTCAGCAGATCGGTTCGCACCTCGGCAGCGAACAACTCGGCGAGGAGTTCTCCCGGCACGGCCCGCCGGTCGCGGTGCTGGTCCGGCTGGACCGCTCGGCCACCACCCGTTCCGGCTACCGCTGGTCCTCCCCGAAGGGCCCGCCCTTCACCCCCGACTCCATGACCCTGGCCACCGGTACGGTCCACCTCGCCGACCGGCACCCGATCGAATGGCTGCTCCCGTGACCCCCACCCACGACGGCGGGCCGCCCCGCCCGGCACCCGCCGGAAGCAGCGGACGCCGCCGCCCCGAGCCCGCCCGGGGGCGGCGGCGCGCCCCACGGCGCGCGGCCGGGCCCGCGCGGCCCCGGCGCCGTACGGTACGCACCCCCACCGTGCTCCAGATGGAGGCGCTGGAGTGCGGGGCCGCCTCGCTCGCCATGGTGCTCGCACACTACGGACGCCATGTACCGCTGGAGGAGCTGCGGATCGCCTGCGGTGTCTCCCGGGACGGCTCGCGCGCGAGCAATCTGCTGCGGGCCGCGCGCAGTTACGGGCTGAGCGCCAAGGGCATGCAGATGGAACCGGAGAGCCTGGCCGAGGTGCGGGCACCGGCCATCCTCTTCTGGGAGTTCAACCACTACGTCGTCTACGACGGCACGGGGCGCCGGTTCGGCAAGCGCGGGGTGTACATCAACGACCCCGACAAGGGACGCCGGTTCGTCCCCACCGAGGAGTTCGACACCAGCTTCACCGGCGTGGTCCTGGTCCTCGAACCCGAGGCGTCCTTCCGCCGCGGCGGCCGCCGCCCCGGAGTGCTGGGCGCCCTGCCCGCCCGGATGCGGGGCACCACCGGAACCCTGCTGGCCTCCCTGCTCGCCAGTCTGCTGCTGGTCGTGGTGGGCGCCGCCGTCCCCGCGCTCAGCCGCACCTTCATCGACACCTTCCTGATCGGCGGCGAGACCTCCGCCCTGGGGCCGCTGTTCACCTCCATGGCCGTCGCGGTACTGCTGACCGCCGTGCTCACCGGAGTGCAACAGGCCAATCTGCTGCGCGGCCGGATCATCTCCTCCACCCTCAGCAGCGCCCGGTTCCTGCGCCATCTGCTGCGGCTGCCCGTCACGTTCTTCGCCCAGCGCAGTCCCGCCGACCTCGTCCAGCGGCTGCGCTCCAACGACACCGTGGCGGAAACACTCGCCCGTGACCTGGCCGCCGCCGCGGTCGACGGGATCGTCGTGGTGCTCTACGCGCTGCTGCTGTGGACCTACGACCCCCAGCTCACCCTGGTCGGCGTGGGACTGGCGCTGCTCAACGTGGTCGCCATGCGCGTCGTGATCCGGCTGCGCGCCACCCGCACCCAGAAACTGCGGGCCGACACCGCCCGGCTGACCACCACCTCCTACACCGGCCTCCAGCTCATCGAGACGATGAAGGCCACCGGCGGTGAGAACGGATACTTCCGCCGCTGGGCCGGCCAGCACGCCATCACCCTCGAGGAACAGCAGCGGCTGGGCGTACCGAGTGCCGTCCTGGCCGTGGTGGCGCCCACCCTCGCCACCCTCAACAGCGCGCTCATCCTGTGGATCGGCGGACTGCGCGCCGTCGAGGGTCATGTGTCGGTCGGTCTGCTGGTGGCCTTCCAGGCGCTGGTGGCCCGTTTCACCGCACCCATCACCCGGCTCAACGGTGTGGCCGGGCGCATCCAGGACTTCTCCGCGGACGTGGCCCGGCTGAAGGACGTCGAGAACTTCCCGCTGGACAGCCTCTACACACGTGACCAGCCGGAGCCCGACACCCGCCGGCTCACCGGCCATGTCACGCTGGAGGACGTCACCTTCGGCTACAACCCGCTGGACGAACCCCTGCTGCGCGGTATCTCCCTGTCGGTCGGACCCGGTCGCCAGGTGGCGCTGGTCGGCGGCTCCGGCAGCGGTAAGTCCACCGTCTCCCGGCTGGTCTCCGGCCTCTACAGCCCGTGGGAGGGGAGCATCCGCATCGACGGGCAGCGGCTGGAGGACATCCCCCGCGGCGCGCTCGCCGCCTCGGTGTCCTTCGTCGACCAGGACGTGTTCCTCTTCGAGGGAACCGTGCGTGACAACGTGGCGCTGTGGGACCCCTCCATACCGGACGAGGCGGTGGTGGCGGCCCTGAAGGACGCCGCGCTCTGGGACGATGTCGTCGCCCGCCGCCCCGAGGGCATCCACGGCCGGGTGGAGCAGGACGGCCGCAACTTCTCCGGTGGCCAGCGGCAGCGTCTCGAGATCGCCCGCGCCCTGGTCCGCCGCCCCAGTGTGCTGGTGCTGGACGAGGTCACCAGCGCCCTGGACGCGCGCACCGAACGCACCGTCATGGACAGTCTGCGCCGCCGCGGCTGTGCGTGCGTGGTGATCGCCCACCGGCTCAGCACCGTGCGCGACAGCGACGAGATCCTCGTCCTGGACCGGGGCACCGTCGTCGAACGCGGCCGCCACGAGGACCTCGCCGCGGCGCAGGGGCCGTACGCGCGGCTGATGAAGGAGCACTGAGATGACCTCCGCCCATCCGGCCGCCGCCGTGGCCGCGGACGGCGGCGACGCGGTGGTCCAGGCGCTGGGCGCGCTCGGCACCCCCGTCGACCGCACCGGACTGCGCAGCCTCCCGCTGGAGGGACCGCAGGTGCTCTGGCTCGTCACCGGCGGTGCCCTGGACCTGTTCGCGGTCGACGCCGCCGAGGAGGGACACTGGCACTTCCTCGGACGGCTGGAGCCGGGCGCGGCGCTCCCGGGCCCGGTCGAGGGCCCGCGCCACACCCTGGTCGGCAGGCCCTCGCAGGACTGCGCCGTGCGCCGGATCCCGCTGCGCGAGCTGTACCGGCCGGAGAGTTACGACGCGTACGCCACCGGCTGGACGGACGAACCGTACGGCGATGTCCCGCCCACCCCGCTGGAACACGCGGTGGCGCTCGGGGTCAGCCGCAGCCTGGGTGTGCTGTTCCAGGCCCCGCTGGACGGTGGTGGCCCCGCGGGCGAGGGCGAGGCGGCCGACGAGGACCTGCTCTGGCTCCCGGTACCCCCCGGCAGCGTCCGCTACGGCGCCGAGTACAGCGCCCAGGCCGCCGGGGACCTGCTGGTCGACGGTGCGCTGTGGCAGCGGATGGTCAATCAGCAGTACCGTCTCGGCACCGCCGTGGACCGCTGGATCGAGGCGCTGGAGCGGACCCACGCCGATCGCACGGCAGCCGGGATCCGGGCCGGTGAGGCGGTCCGCTCCCGCGCCGACCAGGCGCTGATCGCCTCCATCGGAAGTCCGCGGCAGGCGGCGAGGGCGGCGGAGGACACCAGCGACGACACCGTCCACGCGGTGTGCCGCACGGTGGCCGGGGCCGCCGGGATCACCCTGGCCGACCGGCCGCGGGGCGCCACCGCCGAGGACGACCGCACCAGCCCGGTGGAGCGTATCGCCGTGGCCTCCCGGATCCGCACCCGCGCCGTCCGGCTGGAGGGCGCGTGGTGGCGTGAGGACGCCGGACCGCTCGTGGGCTACCGCGCGCTGTCCGGCGCCCCGGTGGCACTGCTGTGGCGCCGGGGCCGCTACGAGGCGGTCAACCCGGCCTCGGGGCTGCGGCTGCGGATCGGCGAGGGCAACGCCGATGAGTTCGAACCGCGCGCCGTGATGTTCTACCGCCCGCTGCCCGACCGTCCGATGACGGCGTGGCGGCTGCTGCGGTTCACCGCCCGCGGGGTGGCGCCCGATCTGCGCAACCTCGTGGTCGGCGGACTGGTGACGGTGGTGCTGGGCGCCCTGGTGCCGGTGGCCACCGGCCAGGTGCTCGGCGGTTTCGTCCCCCGGGCGGAGAAGAGCCCCATCGTCCAGATCTCCCTGGCGCTGATGGTGGCGAGCGTGGTCTCGGCCGCCTTCATGCTGCTCCAGAACCTGACCCTGCTGCGTCTGGAGGGGCGGCTGGAGAGCACGCTCCAGCCCGCGGTGTGGGACCGGCTGCTGCGGCTGCCGACCCGGTTCTTCGCCCAACGCTCCACGGGGGAACTGGCCAGCGCGGCGATGGGCATCAGCGCCATGCGCAGGGTGCTGTCCGGTACGGCGCCGGTGGTCCTCCAGGCGGGCACCGTCGGAGCCGTGAACCTCGGCCTGCTGATGTACTTCAGCGCCGATCTGGCGCTCGCCGTGCTGGCCATGCTGGTGGTCATCTCCGCGGTGTTCCTCGGTATGGGCCTGTGGCAGGTGCGCTGGCAGCGGCGACTGGTGGAGAGCGAGAACAAGCTCAACAACCAGGCGTTCCAGACCCTGCGCGGACTGCCCAAACTACGGGTGGCCGCGGCGGAGAACTTCGCGTACGCGGCCTGGGCCCGCGGATTCGCCCACTCCCGCGAACTCCACCAGCGCACCGGCCGGATCAAGAACCTCACCCAGGTGCTCGACGCGGTCTACCTCCCGCTGTGTGCGCTCATCGTGTTCATGCTGCTGGCCGGACCGGCGCGGGGGAGCATGTCGGCGGGGGCGTTCCTGACCTTCAACACCTCGGTCACCATGCTGCTCACCTCGGTCACCCAGCTGACCAACGCCCTGGTCTCGGTGGTGGCCGTGCTGCCGATGTTCGAGCAGGTCAAACCGATCCTGGACGAGCCGCCCGAGGTACGCGGCGGAAGCGCCCAGCCGGGGACGCTCACCGGGGACCTGCGCGCCCGCAACCTCACCTTCCGCTACGCCGACGACGGTCCGCTGGTCCTCGACGATGTCTCGCTGGAGATCCGGCCCGGGGAGTTCGTGGCCGTCGTCGGCCCCAGCGGATGCGGCAAGTCCACCTTGCTGCGACTGCTCATCGGCTTCGAACGGCCGGTGTCCGGCAGCGTGCTCTACGACGGTCAGGACCTCGCCGCCCTGGACCAGGCCGCCGTACGCCGCCAGTGCGGGGTGGTCCTCCAGAACGCCCAGCCCCTCAACGGCACCGTGCTCGACTGCATCCGCGGCGCCGAGCCGTACACCCCCGAGGAGGCGATGGCCGCCGCCGAGCTGGCGGGTCTGGCCGAGGACATCCGCCGGATGCCCATGGGGCTGCACACCATGATCTCCGGCAGCGGCGCCATCTCCGGTGGCCAGCGGCAGCGGTTGATGATCGCCCAGGCGCTGATCCGCCGTCCACGCGTCCTCTTCTTCGACGAGGCCACCAGCGCCCTGGACAACGAGACCCAGCGCGTGGTCATCGACAGCACCCGCGCTCTCCGGGCCAGCCGCCTGGTCATCGCACACCGGCTGTCGACCGTCATGGACGCCGACCGGGTGCTGGTGATGGAGGACGGGCGGATCGTCGAACAGGGCGCCCCCGCCGAGCTGATGGCGACCCCGGGCGGCAAACTGTACGAGCTGGTGCGGCGGCAGATGAGCTGACCGACACCTCAGCCGTACGCCGCGGAACACAACTGCCGCAGCGCCTCCTGTGTCACCGGGTCGTCGGGCACATGGGCCATGACCTGGTGGTCCGCCGCGCCGACCACCGCCAGGGTCACCGGCCGCAGCCGCAGATCACCGACGACCGGGTGGTGGTAGTGGCGCAGCGGGGGCGGCGGAGCGATGGCCTCCAGGCGCCCGTACCAGTGGGCCGCATGCGGATCGGCCATCAACTCGCGCAGCAGCGCGACGATCCTGGGGTCGCCGGGACCGGCCGCGGCCCGCTCCTGGAACGCGGCCAGCAGGGCGCGGGCCTCCCGCTCCCAATCGGCCATCAGGAGCCGGGAGGGCGGCCACCGGAACAACAGCCAGAGCAGATTGCGCTGTTCCGGCAGCAGCCACGCGGGGTCGGTGAACAGCGCCGCGTAGCCGTCGTTCCACGCCAGCAGGTCCCAGTGCCGGTCCACCACGGCGGCCGGATGCGGTGCCATCGCCCTCACCAGGGTCAACAGCTCGCGCGATGCCCAGCCGGGCGCGGGGCCGGGCGTCACGCACTCGTCCACACCACGACAGTACGAGCGTGATCCACGAGCCGTTCAGTGTCGTGCGGGGGTTGTCCGGAACGCCGTGCGGCGGAGGCCGAACGGCGCTGTCGTGGCGTCAGGCGCGAGGCTGTTGCTGGGTGGCGCAGTGGATGCCGCCACCGCCCTCGGCCACCGCCGGGATGTCCACCTGTACCACCTTCCGTCCCGGGTGGAGGTCCCCGATGACGGAGGCGGCCCGGCGGTCGGCCCCGCGGTCGCCGAACCGGGGCACGATCACCCCGCCGTTGACGACGTAGTAGTTGGCGTAGCAGCCGAGGAAGTCCCTGCCGCGCCGGCCGATCACGGTCCGGTCCGGTTCGGGCAGGTCGACCACCTCCAGCCGACGGCCGCGGGCGTCGGTGGACTCCTCCAGCACACTCCGGGCCTGGTCGTACACCCGGCTCCACACGCTCGGCCCGTCGTCCGTCCGCGGACGGCTGAGCAGCACCACTCCGTCCCCGGCGAACCGCGCCAGGGCGTCGACGTGGCAGTCGGTGATGTCCTTCCCCTTCACTCCCTTGAACCAGATGACCTTGCTGACGCCCAGCAGTTCCTTCAGCCGTGCCTCGATCCGGTCCCGGCTCAGACCGGGGTTGCGGTTGTCGTTGACCAGGGAGCTCTCGGTGGCCATCAGGGTGCCGTGGCCGTCCACCTCCAGCGCGCCGCCCTCCCCGGTCAGCCGGGCATCGAGGCGGGCGCCCCCGGCGTGGGCGGAGACGGAACGGGCGACCCGGGCGTCCCGCGGATGCCGCTGTTTGCCGCCCCAGCCGTTGAAGCGCAGATCGATGCCCTCCAGCCCCTTCCGTCCGGTGACGAAGGTGGGGCCGCTGTCGCGTATCCACAGGTCGTCCACGGGGACCGGGATCACCTCCACGCCCGCCCCGCACGCCCGGCGGGCCGCCTTCGCCTCCCCGGGCGCGGCGAGCAGGGTGACCGGCTCGAACCCGGCGACCGCCCGCGCGATCCCGGCGATGTCGCGCTGGACGTCCTCGGCCATGTCCGCCCAGTCCGAGTCCAGCGGTGGCCAGGCCAGGTAGGTGCGGCGGTGCCGCGCGGTCTCGGCAGGCATCCGCCGTCCGGCAGGTGTCCGCGCGGGGTCCGTCGCG
This sequence comes from Streptomyces sp. NPDC045899, assembly GCF_056431485.1. Lineage (NCBI taxonomy): Bacteria > Bacillati > Actinomycetota > Actinomycetes > Kitasatosporales > Streptomycetaceae > Streptomyces > Streptomyces sp. NPDC045899. The sequence continues at coordinate 152,718 of NZ_JBWKKP010000004.1, forward strand.
GACACGTCCGCACGTCCCCCGGTCGTGGCGGGCTTGCCCGAGCCCTGTGAGCAGGCGGCCGCCGCGGCACCGGCCAGCACCGCCGCGGCTCCGCCGCGCAGCACGGTCCGGCGCTTCGATCCGCTCATGGTCTGCCTCCGCGTTCGTCCGGTTCGAATTCCTGACTGAAATTTCAGTCAGGATGCGACGGTAACATGGGCACGCGAGAGAGCACCGAGAGAGCACCCGAGAGAGAGTGAGCGACCATGGCCGGCCGCCGCACCGCCATCCTGGAAGCCGCCGCCCGATCCATCGCCCAGCGCGGGATCCGGGGGCTGCGCGTCGAGGAGCTGGCCGAGGAGGCCGGAGTGTCGACCTCGCTGATCTACTACCACTTCCAGGACCGCTCGGGCCTGCTGGCCAGCACCCTGGAGTTCATCAACACCCGGGCCGAGCGCTACACCGACCCCGCCGCCGATCCGGACACCGACCCCCGCGGCCACCTGGAGCAGATGCTGCTGCTCGAGCTCCAGGACGAACCGGTGGTCGTCGAGAACAGCACCGCCTGGGGCGAGTTGCGCGCCACCGCCGTGTTCCAGCCCGAACTGCGCCGACAGCTGCGCACCAGCACCGACCGCTGGACGGACTACGCGAGCGATCTCATCCAGAGCTGCCAGCGGCGGGGCACGGTTCCGCCCGAGGTGTCCGCCCAGGACGCGGCCGACCGCCTCACCGCGCTGGTCGAGGGGCTCAGCAAGCGGTGGCTCAGCGGCTCGCTGACCCTGGAGCGCGCCCGCGATCTGCTGCGCGGCGCCATCGCGGTGGAACTCGGCCCCTGACCCCGGCTCCGCGGCCGTCCGCTCCATACCGGAATGACGGTCCCTGCCGCTATGTTGAGCGCCATGCAGCCACCACAGTCCGACCCCGTGCCCGTTGCGACGACCGTGCCGGTGTCACCGCCCCGCCGCCCCCTCGGGCCCCTGCTCGCCGCGGTCGTGGCCGGGCTGGTACTCGGCGGCGGGGGAGTGGGCGCCGTCTGGGCCCTCTCCGGCGGTGACGGGGACACCGCCGGCCGCGGTCCGGCGGCCGACGCCCGGGACGCCTGCGCGGCGCTCGACGGATTCGACGAGACGGAGTACGGCACCAAGGGCAAGAAGGGCGAGGTCGCCATCAACCGCTACTACGCCGCGAACACCCTCGCCACCGCGGCCGCCGCGGGGGACAAGCGCTACAAGCCGCTCGCCGACGCGATACGCGACTCGCAGTACCGCCTCGCCGACGAGCTCGACTTCACCGCCACGGTGATGAAGGAACTCAACAAGGCCCGTGGTCTCTGCGACGACCTGTAGCCGTACCGCCCGCGCCGCCCGCCCCGGCCGTCACGGCTTCCGGCCGACCCCGCCGAACATCGCCACCTCGTCGGGCTCCTCCCCGGAGGTGTCCTCCAGCCGCCACCGCGAGCACGAGACCACGCCCGGTTCCAGCAGCTCCGTACCGTCGAAGAACCGGGCGACCCGGTCCGGGGTGCGCTGGGTCAGCTTCGGGATGCCGTTCTCGTTCCAGAACGCCACCGCCTCGTCCACATCCGGCATCGAGGGGCTGGAGATGGTGTGGGACAGCACCAGATGGCTGCCGGAGGGCAGGGCGTCCACCAGGCGGCGGACGAGGGCGTAGGGATCCTCCTCGTCACCGATGAAGATCACCACACCGAGCAGCATCAACGCGATCGGCTGGTCGAAGTCCAGGGTCTTCCGGGCGCGTTCGAGGATGGTGTCGACGTCCCGCAGATCGGCGTCGAGATAGTCGGTGACTCCCGCGGGGGTGCTGGTCAGCAGGGTGCGCGCATGGGCCAGCACCAGCGGGTCGTTGTCCACGTAGACGACCCGGGAGTCCGGTGCGATCCGCTGCGCGACCTGATGGGTGTTGTCGGCGGTGGGCAAACCGGTGCCGATGTCCAGGAACTGACGGATCCCCCGCTCGGCGGTCAGATGACGCACCGCGCGGCCCAGGAAGGCCCGGTCGGCCAGGGCGTAGTCACCGATCCCCGGGTGCAGCCGCCGGATCTGATCGCCCGCCTGCTGGTCGACGACGTAGTAGTCCTTCCCGCCCAGCCAGTAGTTCCAGATCCTGGCGGTGTGCGGTTTGGTGGTGTCGATCCGGCCGGACACCCGTGCGGCGGAGTCGTAGGTAGCCTCGTAGTCGGTCACGCCCGCGCCTCTCTCAAAAAGCGTCGCTGATACAGCCGTTGCGCCCCCGCACTGTGCACAATCTAGACGATCCGCCGTGATCAGTCCGTGGGAAGGGCCTGTTCGCACCAGATGACCTTGCCGGTCGCGGTGTGCCGGGTGCCCCAGCGCTGGGTGAGCCGCGCGACCAGCAGCAGACCCCGGCCGCCCTCGTCGAGCACCTGCGCCCGGCGGGCGTGCGGGGCGGTGCTGCTGGCGTCGGACACCTCGCAGATCAGCTCGCGATCCAGGATCAGACGCAGCCGGATGGGCGGGGCGCCGTACCGGAGGGCATTGGTGACCAGCTCGCTGACGACCAGTTCGGTGATCACCGCCGTCTCCGTCAGCTCCCGTTCGGTCAGCCAGCGCACCGCGTCCGCACGCACCTCGGCCACCGCGGCCGGATCGGGGGAGACGTCCCAGACCCCGACCCGGTCCGGGTCCAGCCTCCGCAACCGGGCCAGCAGCAGCGCCGCGTCATCGCCGTGGCGGTCCGGGAGCAGCGTGCCGACGACCCGGTCGCACAGCGCGTCCAGCCCCTCGGCGGGCAGCGTGAGGGCGTGGCGGAGCGCGTCCAGCCCGCCGTCCGTACCGCCGCCGCGCACCAGCCCGTCGGTGTAGAACGCGAGCAGGCTCCCCCGCGGCAGTTCCACGTCCAGCGACTCGAACGGCAGCCCGCCCAGCCCCAGCGGTGGCCCGGCGGGCAGATCGAGGAAGGTCGCCGGGCCGTCCGGCGGAACCACCGCGGGGGCCGGATGACCCGCGCGCGCCAGGCTGCACCGGCCCGACACCGGGTCGTAGACGGCGTAGAGACAGGTGGCGCCGAAATCACCCGGTGTGGCCTCGTCCGACTCCAGCTCCGTCTCGTCGTCCCCCCGCGCCACCAGGTCGTCCAGCTGGGTCAGCAACTCCTCCGGTGTCAGATCGACTTCGGCGAGGGTGCGCAGCGCGGTGCGCAGCCGGCCCATCGTCGCCGAGGCCTTGAGCCCGTGGCCGACCACATCGCCCACCACCAGCGCCACCCGCGCCCCGGACAGCGGGATCACATCGAACCAGTCGCCGCCGATCCCGGACCGGGCCGCCGCCGGGAGGTAGCGGCTGGCCACCTCGGCCGCGGACTGCTCCGGGAGCCCCTGCGGCAGCAGACTGCGCTGCAACTCCAGGGCCGAGGCGCGCTCGTGGGTGTAGCGGCGGGCGTTGTCCAGGCACACCGCCGCCCGGGCCACCAGTTCCTCGGCCAGGGAGAGATCCTCGGTGTCGAACGCCTCGGGGGTGACGGAGCGGACGAAGTCCACCACGCCCAGCGTGGTGCCGCGGGCGATCACCGGGACCACCAGCCATGAGTGGAACCCGTACTCGACCGCCTTGGCGAACCGTTCGGGATCCTCCTGCGTCGCCCACGAGCGCAATTCCTCGTCCATCATCCGGTGCAGCTCCGAGCGCCCGGCCGCCAGCGCCCGGGCATGCGGGGAGTGCACGGAGTAGAACGCCACCTCACCCACCTCGCTCACCGCCTCCGGCGCGCCCTCGCGCACGGACTCGTTCGCCACCCGCCGCAGCACCGCCCCGGTGACCGGCCCCGGCGGCGGCTCCTCACCCCTGAGCAACGACTCCACCAGGTTGACGCTGACGAAATCGGCGAGCCGCGGGACCGCCAGCTCGGCCAGCTCCTGTCCGGTGCGCATCACATCGAGGGTGCTGCCGATCCGCGTACTGGCCTCGTTCAGCAGCGCCAGCCGTTCCCGGCTGCGATGCTGCTCGGTGACATCGCGCGAGGTGGCGCACAGACCCACGATCCGGCCCTCACGGTCGCGGAGCGGGGAGGCGGAGACGGCGAAGAAGTGGTCGTGCTCCGGATCGGCCCGGGTGCGCCCCTGGAACAGGTAGTCCTCCTCCGCGCGTCCCGTCTCCAGCGCCCGGCGCATCCGCGCCTCCCACTCCGCGCTGCCGGGCCCGGTCACCGCGGCCGAGAGCCCGCGTCCGCGCCGCTGCTCGGCCCGGACCCCGACGATGCGCTCCATGGCCGGGTTCTGCCGGACGAACCGCAGATCAGTGTCGTAGACGGCCAGGGCGACCGGGGAACTGGTCAGCATCCAGTCCGACAGCGCCTCGTCACCGGGCTCCGCCGGCCCCCCGGCCGAGGGATCCTCCGTCACCAGCCACAACGGTCCGTGACCGCCCCCCGCCGACAGCCGGTGCGCGTGGACACCGACCGTCAGCCGATGGCCCTCGCGGTGGCGGAGCACGACCTCACCACGCCACCGAGAGCCCGCGTCCCGCCACGGCGGAGCCGTGTCCAGCAGCTCGGTCACCGGGCGCCCGACGGCCTGCGCGGGGTCATGGCCGAGCAGCCGGGTGGCGGCCTCGCCCCAGGCCGTCACCTCGCCCTGTGCGTCGATCGTCATCAGCGGGCCGCCCGGGTCCGCACCGGGCCGTCCGGCCCCACCGCTGGGAGGGGCGCCCCGCGTGTCCATACCCTCCAGCGTGGTCCCGGAGCCGGACATACTCAAACACGCGGCCGTCCGTCACCCCGGAGGCCCTCGCACCGGGCGGTCAGCGCAGCCGCGCGGTGAAGCTGCGTCCGTAGGCGTGGCGGGTGCTGACGTCGATCCGGGTGCCACCGCGCACCCGGCTCACCCGGACCCCCTCGTCCGCCGAGACCGCCCGCATCCGGCGGCCCCGGACCAGCACCGAGACCGTCTCCCGCCGGGTGGTCGGATCCGCCACGGCGAGCGACACCGTGCCCTCCCGCGGCGCGCCGCCGGATGCCGTGCGCAGGATCACCGACCCGGGTCCGTCGAGCGACAGCGGTCCGGCGCGGTGAGTGCCACGGGCGAACGCGTTGAGGGCGACGATCCCCAGCCCCCGGTGGCGGACGGCCTGTGCCCGGGTGGTGTTCACCAGGACCGACAGCGGCCCGTCCGCGTACCCCCGCAGCCGCTCCGCCGTGGCGTGCGGCACCAGGGCGTAGGCCATCGCGCGGTGCGGCACACCGGCCCGCTGCTCCACCGAGACCGAGAAGACCCGGGTGGTGACCGGGGTGTCGGGATTGGTCAGCCGTACCGCGCGCCGGCTGCGGGTGACGGTGTCGAGGGCGACGGTGGGCCGCGGGGTGTCCAGGAAGACGTAGCCGACGGCGGCGGACCGGGTGGCGTTGCCGTAGCGCAGCCATGCCAGCGGCACCGTGCCGGTGCCCGACCACGCGGTGCCGTCGCGGAGCTCCCCGGCGACGGTGACGGTGTCCGAGGGCGGTGCGATCCGGGTGTCCACGGTGGTGGACACCGCGCGCCCGGCGGAGTCGCCCACCCCCGCGGCGAGGACGACGATCTCGTCGTCGAACATGAACCACGACTTGGTGGCGTCCGCGTTGCGGTACACCACGAAGTCCTCCGGCAGCTCGCCGTTCCGCTTCGCCGCGTAGGCCACGTCGTCCGACTGCACCCATCCGGCCGCGCCGTACGCGCCGAGGGCCGCGCCACCGGAGAACGCGTGGGTGCCGCGCGGGAAGTACACATAGGTGTTCTGCGCCTCGGACGAGGCGGTGAACCCGCGCGCGGGGTTGTCGTACCACTGCGTGCCGTACAGCTCGGGGACGCTGCGCCGGGTCTCCGCCGGTGCGGTGACACCCGCGAGGCGGTCCGGCGGGACCGTGGTGAAGTAGTCCACGCCGAAGGCCCGTGTCTGGTCCTGGCCGGAGAGATAGAGGTAGTGCGCGCCGTCGCCCTGGAACCACGGCATCAGGTTCTCGCCGCTCATGTACTCGTACTTGCTGATCCTCGCCGAGCTCCGGGCCAGGGCGAAGGCATAACCGGGGCGCCGGTGGACCGTCTTGTCCATGGCGTTGAACGCGGTGTGGTGCGCGGCCGGGGTGAGGTCCCCGGGCGGGGCCGACGGGTCCGCGAGGATGTCGGCGTAGCGGGCGATGCTCACCGGGGAGACGAACGCCGAGGGATCGAGCGGGGCCTTGGCGGTCTCGTGGATGAACGCCGCATAGCCCTTGAGGGCCGTGGCCTCGGCACCGGTGGCATGGCCGGACAGATCGACGACGGCCTCGACGACCTGGGTGACATCGGTGTATCCGGTGGTGGTCCGGGACACCCCGCGGCCCTTGACGATCTCCATCATCCAGCCTTCGAAGATCAGCGGGGCGAAACCGTCCACGACCCAGCGGTGGGCGGTGCGCACGAGCTCCGCCCCGCTCACGTACCCGGTGCCGTCCAGCATCTTGACGGTCTGCACCACCCGGGTGAGCAGCCCCTTGCCGTAGGAGCCGGTGTACGCGACCGAGGCGTGCTGGATGAAGGAGCCGTCCGCGTAGAAACCGTCGGTGACGCCGTGCCGCGGCCGGTAGGGGTCGACCGTGGCCAGCACGGTCAGCTGGTCGGCGACCGCCTTGCTCACCCGGGCGTCGTCCGCCAGCAGCGCGCCCTGCAGCATCCGGTTGGTGGTGATGTCCGCGAGATTGGCACCGGTGTGGAAACGGGAGTCCAGATCGACGTCCCCGTCCTTCCCGTTGCGCAGATAGGCGTCCATGGAGGCGACGTAGGTGGCGATGAGGTCCGGGCGGTGGAGCGCGACCTCGTCGCGCAGCAGCGCGAGCGTCCTGCTGACATGGGAGGAGATACCGATCTCCCAGGTGAACCAGTTGCCGTAGTAACCCTTCGACTGGTCGCCGTAGTAACGGTCGTGGAGCCACACCAGACCGTCGATGACCCGCCGCTGGACGGCCGTGTCGCCGTGGAGGCCGGACGGCGGGCCGCCGGGGACCCGGGTGGCCAGGGCGATCTCGTAGAGGTACTGGTACGAGGTCATCAGATACGGGTCGCTGGAGCCCAGGGGAAGCCCTTGGAAGAGCTCACCGTCCCCGGTGCCGTCCATCGCGGTGAGCCGGGAGCGGGCGGTCGTGGCGATGGCCGTGAGCTTGGCGGCCACTTCGGGCCGTGCGTTGGAGTCCGGGGTACCTGCGAGCACGGCCACCGTGTTGTCGATCAGCGCGGTGTGATCGGCGGCGGCCTCACCGGCGGTGGGCGCCGGATGTCCCGCCGCCCGGGCGCGCGGTGGCCGGGCGAGCGCCGCCAGGGACACGGCGGGGGCCAGGGACAGCAGATCACGACGGGAGAGAGCCACGGCATACGCTCCAACGCTCACGAGGGTTCGGATGGAAAGCGCTTGCTGCATTGAACCAACAGCCGCGTGCACTGTCACTAGGGTCCGTCTTCAAAGGGGGCGTCCGGCCGCGACCGGCGTCTGGTGCGGTGGCTCGCAAGGCGGAGGATCGCCCTCGTACTGGGCGTACTTGGGCGAGTCCGACAACGCAGCGAGGTGCCGTGCCAGGCGTCGGGAGCAGGGCGGCCCCTTTGAAGACGGGCCCTAGCGGTCGCTGAGACCGGATGTGCCGTCCCCATGCCGTCCAGTGTCCCCCGGCCGGCGCCGCCACTGCTCCGAAGTGCGCAACTCCTGATCACTTTCTGATGGCGGGCCATGGACGCCCGGGACGCCGGGTTAGCGTCTGTCGGTATGCGCAGGGCGGGTGTCATCGACGGTACGACCCGGGCCGTCACCGGACGGCGACCGGACCGGCCGCGGGTACCGGACCGGTTCCGGACGGGAGCCGTGCTCCGGACGCTGCGACGGCACCGGCGGACGCTGTTCGTCCTCGCCGTGGTGGCGCTGCTCGTCCAGATGGCGGCCGCGATGGTCACCACGGCCGCCGAGCAGACCCCGACCATCGACGAGCCGGTGTACGTGGGCGCGGCGGTGGTCGACGTCCATGAGCACAGCCTGCGGTACAACCCCGAACACCCGCCGCTGGGCAAGCTGGTCATCGGGGCCGGAACGCTGTTCACCGACGTCCGTACGGCCCCCGGCTTCACCGGTGACCAGACGGAGCTGGGGCGCCACCTGCTGTACGAGTCGGGCAACGACCCCTGGCGGCTGATGCTCTGGGCGCGGCTGCCGGTGATCGCGCTGACGCTGCTGTTCGGCCTGGTCGTGCTGGCGTTCACCCGCGATCTCGTCGGTCCCGCGGGCGCGTTGGCCGCGCTCGCCCTGTACACCTTCTCGCCCGATGTGATCGCCCACGGCTCCCTGGCCACGCTCGACGTCCCCACGGCGGGCTTCCTGCTGACCTCGGTCTGGCTGCTGTGGCGGGCCCGACGGCGTCCGCTGGTCCACCTCCCGATGGCCGGGGTGGCGCTGGGCGCCGCGGTGGCCACCAAGATGAGCGCGCTGGCGGCGGTACCCGTACTGCTGTCCCTGGCCGTCCTGTCGTTCTGGCGTGCCCACCGGGCCCGGAACCCCGGACCGCTCGACCTCCGCGGAGTGACGCGTCCGCTGGTGCGCGGGGCCGCGGCGGCCGCCGGGATGGGAGTCGTGGCGCTGGCCGTGGTCTGGGCGAGCTATCTCGCGGTGGACCCGCGGCTGCGCTGGACCACCCCGCCGCAGGTGCCCGAGCTCCGGGGCCTGCGCGAACTCGCCGTCCAGTGGATGCCGTTCCCCGAGCCGTTCCGGGACGGCATGCGGATCCAGTTCGGCTTCGAGTACCACCGGTACCACGGCTTTCTCCTCGGCCGCCGGTACTTCGGCTCGCTCTGGTACTACCTGCCCGTGGCGCTGCTGGTGAAGACACCGCTGGGAACGCTGGCGCTGTGGGCGGCCGGTACCGTGACACTGGTGGCGGTACGCCGTCTGCGGCCCGCCGTGCCGTACCTCCTCGTGCCCCCGGCCGTGCTGATGCTCGCGGCGATGGACGGTGCCCGTGACTTCGGGGTGCGCTACGTGGTCTTCCTGCCGCTGTTCCTCGCGGTCGCGGCGGGCTGTGTGACGGCCGTGCGCGGGCGCTGGAGTCTTATCGCGACGGCGCTGCTGGTGGTCTGGGTCGCGATCAGCTCACTGCGGACGTACCCCTTCTACCTGCCGTACGCCAACGAGGCATTCGGCGGACCGGCGCGGACCCATCGATATCTGCACGACTCCAACGTCGACTGGGGACAGGATCTGGGGCGGCTGGCCGACCGGCTGCGCACCCGCTACCCGGGGGAGCGGGTCTGGCTCGTCTACAAGGGCGGCGGGGAGCCGTCCGCCTACGGCATCGAGGCGTCCGACCCGCGGACCGTGGCCCCCGGACGGGTCCACGGTCTGCTCGTGGTGTCGGACTCCTCCGCCGCCCTGGCCCGCGGACGGCTGGCCGACATCCTCGACGGCAGTACACCGGTCGAGGAGGTCGGCCACTCCATCACGCTCTACCGCCGGTGATCCGGCGGCGTCTCCGTGACCGGTCCGCTAGGAGCCCGCCACCGACGCGGGGCACAGCCGCCGCGGCGCGCTGTCGTCGCGGAGCCCGGCGTCCACACAGCCACCGGGCAGACCCTTGTACGGGGTGCTGCCGAAGTTGGCGGTGACGGTGAGGGTGCCGTCGCCGAAGACCGTGCGCTGGACCGTGCGGTCGGCCGTCAGCGACCGGAAGCCGGTCAGGGGCTCGGTGCCGGCCGCCTTGTGCAGCGGTGCGAAGTACTTCTGGAGCGCGGCGAGTTCACCGCCGTTCTTCTTCAGCGAATCACCGGTGAGCACGAAGTTCAGCGGGGTGTTGTAGAGCATGGCGAGCAGTGCGCGGTCGGTCTTCTGCCGCGGCAGCTTGTCGTACGACAGCTCCCAGCGCTCGGTGTTCACCAGTGAGTCGTGCAGCGCGGTCTCGTACAGCGGCACCCGGTAGACCGGGTCGTACATCGCCTTCGCCACGTCGGCGGGCAGTTCCGCGGGCTTGAAGAAGATGTCCGGCGCGTTCGCGGGTGCGTACCCGCCCCAGGTCTCCCGGTCGCGCTGGGCCTTCCACAGTCCGTCCGTCACCGGGGTACCCGAGCCGTGGTCGAAGGCGAGTTCCCGGTTGGCCCAGGCTCCGGCGGACTCCGAGCCGAGGACGAGGCCCCGGTCGGCCAGCCGCTTCATCCGGGCCAGCCGGTTGGCACGGTCCTTCGCCTTGGTCATGGGGTGGGCGGTGCTGTGGTCGCGGAACAGCTCACCGGCCGCGTCCACGTCGAGGAAGTAGCTGTCGGCGCCCGCCCCGGTCATCCGGCGGGTGCGGTCGGCGAGGTAGTGGTGGCGCGGCTCGGCCTTCTCGAACGCCTCGGAGCTGAGGTAGCAGCCGCGGTCGTGGAAACCGGGAACGGGCTTGTCGTCGGCGTCCCGCACGCAGAAGTCCGGGTACACCGTCCCCGGCCAGGTGGACGTCGGCGCGTCGGAGGTGGCGGGATCCTGGCCGTTGGCGAACGAGTCGTACGGGCCGACGAGGTAGCCCGCCTCCTTCGCGGCCGAGGTGGCCGCGGCGTCCATGGGCCGGTCGTCCGCGTCGTAGCCGAGCCACATGCGGTCCACACCGAGGCCGCGCAGTTCGCGTGTGAACCCGGCCTTGCGGGCGTCGCCCCACAGATAGGCGTGGAAGGCGCCGAGCAGTTTCCGGGTGGCCGGGGTCTCCTCGATCTTCTTCCGCAGACTCTTCAGCTGCCCGTGCTCGACCAGCCAGGCGCGGTAGTCACGGGCGGAGGCCACCGGGGAGCCGTCGGTGAGGGAGAAGGCGACGGTGTACCGCGTGGTGCCGTCCGCGCGCGAGAACCGATGGGTGGCGGCGGTGCGCAGCCTGCCCCCGTCGGAGGTGACGCGCAGCGCGGTGCCGATGTCACTGGGCACCAGATAGCTCACACCCTGCCGGTCACCGAGGGTGTATCCCCACAGCGGCATCGACAGGGATGACTCCATGGCCATCTCGGAGTCGACGAGACCCGCCCGGGAGGAGTTCCAGAAGCGGTCCGCCACCGGCAGCGAGAGCCCCTCGCCGCGCGGCAGCTGGACGGCGGAGGCACGCCGGTCGGTGCCGGTGACCGGCCACGACAGTTCGCGGGCGGCCTTCTCGGTGGCCTTGCCGGTGGAGGTGACCGACAGCACCAGCCGGCCGTTGTCCCCGGCGCGCGCGATGACGGCCAGACCGGTGTCCGGATAGCTCCAGCGGGCGGTGCCCGGCGAGGTGGTGACCGAACCGGGCTTCCCCGGGGCGGTGGCGGCGGGCGCGGACAGCTCCACGGTGCCCCGGGCGGTACGGGCGGTGACCCGCAGCGAGGCGGTGTCCACGGTGGCCGTGCCACCGCGCACCGGGACCTCCACCCGATGGCCGCCGACCACGACCGGCCGTGGCGCGTCCCGCTTCCCGGAGTGGGTGGTGGACGCGAGGGTGGTCGAGGCGAGGGCGAGGCAGGACATGGCGCCGGCCAGTGACACCGCGGCGATCACCCGCGGCCGGGTGACGTGTTTGCGTTTCATACGACGTTGATATCGAGCCTGCATAAGAAGCCTTCTAAGAACGCCCTCCGCATGCCCTCCACGGCTTGGGAGCGGGCCCTGGCTCACCCTTTCCGGGGCGGACGTCCGGCCCGGTTGCGGGGGACGCGCAGCCGGAACAGCGCGCCACCGCCCTCGGCCGCCTCCGCGGTCAGCGCGGCGCCGTGCGCGCGGGCGATCTGCCGGGCCATGGCCAGCCCCAGCCCCGAACCGGGCAGTGCGCGGGCCTGCCGGGAACGGTAGAAGCGGTCGAAGACGTACGGCAGGTCCTCGGCGGCGATACCGGGCCCGTGGTCACGGACGGTGAGGTCGATGGCGTGCTCGCCGGAGGTGAGCCGGACCTCCACCTCGGTACCGGACGGGCTGAACTTGGCGGCGTTGTCCAGCAGATTGGTCAGCAGCCGCGCCAGCCGCGCGGGCACCCCGTCCACGGTGACGTCGGCCAGCTCCGCGGTGAAGGTGGTGTGCGCCCAGTGCGAACGCGCCTCCTCCACACACCGCGCGGCCAGCAGATCCAGCCGGACCGGCTCCACCAGCGGCTGTGGCTCCTCGTCCCGCGCCAGTTCGATCAGATCGTTGACCAGACCGGTCACCTCGCGCAGCTGACCGCCGAGTGCCGAGGCGGCCCGGTCCCGCTGGGCGGGGGAGAGCCGTTCGGCGCGGGCCAGCAGCTCGGCGTTGGTGCGCAGGGCGGTCAGCGGGGTGCGCAGCTCATGCGAGGCGTCGGCCACCAGCCGGCGCTGGGCGGCCACCGACTCCTCGAGCTCGCCGAGCATGGTGTTGAAGCTCCCGGCCAGCCGGGAGATCTCGTCCCCGCGGCGTCCTTCCTGCGGCGACAGCTCGATGCGATGGGCCGGGTCACGGGTGGCGGCGATCCGTTCGGCGGTGGCGGTGAGCCGGGTGACGGGCGCCAGCGCCCGTCGTGAGGCGAGATAGCCGAGTCCGGCGGCGAGCAGTGCCCCCGCCGCCCCGATGGCGGCGAGCAGCTGAGCGGCCTGCCGTTCGCCCTGCTCGACGGTGTCGGAGCGCAGGGCGAGCTGGAGCGCCCGATCGCCGCTCAGCGGGGTGGTCAGCGTCCGCATCCGGTGTCCGTGCACGGTGATCTCGCTGTAGTACGCGCCGCGGGAGCCCGCGGCCACCTGGCGGGTGGCACCGGTCACCGGGATCACCAGCTCCGCACCGGCCGGGTGTCCCGGCGTACCGGTCTTCGGGGTGACGACCTGTGCGCAGGCCGGGGCGGACAGCCAGCGGCACTCGCCGTACAGGGTCCCGGTGTCCTCGTCCCGCCCGTCCTGGGCGAGCAGGGTGGCCTGCTGGGTGAGCTGGAGGTCGAGCTGCCGCACCAGTTCGTAGCGGATGACGACGTACGCCGCCGCGCACACCCCCACCGTGACGAGCGCCACCGCCACGGAGGTGATCAGGGCCATCCGGGTGCGCAGCCGCAGACGGCCCGTCAGACGGCCGAGGCGCCCCTGGTCCCGGATCCGGTCGGCGGCGCTCATCGCTCGGCCAGTTCGTAACCGGTGCCGTGCACCGTGTGGACCAGTCGCGGGGCGTCGTCCGCCTCCAGCTTGCGGCGCAGATAGCCGATGTACACCGCCAGCGAGTTGGAGTCCGAGGCGAACTCGGTGCCCCACACCAGCTCCTGGATCAGCTCCCGCGGCAACACCTGGCCCGGATGGCGCAGGAACACCTCCAGCAGCGCGAACTCGGTGCGGGTGAACTCCATCCGCCGTCCGCCGCGCACCCCGGTACGGGTCTCCGGATCGACGGTCAGATCGGCGAACGACAGCGTGCCGGAGACCTGCTCGTCCACCGCCCCGGCGGGCGCGGCGCGGCGCAACAGGGCCCGCAGCCGGGCCAGCAGCTCATCCAGCGCGAACGGTTTGACCAAGTAGTCGTCGGCGCCGGCGTCCAGCCCCGCCACCCGCTCGCTGATCTGGTCCCGGGCGGTGAGCACGAGGACCGGCGTACGGTCGCCGAGTCCGCGCAGCCGGCGGCACACCGCGAGACCGTCCATCACCGGCATGGCCAGGTCCAGCACGATGGCGTCCGGCGGCTCGGCGGCCACCGCGCTCAGCGCCGCCAGACCGTCCCCGGCCACCCGCACCTGGTAACCCTCCACGGCCAGCCCGTCCACGAGGGCGGCGCGCACCTCCGGATCGTCGTCCACCACCAGCACGGCCGCCGTCCGGGGATCGGTGGGGTTTCCCCGGCCGGACGGGGAGGGGGTGGCAGCGGACATCGCGGGGCCTTTCGGATGGGCACAGGTCAGTCCCCACCCTGGCAGAACGGGCCCTTAGAAGGCTCTTAATCCGCCCTGGTGAGGCGGATGAGCGGGCTGCGGCGGCACCGGGCCGCGACGAGGCCCTCAGCCGGTCCCGGGGAGGATGAGGCAGGTCGTGGTGGCGTGGGCCACGAGCTTGCCCCGGGAGTCGACGACCCTGCCTTCCGCGGTGGCCGTCCGCCGCCCGGCGTGGACCACGGTGCCCTCGCCGGTCAGCACCTCCCCGTCGGTCCCGACGGACCGGATGTAGTTGACCTTGAGTTCGAGGGTGGTGTACCCGACTCCGGCGGGCAGCGTGGTGTGCACGGCGGAACCGAGAGCGGAGTCGAGCAGCGCAGCGGCGATGCCGCCGTGGACCGTGACGAGCGGATTGGCGAAGTCGGGACGGGTGTCGAGGGAGAGCACGACATGGCCGCGCTCCACGGTCTCCATACGCATGCCGAGCAGACGGCCGATCGACGGGATGTGATCGGGGCGCTCGGTCTTCACCCAGCGCAGCAGGTCCAGGCCGGACATACCGGCGACGTCGACGGGGAGCACGGTGGTGGTTCTCCTGGGGGGTTCGGAAACGGTCGGGACGGAAGGCGTCACGGGTACGAAGTGGAGCGACTCAGATGCCCCGGAACACCGGGGGCCTGCGTTCGATCAGGGAGGAGACACCCTCCACGGCGTCGGCCGTGGCGAAGAGCCGCGGGCCCACGTCGTCCCGCAGGGAGGCTGCCGACCTCTCGATGTGCGCGGCGAGAACGGTGCGGGCGTCGGCCAGGGTGGCCTGTACCGCCAGCGGTGCCTGGGCGGCGATCCGGTGCGCCAGTTCCATGGCCCGGTCCAGTTGCTCCCCGGCGGGCACCACCTCCTGCACCAGTCCGATGCGCCAGGCCTCCCGTGCGTCGAAGCTGTCGCCGGTGAGGAGGTAGCGCATCGCGTTGCCCCAGCCGACCCGCTCGGGGAGCCGTATCGTCGCCCCGCCGAGCGCGACGATGCCCCGGGTCACCTCCTGCTGCCCGAAGACCGTGTCCTCGGCCGCGACGCACACTTCGCTGTTGAGGACGAGCTCCAGTCCGGCGGTGAAGCACCGCCCGTGCACCGCCGTGACGACGGGCTTACCGGCCGGTGCGCGGTAGAGCCCCCAGGGATCGCGTCCGTGCTCGGGGAGGATGGTGTCGTCACCCGTCGCCAGCCGCGGCGCGAGGGAGGCGAGGTCGAGTCCGCCGGTGAAGTGCTTGCCGTTGCCGTGGATCACCGCGACGCGCAGCCCGGGATCGTCGGAGAGCCGGGCCAGGGCACGGGACAGTTGTCCGATCATGTCCGCGTCCAGGGCGTTGGCCTTGTCCGGCCGGTTGAGCGCCACGCGCAGTACCGGACCGTCCTGTTCGACGGCCACCTTCGCGGGCGGCCTGCTCGCGTCGGCGGTTGCCGACCGTGTGGATGCCATGGCCTCACCGTAGGAAGGGCGGTGACGCCAGAAGCGACATGCACCGGGGATTCTGCGACAACCGCGCGCTTCCTCGTGCGGAGGGATCGCGGCCTCCTGCGCACACCGTTAGTCCAACACCCTCCGCGCACTTGTCCATGGGCGGCCGCCCCGCCGCCGCCCCAGGGTGGAGCACTGTTCCCACCAGCGAGGCGGAGGAGCCGGCGCGTTGACCCACACACAGGAGAGGCAGCCAGAGGAAGGGCGTCCCGGCCGCAGAGCGGTCGTGGTCACCACCACACTGGCCGGAATCGGAACGGCCATCGGGGCGGGCGGCACCGCCCACGCCCGTGACACCGCACCCGCCCGCGCGGCCGAGCGCACCCTGCGGTCGAAGCGGCTGGAGGTCCGGGTGGACGCGGACTTCCCGCGCGTCATCGCGTACACCGACCGCGAGACCGGCGCGGTGCTGCACGGACAGCGGGAGCCGGTGCGTTCGGTGCTGATCGACGGCACCGAACGCACCCCCCGCACCACCGCCGTGACCAGCGGCGCGGACCACATCACCTACACCCTCGCCTTCGGCGCGGAGGGCTCCGGCGGGGCCACCGCCCGTCCGGCGGCCGAGATCGACGTCCGGATCCGGGTCAGCGGATGGCAGACCGACTGGCGGGTCACCCGGATCGCCGACACCGACACCCTGCGCGTGGGTACCCTGCGCATCCCCGGCCTGGCGTTCCTCAGCGTCCGCGCCGACCAGCCGGGCGCGGCGCTGCTGGCCGCCCGGATCGACCTCGACAAGGCCAGGAGCGGCGACACCCTGGTCCGCCCCGCCGCCGACACCCCCACCGACGCCGAACCGATCGGCTGCGCCTACGCCGTCGTCCACACCGACCGGCTCGCCGCCGCCGTCGAGACCAACACCGTATGGGACAAGCCCACCTCCGCCGCGGGCACCACCTGGGAGAACGGCAGGCTGCGGCGGCAGACGGTACGGGAGGACGGTCAGATCACCGCCCGGCTCACCTGCGGCGAGTGGACCCACCGGGCCGCCACCGCCCCCGTCGGCGCCACCGAACCGCTGCCCTGGGCCACCGTGGTCCTCACCCGGGACCGCAACGGTGACGGTGTGGTCGACTGGCAGGACGCCGCCATCGCCTTCCGCGACATCATGGTGAACCCGCTCGGCGCCGACGAGCAGCATCTGCGGGTCGTCCCGCACATCCCGTTCAACTTCGCCAGCCAGGCCACCAACCCCTTCCTGGACACCCTCGACAACGTCAAACGCATCGCCCTGGCCACCGACGGGCTGCGGCAGTACACCCTGCTCAAGGGCTACCAGTCGGAGGGCCATGACTCCGCCCACCCCGACTACGCGGGCAACTACAACACCCGCGCCGGGGGTCTGGCCGACCTCAACACCCTGCTGCGGGCCGGACGCGACTGGAACAGCGACTTCGCGGTGCACGTCAACGCCACCGAGTCCTATCCGGTGGCCAACGCCTTCTCCGAGACCCTCGTCGACAAGCACGACAAGCAGTGGGACTGGCTCGATCAGTCCTACCGCATCGACCCCCGTCGCGACCTCGTCTCCGGTGACATCATCCAGCGCTTCCAGGAGCTGCGGAACGACACCGACCCGGCCCTGGTCGCCCTCTACATCGACGTCTTCCGCGAGTCCGGCTGGAACTCCGACCGGCTCCAGCGGGCCCTGCGCGACCAGGGCTGGCACATCACCACCGAATGGGGCCACGGACTGGAACGCTCCGCGGTGTGGTCGCACTGGGCCACCGAGACCGACTACGGCCCGGACAGCTCGCGTGGTATCAACTCCCGGCTCATCCGGTTCGTCCGCAACCACCAGAAGGACGTCTTCGCCGACAAGTGGCCCACCCTGCTCGGCATCCCCCGGATGGGCAACTTCGAGGGCTGGACCGGCAAGACCGACTGGACCGCCTTCCACCGGCTCATCTGGACCCACAGCCTGCCCGCCAAGTACCTCCAGGCGTACCCCATCCGCACCTGGGGCGATCACGAGATCACCTTCGAGGGGCCCGGTGCCACCTCGGTCACCGACACCGGGGGCGTCCGCCGCATCACCACCGACGGACGGCTGGTCTACGACGGCGGCACCTATCTGCTGCCCTGGGAACCGCGCGAGGCCACCGACCCCGCCAAGCTCTACCACTACAACCCGGACGGCGGCACCACCCGCTGGCGGCTGCCGCACGGCTGGTCCGGCCGCGCTTCGGTGGTGCTGTACCGGCTGACCGACCAGGGGCGCGCCGAGCCCGTCACCCTCCCGGTGAGCGGTGGCACCGTCACCATCACCGCCGACGCCGACACCCCCTATGTGGTGCTGCGCTCCCGCGCCCGGGCCCGGCCGGCGCCGGGCTGGGGCGAGGGCACCCCGCTGTACGACCCGGGCTTCCACTCCGGATCGCTGCGCGGCTGGCGGACCAGCGGCCCGGCGACCGTCGAACGCAGTGAGCTGGGCGACTACGAACTGGTCGTCGGCGAGGGCGCGGCCGCCACCGTCGGCCAGCGGCTCGGCCGCCTCGCCCCCGGCGGCTACGTGGCCTCCGTACAGGTGGAGGTCGGGGCGAAGGCCGGCGAACGGCGGCGGGCCGCGCTGCGGGTGCGCACCGCCGACGGCGTCACCGCGGAGAACTGGACCGAGACCTCGACGGCCGCCAACCACATGGCCGCCGACCGCAAACACGGCACCCGTTTCCAGCGGATGTTCACCTACTTCACCGTCCCCGAGAGCGGTGGACCGGTGACCCTCACCCTCGCCGTGGCCGAGGGGCGGGCCCGGGTCCGCTTCGACCGGCTCCGGGTGGTGCGCGCCCGGCCCACCACGAAGCCCGGCACCCTGGTGTACGAGGACTTCGAGCGGGTGCCGCAGGGCTGGGGCCCGTTCGTCAAGGGCGACGCGGGCGGTGTCACCGACCCCCGGACCCATATCGCCCAGCGCCACGCCCCGTTCACCCAGGCCGGGTGGAACGGCAAGGTCGTCGACGATGTCCTCGAGGGCGGTCAGTCGCTGAAGTCACGCGGCGAGAACGCGGGCCTGGTCTACCGGACCGTGCCGCACACCGCCCGCTTCCGCCCCGGGCGGCGCTACCGGGTGAGCCTGACCTACGCCAACGAGGCGGCCGGCCAGTACGCGTGGGTCACCGCCGTGGACGAGCCCGACGCGCGGGAGCTGGAGCGCACCGCGCTGCCCGCCGCCACCGGACGCGCCACGCACCGCTACACCGTCACCGCGCCCGCGGACGGTGAGATGTGGGTGGGGCTGCGCAAGACCGGTGACAGCGGCACCGCGGAGTTCACCCTCGACTCCTTCACCGTGGAGGAACTGGACTGAGCGGGCCGCGGCGCCGGCCCGGTCAGCGCAGCCGCAGTTCCCGCTCACCGGCGTCCTCCAGTTCCAGCACCAGCACCGTGTTGTCCCCGGCCCGCAGCAGTGGGCCGGGGACGTACAGTGTCCGCTGCGGGCCCACCGACCAGTAGCGGCCCAGGCAGTGTCCGTTGACCCAGACGAAACCACGGGTCCAGCCGGGCAGTTCGAGGGTCGCGTCACCCACGGCGGACACGGTGAACCACCCCCGGTACAGCCCCTCACCCGGGCCCTCCGGCCCCTCCTCCCCGGGCCCCCGGAACGGCACGCGGGCCACCGCGTCCACATCCGCCACCGCGGTGAGCCGCAGCGCCCGCGCCCGTACGCCGTGCACATACTGGCGTTCATGGAGCACCCCGCCGGTGATGCCCTTCGGTTCGGTCAGCCGGGGCCCGTAGCCGACCCGGCCCAGCGACTCCACCCACAGCTCCACCGCGGCGGGCCCCCGCACCCCCTCGACCACCGCGTCCGTCTCGTCCAGCACCCCGCGCCGCTGCCCGTCCACCGAGCACACCGCGCGGTCGCGCAGTCCGGTCACCCGCAGCGGGTACGGGCCGCGCGGCCCGGGCACGTCCAGGCGATAGCGGACCACCCCCCGGTCCAGGTCCAGTTCCTCGAAGGTCGGTGGCATCGGCGCGACCACTTCCTCATCGCCCAGCGCCGCGATCACATCGCCCAGCGGTGCCCACTGCGGCAGGGCGATCCGCACCGGCCGATCGAGGACGGGCGGCGGGGGCGGCACCTCCGGCAGCGGCCGGTCCGCGTAGTCCGCCAGCACCTCCCGGAACCGCCAGAACTTCTCGGTGGGAAGGCCCCGTTCGTCCACCGGGGCGTCGTAGTCGTACGAGGTCACCACCGGCAGCAGCGCGCCGAGATGGTCCTCCCCGGCGCGGTTCGCGCCCGCCCAGCCGCCGGTGTTCGTCCCGCCGTGCGCCATGTAGAGGTTGACCGACGCACCGCACTCCAGGATCTCGCGCAGCGCGGCGGCGGCGTCCGCCGCCTCCCGGACCGGGCTCTCCACCCCCCAGTGGCCGAACCAGCCGCACCAGAACTCCATGCACATCAGCGGCCCCGAGGGCCGGTGGCGGCGCAGGGCCCCGAAGGCGTTCCGGGCTCCGGACCCGAAGTTGACCGTGGCGAGGATCCCGGGCACCGAACCACCGGTGAGCATATGGTCCTCCGGGCCGTCGGAGGTGAACAGCGGCACCGTCACCCCCAGCCGCCGCAACAGGGCCGCGAGCCGCCGCAGATACCCCTGGTCCGACCCGTAGGAGCCGTACTCGTTCTCCACCTGCACCATGAGTACCGGACCGCCCCCGGCTCCGGGGCCCGGGCCCGCGGGGGCGTTGATCTGACGCGGTACGACCTCGGCCATCAGCCGCTCGAACCACGCCTCCACGGCTGCCAGGTACTCCGGGTCCACGGTGCGCACCCGACGGCCCACCAGCCCGGTCAGCCAGTGCGGCAGTCCCCCGTTCTCCCACTCCGCGCAGATGTACGGCCCGGGGCGCACGATCGCCCGGAGCCCGGCGTCCCGCACCGCGTCCAGGAACCGTCCGAGCGCCGCCACGTCCTCGAAGCGGCCGGGTGAGGGCTCGTGCAGATTCCACGGCACATAGGTCTCCACACAGTTCAGCCCCATCGCGCGCAGCATGGCCAGCCGGTGTTCCCAGTGGCCCTCGGCCACCCGGAAGTAGTGCAACGCGCCCGACAGCAGCCGGACCGGCCGTCCGTCCAGCGTGAAATCCTCAGCCCCCACCACGAACTCCGGCACAGCCCGGCCCGCCTCTCGTGCGCCCGCCCTCGTCCATCCGCTCCGACCGGATCACCCTTTCCCCCTGGCGGGCGGGCGGTCCATGGACAAAGATCGGCGATTGATTGGACGCAGCTGACCGGTCGCGGGGGTGCTACGGCGCCACCGTCCCGGACACACCACCGGCGGACACCACCACCGGCAGGAGGGAGCGCGGATGTATCACACCTGGATGCGGTACTTCACGCCCAGCCCGGCTCATCACCGGCTCGGTCTGGTGTGTCTGGGCGTCGGCCTCCAGCACGGCACCCTGCCCGTCGTCGGCCCGCGGGTGCTCGACCACCACGTGGCGGTGGTCATCAGCGCCGGGCGCGGATGGTTCCGCGGCGCCGACGGCAGACGCCGTACCGTCACCGCGCCCGCGCTGCTCTGGCTCATCCCCGGTGTCACCCACCACTACGCCCCGGACCCGGACACCGGATGGGACGAGGCGTTCGTCGACTTCACCGGACCGGCCACCGCCGCCTACACCGAACTGGGCTACGTCGACCCGGACGAGCCGGTGGTCGCGCTCACCGACACCGCCACCGCCCGCACGGCCATCGGCCGGATCGTGCGCGCGGCCCGCCACGGCAACCCGTTCCTGGAGGTCGAGTCCGCCGCGGCCGTCCACGAACTCCTCGTCGCCCTGCGCCGCGTCCGCGCCGACACCGGTGCCGACGGCCATCCGGTGCTCCAGGCGCTGGCCCGGGACGCGTTCCGGCCGCTGTCGGTGGCCGAGCACGCCGCCCGGCACGGTATGACACCCGCCGAACTGCGCACCGCGGTACGGCGGAGCGCGGGGTGCAGTCCCAAGGACTACCTTCTCGGGATCCGGCTGGGCCGTGCCAAGGAACTCCTGGTCGGCACCGAACTCCCGGTGGCCGCCGTCGCCCGCCGCGTCGGCTATGACGATCCCGCCTACTTCAGCAGGCTGTTCGCCCGCCGGGTGGGCACGGCTCCGGTCCGCTTCCGCGAGCGGCAGGGCCGTTCGGTGCCCGGTGGCTTCACCCACCGGGTCCCCGACCCGTCCCGTCCGCCGACCATCCCGACGTCCGCGCCCGCGAACGAGGAGCGGCACGGCGACATCTGACCGGACGCCGGTCCTCGGCGGCCGGGCGGGGGAGGGGCCCGGTGCCCCGCGGTCCGGGGTGATCGATAGTGTCTCCTTCGCACGTGCGGGGGCGTGTGCTGGAGGAGTGCTGTCTTCCTGCTGTTCTGCGCCCGCTCATCGGACGCCGATATCGAGGAGGAGAGCCATGTCGTACCCAGGGCCACCCGGCCATCCGGGCAACGCCGGACCGTACGGCCGGCAGCCGCAGGGGGGTTGGCAGCAGGGCGGGCCACAGGGCCTGGGCCCGGCCGCCGCACCACCGCCCATGCCGCCACCGCCACCAGCGCCACCGTCCCAGGCACCGCAGGGCTGGCAGGGCTGGCAGGGAGCACCCGGCCAGCCGGGCCCGACGGGGCAACAGCCCGGCCCCATGGGGCAGCCGGGTCAGCCGCCCGCCGGTCCATGGGCGCCGGGACCGCAGCCCGGCCCCCTGTCCGTACCGCATCAGCCACCGGGCACCCAGAAGGGCGGGGGACGCACCTGCCTCGGCGTCGGCCTCGGCATCGTCGGGGCGCTGGCGCTCATCGGCGGTGGCGCGCTGACCGCCCACGCGTACAGCAACCACAGCCAGACCACCTCCAACCGGTCCGAGTACGGCCCGGCGATGTGGCGCAACGCGCCGGTGACCACCCTCCTCCCGGAGACCCTCGCGTACCGCGAGAACGTCCAGTCCAAGTCGACCGACCGCAGCCGGGCCCAGTGGCACCGGCTCGGCATCTCCGCGCAGACCGGCTGTGACGAGGGGCTGCGGGGCGCCACCGCGACCGAGGCCGGGAAGCTGGGCTGCAAGGCGGTGCTGCGTGCCACCTATGTCGATCCGACCGGCAACACCGTGGCCACCGTCGCCGTGGTGGTCTTCCCCGGGAGCGACACCGCCAAGACGGCGATGAACACGTTCTTCGACGGCGAGAGCGAAAAGCGCGAGCCCTCGGCAGGAGTCACGGCGTACGCGGTGCCGGGCACCCTCGCGGCGCGCTGGAGCGATGACCGCAGTAACGGTTCTGCAGGAAAGTCGGTCACCGAAATGAGCCTTCCCTACGCCGTCGTGGCCTCCGCCGGAGCGGTCGACGGCCGAAAGGCGGGTCCGCTCCCCGGTGAATGGGGCGGTTCCGATATCGACGCCAAGGAGGACCGCTCTCCCTGGAGAGGCGCCGCCGGCAATCTGGCGGAC
This sequence comes from Streptomyces sp. NPDC045899, assembly GCF_056431485.1. Taxonomy (NCBI): domain Bacteria; kingdom Bacillati; phylum Actinomycetota; class Actinomycetes; order Kitasatosporales; family Streptomycetaceae; genus Streptomyces; species Streptomyces sp. NPDC045899. The sequence continues at coordinate 175,430 of NZ_JBWKKP010000004.1, forward strand.
GCGATCGACCAGCACCTCGGTGCGCTGGTGATGGAGGAGACCACATGAGTGTCCGGAGAATCGCCACGGCGGTGACCGCGGCCGCGCTCGGTGCCGTGCTGGCCACGCTGCCCGCGACGCCCGCGTCCGCCGCTCCCGTGCCCACTCCGACCAGTTGGGAGTCCCAGGCGCTCGGCCTGCCCGCGGCACAGCGGATCGCCCAGGGCGAGGGCATCAAGGTCGCCGTGCTGGACAGCGGGGTGATGACGGACCATCCGGCGCTCCGCGGCAAGGTGACCACCGGCCCCGACTTCTACCGGGACGGCCTCAAGCCGGGCGATCCGCGCTGGGGGCGGCACGGTACGGCGATGGCCTCCGATGTGCTCAAGGTCGCCCCGGAAGCCGACATCCTGTCGGTCCGGGTGCTCGACGACAAGCATGAGCACGACTTCGACGAGGGACCGTCCGGGCCCAGTCCGGTCGGGCAGGGCATCGACTACGCGGTCGATCACGGCGCCGATGTCATCTCGATGTCGCTCGGCGGTGAGATGTGGGGCTCCCGTTATGACGACACCGAGGTCAACGCCCTGGCCCGGGCGGCGCAGAAGGGCATTCCGGTCGTCGCCTCCGCCGGCAACGAGGGGGATTCCTTCAACGAGGCTTCCTATCCGGCGGGTTATCCGGGGGTGATCGCCGTCGCCGCACTCCAGAAGGGCGAAACCCGTGCCGACTTCTCCACGGTGCGGAGCTACAACGCGGTGGCCGCACCGGGTGTGGAGATCGTGAGCGCGAAGCACACCGGTGGCTGGGCGGTGAGCAGCGGCACCTCGCCCGCCGCGGCGCTGACCTCCGGTGTGGTGGCCCTGATGCTCTCCCGCAACGGCAAGCTGACACCGGCGCAGGTGCGGGCGGTCCTGACCAGGACGGCCACCCATCCGCCCGGTGGACGCAACGCCCTGGTCGGATACGGCCCGATCGACGCCGCCGCGGCGGTGCGGGCCTCGGCGAAGCCGCCCGCCGATGGAACCGCTCCGGTGAAGTACCGGGGTAAGGAATTCTTCGCGGAGCCGGACGGAACACCGAAGACCACGCATCCGCCGTTGGAGACGGATCTGGTGACGATCGGTCTCGGCGCCGCCGGTGCGGGGCTGCTGATGCTCGCCGGTGCGGTGCTGATCACCCGGGCGGGCCGCCGCCGCGCGGCCGCCCAGGGCTGACCACGCCGGAAAGCCCACCCCGCGGATAAAGAGAAACACCCCGGTCGCCTTGACGACCGGGGTGTTTCTCTGCGTATATTGGGGATTTCCATGTTCTGATGAATTCAGGGCATGGAGAAGCTTGATGCAAGTGATATTACCCGGCGGGAGTCGAATTGTCAAATGAGGAATTGCGCCGAGAGCAAGATTTTCTTGACATGCTCCACGGCCGCCTCGCCGAATTGCGGGACGAAGCGGAGAAAGGCGTCTCCGAAGCCCTGACGATGGGCGGCAGCACCTTCCAGGGGCGGCTGGAGCGGGATGTGCTGGTCTCCGAGCGGTCCGGTCTCCTCGCCGCGTTCAACGCGGGGGAGCGCGGACTGTGCTTCGGGCGGCTGATGTTCGCCGACGGCCGCGACCACCACATCGGGCGTATCGGCATGCGGCGCGACGACGCCGAGCGCACCCCGCTGGTCGTCGACTGGCGGGCCGATGTGGCGCGCCCGTTCTACCTGGCCACCGGGCATACGCCCATGGGGCTGCGCCGCAGACGGCACATCACCGCCGAAGGCCGGCGGATCACCGCCCTCCACGACGAGATCCTGGACCTGTCCGACACCATACGGACCGGCCATGAGGGCACTGACGCGGATGCCGTACTGCTCGCGGCGCTGGACACCGCCCGCACCGGCCGGATGCACGACATCGTGCAGACCATCCAGGCCGAACAGGACCGGATCATCCGCGCCCCGCACACCGGAGTGCTGGTCGTCGAGGGCGGCCCCGGCACCGGGAAGACCGCCGTCGCGCTGCACCGTGCCGCCTATCTGCTCTTCGCCCAGCGGGAGTTGCTGGCCCGCCGCGCGGTGCTGATCGTCGGCCCCAACCCGGCGTTCCTCGGCTACATCGGCGAGGTGCTGCCCTCGCTCGGCGAGACCGGTGTCATGCTCGCCACGCTCGGCGAGCTCTACCCGGGGGTGACGGCCACCGGGACCGACACCCCGGCCGCCGCCGAGGCCAAGGGACGCGCCACGATGGCCGAGGCGCTTGCCCGGTTCGTCCGGGACCGGCAGGCCCTGCCCGATCCGGCGATCGTCATCCCCCACGCGGACGGTGATTTGGTGCTGGATGCGGACATCGCGTCCGACGCCCGCTGGCGGGCGCGTGGCACACAGCTGCCGCACAACCTCGCCCGTCCGCACTTCGCGTTCTCCGTCATCGACTCCCTGACCGAGCAGTTGACCGACCGGATCGGAGCCGACCCGTACGGCGGACCCAATCTGCTCGGCACCGATGACATCGCCCAGCTCGGCAAGGCCATCGCCACCAGCCCCGAGGTGCACGCCGCCATCGAGGAGCTGTGGCCCCGGCTGTCCCCTCGCCGGCTCGTCGCGGACTTCCTCAGCGAGCCGGTCCACCTCCCCGAGGCCGACGCCGAGGCGATCCGCCGCACCGGTGGCGCCTGGACACCCGCCGATGTCCCCCTGCTCGACGAGGCCGCGGAACTCCTGGGCGAGGACGACTCCGCCGCCCGCGCCGCCGCCGAGGGCGAGCGGCAGGAGCGCATCGCCTACGCGCAGGGTGTGCTCGACCTCTCCTACGGCTCCCGCACCCAGGAATTCGAGGACCGTGACGACGAGGAGTCGGAGGTGCTGGGCGCCCATGACCTGATCGACGCGGAGCGGCTCGCGGAGCGGAACGAGGAGGCCGACCACCGCAGCGCCGCCGAGCGCGCCGCCGCCGACCGCACCTGGGCCTTCGGCCACATCATCGTGGACGAGGCGCAGGAGCTGTCCGCCATGGCGTGGCGGCTGCTGATGCGGCGTTCTCCCACCCGTTCGATGACCCTGGTGGGGGACCCCGCGCAGACGGCCGAACCGGGCGGCTGCGGTTCCTGGTCCCACATCCTCGCCCCGTACGTCGAGGACCGCTACGAGCACACTCGCCTCGGGGTCAACTACCGCACCCCCGCGGAGATCATGGACATCGCGGCGGAGGTGGCGCGGTCGGCGGATCCCGCGTTCGAACCGCCCCGTTCGGTGCGGTCCACCGGGGTCCGCCCGTGGGTCCGGCACACCGCCGATCTGCCGGGCGCGGTGGCGGAGGCGGTGGCCCGGGAGACGCGGGAGGAGGGCCGGATCGCGGTGATCGCTCCGGCCGGCCGTCTCGACGCCCTCTCCGTGGCGCTGCCGGACGCCTCGGCCGGACGCGCCCCGGACCTGACCCGCCCGGTGGTCCTGCTCGACCCGCGCCAGGCCAAGGGGCTGGAGTTCGACACCGTGATCGTGGCCGAACCGGCGGAGTTCGGGACGAGCGACCTCTATGTGGCGCTCACCCGTGCCACCCAGCGGCTCGCGGTGGTGCACACCGGACCGCTGCCGGCCGGCCTGGAAGGTCTCACGGAGGAGTCAGCGCTCACGGAGGAGTGAGGAAGCCGGTGACCGGGCGCTCCTGGCGTTCACCGTCGACCGTGATGTCGACCGCCTCGTTGTAGAACGCCACCCGGTCCCTGATGACGTCCACGGCCGGGAGCGGGTCGGGGTAGCTCCAGGCGATTCCGGGCGGCACCTCGCCGGCGCCCGCCCAGGACCAGTACGCGGTGGCCACCCCCTTGTACGGGCAGCGGGTGGTCAGCCCGGCCGGGGCGAGCAGATCCAGCCGTACGTCCTCGCGCGGGAGGTAGTAGCGGACGGGCAGATGGGTCTCGAAGAGCAGGACCGGGGAGTGCGAGTCGGCCACCACCGTCCCCTGGACCGAGACCTGGACATGGCGGGTGCTCGGCAGCGCGTCCACGCGTTTGTGGGGGTCACGGGGGTGGACGAAGATCTCCTCTTCCTCCTCGTACCAATGGTCGAGCACCTCCCGGCCGAACCAGGCGAAGGAGAGGTACCCGGCCAACTCCTCGCCGGGGTAGGTCCATGCCGCGTCCGGGACGGTCGCCCCGCCGGTGTCCAGGTCGTAGTGGGACGCCCCCGGGTACCGCACGCCGGCGGGCGGCGCGGTCTCGCGCAGCAGGTCCGTCCGGACGTCCTCGCGCGGGAACGCGTACAGCGGGACCGGGCTCCCCGGCTCCCACACCAGGAGCGGCCGGCGGCTGTCCACCACCGTGATCCCGCCCTTGGTGCCCCGCACCCAGCGCTCGCTGGGCTCCCACACCAGGTCCGGGCCGGGTGCGGGGTCCCGCCGCCGTACGGGAACGGCCTCCGCTCCGCCGCCGCTGTCCGCCACGAACGCCACCTCGCCCCTGATTCCGGTCCGGACCCCGCCGGTACGGCGTGCGCCGTACCGGCGGTCGACCTCCACCATGCCCGGTCACCGGGGATTCCGCAGCTCCGCCGCGGGAGGCGGTCAGGGGCCGCGCCGGTCAGTTCCTCCGACGGCGCCCCTGGCCGTAGGGGCCACCGCGGTCATGCGCGCGCCACTCCTCTTCCACCGGATCGCGCTCATCGGAACCGCCCCGGTCCCCGGCCGCGGCGATGCGCTCACCCCTGCGGATCTTCTCCAGGTTGGTGGTGTTCGGATCCGGCGGTCCTTCGCCGCGCCGTGACACGCCGTCGCTCCCGCCCAGCGGCCCCGGCCCCGGAGGCACCAGAGCGACCTGTTTCACCTTGGGACGCTCCGGTCCAGGGTCCCGCCCCGGTCCGGAACGCGATACATCACTCATGCTGAGGCCCCCGCCCTATCGAGAACACGTCCTGCGTCCCGCCCCAACATCCTCCCCCCGAAGGGATGTTGGGAAACCATGGGAGAGGCGGCTCATATCCCGGCTGACCTCGGTTTTCGACCTCGGCGCGGGTCAGCGCACCGCGATCCGCGCGGCCACGCAGGGGTCCTCGTCGCGGTAGCCGAGACGGTTGTACAGCCGGTCCGCGGGCGCGTTGTCCGCGAGCTGCCACAGGGTGCAGAACCCATGGCTGCGCACCGCGTAGCGGGTCAGCCATGAGGTCAGCGCCGCGCCCAGACCCTGTCCGCGCATCCGGGCGTCGGTCGCCACCGACGCCATCAGCGGCGCCCCGCTGTCCCGCAGACTGCTCAGGGCGCCGCACGCCACCAGCCGTCCGTCGTCGTCCCGGATCCCGGCCCACACACTGACACCGGCGGAACCCGGGCCGGTGGAGTGGGCCGGGCTGTGCTCGTTGAGGAACGCCAGCAGTTCGTCGTGGTGGCGCTCGCCGAGTTCGACCACCCGCTCCTCGCCGCGCTGCGCCGGTGGTTCCTCGACCGTCCAGCGGAAGATCCACTCGACCACATCGGTCATCGGCAGATGGCGGGCCACCAGGGTGTCGGTGCCCCGCGGCCCGGTGAACTCGCGCACCCGGTCGGGATGGCCCTGCGCCGCGCGCAGTACGAGGGCGGCGGCGGCCACCGGCTCACCGACGCTCCACACATGACCACGGGTGTCGTCCAGCCAGGCCGCGGCGCCGTCGCCGGACCAGCTGATCCGGTCGGCGGGTCGTTGCCGCGCGGCGCCGAAACGCAGCAGGGCCGAACCCGGGCGCTGTTCCAGGCCCTGGTCGAAGAGGTCCGCGGGGCGGGGGAGGACAGTCGTTGCCTGCATCGCTACTCACACAATGACATGAGGAAGGACAAGGAAGGACGGCTGAGGAGCCACGGGGGGAGGGAAGGGCGAGGGGACACGGGGACAGAGGGCGGGGGAGGGGAAGGCGGCCGTCCACTTTGGCACACGGTCCCTGGTCCGGGGCAAATTCACGGTGGCCGGTCGTCGGACCCCCGTCGACGCCATCGTGAATTGACCCATGATTTTGCCACCGAAGTGACCGATGTCGTGGGTCGATCATCCGCCTAGGGTCATAGCCATGACGACGAAGAACACCACGGACCAGGCGAAGAACACCACGGAGCGGGCGGAGAACACCACGATGAACGAGCAGACCGGCGCGATGCGGCACACCACCTTCACCCCCGTCCACACCCGAGCCGCCGAAGCCGAGACGGCGGCCGATCCGAGCAGTGTGATCACGCTGCTCGCGGACGCCGGGGACACCGGGGGTCTGCTGACGTGCTACCGGTCGACCTTCGCCCGGGGTGCGGTCGGTGCGCCCCCGCACTTCCACACCGCCGCGGCCGAGATGTTCCATGTGATCGGCGGGTCGCTGCAGGTGCTGGTGGGGGAGGAGATCCGGGTTCTGGACGAGGGCGACTTCCTGCTGGTGCCACCGCGCACCCCGCACGCCTTCGCCGCCGCCCCCGGCGCCACCGCCGATGTGCTGTTCACCTTCACCCCGGGGCTGCCGCGCTTCGACTACCTCCGGCTCCTGGGGCGTGTCATGCGCGGTGAGGCCGACCCGCGGGAGATCGCGGAGTCCTCCGAGCGCTACGACAACCACTACGTCGACAGCCCGGTGTGGCGCGAGGCGCTGGCCACGGACCGCTGAGCCGTGCGACACCTCGCCGGGCCATGAGATCTGTCACATCGGTGCCACGGCTCAAAAGGTACGCGGTGGGCGATACCTCCTAGCGGACATAAGAGGTTTTTTCCGCTCTGGTGGACATGCGTACTCCGCCCCGCCGCACCGTAAGAGCCGTGGTGCCGTCGTGCGCACTCGCTCCCGGGTCAGGTGTTCTGACGGTGTGACAGCGCTGTGGTGAACCTGTGAAGCCGGACCAGCACGCATCGCCGTGCGGCGCAAGCCATGTGTGCCACTACGAAGCTCCCTAGGACCGAACACTTGTTGCCCCGTGCGTCCGGCGGCTCTAAGAATGGCGGCCCGCAAGGCGCCCCGGCGGCCCGTGCGCGACAGCGCGCGGAACCCGCCGGACCAGGGGGGAGGGCGTGCCGCGAACACCGAGTGAGGTCATGTATGAGCAAGCACCGCAGCAAGAAGTCGCACCGCCGGAAGATAGCCATCGCGGCCGTGGCCGTCGCCGCCGTGGGTGTGCCTTCGGTCGCCATGGCCTGTCTGGACGGGGGGCAGGACGACAAGCGGTCCGAGGCCCGTGGCGAGTGGACCACGACCACCGGCCACCGCGGCACCCCCGGCGCGGACAAGGACGGCCAGCGGTGGAAGCACCGCGCCGACCGGTCCAAGGCCACCCCCAGCGCATCGCGGTCGGCCTCGCCGCGTAACGCCACGTCCGCCCCCGCCTCCTCCGCGGCACCGACCTCGGCCAAGCCCACTCGCACCGCCCCGGCCAGGACGACCACCAAGGCCACCACCAAGGCCGCCTCGCCCTCCTCCGCGGCGCCCGCGTCGACCACCGCCACCACGAGCTCCGGTTCCTCCGACCTCCAGGACCAGATCGTCGCGCTGGTCAACAAGGAGCGCGCCAAGGTCGGCTGCAAGCCGGTGACCGTCGACGCCAAGCTGACCAAGGCCGCCCAGACCCACAGCGAGGACATGGCGGAGCACAGCAACATGTCGCACACCGGCTCCGACGGTTCCTCCCCCGACGACCGTATCGAGCGCGCCGGATACTCCTGGAGCACCTACGGCGAGAACGTGGCCTACGGCTACAGCTCGCCCGAGAGCGTCATGGACGGCTGGATGAACAGCTCCGGCCACAAGGCCAACATCCTGAACTGCGACTTCAAGGAGATCGGCGTCGGCCACGCCCAGCCCGGCCACTACTGGACCCAGGACTTCGGCACCGCCCGCTGACCTCACTCGAGCGCAACTCAAGCGCACCGGCCGGGGCCGACACTCAGCCGTCGGACCCGGCCGCCCTCGCCCTCGCCCGTGCCTCACCCGGCGGCCGGATGAACTGCAGCTCCAGCGTGGCCGGCGGCTCGGCCACCCCCGGCCCGCCCGCGAGCGCCCAGGTGAGCAGATCGTCGGTGGTCTCGTCGTCCAGGGCCCAGCCGATCCACGTCGGCCGTCCACCGTCCCGGCGCCCACCCGCCGACGGCTGGACCACCACCACATTGGCCTGGCCGCAGGGGCCCAGACAGTCGGTCGTCCGCACCGCCACCCGGCCCGGCGCCGTGTCCGCCGCCGCCCGCAGCCGGTCCAACTGGCCCTGGTGATCGGTACGGGGGTGCTTCGCCGCGTCGCCGCAGCAGCAGCCCCGGCAGACGACGAGGGTGCACGGGCGTTCCGGTACGCCGCGCTGCGGCCGTCTCTGCATCGGAGCATTGTGGCACGGCGGTTCGGCGCCACCGGGTACGCACCGGGGCGTACGGCCCGGTACGACGGGCGAGTTCACCTGGGCTCCTCGGCGCGGCGGCGACCGGGACACGAGCCAGCTACGCTCGCGGCATGACGACGCACAAGGCCGTTCCCGTGAATGTGGACGCGATGATCGACGACCTCAGGACCCTGGTCGAAGTCGAGTCCCCGTCACGTGACATCGACGCCCTGAAGGCATCGGCCGAGACGGTCGCCGCCGTCATCGAGAGCCGCCTCGGCGGCCGGGCGGAGCTGGTGGAGACCGAAGGCGGAACCCATGTCCACTGGTCGGGCGGTGGCGAACCCCGGGTCCTGATCCTCGGCCACCACGACACCGTCTTCCCGCTCGGCACCCTGGAGCGCCGCCCGTTCACGGTCCAGGACGGCCGCGCCACCGGCCCCGGGGTCTTCGACATGCTCGGCGGTGTGGTCCAGGCCGTGCACGGCCTGGCGTCGCTCGAGGACCGGTCGGGGGTGGAGATCCTGGTGACCGCCGACGAGGAGGTCGGCTCCCGCTCCTCCCGGGCCCTCCTGGAGGACCGGGCCCGCGCGTGCGGTGCCGTCCTGGTACTCGAGGGCGCCGCCGACGGTGGCGGGCTGAAGACCGGCCGCAAGGGCTGCGGCACCTTCGAGGTCTCCGTCGCGGGCCGGGCCTCGCACGCGGGCCTCGAACCGGAGGCCGGGGTCAACGCCCTGGTCGAGGCGGCACACCAGGTGCTGGACATCGCGGCGCTCAGCCGTCCCGGGATCGGCACCACGGTCACCCCGACCGTCGCCACCGCGGGCACCCTGGACAACGTGGTCCCCGCGGAGGCCACCGTCACCGTCGACGTCCGGGTCGAGACGCCCGCGGAGAAGGAACGGGTCGAAGCCGCCTTCGCCGCGCTGACACCCCATCTCGACGGGGCCGCGATCACCGTTCAGGGGTCCGTCGGCCGTCCGCCGATGCCCGAGTCGGCCTCGGCCGGGCTCTTCGCGCTGGCGCGCCGGCTGCTCCCCGGTATCGACGGTGTGGCGGTCGGCGGCGGCAGCGACGGCAACCTCACGGCCGCGCTGGGGGTGCCCACCCTCGACGGTCTGGGAGCGGTCGGCGGCGGTGCCCATGCCGACCACGAGTATCTGCTGGTCGACGCCATGGCCGAGCGGGCGGACCTGGTGGCCGGACTGGTGAACGCGGTCCGGGGCCCCGAGCGCCCCGTATGACCGTGCGGGAGGCCGCGGCCGGACGGTGGAAGCCCTCCGCGCACCCGTTGTCGGGGCAGTCGTCCGGCTCCTCGTCGGTGCCCTCCCCGTAGTCGTCGGTCCAGCCGTCGTGGCCGTGCCGTGGATCCGTGACGGACATGGAGCCCCCTGGATGCGGGAGAGGTCGGCCAACCGTCCCCACTGCGGGGGGAGTTGGTCGGCGGAGCTCACGACAGGACCCTGGCATTGTGCAACAGATCTCCGGCCGGACCGGGAATCAAGTGATCTTCGACCGCGGGTGACTGACAAGGGTCCGCGCGGTACGGCGCCCCCTCGGCCGAGGGGGCGCCGTGACGGGGACACCGCTCACTGGGCGCTGGCCGCCGGGCGCACCACGAGCTCATTGACGTCCACCTCGGCCGGGCTGTGCACGGCGAAGGCGATGGCGTCCGCGATGGCCGACGCCGGGATGGCCACCGAGCGGTAGCTCTTCATGTCCTCACGCGCCCGGGGGTCGGAGATGGAGTCCGCGAGCTCCGACTCGGTCACCCCCGGGGACACCACGGTCACCCGGACGTCCCCCGCCGACTCCTGGCGCAGCCCCTCCGACAGCGCGCGCACCGCGTACTTCGTGGCGCAGTACACCGCGGCGGTGGGCACCACCTCGTACGCGCCCACCGACGCGATGTTGACGATGTGTCCGCCGCCCTGCTCCCGCATCACCGGCAGAACCGCGGCGATACCGTACAGCACCCCCCGCACATTCACATCGATCATGCGGTCCCACTCGTGGACCTTCAGCTCCGCCAGCGGGGACAGCGGCATCACCCCCGCGTTGTTCACCATCACGTCCACCCGTCCGAACCGCTCCCGCGCGGCGGCCACGAACTCCCGTACGTCCGCGGCGTCGGTGACGTCCAGCCGCTGGAACCCGACCCTGTCACCGCCGTCCGCCACTTCCCCGGCCAGTGCGGCCAGCCGTTCGGTGCGCCGCGCTCCCAGGAAGACCCGGTGGCCGTCGGCGGCCAGCCTGCGCGCCGTCGCCTCACCGATCCCACTGCTGGCCCCGGTGATCAGAACGACCTTCTCGGTGCGTGTCATCGCCGTCCGTCCTCTCGATCGTGGAGCGGATCCCGCCCCGGCACCGAGTCTGAGGAGAACGTCGCAGGTCAACCAGGTGGCGCAGAGCCTGGGTGCGGCACACCCAGGCAGCGATCCGCACGGTTGCCTAGCCTTGGGTCCATGCCCGACAACGCACTCGGAGACTTCCTGCGCGCCCGCCGCGCCGGCCTGCGGCCAGGGGACGTCGGCATGGCGTACCACGGGGTCCGCCGGGTCCCCGGACTCCGCCGCGAGGAGGTGGCCGTGCTCGCCGGGGTCAACGCCGACTACTACACACGGCTGGAACAGGGACGGGAACGCCATCCCTCACCCCAGGTGCTCGACGCCCTCAGCCGCGCCCTGCACCTGGACCCCGACGCCCGCGCCCATCTGTACCGGCTCACCGGCACCGCACCCGACGACCGCCACCTGACCGCCCCGGACACCGTCAGCGCCGAGCTGCGCGGGCTCATGGACGGTTACGCCCACACCCCCGCCTTCGTCGTCAGCCGCACCCTGGACCTCCTGGCCGCCAACCCCCTCGCCCAGGCGCTGTACTCGCCCTTCCGGCCCGCTGACAACCTCGCCCGGATGGTCTTCCTCGATCCCGCGGCCCGCCCCTTCTTCACCCGCTGGGACTGGACCGCCCAGGCCACCGTGGCCAATCTGCGCCAGGCGGAGGGCTATCCCGCCGACGGCCCCCGGCTGACCGCCCTCGTCGAGACCCTCACCCGGCACAGCGCCGAGTTCGCCGCCCTGTGGAACACCCACGCGGTGCGCGGCAAGACACGGGACGCCAAACACCTCCACCACCCCGACGTCGGCGCGCTGAGCCTCACCTACCAGTCGTTCGACGTCCGGGCCGCCCCCGGTCAGCAACTGGTCATCTACCGGGCGGAACCCGGCAGCCCCAGCGCGCAGGCGCTGGGGCTGCTCGGAACCCTCGACGCCACCCTGCGGCGGACCGCAGGGGAGCGCGGTGGCCAGGATCAGCCCACGCAGGCACCGGCGCCGCGGTAGATCCGCGGCACCCGGTCGCCGACCCGGGTGACGATCTCGTACGCGATGGTGTCCGCGGCCCGCGCCCAGTCCTCGGCACCGGGCTCCCCCCGGTCGCCGGGGCCGAACAGCACCACCTCGTCGCCGACCGCCGCCCGGCCGTCCCCGAGGTCGACGACGAACTGGTCCATGCACACCGTGCCCGCCACCGTGTGCCGTTCCCCCGCGGCCAGCACCGGCCCGGTGCCGGACGCGTGCCGGGGCACCCCGTCGGCGTAGCCCAGGGGCACCACACCGAGGGTGGTCGGGCGGGACGTGCGGTAGCGCGGGCCGTAGGACACGCCCTGTCCGGCGGGGACGCGTTTGACGGAGACCAGCCGGGCCGAGAGCGTCATCGCGGGGCGCAGCCCCAGGGCGGCGGCGTCGGCGGACTCCGGCACCGGGCTCAGTCCGAACACCGCGATCCCGGGGCGCACCAGGTCGAAGTGGGTCTGCGGCAGCCGCAGCGTGGCGGCCGAGTTGGCCAGGTGCAGCACCTCGGGGCGCAGCCCCTCCTTCCGGGCCATGTCCACCGCGGTCCGGAAGTTCTCCACCTGTGCGTCGGTGGCCGGATGGCCGGGGGTGTCGGCGTCGGCGAGGTGGGACCAGATCCCCACCACCCGGATGTGTCCGGACGCCTCGGCACGCGCGGCGGCCTCCAGCAGCGCGGGCCAGTCGGCCGGCGTGGCGCCGCCGCGGCCCATACCGGTGTCCGCCTTCAGATGCAGCAGACAGGGACGGCCCGCCGTCCGCGCCGCCTCCTCCGCCGCCTCGACCGCCCAGATCGCCCCGGCCGACAGCTCGATGTCCGCGGCCACGGCGGCGGCCCAGTCGTCGCCCGGGGCCAGCAGCCAGGCCATCACGCGGATCCGGGGGGTGATACCGGAGGCGCGCAGGGTCAGCGCCTCATGGATCCGCGCGGCGCCGAGCCAGGTGGCGCCACCGGCCAGCGCCGCGCGGGCGCTGGGGACGATGCCGTGGCCGTAGCCGTCGGCCTTCACCACGGCCATGGTCTCCGCGGAACCGGCGGCCTCCCGCAGCCGCGCCACATTGGCGCTGATGGCCGCGAGGTCGATCCGTGCCTGTGCGAGAGGCGCGTCCTCGCAGGTCCCGTCCGTGCGGTCGCTGACCTCGTGGGAGCTGCCGATCGCCACACCGTCGTCCTTCCGTGGAGACTCCACCGGGCCCGGGGCGGGCCGCGGGTGAAGCCATGGTGGCGCCGGGGACGACGCTCCGTCATCGTGCAAACGCCACTGTCGTACGGCGCCGCGGAGTGCGGAGGGAACAACGTACCGGGCGCCTGGCCACGTACCGGGCGCGGGGGAGCGGCCGCCGCCGTCAGTCCGGCTCGTGCACCGCGGTCCGCGGTGCGGCCCGCGGGACCGCCGCGCCGTCGGCGCCGTAACGGCGGGTGGTGAGCTGGAACAGCAGCGCCGCGCGCACCTCGGCGCTCTCCAGCCGCAGGTCCACCACCTCGCGCAGCCGGCGCATCCGGTGGCGGAGTGTGTTGGGGTGGATGCACAGCCGGGCGGCGGCCGCCTTCGCGTCGCCCATCTCCTCCAGCCAGGTGTACAGCGTCACCACATGGCTGGTGTGGTGCTCGCGGTCGTGCTCCAGCAGCTCTCGCAGCGGCCCGATGGCCGCGATGCGGGCGCCGCTCGCGGCCCGGGCGGTGCGGCGGAGCACCACCGTGGCCCACACCTCGTCGTGGACGGCCGCGCCCCCGGGGACGAGACCGGCGGTGAGCAGTCCGAGTGTGTCATCGGCCTGCTCCCGGGAGTCGGCCAGTCCGGGGACGGTGGTGGCGAGACCGCCCATGGCCACCAGCGGCGTGGTGGTGTCCCCGGCGGGCCCGGCGAGTTCGCCCAGCCAGTCCGCGCGCGCCTCGGCCGCGGAGTTCACCGCGTCGGCGTGCACGATGCCGTAGACCACGTCACCGATCACCGCGGCCGGGGAGCGCAGCCGGGTGCCCGGGAACCGGCACAGCCGCTCCCGCACCGTCAGCCGCTGCCGCTCCGCCTCGTCGGCGTCCTCACTGGGCACCCCCACGGCGATCACCCGCCAGGGGCCGCTGGTCAGGCCGAGGAGACGCGCGGCGTCAGCCGCACCCTCCTGCCCGTGCAGCACCTTCGCCACCATGTCCGCCAGCGCCAGCCGCTGCCGGTCCGCCTCCGCGCGGCGGCGCAGCAGGTGCAGCGCGGCCGCGTCCGCGGCGTCGGCGAACGCGGCGGCCCGCTCGGGCTCGACCGGCCCCGGCACGATCGCCCAGATCGAGCCGAGCACATCGCCTCCCGCGTGCACCGGCACCACCAGTCGCGGTTTGGTCCCCTCCACGACCGCCGGAACGTAGATGGGCGTGGTGGCCTGGGCGATCCTGCGGAACACACCCTGCCGCCGGAAGTGCGCGTTGACGTCCTCGGGTACGTGGCGGCCCATGATGGTGGCCACCCGCGCCTCGTCGCCGCGCTCCTGGCGGGTGGAGTACGCCAGCACCCGTGAGCTGCGGTCCTCGATGGTCACCGGGGCGTCGATGATCCGGGCGATGGCGTCCGCCACCCCGAACAGGTCCCCGGCCTCCGCCACCCCGAGCCCCGCGGCGGACGCGGCCAGCCCCTCGCTGTCGAGCGCCGCGCGCAGCAGGGAGAGCACCTGGGCCCAGCCCGCCCCGGCGGACACCCGCAGCAGCGCCACCCCCGCCTCGTCCGCCGCCGCGGCCACCCGCTCGTCGGCCGCCAAGGGCGCCTTGAGCAGGACGGCGGCGGCCGCCCTCCGGCCGCACAGGGCCAGCAGCCGCAGCGCGGCGTCACGGTCGGTGAGGTTCACTCCGAGCACGATGTCCCCCGCCCGGGGCTGGAGCTCCCCGTCCGGTTCGGCTATCACCGCGTCGCCGACCGTGACGGACAGCCGCTCCGGGGCACACGGGCCCGACAGCACCGCTGGTCCTACGGCGTCGAGAAGCCGCTGCAGACTGATCATGGCCCACCACCCGCTCACCGATCGCCCACCATCCTGCCCCACGGCCCGGTCGGCGAGGAGTGGCGTCCGGGATACGAGCGGGTCACAGGGCGGTCAGGAATCCGTACGCGGTGTCCGGGCGGCCTACGCGGACATGTCCGGGTGTGCCGCGTCCCGGTCGCGGTCAGCGGTGGTCAGCCGTCGCCGAAGCCTCCGCCGAACCCGCCCCCGAAGTCGCCCCCGCCGAATCCGCCACCGTCGCCGTAGTCGCCGCCGTCCCCGAAACCGCCGTAGTCACCGCCGTCCCCGAACGCGCCCGCCTCGTCGTAGCCGGGGCTCAGCGAACCGCCCAGCATCGTGCCGACCAGCAGGGCGGGGAGCAGCGCGGCGCCGTAACCGCCGAAGTACCCGCCCGCCCACGGGGCGTACGCCGGGCCCGCCTCCCAGTACGGGCGGCGTCCGCCGCCCACGGGGACGGTACGGGTCTCCGGGTCGAGTCCGTCCTCGATCCGGGTGGCATCCGCGGCGCACGCGGGCACCGACCGTTGCGCGCCACCCGCCGGGGCCCAGTCGACATCGCGCACCGACGGCCCGTGGCGGGGATCGAAGAAGCACGGCGGCCGCCGCTCGGGGAGGCGCGCTCCCTCGCGGCGGGCCTCCAGCGTCGCCAGCGAGAACCGGCCGTCCTCCAGCGCCTCGGTCACCGCCCGTACGTCCTCCGGGCGCCGTGCGGCCTCCGACTTCGCCTTGGCCTCCTCGTAGGCGTCCAGCGCGCGGCCGTAGTCCGCCACCATCTCCGGGGTGGCCGCCGGATCGGACGGGGTGAAGCCGAGGCCGCTCAGCTTCTCGCCGTACGCGGTGATGTCCTCCTGGACCGCGCCGCGCACCTGCTCCAGTCCGGCCCGCTCCCGCTCGCGGCGGCGCTTGCGGGTGCGCCCCATGGCGAACAGGGCGCTTCCGGCCAGCGCCACCAGGATGACCAGCAGGAACAGGGCGCCGCCCGCCGACACCCCGCCGGGCTCCTGGTCGCCCGGTGCCGCGTCGCCGTGGGTGGCCGCGGCCACGTCCGTCACGAAGCCGTCCAGCACCTTCGGGAGGTCATCGGGGTGGCGGCGCAGATTCTGCTCCGCCAGTGCCTGGGAGGTGCTGCCCGGCAGCACCGAGGTGTCGGACGCGGCGCCGAAGGAGGTGCCGAGTGCCACCGCGTACACACCGGGGCGGTCGACGGCCTCGCGCAGCCGCGAGAAGACGCGCTTCCCGCCGTACGCGCGGTCGTCCGGCAGCACGGCGACGTAGACGGGCACGTCCGCCGCGCGGATGCGGTCGGCGAGGGCACGCGCCCGGTCGGCGCTCAGGGCGTCCGAGGCGGCGGGATCGACGTACACGGGGCTGGTGCGCAGCGCCTGGCCGATCCGGTCCACGTCCGTGGCGGCAGAGGCGCCCTGGGCGGCGAACAACGTCGTCACCAGGGCAACCAGGAGGGCCAGCAGCAGTGTGGCCCGTCGCCGTGTCTTGCGGGGCACATGGATCTCTTACCCACTCATATGGGCTGTCGCACGCATTTCGGGGATTTGCCCAGAAGTGTGGGCGCAACGGCTTCCGTCACGGTCGGCCGCCGTCGGCCGCCCTCAGCCGCCGTACAGCCAGCTGTCGTAGTCGGCGCCGTCGACCAGGTGGTAGAGACCGAGCGCCCCGGGGAAGAGCACCAGCGCCAGCACACCGAGCCGTACCAGGACCGGCGCCGCCACCGAGGCGCTGTCCCCCTGGCCCGTGATGGTGCGCCAGTCGCGGCAGCGCCGGATATCGCCGCCGCAGGCGGCCCAGAGCAAGAGCCCGAACACGGTGAACACGCCCCCGCCGATCATGGCGAAACCGCCGGTGACCGCCAGGAACGTCATGCGGTCGTGGTGGTCGCTCACCCCGAGCGAGGCGACGCCCACGAGGGGTGTCGCGGCGAGTCCGTAGAGCAGTGCCCGCGGCACCACGTCCCGGAATCGCAGGCGTGGCTGGTGTATCCCGTCCTCCCCTGTCATGCGCGCACGATATCCCAGGGCCTCCGCCGTTCTACGCTGGGGAAGAGGTGTGCGCGAGGCCTACCGGGCCCGGACGCCCCGGATGTCCGCCGCCACGCATGTCCGGTGCCACGGATGTCCGGCAGAACCACTCGATGCTCTTCAACGATGCCCGTCGCGAGGGTGAAGACCATGGATGGAGTGCGCAGACGTACGGTGCTCGGGGCCATCGGCGGCACCGTCGCCGCGGGCGGCGCCGTCGGACGCCTGCGGCGCGGGGAGCCCCCGCCCGGTCCACCGGACGGGGTTCGGGAGGACCGCCCCCGCCCGTACGAGCCCCGGGTCCAGGCACTGCTCGGACGGATGACGGTGGAGGAGAAGCTGGGGCAGTTGCGGCAGCTCGCCTGGAGCGCCGACACCGGTCCCGGCAGCGGGCAGAACGCCGAGGCGGTCGGGGCGGCCCGCAGGGGCAGGCTCGGCTCGGTGCTCAACCTCTACGGCGCCCGGAAGACCAATGCGTTGCAGCGGATCGCGGTGGAGGAATCCCGTCTGGGCATCCCTCTGGTGTTCGGGCTCGACGTGATCCACGGTCTGTGGACCACCTTTCCGATCCCGCTGGCCCAGGCGGCCAGCTTCGATCCGGCGGTGGCCGGGCGCGACGCCGAGGTGTCCGCCAAGGAGGCGCGGTCCAACGGGGTGCACTGGGCGTTCTCCCCGATGATGGACGTCACCCGCGAACCGCGCTGGGGACGCATCGCCGAGGGCAACGGCGAAGACCCCTTCCTCACCGCGGCGTTGGCGGCGGCCAAGGTGCGCGGCTACCAGGGGGACGACCTCGCCGACGACGACCGGGTGGCGGCCTGCGCCAAACACCTGGCCGCCTACGGGGGTGCCGAGGGCGGGCGCGACTACAACGCCGTGGATGTGTCCGAGGCACGGCTGCGCAACCTCTACCTCGGCCCTTTCGCGGCGGCCGTGGAGGCCGAAGTGGCCACCGTGATGGCCGCCTTCAACACCGTGAGCGGTATTCCGGCCCACGCCAACCGGCATCTGCTCACCGAGATCCTCAAGGAGCAGTGGCGGTTCGACGGTGTGGTGGTCAGCGACTACATCGCCGTCCGGGAACTCACCGTCCACGGTTTCGCGGCCGACGGCGCCGACGCGGCCCGGCTGGCGTTCAACGCCGGTGTGGACATGGAGATGGTCAGCACCCTCCTCGTGGACCACGGCAAACGGCTGCTCAGGAGCGGCCGGATCACCATGGCCCGGCTGGATGACGCGGTGGCGCGGATCCTGCGGCTGAAGTTCCGGCTCGGCCTCTTCCGCCACCCCTATACCGACGAGGCCGCCGCCATCACCGAACCCACCGGGGCCGCGCGGTCGGCGGCGCGGGAGACCGCCGCGCGCTCCATGGTGCTGCTGCGGAACGAGAGGTCCGCGCTGCCGTTGAGCACCTCGTCCCGTTCCCTCGCGGTGGTCGGCCCGTTCGCCGATTCGGCGGACCTCAAGGGCTCCTGGGCCGGGCCCTGGGCGGACACCCCCCGACCGGTCACGGTGGCCGATGCCATCAGGGCCGCCGTCCCGAAGGCGAAGGTGACGTCCGTGCGGGGCGTGGACGCCGGGGGCCGGGACACCGACGACATCCCCAAGGCGGTCTCGGCGGCCAGGGCGGCCGAGGCGACCGTCGTGGTCGTCGGAGAGGGCGCCGAGCTCAGCGGTGAGGCGCGCGTGCGCGGCGACATCGGTCTGCCCGGCAGACAGGAGCGGCTGATCGAGGCCATCGCCGACTCCGGTGCACCCTTCGTGGTGGTGCTCCTCAACGGGCGTCCGCTGACCATCGGTGGCTGGCTGGAGTCGGCGCCCGCCGTGCTGGAGGCGTGGCACCCGGGGCTGGAGGGCGGGCACGCGATCGCGGACGTGCTGTTCGGGAAGGTCAACCCCGGTGGGAAGCTCCCGGTCTCCTTCCCTCGCTCGGTGGGTCAGATCCCGGTCTACTACAACCACGAGAACACCGGCCGCCCCTACGATCCGCACAACCCCTACACCTCCCGCTATCTGGATGTGCGGGACGGTCCGCAGTTCGCGTTCGGCCACGGGCTGAGCTACACCACCTTCGACATCGGGGAGCCCTCGCTGCCGGTGCGCCGGATCACGGCCGAGGCGCTGCGCCGGGGCGACACCGTCGAGGTGGCGGTGACCGTGCGCAACACCGGGCGGCGGAGCGGGGACGAGGTCGTCCAGCTCTATCTGCGCGACCCGGTGGCCGGCATCGTCCAGCCGGTGCGCAGACTGTGCGGCTTCCGCCGGATCACCCTCGGCGCGGGGAAGTCCACCACCGTGCGCTTCCGCCTCGGCGCCGCGGAGCTGGGTTTCTGGACCCATGACCGGGACGGTGAGTTCGTGGTGGAGAAGGGCGAGATCCGGCTCTACGCGGGCGACAGCTCCCTGGCCCGGGGCGAACGCACCCTCACCATCACCTAGGACGAGACGACCTGGCGCACGGGACGGTGCGGCGCGGTGCGTGACACCGCGTCGCACCGTGCGGATGTCATCCGCGCCGTGCGCGCCACTCGGGCGCCAGCACCGACCACACCTCCGTGTCCACACGTACGCCCCGGTGCGCGTGGTCCTCGCGCAGAACACCGTCCCGCACCATGCCGAGCCGCCGCGCCACCTTGATGCTCGCGGTGTTGGTGGAGGAGGCCAGCCACTCCACCCGGTGGATCCCGCGCACCTCGACCGCCCAGTCGATGAGCGTCCGGATGGCCCGGGTGACCAGTCCGCGCCCGGCGAACGCCTCCTCCAGCCAGCAGCCCACCTCACAGGTGGCGGCCTGGGCGTCGAAGGCACGGAAGAGCACCCCGCCGATGAGCGTTCCGTCGACCCAGATGCCGTACATCCGTCCGCTGTCGGCGGCCGCCTTGTCCGCGTACAGCTGGAGGAAGGCGGTGGCCGACGGGAGGTCGGTGGCCCGGTCCCCCAGCGCGATATGCGTTCCGACGTAGTCCCGGCAGCGGTCGATGTGGGCGAGGTACTCCTCGGCGTTCCACGGCTCCAGCGGGCGCAGTTCCGCACCGTCGTCACCCAGCGATGTCGCGAACACATTGCTCCTTCACCGATAGCGAAAGGACCAGTTTCCCCGCTACCGGACCGGCGGGTGCCCGCGGGGGGATCAGACGGGCTCGCCGCCGGACTCGGCGGACCGCGCGGTGTCCGGGCCGTGGGTGACCCGGATCTTCGACTGACCGTGCGGCAGCGCCTCCCAGTCGTCCATGAACCGTGCCTCCAGACCGTGCTTCGCGGCCAGAGCCACGAGTGTCCCGGTGCGGTAGTAGAAGTCTTCGCGCAGCACTTGGTGCTCGGCGCCCTCGGTGCGGTCGAAGGTGAAGTCGAACCAGCCTCCGGGCGCCAACACCCGGCCGACGTTGGCCAGGCACTCCTCGATGACCGGCAGCGGGGAGTGCGAGAAGACGCTGTGCGCGTGGATGACGTCGAACCGTGCCTCGGGCAGGAACCGCAGGGTGAGATCGCGGACCGGGGTCAGATGCGGCAGCCGCTCCTGGAGTCCCGACTGCACCAGGGTGTCCTGCGCGGCGGCGAGGATGTCGGGCGAGATGTCGATGCCGTAGTAGTGACCGGGTTCCAGGTGCCGGATGAACCGCCAGCCCGCCCGGAGGTTGCCGCAGCCGATCTCCAGCATCCGGTGTTCGGGCCGCAGCCCGTGACCGACGAGGTAGTCGAACTGCATCGCGCCCAGGGCGAGCCACCGCTCACGGGTCGCGCTGCCCACCGCGGCGTCCGGGCTGGTCCGGGTGTCGGAGCGCATCACGGCGCGGTAGTAGGCGACGTGGTCCGGCCAGCGGTGACGCAGCCAGGCGTCCCGGGCGGCGCGGCTCAGATAGCGCGGCACCCGGTCGGGGTGGCGCAGCGCGTAGCCGATGCGGTGGCCGAGCGACGCGCGGTTGACGGTGACGTTCCTGGCGGGCATGGGCGGTCGGTCCTCTCGTGGCGGTGCGGTGGTGCGTGCCTCGATCCCAGCGTCGGTGTCCCGGCGGCACTCCGGCGTCGGTGGGACGGCCCCCGTGCGCACGCGGTCCGGCGGACCCCGGTATCAACCGATCGGATGATGCGTACCCGCGGCGGGCGCGTTAGGACTGGCTGGAGAGGTGGCGTCGCGGTGGCCCTACGGTGGCCGGGTGACACGAGAAGACGAGGAGAGGGAGGAGGCGGGGATGACGACGGCGGTCGACCCACCATCCGTGACCGACCCCATGGACCCCACCGACCCCACCGGTGGCACCGTCCCCACCGACCCGGACGGGCGGTGGCTCAGGGTGGTCATGGACTCCGCCTTCCTCCTGCTGCTGGGCTCCTCGCTGGTCCGCTTCCTCAGCCGTGACCAGGGCCAGCCGCGTACGGCGTGGGTGGTCACCCTGTTCCTCGTCTTCGGCGCGCTCTACGTCCTCGGCAGACTGCTCGCCCCCGCGCCGCGCCCCGGTACCCGGCCCACCACCCGCCATCTGGTCTGGCTGGGGGCGGTGTCCACGGTGTGGGCCGGACTGCTGGTGCTGGCCCCGAGCGCCACCTGGTGTGCGATGCCGCTGCTCTTCACCGGTTTGCAGAGCCTGCCCGCGCGCACCGCGGTACCGCTGGCCGCCGCGCTCACCCTGCTGGTGGTGGTCTCCGAACTGCGGGTGGCGCGGGGCGGACACGGTGGCCACGGCGCGTTCAACCCCAATGTGGTGGTGGCGCCGCTCGCCATCGCCGCGGTCGCCACCGCCGTCCTGGTCCATCTGCGGCGCCAGGCCGCCCGGCAGCGCGTCCTCATCGACGATCTGATGCGCACCCGGCGGGAACTGGCGGCCACCGAACGGCGGGCGGGGGTGCTGGCGGAGCGACAGCGGCTGTCGACGGAGATCCATGACACCCTGGCCCAGGGGCTGTCCAGCCAGCGGATGCTGTTGCAGGCCGCCGACCGCGTCTGGTCGGCGGAGCCGGACACCGCCCGCCGCCATATGCGGGACGCGGCCGAGATCACCTCCCGCAGCCTCGTCGAGGCCCGCCGGTTCGTCCACGATCTGGCCCCGGCCGAGCTCGCCGGAGGCAGTCTCCCGCAGGCGCTGCGCACCCTCGCCGAGCGCGCGTCGGGCGCCGGCCTGTCCGTGGACTTCCGGCTGGACGGCACACCGGGGCCGCTGCCGGAACGCGCGGAGGCGGCGCTGCTGCGCATCGCCCAGGGCGCCCTGGCCAATGTGCGCGAACACGCCTGGGCCACCCGGGCCGCACTCACCCTGACCTGTCTGGACGACCAGCTCTCCCTGGACATCGCCGACAACGGCCGTGGTTTCGACATCGACCGCCGCCCGCCGCCCGGCGCGGAGCGGGGGCACGGGCTGCCCGCCATGCGGGTGCGGGCACGGCAGTCCGGCGGCACCCTCACCGTGGAATCCACACCGGGCGAGGGCACCGTCGTCTCGGCGTCCGTCCCCCTGAACCCCGCCCCCTGAGCCTCGTCCCTGATCCCCTCACCCCTGCGAAAGGCCCGTCGTTGCGATCACGTCCGACCGAACCCACCCCACCCGTGAGGCTGCTGCTGTGCGATGACCACGCCGTGGTCCGGGCCGGGCTGCGCGCCCTGCTCGCCAGTACCGACGGTATCGAGGTGGTCGGCGAGGCGGGCAGCGGTGAGGAGGCCCTCGCCGTGGCGGCCCGGGTCCGGCCCGATGTGGTGCTGATGGATCTGCAACTCGGCGACGGCATGGACGGTGTGGCGGCGACCCGTAGGCTGACCACCCCACCCGATGACGATGGCGACGACGCCGAAGACGCCACCACCACCCCACGTGTCCTGGTGCTCACCATGTTCGACACCGACGCCGATATCGCCCGTGCCATCGAAGCGGGCGCCACCGGCTATCTGCTCAAGGCCGAACGGCCGGACGAGCTGTTCGCGGCGATCCACGACGCCGCGTCCGGTCGCACCGCGCTCTCACCGCCGGTCGCCGACCGGGTGATGGCCCGTATGCGCAGTCCGCGGCCCACCCTGTCCGCACGCGAACGCGACATTCTGCGCCAGCTCGCCCGAGGCCTGGGCAACCGGGAGATAGCCCGCGCACTGTTCATCAGCGAGGCCACCGTCAAGACCCATCTGGGCCGGATCTACGGCAAGTTGGGCGTGGAGACCCGGGCGGGAGCCGTGGCCGTCGCCACCGAGCGACGGCTGCTGTCCTGAGGAGGGCGCTCCGCCGGGACCGGCCGATCCGGCGTACTCGCCCCGGGTGACCGGCGCACACACACTGTAGTGATGGCCGTGGTGCGGCCCCGTCCAGGAGCCGTCCCACGGATGCGCCCCGACCTGCCCGCACCCGGTACAGAACGTGGAGTGACCGTGACCATCACGCCCCAGGAAGCGCCCGACATCCTCTCGCCCGCCTTCGCCGCCGACCCCTATCCGGTCTACCGGCGCCTCCGCGACGAGGCACCGCTGCTCTGGCACGCCCCCACCCGCAGCTATCTGCTCTCGCGGTACGAGGACGTCCGCCGTGCCTTCAAGGACCCGGCCTTCACCAGCGAGAACTACGCCTGGCAGCTGGAACCCGTGCACGGCAGGACCTTCGTCCAGATGAGCGGTCACGAACACACCGTCCGCCGCGCCCTGGTGGCCCCCGTCTTCCGCGGTACGTCCTTACAGGAGAGGCTGCTGCCGGTGATCGAGCGCAATGCCGGGGAACTCATCGACGGCTTCCGTCACACCGGCCGGGTCGAGCTGGTCTCGCAGTTCGCGGGCCGCTTCCCCGTCCACGTCATCGTCGACATGATGGGCCTGGACAGGGGTGACCACGACACCTTCCAGCGCTGGTACCGATCGGTCGTCGCGTTCCTCGGCAATCTCTCGCGGGATCCGGAGGTGGCCGCCGAGGGACTGCGCACCCGGGAGGAGTTCGCCGCCTATCTGCTTCCGGTCATCCGGCGTCGGCGCGCCGCGCTCGGCGACGATCTGCTCTCGAGTCTGTGTACGGCGGAGGTCGACGGCACGGCCATGAGTGACGAGGAGATCCGGGCCTTCTGCAGTCTGCTGCTGTCGGCCGGGGCCGAGACCACCGACAAGGCGGTGTCCGCGGTGATGCGGAACCTGCTGCTGCACCCCGGGCAGTTGGCCGCGGTCACAGCGGACCGCGAGCTCATCCCACGAGCGTTCATCGAGACCCTGCGTCATACGCCCCCGGTGCAAATGATCATGCGTCAGGTGGCCGGTGACGTGGAGGTGAGCGGTGGGGTGATCCCCGACGGCTCCACCGTGATCTGTCTGATCGGCTCGGCGGGCCGGGATGAACGCCGGTACGCGGACCCGGACTCCTTCGACGTCTTCCGGACCGACCTGACAGCCAGAACCGCGTTCTCCGCCGCGGCCGACCATCTCTCCTTCGCCCTCGGACGGCACTTCTGTGTGGGCGCCCTGCTGGCGAAGGCCGAGATCGAGGTGGCCGTCGGGCAACTCCTGGACGCGATGCCGGACGTCCGTCTGGAACCCGGGTTCACCCCGCGGGACCAGGGCACCTTCACCCGCGGACCAGCCGCCCTGCCGCTGCGGTTCACCCCGGTCCGCGGCAGGGCCTAGCGACCGGCGGTCCCGCCCTCGCCGCGGGCGGGGGCGGCACCGGGAGCCGGGCGGTGTCAGGACAGCGGCTTGCGGGCCACGCCCACCCAGAAGGACACCTCTTCGTCGGTGACGTCGCCGGTGACCACCTGGGGCCCGGCGGTCAGGTCGGGGCGCCAGCGGTGCGGCACCTCGATACCGGGCTCCACCAGTTCCAGACCGGTGAAGAACTCCGTCACCTCCGCCTTGCTGCGGATCTGCCCCTTGATCCCACCGCTGTGGTAGACGTCCACCGTCCGCTGGGTCGCCACCGGGTCGAAGTCCGGGGTGATGTGGCTCAGGACGAGATACGAACCCGGCGCCAGTGCGTCGACCAGCCGCCGCACGATCGTGTAGGGCTCCCACTCGTCCGGGACGAAGTGCAGCAGGGCACACAGGCTCAGCGCCACCGGCTGGGAGAGGTCCAGCACCTCGCCGAGCTCCGGCGAGTCGAGGATGGTGCCGGGGTCGGCCACATTGGCGTCGACGTAGGCGGTGCGGCCCTCGGGGTGGCTGGTGAGCAGGGTCTGCGCGTGGGCCAGCACGATCGGGTCGTTGTCGACGTAGACGATCCGCGCATCCGCCGCGACCGACTGGGCGACCTCGTGCAGGTTCGGGCTGGTGGGAATGCCGGTCCCGATGTCGAGGAACTGCCGGATACCGCAGTCGGCGGCCAGATACCGGGTCGCGCGCTGCATGAAGGCGCGGTTGGTGCGAGCGGCGATCATGACGCCCGGCCACAGGGTGAGCACCTTCGCCGCGGCCTGCCGGTCCGCGACGTAATTGTCCTTGCCGCCCAGGAAGTAGTCGTACATCCGGGCGCTGTGCGGACGCCCCTGGTTGATGGGGCTGTTCGGCGGCTCCGGCCCGCTCGCCGTCTGGGATGCTACCCCGTGACCGGTCACGTCGTGTTCTCCTCCACTACAGGGCGCGATCGTTGTATCGCGGCGGCCCACCACAGGATCGTAAGCCGCCCCGCCCCCGCCCCCACCCATGGGTCGGGGGAACTGGGGCACTTTCAGGAGGCGTTGAGCGCCACGGTGGGGTGGAGACGTGAGGCACGGATGGCGGGATAGAGGCCCGCGAGCATGCCGATGACCAGCGTGGCACCGAAACCACCCGCCGCCGCCCAGGCCGGGATCACCGTCGTCCAGCCCTGGGCCAGGGCGAACGCCCATGTCGCCAGTGAGCCCAGCACCACCCCCGCCAGTCCGCCCAGGGCCGACAACAGCAGTGACTCGGTCAGGAATTGCAGCCGGATGGCGTTGCGGGTGGCCCCGATCGCCCGTCGCAGACCGATCTCCTGACGGCGTTCCAGCACTGAGATGACCATGGTGTTGGCCACGCCGACCCCGCCCACCAGGAGCGCCACCGCCCCGAGCCCGAGCATCAGCGCCGTCAGCCCCTCGTCCGTGGTCGCCTTCGCCGCCAGCGCGTCGGAGGGGCGCGAGACCTTGACGGTGCCCTCGTGGCCGGGGTTGACGCTCCGGGCCAGCACCGCGGCCACGTCCTCCACCGACGCGTCCGTGGAGCGCTCGAAGACGGTGGTGGGGTGGCCGTCGAAACCGAAGTACCGTTCGGCTGCCGGGAATCCGATCATCGCCACCCGGTCCAGCGTGGGCACCAGTTCGACTGGCCGGAGGATGCCCACGACCACCACATAGCGGTCATTGACCACGATCTTCTCACCCGCACCGGTGACCCCGAGCCGTTGGGCGGCGATGGACCCGAGCACCGTCACCGGCAGTCGCTCGCTGGCCCGGTTCAGCCAGACGCCCCGGTCCACCTCGGCGCCCAGCGCCTCCAGCAGATCGGTCCGGGCGGCCTGCGTGGTGACCCCCGCCGTGCGCTCCTCCGGCACCACATCGCTGCGCCGGATCCGGGTGTCCACCTCGGCGGTCGCCGTGGCGTGCCGCACCGGGCCGATGCGTTCGACCATCGCCACGGCGCTCTTGGGCAGGGTCACATCGTTCCCCAGGGCATCCTGACCGGCCTCGGCCGTGAGCAGATTGGTGCCCAATCGGTCCAGCCGGGCCAGCAGATCGGCACGGCTGGAGGTGGACAGTCCCACCACCGCCACCATCGTGGCGATGCCGATCGCGATACCGAGGGCGGACAGCACCACCCGGGTCCGGCGGGCGCGCAGTCCGACGGCACCCGTGGCGAGGATGTCCCGGACGGCCAGCCGGGACGGCTTCAGCCCGCCACCCCCGGACGTCGCACGGGAGGTCTTCCGGTCGGTCATGATCCCACCTCGCGTGTCGTCGGTCATGACCGCACCTCGCGCGTCACGGGGCCGGGTTCCCGGGAGTCGTCGACGATCTCGCCGTCGCGGAAGCGCACCCGCCGTGGCAGCGCCTCGGCGATCTCGTGGTCATGGGTGATGACACAGACCGTGGTGCCCGCCGCGTTCAGCTCCCGCAGCAGCTCCATCACGATCCGTCCCGACGCCGAGTCCAGGGCGCCGGTCGGCTCGTCCGCGAGCAGCAGATCGGGCTCACCGACGAGTGCCCGGGCGATGGCCACCCGCTGCTTCTCCCCGCCGGACAGCTCATGCGGCCGGTGGTCCAGCCGGTGGCCCAGACGCACTCGCTCCAGCGCGGTGCGCGCCAGCGCCCGGCGTTCGCGCGCGCCCACTCCCGCGTACAGCAGTCCGTCCGCCACATTGTCCACCGCGTCCCGGCCGGGGGAGAGGTGGAAATGCTGGAACACGAAGCCGATGTGACGGGCGCGCAAGGCGGAGAGCTGGGAGTCGGAGAGCGCGTTCACATCGTGGCCGGCCACCCGCACCGTCCCCGTGGTGGGCCGGTCCAGAGTGCCGATGACATTCAGTACGGTCGACTTGCCGGAGCCGGACGGGCCCACGATCGCCAGGAGTTCGCCCGAGGCGACGGTCAGGTCCACCCCGCGCAGGGCGTGGACCCCGCCCGGATAGGTCTTGGCGGCGCCCACCAGCTCGATCACGGCCGCCGGGCGGTGCGGTGCGGTGGCGATCACTGCTCGGCCACTCCCACCGTCATACCCTCGCGCAGTCCCGCGCCGCTGACCTCGATCGTGCCGTCGGCCGTCATCCCGGTCTCCACCCGCACCATACGGGTGGAGCGGCCCTCCACGATCTCCAGCCCGTAGCCGCCGTGTTCACCGCGCAGCGCCACGACCGCCTCCACCGGGACGGCCAGCACGTTCTTGCGGCTCTCGCTGACGAACATCACGTTCACCGTCGCCCTGGTGTCCTCGCCGGACACCGCCGAACGGCCACCGTCCAGGGTCACTTCCACCGTGATGCCGTCCTCGCTCCCCTCCGACGGGTCGTCACCGGATGCCTCCGGGCGGACCGTGCCCGCCACCGAGCCCGGTGCGGTGCGCCCGCTGGCCAGGGTCACCTTCACCGTGGTGCCCTCGGAGGTGAGCGACACATCCCCCTCGTCGAGCCGTGCCCGGACCACCGGTTTCGTGGAGGCGACGGTGAGTACCTTCGTGTCCGGACCCACCTGCTCCGCGGCCCCGGCGTCCGCCGAGACCACCCGCACCCGGTCGGGCTGGAAGACCACATCGCCCTTGCCGACCTTGCCGGTGGGCGTGCGGTTGAGCGACTTCTGCCAGCTCTTGACGGCCGCCGCGGTCGCCGCGTCATAGCGCGGATCGACATACAGTCCGGCGCCGTAGCCCAGGTCGCGCAGGTTGCGCTCCAGTTGGAGGACGTCGGAGCCGCGGTCCCCGGGCTTCATCTCGCGGAACATCGGGATCTGCCCGTAGAGCAGGGTGACGGGCTTGTCGTCCAGCTCGTACAGCGCCTGCCCCCGGGTCACGGTGGCGCCCGCGTCGGCCGCGACGGTCACGGTGCCCTCGACGGCGGAGGACACCCCGCGCCGCTGGGCGTAGTCGAGCCGTCCGTCGACGGTCTTGCTCTGGACCAGATCGGTACGGACGACCTTGGCCGTGGAGGGCGGCCGGTCCCCCTCCCCGGACGAGTCGTCCGCCCCGGAGCCGCCGCCGAGGACCAGGGCCGCGGCGGCGGACGCCGCGGCGGCCGCCACGGCCCCGCCCGCGATCCACGCGGTGCTCCGCCTCACTGCATACCGTCCAGACCGTCGAGCAGCTTGCCCTTGCAGGTCTCACGGGCCTGCTTGTACACCGTGGACTCGGTGTCGATACGGGGGTTCGCCGGGTCCGGGTCACCGCCGGGCAGCGCGTTCCCGGCGGACATCGTCGGGTTCTGGAACTCCGAGACGCCCTCGTCCCGCATACACGTGGCGTGCGCGAGCAGGGACTCGTAGTCCTTCTGCGCGTCCCGCTCGGGCTCCAGCCGCATCGCCTTCTGCATCTCGGGGCCGCAGACCTTGTCCTTGCCGCCCTTCGTCACCTCGCCGGTGCCGGTCGGGTCATCGAGCTTCTCGATCTTCGTCCAGTCCAGATGGCCGCTGAGCTTGGGGTCGGGGAAGTCCTTGACCCCGGCCTTGCCGCGCATACAGCGCACATAGTCCATCTGCGCGTCGTAGAAAGCGCTCTTGCCCTTGCCGGAGCCGCCGCGGGGCTCCTTCGCCGGGCCGCCCGGGGCGTCGGCCCTCTCACCCGGGACGGAGGCGACGCCCTCGTCCTTGGCGCCGGATTCATCGCCACCGCCGCAGCCCACCGCGAGGGCCAGGACGGGCAGCGCCGCGAGGGCGGCCAGGGTGCGCCGGAAGGTGGCGCGAGACATGGTGTGGTGTGTCATGCCGACCACCCTCAGGCGCCCATATGATGGCCGGTCCATGACCACATGATGGCTGTGTAACAAAGCCCGCCCGCCGTTGATGCACTGGCCTGACCAGCGGATTCCGGCGATCGGCTGGGTCATAATCGACCGCATGCCGCATGTACTGCTGATCGAGGACGACGCCTCCGTACGCGATGGCATGGAGCTCGTCCTGCGCCGCCACGGCTACCAGGTGTCGGTCGCCGCCACCGGTGAGGAGGCCCTCGCGCTGCTCGACGCCCCCGCGGAGACGGCCGTCGAGCTCGCGGTGCTCGACCTGATGCTGCCCGGTATGGACGGCTTCGAGGTCTGCCGCCGGATCCGGGCCCGCTCCACCATGCCGGTGATCATGCTGACCGCACGCGGCGACGACCCGGACATCGTCGGCGGCCTGGAGGCCGGAGCCGATGACTACGTGGTCAAACCGGTCACCGCGCCCGTTCTGGAGGCGCGGATCAAGGCGGCGCTGCGGCGCGCCGACCCCGTACCCCGGCAGCCCGGTGAGGCGCACGCGGGGCTGGTCATCGACCGGGCGGGGCTGACCGTCAGCCGTGACGGCACCCCCGTCCCGCTGCCGCCCACCGAACTGCGGCTGCTGCTGGAGCTGTCCGCGTCCCCCGGCCGGGTCTTCAGCCGTGAGCAGCTGCTCGCCTCGGTCTGGGACCACTCCTTCCTCGGCGACTCACGGCTGGTCGACGCCGCGGTCGGGCGGCTGCGCGCGAAGATCGAGGACGTACCCGCCCGGCCCCGCTACATCCAGACCGTGCGCGGTTTCGGCTACCGGTTCGGTCCGATATGAAACTCCGCCGACCGCGGATGGGCGGACTGCGTACCCGACTCGTCATCGCCTTTGTCGTCGTCGCGCTGATCAGCACGGTCACCGCCACCGCGCTCGCCTACCGCGAGTCCCGCACCGCCGTACTCGAGCGCACCCAGGACGCCTTCCAGACCGATGTCCGGGACCGTGTCGACAGCATCGCGCCCGACGTCGACATGCCACCGGACGTCCGCACCCTGACCACGTTCGCCGACTCCGTCTCCTCCGGGCTCTCCGGCGCCCCGCTCGTCGTCACCCGCTACCGCGACCTGGTCGCCGCCTCCGACGGGCTGGCCGACCGCGGCCGGATCACCCCGGAGCTGCGCGCCGAGGTCCGTTCCTCCGGCCGTACCCGCTTCCAGCGCGTGGAGTACCGGGGGAAGCCGTATCTGGTGGTCGGCACCCCCGTCCGGTACGAGGACGGCCGGGACTCCGGGCTCGAGGTGTTCGCGGTGACCTCCCTGCTGGCGGAGGAGGAGCACACCGCGGCCCTGCTGGACTCGGTGCGCGGTGGTCTCCTCCCGGTACTGGGCCTGGCCGCGGTCCTCGCCCTGCTCGCCGCCGGGACCGTGCTGCGGCCGGTGCGCGAGCTGGGGCGGGCCACCCGTCGGCTGGCCGAAGGAGACCTCGGCTCCCGGGTCGAGGTCAGGGGCCGCGATGAACTCGCCCGGCTGGCCGCGGACTTCAACACCACGGCCGACGCGTTGCAGACGTCCGTGAACGAGCTGCGGGATCAGGAGGCCAGGGCCCGGCGGTTCGTCGCCGATGTGTCGCACGAACTGCGCACCCCGCTGACCGCGATGACGATGGTGACGACCGTGCTGGACGAGGACGCGGCGCAGCTGCCGTCGGACGCGGCCCGCGCCGCCCGTACCGTCAGCGATGAAACCGCGCGGCTGGCCCGGCTGGTGGAGGACCTGATGGAGATGTCCCGCTTCGACTCGGGCGTGGCCCGGCTGGACGCCACCGAGAGCGATCTCGCCGGGACCATCCGCGGCACGCTGGAGCTGCGCGGCTGGGGTGATCAGGTGGTGGCCCGGCTCCCGGAAGGAGTACGGGCGGTGGTGGACCGCCGGCGGGTGGACGTGGCCGTGGCCAATCTGGTGGGCAACGCGCTCCGGCACGGCGAACCCCCGGTGACGGTGACCCTGTCCGCCGACCCGGACCAGGTGACGGTCGAGGTCAGCGACCGGGGGCCGGGCCTGCCGCCCGACGCCCTGTCCCAGGTCTTCGACCGCTTCTACAAGGCCGACAGCGCCCGGGCCCGCTCGGAGGGCAGCGGTCTGGGCACCGCCATCGCGCTGGAGAACGTCCGGCTGCACGGTGGCACGATCGAGGCGGCCAACCGGCCCGCGGAGCGGGGCGGCGGCGCCGTGTTCACCCTGCGGCTGCCCCGCCACCGGCCCGACCCGGACCCGCGGTCACCGGATGGACTGGCCTCCGGTGGCCCGGGCACGGCGACAGATGGAGGGACGCGATGACCCGCCTCCGTACGGCGACCGGGGCCCTGGCCCTCGCCCTGGCCGCGACGGCCGGGTGCGGTGTCCAGCCCACCGGGGTGGTGGACGGCGGTGAGCCCGCGAGCGGGCTCACCAAGGACCTGCGGATCTACTACGTCCGCGGCTCCGGACTCCAGGGCGTCACCCGCCCGGACGTCTCCATCGAGGAGCTGGGCGCGGTCCTCAAGCTGCTGGCTCAGGAGCCGACCCGCGCCGAGGAGGAGCGCGGGCTGACCAACCTCGTCCGGCTCGGCTCGTACCGGATCACCGGTGGCGGCCACCGGATCACCCTGCACGCGCCCGGTGCCTCCTTCACCAGCGAACGCGACCGGCTGCCCAATGGCCAGTTGGTGTGCAGCCTCGCCCGCGCCCAGTCCTATCTGCACCGGAAGGAGGCCATCCGGCCCGATGACGTCCGGGTCTCCCTGGACGACGGTGAGCGGACCTCCGGCCCCTACCAGTGCTCGCAGTTCCTCGGCTGAGCCCCGAACGACACGGCCTAGATGACCCCGTGCGCGTCCATGGCCTCCGCCACCCGCAGGAAGCCCGCCACATTGGCGCCCAGGACGTAGTCGTCGGGGGAGCCGAACCGCGCCGCGGTGTTCCGGCACAGCTCGTGCACCTCGGTCATGACCGACCCCAGCCGGGCCGCGGTCTGGTCGAAGGTCCAGCGGTCGCGTGAGGCGTTCTGCTGCATCTCCAGCGCGGAGGTGGCCACTCCGCCCGCGTTGGCCGCCTTGCCGGGGCCGAACAGCACATCGGCCTCGCGCAGGATGTCCAACGCCGCCGGGGTGCAGGGCATGTTCGCGCCCTCGGCCACTGCCAGCACCCCGTTCTTCACCAGGGCCACCGCCTGCGGTTGGCCCAGTTCGTTCTGGGTGGCGCAGGGCAGCGCCACATCGCAGGGCACGTCGAAGACCGAACCCCGCTCGGAGTGCGTGGCGCCCGGCCGGACCTCCGCGTAGGCGGACAGCCGGGCCCGGCGGGCCTCCTTGATCTCCTTGAGGAGTTCCAGGTCGATACCGTCCTCGTCGACCACATAGCCGGAGGAGTCCGAGCAGGCCACCACCCGTCCGCCGAGGGAGTGCACCTTCTCGATGGCGTAGACGGCCACGTTGCCGGAACCCGAGACGACGACCCGCCGCCCGTCGAAGTCCTGGCCCCGGGTGCGCAGCATCTCCTCGGCGAAGTGGACGGTGCCGTACCCGGTGGCCTCGGTGCGGGCGTAGGAACCGCCCCAGCCGGTGTGCTTCCCGGTCAGCACCCCCGCCTCGAAGCGGTTGGTCAGCCGCTTGTACTGGCCGAAGAGATAGCCGATCTCCCGGCCGCCCACCCCGATGTCCCCGGCGGGTACGTCGGTGTGCTCCCCGAGGTGGCGGTGGAGCTCGGTCATGAACGACTGGCAGAACCGCATCACCTCCGCCGAGGAACGCCCCTTGGGGTCGAAGTCCGCGCCGCCCTTGCCACCGCCGATCGACAGCCCGGTCAGGGCGTTCTTGAAGATCTGCTCGAAGCCGAGGAACTTCACGATGCCCAGGTTGACGCTGGGGTGGAAGCGCAGACCCCCCTTGTACGGGCCGAGAGCGCTGTTGAACTCCACCCGGAAACCACGGTTGACCTGGACATCTCCCCGGTCGTCCACCCAGGGCACCCGGAAGATGATCTGACGCTCCGGCTCGCACAGCCGCTCGAGGATCCGTGCGTCGAGGTATTCCGGGTGCGCGGTGAGCACGGGTCCGAGGCTCTGTACCACCTCACGCGCCGCCTGGTGGAACTCCGGCTCCCCGGCGTTACGCTCCACGACCTGCGCGTACACGGCCTCGATACGAGTGCTGACGTCCATGAATGGCCCTTTCTGCCGACCCGTCGGCGCGTCAGTCTGTCAGCCCCCGGTCGCCCGCGGTGGCAAAACCGCCGGAGATGTGGTGGACGGCGCGTCGCGGCGGACCGGAACGGGGTGGATCACTCATCGGTGTGCCGCCGGCCGCCATCGGACCGGTGGTCATCGGAGGTTGACGACCGATTTGCGTCCGCCCGTGGCCGGAGGGACGGTGGAGAAGGGGGTGGTGCACAAGTACCCGGCCGTGCCCTCCGGGAGCACGGCCCGTACACAGGCGGGGTACGCGCGTACGCGGGTGCGCGCACGCGCGATCACGCACATACGCGATTGACGACGCGCCGGTACACGGCGGAACCGCACTCCCGCCAGAACCGCACGACTGTCCTGGCCCACTGATCACTCCGCGCATCGGCGCGTCCCCTCCGAGCGGGGGAAGCGCACAGGAAGCGGAGACAGCCATGACCAACGGACCCATGGACAGGCGCCCCTTCGGCGGCGAACCGCCGGGGTGGGCCGAGTCCCCCTTGATGAAGCAGAACGCCGAGTACACCGGCCGGTACGTGGTCCTGCTCGACCAGCGGGAAACCCAGCGCGGTATCGACGCCCTCCGGACCTCGGCGGGCATCGCGTCCGTCGAACGGGTCCGCGGGGCCGAGGCCGAGGGCGCCACCGAACTGCTCCAACGCCCCGACACCTCGGTGCTCTTCGACGAACTCGCCACGGCCGTCGTCGAGGTACCCCCCGACCAGCGCCACGCACTGGTCACCACCGCCGAGGCGGAACCCACGATCATCGCGGCCGAGCCGGAGCGGATGGTCTACGCCACGGTGATCACCGAACCCCAGCGGACGCTCACCGGCTTCTTCCCCACCTACCGCAGCGACGAGGACGAGGTGAGCCGGCACACCCGCGCCGAACTCGCCGCCTCGCTCGGCCCGGCCTGGGACGAACAGAACACCACCTGGGGGCTCCAGGCGATCCGGGCCAACTGGTCCACCCTGACCGGGCAGGCGGTGAAGGTCGCCGTCCTGGACACCGGGGTGGACACCGACCACCAGGACCTGACCGGCTGCATCGAGGCCACCGCCTCCTTCGTCCCCGGGGAGACCGTGGAGGACGGCAACGGCCACGGCACCCACTGCATCGGCAGCGTGGCCGGACCGGTCAAACCCGACCACGCGCCCCGCTACGGTGTGGCGGGCGAGGCCCGGATCCTGGCCGGCAAGGTGCTCAGCGACCGGGGCGTGGGCACCGACGGCCAGATCCTCGCGGGCATGGCCTGGGCGGTCTCCCAGGGCGCACGGGTGGTCTCCATGTCGCTGGGTGCCGCGGTGGAACCGGGTGAACTCTTTCCGCAGACCTACGAGAACGTGGCGCTGCGCGCGCTCGAACGCGGCACGGTGATCGTGGCGGCGGCGGGCAACGAGAGCCGCCGCCCCCGGTTCGTCGCGCCCGTGGGCCGCCCGGCCAACTGCCCGTCCATCCTCGCGGTGGCCGCGCTCGGCAAGGACCTGGCCACCGCCTGGTTCTCCTGCGGGGCCATCAACGGCGCGGGCGGCGAGGTCAACATCGCCGCTCCGGGAGTGGACATCTTCTCGGCGGCGCCGGACGGTACGTACCAGACGCTGAACGGCACCAGCATGGCCACACCGCACGTGGCCGGGGCACTGGCGCTGATGGCGCAGGCCCATCCCGAGGCCACCGCGGCCGACCTCCACGCCCGGCTGCTCTCCGGGGCGTACCCGCTGCCGCAGCCCGTCGCGGACATCGGCTCCGGTCTGCTCCAGGCACCGTGACCGGCACGTCCCCGTCCGGCCCGGTCGGGGTGATCCTCTCGGTCGATCCGGACCGGTTCGCCGAGGTGCTGGCCGCCGTGCGCCGGGCCGGACTGACCGTCACCGGGGAACAGGAGGTGCTGGGTTCGCTCTCCGGGACCATCGCGGAGGACCGGATCCCGGCCCTGGAAACCGTGGACGGAGTGGACTCCGTCGACCGGGACCGTACCGTCCGGCTGCCCCCGCCGGACGCGCCGGTCCAGTGACCGGCCGGGGTCACCCCCGGCCGGTCGGACCTCACCCCGTTCGGCCGGCCGTCATCCCGGGCGGTTGCAGAAGACACAACCGTCCCAGAACGGCAGGGCGTTCAGCACCCGGTGCCGCACACAGCAGGCCACGGCCGCCTCCCGCGCGGCGGGGAAACCGCCGTCGGCGGGCGGACCGCCGGCCGCCGGGGCGTACGACGCCACCATGGCCCGGAACCGGCGCAGGGACGCCTCGGCGGACACCGGTTCGTACCCCAGCTCCTCCCAGCGGTGCCGGGTCAGGGCGAGATCGACTACGCGCAGGACGAACTCCCGGGCGTGCGCCCGCTGCTGGGGCGTGGCGCCCCAGTCCACATCGGCCAGGTCGAAGCCGACGGCGCCCCGGCCCATCACGTTCTGGTCCTGGAGCGTCAGCAGCGCGACGAAGCGGAAGTGCCACGGCCGTTCGGCGAGGGCGCTCACCGCCGGCGTCAGCACCTCGACGAACACCTCCGTACCGCCGTTGGACAGATCCAGCGCCCGGCCGTCCGAGCCCCCGAAGACATTGCCCATCGGGCCAACCTACGCCGGGCGGTGGCGGTGGGGCATCATGGCGCCATGGACGTCGCGCATGCCGACCGGATCACCGTCGCGGAGTACGGGAACCTCCCGGGCCGCCCCACCCCGATGGCGGCCGTCCGCGGTTGACTGCGGGAGCGCGGTATCGACTGGATGCCGTTCGCGGCCGAGGAGATCTGCTGGGACCACGCCTGCGGTATCGGCCCCGACGGCCACTGGTTCGGCTGGTTCCGGGTCCGGGTCGACGCCGCCGCCCTGTGGCGGCTCGGCCTCCACCCCGGCCAGCCCACCGCCCGGGTCACCGGGCCCTCCCCGCCCGCCTGGTGGCATGCCGAGGCCGAACGCCTGGCCCGCCACCGGCCCGGCCGGACGGTCTGAGCGCCACCCGGCCACCCCGGCGCCCGCCCCGCCGTGGAGCGCCGCGCCACCAGGTCGCCTACGGTGGAATCCCGAGGGGCACAGGAGGTGCCCGTGACCAACGAGCACATCGTCTTCATCCCGGGAGTCGGTGGCCGGGAGTGGCTGTGGCGCCACCAGCAGGACGCCCTCGCCGACATCGCGACCAGCGAGGTCATGGTCCTGGACCGGCAGGCCACCCGGGCCGAGATGGCCGAGCACGTCCTCGCGCACGCCCCCGAGGTGTTCTCCGCGGCCGGTCATTCGCTGGGCGGATGGGTCGCCCAGGAGATCGCCGCGCGGGCGCCGGACCGGGTCTCCCGGCTCTTCCCGTGCGGCACCTGGACGCGGATGGCCCCCGGCACCATCGCCTACCTCGACCACTACGCGGCCCATCTCGTCCGTGACGCAGACGGGGCGCTGGACGCCCACTTCGACCAGCTGCTGCACCACGCCCGCTACGCGGACAAGGGGTTCTGCGCGCGGCTCAGGGCGTGGCAGCGCGAGACGGCGCCCGACGCCTACGTCCGCCAGCTGCGGGCGCTGGCCCATGACTACGCGACCGAGCGGCTGCTGCCGAGGATCACCGCGGACACCCTGGTGATCCACGGCCGCCAGGACCGCGTCGTCACCGAGGAGGAGGCGCGCTGCCTCACCGGCGGCATCGCGGGCGCCTCACTGGCCCTGATCGAGGAGTCCGGTCACTGCACCCCCGTCGAGCAGCCCCAGGCGTTCTCCGCGGTGATGCGGCTGTGGCTGTCCAGGGCCGGGGAGACGGCACCGGCGGGGCGGGTGACGGAGTCCCTGGCACTGGGTACCCGGCGACGAGCCGTCTGAGGGCCGGACGCCCGCCGGGGCCCGGCCAGGAAAGGAGCCGCCGTCGTGTTCGCCGTGGACACCCTGGCCATCGAGGGCCTGGGCAACCGCAGTTATCTGGCGGGCGGGAAGCACCACGCGGTGGTGGTGGACCCACCGCGGGACATCGACCGGGTGATCGCCGCCGCGGCCCGGCGCGGGGTGCGGATCGCCTACGTGGCGGAGACCCATGTGCACAACGACTACGTCAGCGGTGGTCTCGAACTCGCCCGGGTCACCGGCGCGGGATATCTGGTGCCGGCCCGCGCCTCGGTCTCCTTCGACCGCACCCCGGTCGCCGACGGCGACACCCTCGCCCTCGACGACGGACTGGTGCTGCGGGCGCTGGCCACTCCCGGCCACACCCCGCACCACACCTCGTACGTGGTCGAGGACGACGGCCGTCCCGCCGCCGCGTTCACCGGCGGATCGCTGCTGATCGGCACCGTCGGACGGCCGGACCTCGTCGAGCCCCGGCTCACCGAGCCGCTGGCCCGCGCCCAGTACGCCTCGGCCCACCGGCTCGCGGACGAACTCGACGACGCGGTGCCGGTGCTGCCCACCCACGGCTTCGGCAGCTTCTGCTCCTCCTCCCAGGCCGGTGGCGAGTCCACCACCATCGGCCGGGAACGGGTGCGCAACCACGCCCTGACCGAGGATGTGGACACCTTCGTCGCCGAAACCCTCGCCGGACTGGACGACGTCCCCCAGTACTACGCGCACATGGGCCCGGCCAACGCCGCCGGACCCGCCCCGGTCGACCTCACCCCGCCGCACCGGGCCGGGCCGGACGAGATCGCGGCCCGGCTGGCGGCGGGGGAGTGGGTGGTGGACCTGCGCGACCGGGTCGCCTTCGCCGACGGGCACCTGGCCGGATCGTTCAACTTCGAGGCGGACGGCAACCCCGCCACCTATCTGGCCTGGCTGATCCCCTGGGGCAAACCGGTCACCCTGCTCGGGCGGAGTCCCGAACAGATCGCCGCCGCCCAGCGCGAACTGGTCCGGGTGGGCATCGACCATCCGGCCGCCGCGGCCAGCGGCGGTCCCGGCGCCTGGGTCCGGGCGGGCGAGAAGACCCGTTCCTTCCCCCGGGCCACCTTCGCCGCCCTGGCCACGGCCCGGCGGCGCGGCGCGGAACCGGTCGTCCTCGATGTCCGCCGGGACTCCGAACGCTCCCGCGGCTTCCTCGCGGGCTCGTACCACCTCCCCGTCCACCAGCTGCACGACGGGATGGACCGGGTGCCGCCCGGCACGGTGTGGGTGCACTGCGCCGGCGGGATGCGCGCGGCCATCGCCGCCTCCCTCCTGGACGCCGCCGGACGCGCCGTGGTCGCCGTCGACGACGACTTCGAGGCGGCGGTCCGGGCCGGACTGGAGGTCGTCCGGTCCCGCTGACCGCCCGTCGGCCGGAAACCGCCGCGAACCGGACGAAGAAGTGAACGGGGTCACATCCGAGCGCCCGCGACGCGCCGGTATCGCGTCAACACCCCACCGAATCCCGTCAGCGTCGCGTCAGGGACGGCGTCGCTTCCCGGACCCGGGGAATGAGCAGCCCGACGGGCCCCGGCCGTCCCGGCCGGTGGCCGCGCACCGTTGCCCACCACTCCTCAGGGGAGGACCGCCATGACCGAGCTGCGGTACGGAGACGACGCCGAACCCTCGGAACGGGTCCCGGCCGGACCGCTCTACGTCCCCGTCCGGCCGGGACACGACAGCTGTGCGGTGCGGGTGTTCCGCACCCCGCTCGGCGGACGGGCCGCCGTCGGCTTCTCCACCCAGCTGCGTCTGACGGAGGTGCTCGGGGCCCGTCAGCAGTGGATCAGGCTTTCCGCGCCGATGCTGCGCGCCCTCACCGAACCGCTGGGCGTCACCGACCTCATCGTCGATCCCAAGGTGGCGGGCGGTCGCGGACAGGCGCCGTCCCGGTCGCTGGAACGCCGCATCCGGCGCCCCCGGGACCCCGAGGGCGTCACCCTCGCCGCACTGCTCTCCGGACGCAGGACCGGAACCCTCGGCACCGGTATCGGCTGAGGGGACGGCAGGCCGTGGTCACACCACTGCTGCCGGACACCGGGCATCCGGCACCGGGGCCCGATGACGGGCTGGCGCTCTGGCCCGCCTCGGCCTCCCGGCTCGCCCACGGTGATCTGGCGGTGGGCGGGGTGCCGCTCACCGAGGTCGCCGACCGCTTCGGCACCCCGGTCCAGCTGCTCGACGAGGCCGAGGTACGGGCCCGCTGCCGCGCCTACCAGCGGGCCTTCCCGGGCGTCGGCGTCCTCTACGCGGCCACGGCGTTCCTGTGCCGCGCCATGGCCCACTGGGTGGAGGACGAGGGGCTGGGGCTGGCCGTCCGCTCGGCCGGGGAGCTGGAGCCCGTGTTCAGCAGCGGTTTCCCGCCGGACCGGATCGTGCTGCACGGCACCGCCGAGAGTCCGCGGGACCTGGCGGTCGCGCTGCGCCTCGGCGTCGGCCGCATCGTGATCGACAGCCCTTCGGAAATCGCCCGGCTGGCCGCCGCGGTACCCGCGGGCAGCCGCCAGAAGGTGATGGTGCGGGTGGCGCCGGGGATCGTCGCGGGCGGCCGCGCCACGATCCGCACCGGAGCCGGGGACCGGAAGGCCGGTCTGTCGCTCACCGACGGCTCCGCGCACCACGCCATCGCGCGGATCCTGGACCAGCCGCGGCTCGAACTGGTCGGTCTGCACTGCCACCTGGGGTCCCGGATCACCTCCGGCAAGCCCTACACGGCGGCGGTGCGGCGCCTGGTCGGTCTGATGGCCCGGGTCCGGGAGCTGTACCGGGTGGTCCTCCCCGAACTGGACCTGGGCGGCGGCCACGCCATCGCCCACCGGCCGGGTGAACCCACGCTGGACATCGCGGCTCTGGCCGGGCGGGTGCGGGCGGAGCTGACCGGGGGCTGCGCCGCGGCGGGGCTGCCGGTCCCGCGGCTGCTGATCGAACCGGGGCGCGCGGTGGTGGGACCGGCCGGGGTGGCGCTCCACCGGGTGGTGACCGTCGAGCGCACCGGGGAGCACACCTCCGTCGTCGTGGACGGCGGGACGAGCGACAGCATGCGGCCCGCGCCGTACGGGGTGCGCACCGCGCCCCGGCTGGTCGGCCGCCGCTCCTCGGCCCCGCCGGCCCCGGTGACGGTGGCCGGACGCCACCGCGGGGCCGGTGACGTCCTCGGGGGCGGCACCGAGCTGCCCGCCGACGTCCATCCCGGTGATCTCCTGGCGGTGCCGGTGGCCGGCGCGTACCACCCGGCCATGGCCCCCGGCGACCACCTGGCCGGCCGTCCGCCGGTGGTGGCCGTGGCCGACGGCCACGCCCGGCTGCTGGTGCGGCGCGAATGGCCGGCGGACTTCCGCGGCCGCGACATCGGACCGTAGGCGCGGCGGAGGGACGGCGGACGGGGCCGCCCCGCCGCGCGGCGGTCTACGGTCGGACCGTGCCCGGTCCCGTCCGGGCACGGTCCGGCCCGCCGCCCGGCCCGGCGGCCCGCCCGTCCCTCCGTCCGTCCGAGAGAGAGTCCGCACCGTGCTCGTCGCCCGCTCCGTCGCCCTGTTCGTGGTCGCCGCCCTCTTCGAGATCGGTGGCGCCTGGCTGGTCTGGCAGGGGGTGCGGGAACAGCGGGGCTGGATCTGGATCGGTGCCGGGGTGATCGCCCTCGGGCTCTACGGCTGCGTGGCCACCCTCCAGCCGGACGCCGAGTTCGGGCGGATCCTCGCCGCGTACGGCGGGGTCTTCGTCGCCGGATCGCTGGCCTGGGGCATGGTCGCCGACGGTTACCGCCCCGACCGGTTCGATGTGCTCGGCGCGCTGGTCTGCCTCGCGGGAGTGGCCGTGATCATGTACGCCCCGCGCGGCCACTGACGGTGCCGCCGGTCCGTGTGCCCGGCTCCCCGGGAAAGCCATGGGAAAATTTCAATCTCCCCATATCGGACACCGCTTCGATTCCCGTATACCCCTCCAGGGCAACGCATACCTTTCTTTCAGTTGTCCGAAACGCGGATCTGGTTTGCGCGGTGGGGGTCGGCGACCCAGAATGCTGATGTATTCAAGGTTGGCTCACTACGAGTTATCCCGCTGAGTGCGGAAATAGCAGGATTTAGCCTTCCGGGCATGGTTCAACTCCACACGCCGATTCGGCCCCGGAGCGCGGAACACAGCGCGGAACAGGGCACGGCCCGCTCCGAGGGCGTCACGGCCAAGGGCCTCAGCGGCAACTCCGTCGGACTGCTCGGCAGCGCCGTGATCGGACTGTCCACCGTCGCCCCGGTGTACTGCCTCACCAGCACGCTCGGCCCCACCGCGGGCGAGGTGGGCCTCCAGATGCCCGCCGTCTTCCTCGCGGGCTTCCTGCCGATGCTGCTGGTCGCCTTCGCCTACCGGGAGCTGAACCGGGCGATGCCCGACTGCGGGACGTCCTTCACCTGGACGGTGAAGGCGTTCGGACCGCGGATCGGGTGGATGTGCGGATGGGGTCTGGTGATCGCCACGATCATCGTGCTCTCGAACCTGGCGGGCGTCGCCACCTCGTTCCTCTATCTGCTCCTCGGCGACATCACGGGAAGCGAACGGGTCGCCGCCATCGGCGACGAGACGGTGCCCCACGTACTGACCGTCCTCGCCCTGGTCGCCGTCGCCACCGCCGTGAGCTACCGCGGCATCACCACCACCAAGTGGTTCCAGTACGCCCTGGTCGGCCTCCAGATGGCCGTCCTCGTGGGCTTCGTCGTCATGGCGTTCGCCAAGGCCGGGGACGTCAGCGGCGCCGCGCACTTCTCCTGGACCTGGATGGACCCGTTCTCGGTGACCTCCTTCGCCGCCTTCACCGCGGGACTGTCCCTGTCGATCTTCATGTACTGGGGCTGGGACGCCTGTCTCACGGTGAACGAGGAGACCCGCGGCAGCGACCGGACCCCCGGGCGGGCCGCGCTGATCTCGATGGTCGTCCTGGTCGGCTCCTATCTGGTGACCGCCGTGGCCGCCCAGATGTACGCGGGCGTCGGCGACCGGGGTGTCGGCCTCGGCAATCCCGAGACCAACGACAACGTCTTCGCCGCCCTCGCCGAGCCGGTCATGGGCCCGTTCGGGGTGCTGCTGTTCGTCGCCGTCCTGGCCAGCGCCGCGGCCAGCCTCCAGACCACCTTCCTGCCGGTGGCGCGCACCGTGCTGGCGATGAGCACCTACGGGGCCATGCCCGCCTCCTTCGCCCGGGTGCACCCCCGCTTCCGCACCCCGGGGCGGGCCACCGTCGCCGCGGGCGTGGCGACGGGCGTCTTCTACACGGTGATGACACTGCTCAGCAAGAACGTCCTGGTGGACACCATCTACGCGCTGGGCCTCATGATCTGCTTCTACTACGCGCTCACCGCCTTCGCCTGCGCCTGGTACTTCCGCCGCGACCTCCTCCGTGACGTCCGGGGCTTCGTGTACAAGGGGCTGCTCCCGGTGCTGGGCGGCGGGCTGCTGACGGCCGTCTTCGCCAAGACCCTCATCGACATGTGGAACCCGGCCTACGGCTCCGGCAGCGCCGTGTTCGGCATCGGCAGCGTCTTCCTGATCGGAGTGGGGCTGCTGCTGCTCGGCGCGGTCCTCATGGTCCTGATGAACCGCCGCAGCCCGGCCTTCTTCCGCGGTGACGTCCTCACCCGGGAGACCCCGGCGCTCGTCGTGGAGGAGTGAGCCCGGGCCCTGCGGTGGCGGGTCCGGCCGGGGCGGGGGACGGTGGTGGAGGGGGACGTCCCGGGGCGGCGCGGACAGCGGCGTCACCGGCGTCACCGGGGGAGCGGGGGCTCGGGGAACCGACCACAGGCCGTCGGCGACAGGTGGCCCACCATGGCAGGCGACATCGTCCGCATCGCCGTCCACCCCGCGACCGCCTCGCCACCGGTCAGGCCCTCCGACGGCATTGGGCGGTGACCACCCGTCATCTGGTCCACCGCGCCGCCGGTCACCCCCTCGCCCCCGACGCGGTGCCACGACGGGCGCCCGCTCACAGCGCCCATCTGGAGCCGGTGTGCGGCGACGGCTGGATCGCGGCGGGCGACGCGGCCGTCGCCTTCGACCCGCTCTCCTCCCAAGGAGTGCTCACCGCGCTGTGCACGGGGCTGCGCGCCGGTCAGGCCGTCGACGCCCGGCTGCGCGGTGACCGCGGGGCGCTACGGGACTACGCCGCGCGGCTCCGGTGGATCCGCGCCGTCTACGCGCACCATCTCGACGACGCCTACCGCGCCGAGCGGCGTTGGCCCGCCCAGCCGTTCTGGCGGCGGCGGCACGCACCGGACGCGGGGATGACCGGGCCCGGGTGGGACGAGGGAAATCCCCAGGGAGAACTCCGGATCCAGCAGACGTAAACCGCGCACCCCTGGGTACCCGCGTCGCAAGCTGTCGACGGAGCCCCCGGGGGAACGCGATAGCCAGGCTCTTCCGGTCCAGAATGCGGGCCGGTGGAGCCGCCCTGATCGGCGGGGACGGGCCACAGGAGCCACCCGGCCCGGCGGATCAGCGCTCACCGGCCCGGTCCTTCCTCACCGAGAGGCCGGCCCGGTGCGTGAACACCGGTGCGCCGGGCGGCGGTCGCCCTCAGGACCGCGTCCACCCCAGCGAACGTTCCACCGCCCGCCGCCAGTTCTCGTACTCCGCCTCCCGGCGCGCGGGATCCATCGTGGGCATCCACTGACCGGCCCGGTGCCAGTTGCGGCGGAGACCCTCCAGGTCCGGCCAGTAGCCGACGGCCAGCCCCGCGGCGTAGGCCGCGCCCAGGGAGACCGTCTCGGAGACCATGGGCCGCACCACCGGCACATCGAGCACATCGGCCACGAACTGCATCAGCAGGTTGTTGGCCGTCATCCCGCCGTCGACCTTCAGGGCCTTCAGCGGTTCCGGCGAGTCGGCGTTCATGGCGTCGATGACCTCACGGGTCTGCCAGCCGGTGGCCTCCAGCACCGCGCGGGCCAGATGTCCCTTGGTGATGTACGAGGTGAGGCCGACGACGACCCCGCGGGCGTCGCTGCGCCAGTGCGGTGCGAAGAGTCCGGAGAACGCGGGCACGATGTAGCAGCCGCCGTTGTCCTCGACGGTGCGGGCGAGGGTCTCGATCTCCGGGGCGCTGTGGATCAGCCCCAGCCGGTCCCGGAACCACTGCACCAGCGAACCGGTCACCGCGATCGGCCCCTCCAGGGCGTAGACGGTCGGCTCGTCCCCGATCTTGTAGCCCACGGTGGTGAGCA
Organism: Streptomyces sp. NPDC045899; assembly: GCF_056431485.1. Lineage (NCBI taxonomy): Bacteria > Bacillati > Actinomycetota > Actinomycetes > Kitasatosporales > Streptomycetaceae > Streptomyces > Streptomyces sp. NPDC045899. Next base: position 219,635 of record NZ_JBWKKP010000004.1, read on the forward strand.
GCCCGTGCCGGGAGCGCACCGGATCGGTGCCGGTGTTCATCAGCAGGAAGCTGCCGGTTCCGTAGGTGCACTTCGCCTCCCCCATGGCGAAGCAGGTCTGTCCGAAGAGCGCCGCCTGCTGGTCGCCGAGGGCGGCCCCGATGCGCACGTCCGGCAGCAGCGCCCGCGCCACGCCGTAGCGCTCGGCGGACGGGCGGATCTCCGGCAGCATCGCGCGCGGCACCCCGAAGTAGTCCAGCAGCTCCTCGTCCCAGCTCAGCGTGCGGATGTTCATCAGCATGGTGCGGCTGGCGTTGGTGGCGTCGGTGATGTGCAGTCCACCGTCCGGTCCGCCGGTGAGGTTCCAGATCAGCCAGCTCTCCACGGTGCCGAACAGCACCTCACCGCGTTCCGCGCGCTCGCGCAGACCGTCGACGTGGTCGAACAGCCAGCGGATCCGCGGGGCGGAGAAGTAGGTGGTGGGCGACAGCCCGCAGCGGTCGAGGAAGAAATCGTCCCCCATGGTGCGGCGCAACTCGTCCACCAGGGCGTCGGTACGGGTGTCCTGCCAGGTGATGGCGTTGCCGATGGGGACGCCCGTACGGCGGTCCCAGACGACTGTGGTCTCGCGCTGGTTCGCGATGCCGATCGCCGCCACCTGGCCGGGGCCGACCCCGGCGTTCTCGAGCGCCCGGGGGACGATCCGGCCCAGATTGGCCCAGATCTCGGTGGCGTCGTGTTCCACCCAGCCCGGCTGGGTGAAGTACTGCTGGTGCTCCCTCTGGGCGACGGACACCAGACGTCCCTGGTGGTCGAAGAGGATGCACCGGGTGGAGGTGGTGCCCTGGTCGATGGAGAGCACATAGCGTTCAACCATGGCCTGGCCTGCCTTCGCGCGGTTTCGAGCAGGGCATGGCGGTCACCAGCGGGCCGCGCCCAGGTCCCGTGAGACGGCCCGTGCGGCGTCCCGCACCAGGCCGACGAGCGGGGGGCCGGGCCGCCCCCGGCTGTCGCAGAGTCGCTCCACGGAGCCGGAGACGCCGATGGCACCGACCACCAGACCGCCCTGGCCGCGGATCGGCGCCGCGATATCCGCCTCACCCATGATCATTTCTTGGACCGCGGCCGCCCATCCGGCCTCCCGGATCTCGCCGAGCGCTCTGCCCAGCTGCTGGTGGGAGGTGAGGGTGTGCCGGGTGTAGCCCTCTGGTTCTGCTTCCATGACCGGCTCCAGGGGTGTCGCCCCGAACGCCAGCAGGACCTTGCCCAGGGCGCTGGCGTGCAGGGGCAGCAGGGATCCCACGTCCAGGGTCTGAAATGTGTCATCGGGACGGAAGACGTGGTGGACGATGAGTACCTTGCCCTCGAGGGGCACGCCGAGCCGGACCGCCTCACCGCTGCGCGCGGCGAGGGCGTCGGCCCAGTTGATGGAGCGCGAGCGCAGCTCGTTGATGTCGAGGTAGCTGGTCCCCAGGTGCAGCAGCGCGGCGCCGAGCTGGTACTTGCCGGTCTCCTTGTCCTGCTCGACGAAGTCCACGCTCTGGAGGGTCCGCAGTATGCCGTGCGCGGTGCCCTTCGCCAGGCCCAGCGCTGCCGACACCTCGCCCAGGCCGAGCCGTCCCGAGCCCTGGGCGAGCAGCCGCAGGATCGCCGCCGCCCGCTCGATCGACTGCACCGGGCCGGCCATGTCGCGATCGTAGCTCCATGTCCCCTCATCCAGCTTGTTGACCAGCGATATCCCTTTAGGAATTAATAGCTCGTTGATGCCCTTAACTGCATGTTTTCGCGTTTGTTCAGCGTTGTACGAGAACGTTCGGTAATGCCGACCCGGATTCGTTGACCGCGTCCTCGTACGCCCATAGCGTCCGTATCAGGACAGCTCCGGCATCCGGGGCAGTCGTCCCGGCCACCATTCGGCCGGGGATCGACAGGCAGACCCACTGGGCGCTCGACGGGGCGTTGCCCGGCAGAGCACCTGGAGGAGGAGAAGTGGCGGACCAGCTGAATCTTCCGACCGTCGGCGACGCACCGTCGACTGATCCCCACGTGGGAGCGATTCCCCAGGTGGGCGCGGGCGACCGGAGCGTCCCCGCGGCGTTCGGCTTCGTGGGGCCCACCGCCCACACCGGGCCCGAGCCGTTCATCGGACCCCAGGCGCGCGGGGTGGGCACCGCGGGCGGCACGGTGCCGGGCGGTGACCGGACCGTCCCTGGCGAGGGCACGCCGATCGGCCATGTCGACCACCGTGCAGACCACCACCTTCCGGTACCGCACCTCCACGAGGCCGTCGCCACCGTACGGCGCCGGGCGCGGCTGCTGCTGGACCAGTGGGACCTGCCCGACGCCTGCCTCGACGACGCGCTCATGGTGATCTCCGAGCTGATCACCAACGCGGTGCTGCACGCCCTTCCCCCGGCCGTGCTGCGGCTGCGCTCGGGCGAGGCCGACGGATACCGCGTCCTGCACATCGAGGTCACCGACGGCGGTCCGGTGCCCCGGGACGAGCGGACCGACGAGGAGGTCGAGCCGGATGAGCACGGTCGTGGCATCGGCATCGTCGCCGCGCTGTCGTCCTGCCACGGCACCCGGGTCGGCTGCTCCGGTGTGACCCGCTGGGCGGAGCTGCCGGTGGCCGTCTGACGGGCGGCCGGGACCGTGACCGCGGGGGTCAGAGCCGTCCGTGCGGGGAGAGGGCGAGAACGGCGACATCGTCGTGGAGCTTGCGCGCATGGCACGGCAGATCGGTGTTGAGGAAGTTGATCACATCGAGGGGGTCCGGGGCCGGGCGGCCCGTGAACCGGTCGCGGAGCCGGTCCAGCAGGGGGTAGAAGTTGCCTTCCGCGTCCCGGGCCTCGATCAGCCCGTCGGTGCACATCAGCAGCACATCGCCGCGCAGCAGCCGGTACTCGGCGGCGACGGGCGGCTCATCGGCCAGGGTGCCGAGTCCCAGGGGGAGACACGGGGTGCCGGTCAGGGTGGTCACCTCACCACCGGAGATCAGGACCGGCTCGATATGGCCGAAGTTCACGATCGTCAGCCGGTGGGCCACCGGCTCGTACTCGATCAGCGCCGCCGTGACGAACAGCTCGTCGTCGGGGATGTCCGCGGCCTCGCCCGCCATCCGGCGCTCCAGCCGGTTGGCCACCTCGAGCAGGTCCCCGGGGTCGTAGACGGCCTGGCGGAAGCTGCCCAGTACATCGGCCACGGTGCGCACCGCCTGGAGCCCCTTGCCGCGCACATCGCCGATGATGGCCCGTTCACCGTGCCGGGTGGCGCGGATGTCGAAGAGGTCCCCACCGACCATGGTGCCCGCCTCGGCGGGGCAGTAGAGCGCCGCCGCCAGGACGTGGCCCACCTCATGGGGCAGGGGACGCAGCAGGGTGCGCATCAGCGCCTCGGCCACCGAGCTGGCGTGCAGCAGATGGGCCTCCTGGCGCTTCCGGTGTGCCGCGAGCGCCGTACCGAGGGCTCCCACCAGGGCGGTGGCGATGTAGATGGCCACGTAGTGGCGGTCCCAGATGTAGCCCACACTGCGGCCCGCGCAGCACGGGGTGCCCGCGAGGACCCCCACGAAGCACACGGCGAACACGGTGATACCGGCCACGCTCAGCGGACCGTGGCTGAACGCCGCCACCACGGGCAGCGCGATGAGCAGGAAGCTCACCGGCCACTCCACGGGGGTGATGGGCTCGACCGCCAGGATGACCGCGACGTAGATGAGCGGCAGCCAGCGCATCCAGGCCGAGGGAGAGGGGATCCCCAGACCACTGTCGCTCAGCCGGGGGGCCTGTCGGTGTCCGCCGTGCCCGGCCCCGCCGCGGCCCGGCCGCCTCACGGCCCGCTCCGTGCCGGTGGTGCCTCAGCCGACCCCGGTGCGCACGGGCTCCTGATACGGCCGTGATCCACAGTCCCAGCCTGTACCGGCCGGCGGCACCCGGCGACCGCTGCTGCGCCATCGGCGGCATGTCATCCGGCCGACGGCACCACCGGGGTGTCCGCCGCCGGGCCCGCCGGCCGGACCGTCGGCAGATCGCGCGCCCACCGGACCGGGGAGCGCCACAGGATCAGCCCGGCCAGCGGGATCCCCGCCGTGGTGATCCACATCGCGGCCCGGACGCCGAACGCGGTGCCGAGGGCACCGCCGAGCAGCGCACCGAGCGGGATCGTGCCGTAGCTGATGAACGCCGTGCTCGCGGTCAGCCGGCCGAGCAGCTCCGGCGGGCAGTAGAGCTGCTGGAAGCCGGCCTTGATCACATTGCCCGCCACCACACCCATCGAGACGCAGAAGCCGCCCGTCACGAAGAACAGGACCCCGGGTCCGGCGACGGCCAGCGGAATGAGCAGCGCACACACGGCCAGGCCCAGTTCGAACACCAGGGTGGCGCGTGCGGTGCCGGCCCGGGCGGCGACCCGGCGCGCCACCATCGCTCCGACGACGCCGCCTGCGCTCACGGCGGCGATGAGCGCGCCCACCGTGCCCGGGGCCAGTCCCACGGTCCTGACCAGGAAGACCACCCGTATCGACTGGTACCCCATGAGTGCGAGGTTGGAGACGGCGGAGAACAGCGCGAAGGTCCGGAACCACGGATCACGGACGATCAGCCGCAGCCCCTCGCCGATCTCCTGGACCAGCGCCCGGCGCGGACGCGCCGTGGTCGCGGCGGCCGGTTCGCGGTGGCGGATGGCGGACAGACAGAAGAACGTGGCGAGGACGGCGGCGGCGTTGGTGAACATGCCGTTCACCGCGCCCGCCCACTGGGCGATCACACCAGCCGAACCCTGCCCGGCGATCTGTGCGGCGGAGGCGCTGCCGTGCAGTGCGGCATTGCCCTCGGCCTGGTCGTCGGGGTCCAGCAGACCGGGGAGGTAGGCGCGGTAGGCGGTCTGGAAGAACACCATCGCCGTGCCCGCGAGCAGCGCCACGGTCAGCAGCAGACCGAAAGTCAGCAGACCGCGCCAGGCGGCCACCGGAACGCTCGCGTAGAGGACCACTGAGACGGCGGACGCCGTGAGCATGATCGGTCTGCGTGGCAGCCGGTCCACCCAGACACCCACCGGCAACCCGATGACCAGCCAGGGTATCCAGGAGGCGGCGGTCAGCAGACCGGTCTCGAAGGGACCGGCGCGCAGGGTGGACACGGCGATCAGCGGCATGGCCACCGCGGTGAGGGACGAGCCGAACGTACCCGCCGTCTCACCGCACCACAGCAGCCGGAAGTCGCGGTGGCGGCGCAGCAGGCCACCGCGTGCGGGACGGCTCACGCGCTGCCACGTTCCCTGCGGGGGAAGGACTGGAGCTGCACCGTCACCGGCAGTGCCTCCGCGGCGGGCTCGGTGTCCGGGGCGGGCGTATGACGGGCGATCACCTCCATCAACTCGGCGTTCAGCGCCCTGAGCTGACCGGCAGACAGACGCAGGTCGCGCCAGTCGGAGACGGTGCCCGCGTTCCGCCACCGCTCGTCCCAGTCCTCCCCGACGTAGGTCATGACCCGGTCGAAGGACTGGTGCACCAGCTCGCGCAGGAAGACCGACAGCGCGCCGTGGGCCTCGGGGTCGTCCCGGAAATCGGCGATCCGCAGGTCATTGACCGGCCCCGCCTTCCGCCACCACCGCTCCCGTCTGGTGCCCCGGGCGGTGTCCTCCTCGATGAAGCCGTGCTCGGCCAGATGGCGCAGATGCCAGCTGACGGTGCCGGTGTTCTCGCCGAGCTGCCGGGCGAGCAGGGTGGCGGTCGCCGGGCCGTCGAGGGTGAGCAGTTCGTACAGGCGCATCCGCAGCGGATGGGCCAGGCCCCGCAGGCTCGTGGCGTCCAGGCGCCTGGTGGGGCCGGGCAGCGGGGGCGGCGGTATGGGGTCGGGAGCGTCAGGCACCCTCGTATCCTAGATTGCAGAGGATCCTCTGCAAAGAGTTCTCTGCCTGTCGCTCCCCACTGGACACTTGATGCCAAGCTCCCCTGCCCGGTGCGCCCTTGACGTCCGGTCGGCGACCCGATGGGATCCAACGGCGCGGAGTGTCGGGGTTCCGGTGATTGACACGGTGTCGTGGTCTGGGGGACTTTCGACTCCTCGAGCGTGGGTCACCCACGTCCCGGAACCGTAGAGCGTGGTCCGTTTCGTTCGACGCATGGGGGAATCCGAGTGGCTTTGGAGCGGTCCGTCAGCCCCGCCGGTCCCGATCCCTCCGCAGGCGGAGGGAATCCACCGCCCGGAGGCCGACGGCCCGCCGCGCCACCTCCCTCCGCCGCCTCGAAGTGGTGGACGCTGACCGCCGCCGTACTCGGAACGTTCATGCTGATGCTCGACCTCAGCGTGGTGAATGTGGCGCTGCCGGTGATCCGTCAGGAGCTGGACGCCGGTTTCGAGGAGGTCCAGTGGGTGCTCGACGCCTACGCCCTCACCCTCGCGGTGTTCCTGCTCACCGCCGGTGCGCTCGCCGACACCCTCGGCCGCAAGAAGATCTTCCAGGTGGGGTTCGTGGTGTTCACGCTGGCCTCCCTGGCCTGCGGTATGTCCGACACCGGCCTGGCCCTGGACATCGCACGGGGTGCCCAGGGCATCGGCGGAGCCGTGCTGTTCGCCGTGGCGCCCGCGCTGATCTCCCATCAGTTCCGGGGGAAGGAACGGGCGGTCGCCTTCTCGGTGTTCGGCGCCATCATCGGACTCGCGGTGGCTCTGGGCCCGCTGATCGGCGCCGCGCTGGTGACCACGGCGAGCTGGCGGTGGATCTTCTACCTCAACATCCCCATCGGGGTGTTCGCCATCGTCATCACCGCCGTGTTCGTCCGTGAGTCACGCGACCCCCGGGCCCGGGGCGTGGACGTCCCCGGTCTGCTGGTGCTCTCCGTCGCGTTGCTGGCCCTCGTCCTGGGGCTGATCCGGGGCCCGCAGGACGGCTGGGGCGATCCGCGGATCGTCGGGCTGGGGATCATCGCGGTGGCGGGCCTCGCACTGTTCGTCGTGGTGGAACGGAGCCGGGGTCCCGCCGCGATGCTGGATATGAGCCTGTTCCGCAATGTCACCTTCGTGGGACTGGCCCTGGTCGCGCTCTTCGCCTACATGGCCGGTACGACCTCCATCTTCCTGGAGGCCAACTACGTGGAGAACGTGCTCGGGCTGAGCGCGTGGGACACCGGTGTCCGGTTCCTGCCACTGACCTTCGGCATGCTGGTCGCCGGGACCGTCGCGGGTATGGTGATGAACCGTGTGCCGACCCGGCTGCTGCTGTTCGGCTGCGGTGTGTTCCTGTGCGCCGCGATGCTCCTGGTGCTGCTGGCCGACCAGCATTCGTCGTGGACGGCGCTGCTGCCGAGCATGGTCGCCGCCGGTATCGGGATGGGGGCCTTCAACCCGCCGCGCGCGTCCGTCGCGATGCTGGTCGCCGAACCGTCCCGGGCCGGGATGGCCTCGGGTGCGAGCGAGACCTTCCAGCAGATCGGCGTGGCACTGGGAATCGCCGCCACCGGTTCGCTGTTCCAGAACCATGTGGCGCGGGAATTCTCCGACAGTGCGGTCGGCCGGCAGCTCGGCGCCGCCGGAGTGGACACCCACACCCTCGGGGTCACCATCGCGGGTGGCGGCGCCAGAGAAGCGAGTGAGTCCATTCCGGAACCATTGCGGAATGACTTTCTCCGCTCCGCCGACAGTGCATTCGTCAGCAGTATGCATCTGTGTTTCGTGGTACTCGCGGTGGTCGCGGGGATCGGTGCCGTCACCGCTCTGCTGTTCATCCGGCGGCGTGACATGCGGGAAGACGTTCCCGAGGACGAGGAATCCGAGAACGCGCTGTCAACGCTGGCCGTTTCGGACCGGTGACGCGTAAGCTCTTCGCATCATCAGCGCACGGCATCATCAGCCTAGGGGAAGGAAACGGGGCGTGCCTGTCTTAACCCCCTCGATCGGCATCGCGGGGACCGGGAATTACCTGCCGAATGCGCCGATCAGCCTGGATTCGTACGTCGAGGCGGGTCTGGAACTGAGCCCGATGGACAACGGACCGCTGTTGCGCGCACCCCAGTGGCGCCACCATGTGGCTCCCGGCGACCGGGCCGGCGAGATGATCGAGCGGGCCGCGGTGCCGATGTTCGAACGGCTGGGTGTCGATCCCGCCCGTGAGGTGGACGTACTGGTCACCAATGTGCTGTTGCCCGACGACCTGTTCACCGGATGCGGTGCGGACACCGCCCACCGGATGGGGATGTCGCCCGAGTGGATCATCGATCTGCACAACGGCGGCTGTGCGTCCTTCCAGTACATGCTGAAGGTCGTGGCGGCCATCATGGCGAGCGAGGGCGCCAGAACCGCGCTGATAGCCAATGTGCAGAACACCGCGGGCCAGATCTTCGCCCAGGACGGCAACCGCTTCAAGTCCCACTCCGTCGCCGCCGGTGACGGGTGTGGAGTGGCCCTGGTCACCGCCGACCCCGGTCCCGGCACCCCGCGGCTGCTGGGCACCCGCGTCCGCCACACCCCCGCCACCGCGCGCGACCTCGGCATGGCGACCCCGGACGGCCGCCACCACTGGCAGACCGGTGACAGCGTGCTCGATGTGCGGTTCGACGCCGCGAAGACCAAGGAGACCCTGGAACTCGGCAATCGGCTGGTGCCCGAGCTCGTCCGGGAACTGGGGGAGCGGTGCGCGTTCGGCGTGGACGAGATCGACGTCCTCATCACCAACCAGCCGAACCGCGTCTTCCTGCGCAACTGGCGCAACGCGCTCGGGATCGACGCCGAGCGCCATGTCGACACCTATGACCGCTTCGGCAATCTCTACGGCGCCGGAGTGCCCGTCACCCTGCACGAAGCGGTCTCCGACGGCCGGGTCAAACCCGGCGATCTCGTGGTCACCGCGGGTTTCGCGCACGCCGGGGACTTCGCCGCCGCGGCCGCCTTCCGATGGTGAACCCGTGCCACACCGGGAAACGACCGCACACTCAATGATCCGAAAATGTCGCGGAGTTGACGTTGAGGAAAACCGGGTTATCCCCTCGTATGGCTGAACCGCCTGGCGAGCGCGTCGGGCGAGGAAAACCGACACATCATCCTCCCCTCCCGCCACCGGGGCCACCGGCCCCCTTTTACGGCCCGACCGAAGGTTCGTAGAAAGGGTGGACAACGTGGGGACTTCAGCAACCGACGGCACACCGTCCGGCGATTCCCTGGCCGACCGGCTGGCGGAAAGCCCGGCACATGAGCGGCTGCGGATCGTGCTCGATGTGGTGGTGGGGGAAACGGCGGCGCTGCTCGGCCGGCCGCCCGGCGACATCGACCCGGGGCGCCCGTATCTCGACTACGGCTACAACTCCCTCGCCGCCGTGGCGCTGACCGAGGAGCTGAGCTCCCGCTGTGCGGTCGAGTTGCCACTCACCATGTTGTTCGACCAGCCCACCCCCGACGCGGTCGCCCGCTATCTCCTCTCCCGTATGGGACTGTCGGACGACGAGTCCGCCCTTGAGTCCGATTCCCCGTCCGTGCGGGGCGCGGAGGATGCGGACGGGGAAGCGGACGACGAGAAGACGGACGACGAGAAGACGGACGACCCCATCGCCGTGGTGGGCATGGCCTGCCGCTATCCCGGTGGTGCCGGGACTCCCGAAGATCTCTGGCGGCTGGTCGACGAGGGCCGTGACGCGATCACCGGCTTCCCGGACGACCGCGGCTGGCCACTGGAAGAGCTGTACCACCCCGACCCGGACCACCCCGGCACCGCGTACACGCGATCGGGCGGTTTCCTCCACACCGCCACCGAGTTCGACGCGGAGTTCTTCGGCATCAGCCCCCGCGAGGCGCTGGCCATGGATCCACAGCAGCGGCTGCTGCTGGAGGGCGTCTGGGAGGCGTTCGAGGACGCCGGGATCGACCCCGGAACCCTGCGCTCCAGCCGCACCGGGGTGTTCGCGGGTGTCTCCGGCGTCGACTACAGCTATGTGGCCCGCTCCGGCGGCACCGGACTCCAGGGCTACTGGGGCATCGGCACCCTGCCCGCCGTGGCCTCCGGCCGGGTGGCGTACACCTTCGGTTTCGAGGGTCCGGCGCTGACCGTGGACACCGCGTGTTCCTCCTCGCTGGTGGCCACTCATCTGGCGATGCGCTCGCTGCGCGACGGCGAATGCTCGATGGCCGTCGTGGGCGGGGTCACCGTGGCAGCCACTCCCACTGTGTACCTGGAGTTCTCGCGGCAGCGGGCGCTCTCACCGGACGGCCGCTGCCGGTCCTTCGCCGAGACGGCGGATGGCACGGGGTTCTCCGACGGTATGGGTGTGCTGTTGCTGGAGCGGTTGTCGGATGCGCGTCGGAACGGTCATCGGGTGCACGCGGTGTTGCGTGGTTCGGCGGTGAATCAGGACGGTGCGAGTAATGGTATGACGGCGCCGAGTGGTCCGTCGCAGGAGCGGGTGATTCGGGGGGCGTTGGTGGATGCGGGGTTGTCGGGGGGTGAGGTGGATGTGGTGGAGGGGCATGGGACGGCGACGGTGTTGGGGGATCCGATCGAGGTGGGGGCGTTGTTGGCGACGTATGGGCGTGGGCGGTTGGGGGAGCCGTTGTGGTTGGGGTCGTTGAAGTCGAATATCGGGCATGCGCAGGCGGCTGCGGGGGTGGGTGGTCTGATCAAGATGGTGATGGCGTTGCGGGCGGAGCGGTTGCCCGCGACGTTGTATGCGGGGGTGCGGTCGTCGAAGGTGGACTGGTCTTCGGGTGCGGTGGAGTTGTTGACGGAGGCGCGTCCGTGGCCGCGTGGTGGGCGTCCGCGCCGCGCGGGGGTGTCCAGCTTCGGTGCCAGTGGTACCAACGCCCACCTCATCATCGAGGAGGCACCGGCCACGACGTCCGCCGGGTCCGTCCCCCCGGCCGACGGTCCCACGCCGCCCGTGGACACCCCGACCGTCTGGGTGCTGTCCGGGAAACAGCGGTCCGGACTCGCGGCGCAGGCACGCGCTCTGCGCGCACGGCTGCTGGCCGATCCCGGACTGGACCCGGTGGACGTGGGTTACTCCCTGGCCACCACCCGTGCCGCACTCCCGCACCGCGCGGTGGTCGTCGGCCACGACCGCGATGACCTGCTCGGCGGACTGGCCCGGATCGAACACCCGGACCCGGCGGACGAGACGACCGGTACCGGCGCCCGGCCGGGCCGGGTGGCGTTCGTCTTCCCCGGCCAGGGATCCCAGTGGGCGGGCATGGCCCAGGCGTTGCTGGTGTCCTCACCGGTGTTCGCCGAGCGGATGCGGGAGTGCGGGGAGGCTCTGGAGCCGCACACCGGATGGCGTCTGTCCGATGTGCTCGCCGGTGGCCCGGACGCTCCCTGGCTCGACCGGGTCGATGTGGTCCAGCCCGCCCTGTTCGCCATGATGGTGTCCCTCGCCGCCCTGTGGCGCTCCTACGGTGTGGAGCCGGACGCGGTGATCGGCCACTCCCAGGGCGAGATCGCCGCCGCCTGTGTCGCCGGTGCCCTGACCCTCGACGACGCCGCCCGGGTGGTCGCGCTGCGCAGCAAGGCGATCGCCACCCTCGGCCGCGGCGGCGGGATGCTGTCCGTCGCCGAGTCCGTGGAAGAGGTGAGCGCACGGCCGGCCGTGGTGTCCGGCGAGGTGTCCGTGGCCGCGGTCAACGGTCCGTCGTCGGTCATCGTCTCCGGTGACACCGAGGCGCTGGACCGGCTCTTGGAGGACTGTGTCGCGGAGGACGTCTGGGTCCGCCGGATCCCCGTCGACTACGCCTCCCACTCACCGCGCATCGAGGAGCTCCGCGAACGGCTGCGCACCGCGCTCGCGCCGGTGCGACCGCGGGCGGGGCAGCCGGCCTTCCACTCCACCGTGGCGGGAAAGGCCGTCGAGACCACCACACTCGACGGCGACTACTGGTACGCCAATCTGCGCAACCCCGTGCTCTTCGAGCAGACCGTCCGCGACATGGCCGACCGGGGTTTCCGTGTGTTCATCGAGATCAGCCCGCATCCCGTGCTGACCGCCGCTCTCCAGCAGAACCTGGAGGCGGCCGGGGACGGCCTCGACACGGTGATCCTGGGGTCGGTGAGACGGGATCACGGACGGCTCGAGGACTTCCTCGGCTCGCTCGGCGAGGCATATGCGCGCGGTGTCGCGGTGGACTGGTCGGCCGCCTTCGACGGGCGGTCCGCCCGCCGTGTCGACCTGCCCCGCTACGCCTTCACCCGGCAGCGGTACTGGGCCACCGGTGGTGAGGGCACGGGCGATCCGCGTCCCGCCGGACTCGTCTCCGCGCGCCATCCACTGCTGGCCGGGCAGGTGCGGCTGGCGGGCGGACTCGGCTCGGTGTTCACCGGGCGGCTCGCGCTGGATCAGGTGCCGTGGCTCGCCGACCACACCGTGTTCGGTGAGGTGTTCGTGCCGGGCACGGCGCTGGTGGACCTCGCCGCGAGCGCGGGCCACCGGCTGGGCATGCCCGTCGTGGTGGAACTGACCCTGGAATCACCCCTGGTGGTGCGGGAGGCGGGGATCGCCATCCAGCTCCAGGTGGCCGAGCCCGACCCGGCCGGGAGGGCCGCCTTCACCCTGCACTCCGAGGACGGCGCGAACGGCGAGGACGGCTGGACGCGGAACGCGTCCGGGGTGCTGGCGGTGGCCGCCGACGCACCATCCACCGAGGCGCCGCCCACCGACGTGGCGCCCGCCGTCTGGCCCCCGGAGGGCGCGGTCCCCCTCAGTACCGGCGACCTGTACGACCGCCTGGCCGACCGGGGCATGGAGTACGGCGGGATGTTCCGGGGGCTGCGGGCCGCCTGGCGGTGCGGGGACGAGATCTGGGCCGAGGTCCGCCTCGACGGCGGCGATGAGGACATCGACCCCCGGCACCTCCTCCATCCCGCGCTGCTGGACACCGCCTTCCACGCGGCCCTCGTCGATCCCGCGGACGACGGCGGACCCGGCTCCGCGTGGCTGCCGTTCGTCTGGTCCGGGGTGCGGATCCGGCCTGGTGACCGCACCGCGACCGCTCTGCGCGTCCGGCTGACCCCCCTCGGCGCCGACACCCTGCGGATGTCCGCCCGGGACGTGGACGGACTCCTCCGCGTCTCGGTGGACTCGGTGCTGGCACGGCCGGTGTCCTCGGCCCAGCTCGCCGCCGCCCGTTCGGTGACGGCCGACTGTCTGTTCGGTGTGGACTGGGTGGCCGCCACCCCGGCCGCCCCGGTGTCCGCCGACGCCATGGCCTTCCTCGGCACCACGGAGGGGCTGGAGGCGAACCGCACGCCCCTGCACACCTGTTCCGGTCTCGGCTCGCTCCCGGCGGGCGACGACGGCGCCCCACCCCGGTGGGTCGTCGTGCCCATCGGACCGCCCGCCGCCGCGACCCCGCCCGAGGCGGTGCGGACGGTGACGGGCCGTGTGCTGTCACTGCTGCGGGAGTGGCTCGCGGATGAGCGGCTCCAGGGCTCCGGCCTGGTGTTCGTCACCCGGACCGCGGTGGCGGCGCTCCCCGCCGACGAGCCTTCGCTGGAACTGGCTCCGCTGTGGGGTCTGGTGCGCAGCGCCCAGTCCGAGAACCCCGACACCTTCCGGCTGATCGATCTCGACGCCGCATCGGGCATGGACTCCCTCGCCTCCGCCCTGGCCGTCGACGCACCCGAGCTGGCCGTGCGGGGCGAGGCGTTGCTGGTGCCCCGGGCGGTCCGGATCCGGCCCGCGCCGTCCACCCCGTCCTTCGACCCGGGAGCGACGGCCCTGATCACCGGCGGCACCGGCGGTCTGGGAGCGCTGGTGGCACGCCATCTGGTCGCCGAACACGGGGTGCGCCATCTGCTGCTGGCCAGCCGCCGCGGTCCGGTGGCAGAAGGTGCCAGGGCCCTGACGGACGAACTCACCGCCCTGGGCGCGCGGGTGAGGATCGCCGCCTGTGATGTGTCCGACCGCGGCGCCGTGGCAGAGCTGCTCGCCAAGGTCCCCGCGGACCATCCGCTGAAGGCCGTCGTCCACGCCGCCGGGGTGCTCGACGACGGCCTCATCCCCGCCCTGACCGATGAACGGCTCGATCGGGTGCTGAGCGCCAAAGCCGACGCGGCATGGCATCTGCACGAGCTGACGGCCCATCATGACCTCAGCACCTTTGTGCTGTTCTCCTCGCTCGCGGGGGTCCTCGGCGGTCCCGGACAGGGCAACTACGCGGCCGCCAACACCTTCCTGGACGCCTTGGCGCACCGGCGCCGCGCGCGGGGCAGGCCCGCCGTGTCCCTCGCCTGGGGGCTGTGGGAGGAGGCCGGTGAGATGACCGGCCGGCTCAGCCGCGACGACACCGACCGGCTGGCCGACAGCGGGGTGATCGCCCTGACCGCCGGGGAGGGGCTGCGACTGCTGGACGCCACCCTCGGAGCGACCGCCCCGCTGGTCCTGGCCGCCCGGCTGGACACGGCTGCCCTGCGCGCCCAGGCCGCCGCGGGCGCGGGCCCCGCCCTGCTGCGCGGTCTGGTGCGCGGTGTGCCCACCCGTACCCCCGCCACCTCCGCGGCGCTCAGGGAGGAGCTGGCCGAACGGACCGGACCGGAGCGCGCCCGCCTGCTGCTGCGGCTGGTGCGCACCGAGATCGCCGCGGTGCTCCGGTATCCGGGGCCGGACGCGGTGCCCCCGGACCGGGCCTTCAGCGAACTCGGCTTCGATTCCCTGGGAGCCGTCCAACTGCGCAACCGCCTGAACCTGGCCACCGGCCTCGGCCTGCCCGTGACGGCGGTGTTCGACCACCCCACCCCGCGGGCCGTGGCCCTGTTCCTGGCGGGCAGGCTCGCCCCCGCCGGAGAGAGCACCGGGAGCGGTGACGGCCGTCACGGTGACGGTTCCCGTGGTGAGGGCTCCCGTGGTGACGGCGCGCCCGACGCGGCGGCCGAGCTCGACGACATGGACGCCGAAGGCCTCGTCCGCCTGGCCCTGCGCGGCAACGACTCGTGATTGGACCCGTACCGATGCCCGTCGACCATGAGGATGTCGTAGAAGCACTGCGCGCGGCCATGAAGGACAACGTCCGGCTGCGTCAGGAGAACGAACGGTCCCGGGAGCCGATCGCCGTCATCGGCATGGCGTGCCGCTACCCCGGCGAGGTGATGTCCGGTACGGATCTGTGGGAGCTGGTGGCCGAGGGCCGGGACGCCATCTCCGGTTTCCCCGACGACCGGGGCTGGGACCTGGACGCCCTCTACGATCCCGACCCCGGCCACCCGGGCACCAGCTATGTGCGCACCGGTGGCTTCCTGTCCACCGCCACCGAGTTCGACCCCCGCTTCTTCGGCATCAGCCGCCGTGACGCCCTCGCGATGGATCCACAGCAGCGGCTCTTGCTCGAAGGTGTGTGGGAGGCGTTCGAGGACGCCGGGATCGCCCCCGACGCGATGCGCGGCAGCGCCACCGGGGTGTTCGCCGGGGCCATGTTCCAGGACTACGCCTGGCTGGCGCGCCAGCGCGAGGACCAGGTCGGTGGCCGCTGGGGGCTGGGCAACCTGGGCAGCTTCGTCTCCGGCCGGGTGGCGTACACCTTCGGTTTCGAGGGTCCGGCGCTGACCGTGGACACCGCGTGTTCCTCCTCGCTGGTGGCCACCCATCTGGCGATGCAGTCGCTGCGCCGTGGCGAATGCCCGATGGCCCTGGCCGGCGGGGTGACCGTGCTCGCCACGCCGGGCGTCTTCGTGGAGTTCTCGCGGCAGCGGGCGCTCTCACCGGACGGCCGCTGCCGGTCCTTCTCCGCATCGGCGGACGGCACCGGATGGGCCGAGGGCATGGGTGTGCTGTTGCTGGAGCGGTTGTCGGATGCGCGTCGGAACGGTCATCGGGTGCACGCGGTGTTGCGTGGTTCGGCGGTGAATCAGGACGGTGCGAGTAATGGTATGACGGCGCCGAGTGGTCCGTCGCAGGAGCGGGTGATTCGGGGGGCGTTGGTGGATGCGGGGTTGTCGGGGGGTGAGGTGGATGTGGTGGAGGGGCATGGGACGGCGACGGTGTTGGGGGATCCGATCGAGGTGGGGGCGTTGTTGGCGACGTATGGGCGTGGGCGGTTGGGGGAGCCGTTGTGGTTGGGGTCGTTGAAGTCGAATATCGGGCATGCGCAGGCGGCTGCGGGGGTGGGTGGTCTGATCAAGATGGTGATGGCGTTGCGGGCGGAGCGGTTGCCCGCGACGTTGTATGCGGGGGTGCGGTCGTCGAAGGTGGACTGGTCTTCGGGTGCGGTGGAGTTGTTGACGGAGGCGCGTCCGTGGCCGCGTGGTGGGCGTCCGCGCCGCGCGGGGGTGTCCAGCTTCGGTGCCAGTGGTACCAACGCCCACCTCATCATCGAGGAGGCACCCGCGGACCAGGCCCCGCACCGGGACCGGCCCGCCGCCACCGCCCCCGGTGAGCCGGTGGTGTGGGCGCTGTCGGGCAAGATGCCGTCCGGACTCACCGCACAGGCACGCCGGTTGAAGGAGTGGCTGACCGCCCACCCCGGACTCGACCCGGTGGACATCGGCCACTCACTGGCCACCGGCCGTGCCCAGCTCTCGCACCGCGCGGTCGTGGTGGGCCGGAGCCGCGAGGAGCTGCTGACCGGCCTGGACAAGGTGATCAGCGGCGAGGCGGCTCCCGGGGTGCTGCTCAACTCCGGCGCACGGGCCGGGAGCACGGCGTTCGTGATCCCCGCCCCCGACAAGCAGTCGCTGGAACCCGCCCGCCAACTCCTGTCCACCGCACCCGCGTTCGCCGCGCGGATGGCGGACTGCGTCCGGGCGCTCACCCCGCACACCGGCTGGGACCTGCTCGACGTGGTCAACGGTGTCCCAGGTGCCCCCTCCCTCGACGACCCCGGTGTCTTCGGCCCCGCCCTCTTCGCCGTCCAGGTGTCACTGGCGGCGCTGTGGCGCGCCTACGGTGTGGAGCCCGATGCGGTGACCGGTGAGCCCGGAGCCGAACTCGCCACCGAGGTGATCGCCGGACGACGTGGTCTCGAGGACGCGGCCGCCGCCGTGGCCACCGGCACCGGCACGGCGGGGGCCGCCCCCCTGCGGGACACCCTCCGCACCCAGGTCGAACAGGGCTTCCGCGCCTTCATCGAGATCAGCCCGCGACCGACCCTCACTGCGGCCCTGACCGGCGCCGTCACCGCGGCGGGCGGCGATCCGGCGGAATTCATGATCACCCAGGCGCCACCGGACGCGCCCGACGGCTCGGCCGCCTTTCCGTACACCCTGGCCCAGGCGTTCGTGGGCGGCGTACGGGTCGACTGGTCGCCCTCGTTCGCCGGGCGTGACCCTCGTACCGTCGAACTGCCCCGCTACCCCTTCCAGCGCCAGCGGTACTGGCTGGCCGGGGCCAGGGAGAGGCCCGCGGCGTCCGCGCCGGAGCGGCCTGCCCCGGCCATGACCCCGGCCCAGGACAGCCGTGGCACCCTCACCGTGCTGCTGCGCCGCGCCCATGTCGAGAACGCCATCCCGGAGGCCGTGCCGATGGTGATGGCCGCCTCGCGGTTCCGGCCGACGTTCTCCTCGACGGCGGAACGGGGCGGTGCGCCGGGTGCGGTGCTCGCGGCCGAGGGCGCGGCGTCGCCCGCGGTGATCTGCGTACCGTCGTTCCTCGCCGGTTCCGGACCGCATCAGTTCGCCCGGCTGGCTTCCGAGTTCAGCCCGCGGCTGCGGACCTCGGCGCTGATCATGCCGGGCTTCGGCAAGTCCCCCCTGCTGCCCGCCTCCTGGACGGTGGCGATCGAGGCGCTGTCGGACGCCACGGTGACGGCCGCGGCGGGCGAGCCCTTCTTCCTGGTGGGCCACTCCGTCGGCGGGCTGGTCGCCCAGGCCGTCGCGGAACGTCTGGAGCGCGGCGGACACCCGGCCCGGGGCGTCGTCATGGTCGACACCTATGACATCGACGTCCGCAGCGAACGCGAGGCCCTGTTCGTCTGGGCGATGAGCGAGATCCTCGACCGCGATCCGACCGGTCTGGTGGTCAATGACAACAACCTGATGGCGATGGGGTGTTACCTGCGGCTGTACGACGAGTGGTCCCCGGGCAGCTGCGGCGCCCCGACCCTCGCGGTGCGGGCGACCGCCGCCGACACCCCGCTGAAGCTGCCGGTCGAGCCGGTCTGGAAGGCGGCGGACACCGATGAATCCGTCCTGGCCGACCACTTCTCGATCCTCGAGGACAAGGCGGCGACCACCGCCCGGGTGATCGGGGACTGGTTCACCCGGATGTCCGCCCCCTGACGGACGGCCGGCCCGCGCCACCGACCCACCCGCCACCTCGCAGCACACGGAGCACAAGCCACCTCGCAGCACATGCGCCACAAGAGCAGCACATGCGGCACAAGAGGAGAGCTCATGGCCAAGACGGTGTTCGACCACGTCTCCGACACCGCGCGCTGGGTCGCGGAGTACCGGGCACAGGAGACCCTCCGCCCGGACGCGCTGTTCCACGATCCACTGGCGGCCGGGCTGGCCGGGGAGCGCGGCAGGATGATCGCCGAAGCGGCCAGGCGGTCGTTCGGCAACGGCTGGTTCTTCATCGCGCGGACCAGGCTGATCGACGACCTGGTCGAACGGTCCCTGGCCGAGGGGTGCGACCGGGTCGTCAACCTCGCCGCGGGTCTGGACACCAGGCCGTACCGGCTGGACCTCCCGGCCTCGCTGGAGTGGATCGAGGTGGACCTCCCGGGGATCATCGAGGAGAAGGACCGTGTGCTCGCCGATGAGTCCCCCCGCTGCAAGCTCTCCCGGGTGCCGGTCGACCTCACCGACGGGGCGGCGCGCCGCCGTTGTCTGGCCGAGGCGGTCAAGGGGGCCGCGAGGACGCTCGTCATCACCGAAGGGCTGCTGCTGTACCTGCCGGAGTCCGAGGTGCGCCGGCTCACCGCGGAGCTCAGGAGACCGGAGATCGCCTGGTGGGTCGCGGACATCATCGGACCCGCGATCCTCAAGATGTCCAGCGGTGCGGGCCGGGCGAACAACGCACCTGTGATCTTCGGTCCGGAGAACGGGATCGCCTTCTTCGAACGGACGGGGTGGACCGTCGAACGTTTCGCCTCACAGTTGCCCGCGGCCGCGCGCTGGAATCGGCTGTCGTCCGTGATGCGTTTAGTGGCCCGGCTCCCCAAAGGAAATCCGCGCCGCCCGGGCCGTTCTCTCTGGTCCGCCGTCGTCCGGTTGACTCCATGAAAAAGGCTTTGTCGGCGATGCGTTGTCGCTCGACGTCGTATCCAGGGCGACGGAAGTCGGAAACACTCCTTGACCCTGGTCAGTCCTGATCACGCCTACTGTTGGGATGTTCTATGCCCGAGATGGCTCATATCAGTCCCTTCCGTCGACTGGTGGTTGTTGTCACCGACAGCGATGTGATGGGCCCGGCTGCGGGCCGCGCGCTTTCCGATCTGGCCGGAGCGCGAGATGTCGACATCGATGTTCCACCGGCCGGGAACCCGGCGAATGACGAATATCGCGAAGTGGTGAAACGTGGTTTACGATTCCTCGATCTCGTCGCGCCCGAGGACCGGTTCACCCTTCTCACCGTCGATTCCCTCGACGCCGTCCGGGACGCGGTCCTGGAGGCGGCCCAGGCGGCCCAGGACCAGAAGACCGTCCTCAGCCTGCTGGTGATCGACCACACGGACCACCGCTACCGCATGACCTCGCCGGACGAGCTCAACGAGCGGCTGTGCGCCATCTCCCGGGAGCTGGGCGAGACGGTCGAGTTCGAGCCGAGCCCGTACACGGTGCACGTCTACACCGACGCCGATGTGGAGAGCTTCTACTCGGTGGAGCACTTCACCCCGCGCTGGAAGCCCGCCGAGGAATGGGTCGTCCCCGCCGACATCGCCTGCGCGTTCACCGACTCCGTCCAGCTGCGGAGCAACAGCCGTCTGCGGCCCGCGATGAAGCCGAGCACCATCGCCGACGCCATCGCCGACTTCCTGACCGCCCGCGCCGGTTCCGCGTGGGGGCTGCACTACTACACCGGCTCCGGCGTCGCCACCTTCATCGACGACATCGAACAGCGCGCCGTCGCGGGCGGCAATCCGGTCGTCCGCGGCCCCAGCGAGCACAGCCTCGCCTGCTCCGCGCTGGCCCGCTACACCCTCGACGGCGCCCCGTTCGCCATTGTCGCCACCAGCGGTATGCACGAGGAGTTCCGGGGCACGCTCGCCAACCACGTGGCGGTGCGCACCAGGGGCTTCATCGTCTGCTGCGACTCCCGGACCGACCAGTGGCACCCGTTCCAGGGCACCATCCACCAGACCGAGGACAGCCGCCCCTCGCTGCTGGCCCGCGGCTTCCCGGTGGTCCACATCCCGCGCTCCGACGACATCCCGCGCGGTCTCGACGAAGCCTTCGAGGCGTACTCGGCCGACCGGGGGCCGGTGATGGTGATCGCTCCCCGCGATGTCCTCCAGACCACCCTCGACCTCGACCGGCCGCCCGGGACGGCGGCCGCGGCGGAGCCGGCGGTGGAGGCCGTGCGCACTCCCGAGGTCGAGCGGCTGGCCCAGCTGCTCAACTCCGAGCGCCGCAGGCTGCTCTGCCAGGTCGGCCCGCTCGGCGACACCGCCAAGGAGCTGCTGTACGAGCTGGCGCACCGGGCGGGCATCGGCCTCGCCGACTCGGTGGCCCAGCCCGGCACCGTGACCCGCCACCACGACGGGCGTACCGTCGAGGAGTTCATCGGCACGCTGAGCATGTACGGCTACTCGGCACGCGTCCATGAGTACCTGTACCGCGACGGGCGGCTCCGCCCTGGGGACGAGCAGTCGGTGATGTTCCTCGGCACCCAGATCCCGCAGATCGACACCCCGTTCTCCGAGTCCCAGCTGCGGCAGCTGGCCCCGATCCAGATCACCGAGCGGGAGGTCGACCGGGCGCCGTTCACCGGACTGGGCATCGTGGCCGATATCGAGGGCGTGCTGAGGACCCTGCTGGACCGGCTGCAGGTGGATCCGGACGTACTGGCCTACCGGCGGGACGCCATGGCGTCCACCACCGACTCCGACGGCGATGTGATCAGTCTGCTGCCGGTGCTGCCGATGACCACCAACTACTTCTTCCGGCGGCTGCGCGGCGTCCTGGACGGCATCATCCGCGAGCATGACTACCGCTACGTCGGCGTCTACGACATCGGCCGCGCCGGACTCTCCGCCGTCAACAGTCTGCCGCGCACCGGCCCCTGTGTCTCCGGCTGGTTCGGCCGGGGGCTGATGGGGGACGGTCTGATGGCCCTGCCCGGCATCCTCACCCGGCGCGAGGAGAACGTCATCTCCTTCACCGGCGACGGCGCCGCCGCCATGACCCCGGACATCGTGCCGACCCTCGTCCAGCAGATCGCGGTCGACCGGGAGCCCTTCCGCCGCAACCTCAGCATCTTCCGTTTCGTCAACGGCAGTCACTCCGTGATCCGCACCTACCGGGAGAGCGTCAAGCCCTCGGCGGTCAGCGGCCAGACCGGGGTGCTGACCTTCACCCCGGAGGACTACGAACGCCGCTACGGCGGGCTGACGGTCCGGCACCGCCGGATCGCGGGCTTCGACGACGTGCCGTTCACCGAGCAGCTCCGGGACCCCGGGACCATCAACCTCTACTCGGTGCTGGTGGGGCACAACAACGAGGGCGACGGACTGAGCCGGTTCTCCTCGCTGGGCTGGCAGCGCGATGAGCTCTCCCCGAAGGCACTGGCCATGGCAGGGGTGCCGGTCTCGGCACAGCCCCCGGCCCCGGCCCCGTGACCGGCGGCGGGAGCGGCGCCGGAACACCGACCGAAGGAGCGGATATGGAGCGCGCCCAGTTCGAGGAGCGTGTGATCACGCTACTGGCCGAGGCCGTGGTGATGCCGCGGGAGGACGTGGCGGACCCGCGGACCGATCTCCGGGAAGACCTCGGCATGGACTCGATGGACTACGTCGACCTCATCACGGTGCTGGAACGCGAACTCGGCCGGCATGTGGAACGGGAACAGCTCTCCTGGGTCCGCACCGTCGGCGATGTGGTCGACCTGGTGTGCGAACTCGCGGCCCAGCGGGATGACAGCCAGACCCCGAGTGGCTGAACGAAGGATGCCGGGCCCGTTCCGGTGATCGGAAACGCAGCTGTCGGCCGACCGGAGGAATCCGGTCGGCCGACGTATCGCGGGCGTAACAGCGAAGCGCCGTCTTCCGGCCGTTCGTCAGCAACGGGTAAAGTGCGGGGCCTCATGGGCCGTCAGGCCGTATGGCAACGCCAGCGATTCCAAGGAGCCCACTTCCATGGCCACTGCGCGCGCACAGCGTGTCGACATTCCACGAGCACTGCTGGACGGGAAGAAATTCACGGGATTCCAATATGAGTCGGCCTTTGAATTGCCCGTCGAGGACGCGCGGGGGTCGACTCCCGAACAATGGGGACGGGCCACTTTCGAGCACGCCCCGGCCGTCCTGCGGTGGTTCCTCCGCTTCGGCTGGACCAAGGTCCTCGGTTTACGGATGGGACCGAAGACCCCGTCACCGGGGCATGTGCTGGGCTGGCACATCTCGGACACCGACGACAGCACGATGACACTCGAAGGCCATTCCGGAATCGTGGCCACCTACAACATCGTCGTCGTGAACGACGGACATGTCATCTGGGTGACGTTCGTGCGCTTCAACAAGGGGATCGCACGCGCCGTCTGGGGTATGGCCAAGCCGATCCACCAGATGGCGGTGCCCTATCTGCTGCGGCGCGCCGACCGCTTCCGCGCCACCCGCTGACCCGTCCTCCCGCGGACCCGTCCTCTCGCGGGCACGAGGAGGCCGGCCCCTGCCGGGCTCGCGCCTCCTCGTGCCGTTTCCGCGGGGGAGCACACCGCGGAGCTTCAGGGCAGCGCGACGACGGTGGCCGCGTACGACAGCCCGGCGCCGTAGCCGACCAGCAGCGCCAGGTCCCCGGGACTGGTCGCGTCCGAGGACATCAGCGCCTCCATCGCCAGCGGGATCGACGCGCCCGAGGTGTTCCCGGTGGTCACGATGTCCCGGGCGATGACGGTGGACTCGGGCAGCTCCAGCCGTTTGGCCATCGCGTCGATGATCCGTGTGTTGGCCTGGTGCGGGATGAAGGCGTCGAGATCGGCGGGCGAGATCCCAGCGGCAGCCAGGGCCTGTTCGGCCACCTTGGACACTTCGTAGACGGCCCAGCGGAACACCTTCTGGCCCTGCTGCTGGAGGGCGGGCCACCGCAGATCGCGGTCCCCGCGCAGCGCGTCCCACGGCACCGTCTGTGAGATCGCCTCCGTCTGGGAGCCGTCGGCGCCCCAGACCACCGGGCCGATCGCAGGGGTCCGCGACGGTCCGATCACCACCGCGCCCGCACCGTCACCGAAGATGACGGCCGTCGAGCGGTCGTCCAGGTCGAGCAGATCGGTCATCCGCTCGGCCCCGATCACCAGCACATGGCCGCCCCGCGACCGCACCGCGTCCGCGGCCAGCGACAGACCGTGCACGAACCCGGCACATCCCGCGGACACGTCGAACGCGGCGGCGTGCGTTCCCAGCCGGTGGGCCACCTCGGCCGCCACCGCGGGCGTCTGCCGCAGATGGGTGAAGGTGGCCACGATGACGCAGTCCAGCGCGTCGGCCGGAACCCCCGCGGCGGCCAGCGCCTTGCCCGCGGCGGGCACCGCCATATCGGCGATGGTCTCGTCGGGATCCGCCCAGCCCCGGGAGGTGATTCCGGTGCGGGTGCGGATCCACTCGTCGGAGGAGTCCACCCGGCCGCACAGCTCCTCGTTGGTCACCGCACGGCGGGGCCGGTACGCGCCCACGCCGAGGATACGGGCGTGCGGTGCGCCCACGGACGGTGTGATCCGCGCCTTCATACGCGATGCCTCCGGGGAGAGGGAGCCGGGCCGGGCGCGGGCGCCCGGACGGTGGCCGGGGGAGCGGACGGAGTGGGGGTCACGGGCGTCTCCTCCTCAGGCGAACGCCACGCGGGCCAGCGGCTCCACCCGGTCCCCGTCCAGCATCGCCCGGCAGCGGAACCGCTGGATCTTCCCGCTCGGGGTCTTCGGCAGACTGCCGCGCGGCAGGAACACGCACTCCGACAGCGCCACCCCCGACTTCTCCCGCGCCACCGCCGCCGCCCGGTCCGCGATCGGCCGGAAGTCCTTCGGCCTGCCCTGGGGTTCCAGCATCAGCACCAGCCGGGGCAGTTCCCCGGAGCCGCCGATGTCCACCACCGCCGCACACCCCTTGCGCACCTGCGGGAAGGAGTCCACGGCCGACTCGATCTCCGCGGCGTAGATCTTCCGGCCGCCCACGGACAGCATGTCGTCGGAGCGGCCCATCACATACAGCTCGCCGTCATGGAGGAAGCCCAGGTCACCGGTGCGCAGCCGACCGCCGGCGAACCGGTCGGCGGTGCGCTCGGGATCGGCGTAGTACCCGCGGGCCAGACTCGGCGAGCCGACCTCGATCTCGGCCACCTGGCCCGAGGACCCGGCCACCACCTCGACCCCGGGCAGCGCCACTCCGTTGGAGACCAGCCGAGTGGCCCGGGGGTGGTCGGCGGACACCTCCACCGCCTTCTGGTCCAGCAGCGCGGCACCGTCGAAGACCAGGGAGGCCGGGGCGTCGGCCCAGGGCTTGCCGGTCACCGCCAGGGTGGCCTCGGCCATGCCGTACGCGGGCTGGAAGGCGGTGTCGGACAGTCCGAACCGGGCGAACTTCTCGGTGGCCATGGACAGGGTGTCCCAGTCGACGCGTTCGGCCCCGATCACCGCGGCGCGCAGCCGCAGTTCCTTGGGGAGCTCCGCACGGCCCTGGGCGCGGGCGGCGAGGTACACCGCGGTGCTGGTGCCCGCGGTCATCGTGGCCCCGTACTCGGACATGTCCCGGAACCAGCTGCGGGGCGCCATCGCGAACCGTTCGGGCGTGGACAGCACGAACTGGAAGTCGTACGCCCACGCGTAGAGCAGACAGCCGAACATCCCCATGTCGTGCGAGAGCGGCAGCCAGGACACCACGGTGTCATCGGCGGGGTGGCCCCCGGTCAGCGCGAGGATGATCTGCATCTGCTCCTCGATGGCGCGGGTGGTGAGCGCACATCCCTTGGGCGTGCTGGTGCTCCCCGAGGAGTACTGGATGAACGCGATGTCATCCGGTCCCGGCGGACTGGGCTCGATGGTCCCGGAGCCGCGCAGCGAGGCCCAGCCGGCCACCGGCACCTGCGCGGCCAGGTCCTCGGGCACCAGTGCGGTCAGCCAGTCGTCCACCAGCAGCAGCACCGGGTCCAGCCGCGCCGCCACGGCGGAGAACTGACGGCGGTACTCCTCCTGGCTCTGGCCGCGGGTGGGCAGCGGCAGTGAGGCCACCGCGCCGCCGGCGAGCCAGACGGCGAGGAGTCCGCGGACCGTTTCCGGGGTGTTGGTGAGGATGGTGGCCACCCGGGTGCCGGGCCGCACTCCGTGGGCGCGCAGTCGCGCGGCCATCCCGTGGGCGTCGGCGACCACCTCGCGCCACGGGGTGTGCTCGAAGTCCTCACCGGACCAGGCGTGCAGGGTGCCGCCCGCGGAGCCGTTGGTCAGCGCGTTCCACAGTTGCATTGGGATGTCCCCCGTCGTCTCGCTCCCCGGCGGGTCCGGTCGCCCGGCCGCTCGGGTGGTGTTCCGGTTGTCTGGGTCCGGCGACCCGGCGGTGGCGGCCGGGCGGTGCGCCGGGGCTATTCGACGTCCACCACGGACGCCGTCGCGTCCCGTGAGCGGTCGGCCATGGGCGCGATCTTCTGCTGGCTCTCCAGCAGCTCCTGGCGGCCCTGCCGGCCCGCGTCCACCCGGCTGATGCCGGCCTCCCGCATGGTCAGCCGCTCGGTGTCGATGCGGATGACCTTCCAGGCCAGGCGGGTCCGCTCCAGGCTCCAGATGAGGATGGCGCTCAGGTCGAGCTCGTACCACTTCATGCCGTGCCGCGCGGAGCGGGGGAAGGCGTGGTGGTTGTTGTGCCACGCCTCGCCGAACGACGGGATGGCGAGCCAGGCCACATTGCGGGACTCGTCGGTGGTGCTGAACCGCCGCCGTCCGAAGTAGTGGCCGACCGAGTTCACCGCGTAGGTCATGTGGTTGATCAGGAAGATGCGCACCAGTCCGCCCCACAGGATGCCGGTCAGCAGGGCCTGTACCGAACCGTCGGTGATGGCGTACGCCATCACCCCGGGCAGCAGCACCCCGGCCAGCACCACCAGCACCAGGTTCTCGCTGAGCCAGCGCAGGGGCTTCTCGCGCACCAGGTCCGGGCAGTAGCGGATCGGGTCGGAGGTCAGCCCGTTGCGGAACAGCCAGCCGAGGTGGGCGTGCCACAGTCCGGCCATCGTGCCCCGGAAACCGGGCTCGAAGTCCAGGTGCGGGCTGTGCGGGTCGCCGGCTTTGTCCGCGACCCGGTGGTGGCGCCGGTGGTGGGCGGCCCAGATGATCGGCGGACCCTGTCCGGCCATGGCTCCGGCGGTGGCCAGGGCCACCCGGATGGGCCGGTACGTCTCGAAGGAACGGTGCGTCAGCATCCGGTGGTAGCCGGTGGAGATACCGAAGCCGGAGATCGCGTACATGATGACCAGGACGACCACGTCGGACCAGCCGAAGACCTCCTGCCACCAGGAGGACCATGGCGCCGAGGACCGCGATGAGCGGAATCACCGACGCGCCGAGGATGAACCAGCGGTGTTCCCTACCGTCCATGGTGCCTGACTCCCATTCTGGATCACTCTTTCCGGATCACGCGTCATGCGGCACGCGTGGGATCACCTGTGTGCTCCGGGCTCGTGGTGGCGGGACGGGCGGCGCGGCCCGTGCGGCCGACATCGGCAGCTTCATGCCAGGGGCGAGCGGAATTACTTCGTCCCGTTCTTTGGTGCCGTCGTCACTCGCTCCGTCGGTGGATAAGCCGGAGGCCGGCGAGGCCGACGCGTCCTCGCACTTCCCCAGTTGATCAGGCATGTCACCCTCTGATCGTCACATCGACTCGGTCATCGGCCCGGGGCGTCGGTCAGGGCTCGAGCGGTGATGGTCCACACGCCATTTTTTGATGCCGCAGGGAAGAAGTTCAACCCCCTACCCGGTGGCAGGACGTTGCCAATATCGCGGAAGTCCCCAGTGGCAGGACGTTGCCAATTCATGTGAAACAAGTGGCCACATGCGCCTCAGCCGTTGTGACGTGGGTGATGCTGATCTGGTTGCACGATCGAGTGCTCTCCCATGGCCCGAAACTCTACGGCACGGTGGGGGAGCTCAAGGAGACACTGGCGATGGCCTTGCCGGTCGTGCAAGATGGAGCATCCGAGTTCGTGGGGACAGCTCGGGTTCGTTCTAACGGTTCATCGCGAGTGCTGGGCGTGGTCCCGCACGGTCGTGCCGTGATTCCTCCCCCATGAGTATCGAGTTCCGGCCCGTTTGCGGTCGCGTAACCATTCCAGGAGAGGTGAAGCCCGTGATTACCGTCGAGGACGTCTGCGGTCTCATAGCCAAGAAGCTCGGCAGCAAGGCGGATTCGTTCACGCTCAACGCCGATACCGCCTTCGACGAAGTGGGTCTGTCGAGTCTTCAGATCGCCGACATCGTCTACACCATCGAGGACGACGCGGGCATCGAATTCGACCCGAGCCAGGCCGCGAGCGTGAAGACCGTGGGTGATCTGGTGAAACTGGCCGAGGCCACCAAGGCGAGCGCCGAGTGACGGTCGACTACCAAGGTGCCACCGCGGAATCGATCAGGCACCACTACGACGTCTCCAACGATTTCTACGAGCTGTGGCTGGACGAGGAGCTGACCTACACCTGCGCCCTGTGGGGTGAGGGGGACACGCTCGAGGACGCCCAGCGGCGCAAGCTGGACTACCTGATCGAGGGTGCCCGCGCGCCGGGCGCCCGCCGGGTGCTCGACGTCGGCTGCGGATGGGGCAGTCTGCTCAAGCGGCTGACCGGCACCCACGGTGTCGAGCAGGCCGTGGGGCTGACGCTGAGCAGCAGCCAGGCCGAGTACCTCAACCGGCGGGAGCTGCCCCGCACCGAGATCCGGGTGGAGAACTGGCTCGACCACGAGCCCGGGGAGCCCTACGACGCCATCATCTCGATCGGCGCTTTCGAGCACTTCGCGCGCACCGGACTGTCCCGTGCCGAGCGGGTCGAGGCCTACCGGGAATTCTTCCGGAGGTGCCGGTCATGGCTTCCGCGGGGCGGTCGGCTCGCGCTCCAGACCAATATCAAGGGCAACAACACGGTCATGGACAAGCAGACCGTCCGCGACTTGATGTTCATCATGGAGACGGTCTTTCCGGAATCTGAGATTCCTGCGCTGTCCGAGGTCCTCGAGGGCAGTGAGAAACACTTCGACGTCGTGACGTTGCGCAACGACCCGGACCACTACAGCCGCACGTGTCAGGAGTGGCTGAACCGGCTTCGCGGGAACCGCGCGAAGGCCCTGGAATGCGTTGGCGAACTCAATGTCACCAACTACGAGAGGTATCTGGGCGCGACGGTCGAGCACTTCGCCAAGCGTCACCTGGGGCTGTCGAGAATGGTTCTCGAAGCGGTGTGACCTGAAAACACTGGTGGTTCACGTCAAGGGGCCATAATTGAACACCCTGAAACATGTCGTGTACTGGCACGACACCGAGTCCGTCGTGACCGGACCCCCGCTGCGGGAGTCCGTCGACTGCGATGTGTGCATTGTCGGTGGGGGATTCACCGGACTGTGGACGGCCTACTTCCTCAAGGAGGCCGAACCGGCGCTGGACATCCACATCATCGAAGCGAAGTATTCCGGTTACGGGGCCTCCGGACGGGCGGACGGATTCGTCACCCCGACCATCGGCAAGGACCTCCAGGCGCTGGTCAAGAAGTTCGGCGCCCAGCGGGCCCTGGAAGCCACCCAGGCGGTCGGCCGGTCCATCCTGGAGATCGGCCGTTTCACCCGCAAGAACAAGATCGACGCGGGATACGAGGCCAATGACTACCTGATGGTCGCCACCGACCGCGGGCAGGTCAGACGGTTGCGGGAGGACCGCGAACTCGCCGAGCGCATCGGCGGTGTCGCGCCCGACATTCTCACCGGGGAAGCAGCCCGGGACATCATCGACTCACCCGCCGTCCAGGCCGGTATGCGCGTCGGTGGCGCCCTGGTCAACCCGTTCCGGCTGGCGCGCGGTATCGCCCGGGTGGTCCGCGACAAGGGTGTGGTCATCCATGACGACACCCCCTGTCTGCGGGTCGAACCCGGGGTGCGGACCACCGTCGTCACCGCGGGCGGACGGGTCACCGCCGACAAGGTGGTGCTCGCCACCAACGTCCACATGGACGCGTTCCGGCCGTTCCGCCACCGGGTCGTCCCCATCTGGACCTACGCGATGGTGAGCGAACCGCTGACGGACCGGCAGATCCAGCGGGTGCGCTGGGCCGGGCGCGAGGGCATGGTGGAGGCCAAGTCCCTGCTGACCTGCGCACGGTTCACCCAGGACAACCGCATCATGTTCGCCGGGGGACCCGCGCCGTACTACTACGGGCGCGACAAGCGGCAGCGCAACATGAATCGCGACGAGGTCTACCGCACCATCCGCCATGAGTTCCAGCGGTTCTTCCCGCAGTGGGACGACGTGTCCTTCACCTACGCCTACGGCGGAACCGCCGATGTCGTCCGTGACTACGCACCGCACTTCGGCCGGCTCGGCCACGGCGTGTTCTACGGCTACGGCTACTGCGGGAACGGCATCGCGGCCACCCACACCGGCGGCAAGGTCCTGCGCGATCTGGTGCTCGGCAAGGACACCGACCACTCACGGCTGCTGCTGGTCGACAACGACCAGCGCAAACCCCCGCCCCCGTTCCCGCCCGAGCCCTTCCTCTACGCCGGAGCCCGGATGGCGCCGCGGCTGATGGACTGGAAGGACGCACGGCCATGAGCGCACCGCGGACCGTACTGCTCACCGGTGCCTCCGGTGTCGTCGGCCGATCCCTGCTGCGGGAGAACACCCGCCCCACGGACGGCCGGGAGGCGGCGGGCCTGCGTATCATCGCCGCCTCCCACAGCGCCCCGGCGCCCGAGGCCGAACGGTCGGTGCCGTGCGATGTCACGGCCGAGCGCTTCGGCCTGGACGAGGAGAGCTACGCGGCGCTGGCCGGTGAGGTGGACGTGGTCATCCACTCCGCCGGGCTGACCGAATGGGGGCTGCCCGCCGAGCGGTACCGGCCGATCAACATCGAGGGCACCCGCCGGGTCGTGGAGTTCGCCGAACGGGCCGGAGCCGTCGTCCACTTCATGAGCACGGCCTTCGTCGCCGCGCTCGCGGACACCGCCCCGCTGCCCCTCGGTGAGGGCAATGTGTGCCGCAACTACATCGAGTCCAAGCACCGGGCGGAGGAACTGCTGCGCGCGTCCGGAGTGGCGCACACCGTGTTCCGGCCCACCAACCTGGTCGGCGACTCGGTGACCGGCTGGACCTCCCAGGGCCAGATCGTCCAGCTGATGTCCGACTGGATCGGCCGTGGCCGGGCGCCCTTCGTCCCCGCCCACGCCGGGATCCGGATGGACTTCGTACCGCAGGACCTGCTCTCCAAGGCGGTGCTGCGGGCCATCCAACTCGACGACGACCAGGGTGAGTTCTGGGTGACCTACGGGGCCGAGGCGATGGATGTGGCCGCATGCCTCCAGGTGGTCGTCAAACACGCCGCCGCCCGGGGCCGTGACCTCAACCCCCCGCCCGTCGTGGACCCCGCGTCGCTGGACCCGGCCGAGCTGGCGCGGATGGCCCCCATGACCCGCTCGTACCTCTCGGTGCTGCGTGACGTCAGCGAGGTCACCGCGTGCAGTGGTGGGGTGCTGCCCACCTCCATGCCCGAACTCCGCGAGCGCTACGGCGTTCCGCAGGTGGCCGACACCACGGCGTACCTCCGCAGCCTGGAGTACGCCACGGCACACCTGAGCTGATGCCCGCGCCACACAATGGAAGGACTTCAACGGTGAACGACGGCTGGAACCCACCGGACCTCAGCAAGGCGGTGGCGGTGGTCACCGGCGCCAGCCGGGGCGTGGGCCGGGGCATCGCCGCCGCGCTCGGCGCCGCGGGGGCGACCGTGTACGTCACGGGGCGCAGCGCGCGCAACGGAGACCGCACCGAGGATCTGCCCGGCACGGTGGACGAGACCGCCGAGGAGGTGACCCGGCGCGGCGGCACCGGCGTCGCCGTGCGCTGCGACCACCGCGACCCGGCGGCCAACGAGGCGCTCTTCGAGCGGATCAACGCCGATCACGGGCGGCTCGACCTGCTGGTCAACAACGCCTGGGGCGGCTACGAGCGCTCCTCCGAAGTGCGCTTCGACGCGCCGTACTGGGACCAGCCCATGTGGCGCTACGACCTCTTCGAGGGGTCGCTGCGGGCGCAGTACGACGTGACCCGCAGGCTCACCCGGCTGATGCTCCCGGAGAAGCGCGGTCTGATCGTGGGAATCAGCTTCTCCGACGGGGACATCTATCTGGGCCAGGTCGGCTACGACGTGTTCAAGTCGGCCTCGGACCGCATGTGCCGGGGATTCGCCGCCGATCTGCGCAAGACCGATATCGCGGCCGTCTCCCTGCACCCCGGTTTCGTCCGCACCGAGCGGGTGGAGGCCGCCTGGGACGCGCTCGGCAGCGGTCCGGCCGCGGTGGTGCACACACCGGAGTACGTGGGCCGCGCGGTGGTCTCGCTGCTGGCGGACCCGGAGGTCAAGGAGCACACCGGACAGGTGCTGGCCACCGGTGACCTGGCCGAGAGGTACGGCTTCGACGACGTGGACGGCAAGCGGCCCCCGGCCTTCCGGCTGGAGGGGCGGATGACGCTGGCCACGCGGATGGACCGGCTGAACCGGGTGGTCAAGCAGCGGACGGAGGAGGCGCGGACGGAGCGGTAGCCCGGCGGCTGGGCGGTGACCGGCGCTCAGCCCCGCACCGTGGACCCGGACCGCCGGTGGTGGAGCAGCACCACACCGTTGCCGAACGTCCGGGTCCTCACCAGTTCCAGCGCGGTGGTGGTGTCCGAGGGCCGGAAGAGGGGTCTGCCCCGGCCCAGCACGACCGGATGGATGTAGATCCAGTACTCGTCGATCAGGTCCAGCCGGCGGAAGGTGTCGGCCAGGTCGGCGCCGCCGAGCGCCAGATCACCGTCCAGCCGTGCCCGCATGGCCCGGATCTCGTCCACGTCGACCTCGTGCAGCACGGTGGTGTTCCAGTCGGCGTGGGTGAGGGTCCGGGAGAACACGAACTTCGGCATCTCCCGCCAGATCGCGGCGAATTCGGCCATGGCTCCGGTACACGACGGATCGGACTCGGCCGTCGGCCAGAAGTCGGCCATCAGCTCGTGGGTCACCCGCCCGCTGAGGAAGGCGCCCATGGCCGCGGCGTGCTCATTGAAGTGGCGGTGCAGCTCCTCGTCGACCTGATGCCAGTCGATCTCGCGGTTCGGTCCCTCGAAGTAGCCGTCGAGGGACACCGACATGGTCAGGATGATCTTTCCCATTTCGGTCATACCGGTGACGATACGCCCGCGGGGTGTAGCGGAACCGGTCGGACGCCGGCGCCGGGCCGACCGGTTCCGCTTCCCCCTCCCCCGGCCGGGGGAGCGCAGGTCAGACCTCGAGATCCCCCTCGATCTTGCGCAGCTGGTGACGGGCCATGGCCAGGTTGGCGCGGTTCTTGTCCAGGGCCAGGTAGAGGAACAGCCCCTGGCTGTCCCGCCCCTTCAGCAGCCGGATCAGGTGGTACTGGCTGTCGAGGGTGATGAGGATGTCCTCGATGCCGTCCTTGAGGCCGAGCTGTTCCATGGTGCGCACCTTGGCGCGCACCACATCGGTATTGCCCGCGGCGGCGACCGTCAGGTCGAGCTCCTTCCCGCCGCCCACGGTGCCCAGGGCCATACCGCTGGAGTAGTCGACCAGCGCCACACCGAGGCTGCCCTCGATGGTGGTCATGGCCTCTTTGAGCGCGGTCTGGGTGTTCGCCATGATGGACGTTCCTTTCGTTCGGGTGGGGTCCGGACGCATCCGGACGGTGTGGGTGCGGTCGTGCGAGGGCGCCGCGGCCGCGGCGCCGGAACAGGGCGTGGCGGGGCCGTGGAGTGGCCCGGCCGCGCCAGGGGGACGGGGGTGTGGTGAAGGGGGGCGCGGGCGGCGGGTTACGCGTGGTGCTCGGCCCGGGCGAGGGCGCCGCCGACCAGATCGGCGATCCGGGCGCCCGACCGGCGGGCCTCCATATGGAGCCGCCCGATGTTGGTGCGCTGTCCCGCCAGGACGGTGAGCACGGCCTGGGGACCGGCCGCGTAGGTGGCCACATAGCCGTTCTGGCCGCGCACCAGCAGTTCACGGAAGGCGCCCCGGCTGGTGGCGTCCGCGAGGGACTGGGAGACCCCGAGGGCCGCGGCGGTCAGCGCGGCGACGCCCTCGGGTTCGACGGTGGCCGTGTCATGCGCCAGGACGAGACCGTCACTGGTGGCGGCCAGGGCCCCGGTGACGTCGGCGACCCGGGCCCGTAACCGCCGGAGTTCCTCGAGCACGTCGGGTTCGGCGGCCATCAGCTGTTTCCTCTCCGTGCGCTGCCGCAGGGTGCGTCTCATGACGGTGCACAGGAGGCGGCGGGGGCGGTCGGACGAATCACAGGGTTGCCTCCAGGGCGTCACGGAGCCGGCGCAGCAGATCGATTCCGGGGTCGGCGAAGACGGTGTCGGGGACGGTGTCGGGCCAGGCCACCGCGCCGGGCCCGGGGGAGCGGGCCGGGGGCGCGGTGGCCTGGGGCCGGGGGGTCTCGACATGTCCGGCGGCCGCCAGCCGCCGGATGTCGATCAGGGTGTGGAACGCGGGGCGGCCCAGGCACCGTGCGATGTCGGCGGGGGTCCGGACGCCGTCGGCCAGCTCCAGCACCGCGCGCTGACGGCGGGTCACGGCCGGGGACCGCGGATCCGGACTGCGGAGCACCACGGGCGCGGTATCGACTTGCGGACAAGGCCATAAGTCGTCGAGGAGTCGGCCGCGGCGCCGTGTCTCGCGTTCGACGGCGTCGGCGCCCACCGGGCGGACGGGCCCCAGCCAGTGGGCGGCGTCCCGCTGGAAACCGCGCGGACCGGTGCCGGTGCCCAGGGCGAAGTAGGCCGCGTCGAACAGCGCCCCCAGATGGCAGATCTCCAGCTCCGCGTCGGACAGCCGTCCGGTGTCGACCAGGAACCGGCCGACGCCGCCGGGGCCGTCGGTGTGGCCGACCGCCTCTCGCCAGGTCTCCGCGGTCAGCCGTCCGCCGGTGGTGAGCAGTACGTCGATACCGGGGGCCACCGGGCTCTCGGCGTGCACCACCCGGCCCTCGGAGAGATAGACGGTGCCCGCTTCGCACAGCAGGGCGCCGCTGGCCCGTTCCCCCGCGAGCTCGGTGAGGGTGGGCCCGGTTCCGGTCCGGCCGCCGGGTCTCGCGGGAGGGGCTGGGGGAACGTCGGTGTGAGGGTTCATATCAGGGCCAGCCGCTCGGACAGATCACGCAGCCGCATCCGGGCGAGCGCCAGGTTCCCCTCGCGGCGGTCCAGCCATAAGTAGAAGAACACGCCGCTGTCGAAGGCCGTGTCGACGAACCGCAGCAAGTGGTAGCAGGTGCCCGTGGTGACGATGACGTCCTCCACGGACGACGCCCCCTCCGCGTCGCCGCCCTTCTCCGCGTCGTCCGCCCCGACCGCCGCGAACGCCCGCTGCTCGGCGGCCATCCTGGCCAGCTCGGCCGTCTCGGCGGCCGTGGCCTCGGGATCGTCGTCCCGTACCTCGCCGACCATCCCGAGCGCGAGTCCGCTGGTCCACTCGATCACGGCGGCCCCGCGGGCGCCGTTGACGGTCATGGCCTCGAGCAGACACTCGTCGATCCCGGGCATGCGGTCTCCCCTCCCTGCGGTACCCGTGGCGCGCACCGATGGCGCTTCAACAGTGACCGTGAGGTTACGCACCGTTCAGCACGAGGGGGTGAAATCCGGTAATGCTATGAAACGGCCGGTGTGTTGTAGTAGGGTCCGCGACCCCATGGGTCTCATGGGCCCCAGCAGCCCCATCCGCCACAGGGGTTCAGCGAATCCCCTGGGTACGGCGCCACCGGCCGACCCCCTGCCCGGACCTCGGTCGACGGCCGCCGAACTCTCGCGCGTCGGCGGTCGTTTCGGTTCGTGGTCGACTCATAGCGCGGAGTGGTCCGTGCGGCCAAGAGCCTGGAGGAGCATATTCCATAGTCCTATGTGCGGGCAGCAGACTAGACCAGCTGTCCGCCGCTCCGGGGACATGACCGGAATCAGACATGCGGAATACGCCGCTTCTGCGTCCGGTGGCTGATGCCGTACGCCATCGACCGACGGCGCCGTGCGTACGCCTCGCGGAACGAGCCGTCACCCCACGCCGGGACGTCCGGGTCCCGGCCGTTCGCCCCGGTCGTCGCCGATCGGCGGATCAGTCGCTGGTCAGCGCCGCTTCCGCGCGGGCGAGGGCCGGGGGGTGGCCGAAGAGGCCGGGGAGGCCGCCCGAGTGGAGGAGCACGGTGCGCAGACCGGGGAGGATGTCGCCGTCGCGCACGGCGGCCGTCAGACCCGCCAGGGCGCGGCCGGTGTAGATGGGGTCGAGGACGAGGCCCTCGGTGCGGGCGGCGAGGGTGAGGGCGGACATGACCGGTTCGGTCAGGATGGCGTAACCGTCGCCGACCTGGTCGAGACGGACCCGGAGGGCCTTGGGCGGACAGGGGGTGTCCGTGAGGGTGGTGGCGAGCGCCGAGACGGTGGTCGCGGGAGCGGGGACGGCGCCGCAGTGGACGCCGAGCACCCGGTCGGGGCCCAGCCCGGCGACCAGGCCGGCCATCGTGCCGCCGGAGCCGAGCGCGGTGACCACCGTGGTCAGCTCCGGGGCTTGGTCGAGGAGTTCACGGGCGCACTCCAGATAGCCGCGGGCACCCACCGGACTGGAACCGCCGAAGGGGATGACCGCCGGAACGGCGCCTTCCTGACGCAGCCGCTGGGCCATGTGTTCTGCGGCGGTCGCCAGGGTTCCGGCGTCGCCCTCGCCCGCCCACTCCACCCGCGCGCCGAAGAGGCCGTCCAGCGCGAGGTTGCCGGACGAGGAGGAGCCGGGGGAGCCCGCGAGGACCAGGACCACGTCCAGACCGAGGCGGGCCCCAGCGGCGGCGGTCAGCCGTGCGTGGTTGCTCTGCGGCGCGCCGGTGGTCACCAGCACGGTGGCGCCGTCGGCCATCGCCGCGCCGCACAGCCACTCCAGTTTGCGCACCTTGTTGCCGCCACCGCCGAGGCCGATGAGGTCGTCACGTTTGATCCACAGGTCGTCCTCACCCAGACCGAGCGCGCGGGCCAGCCGTGGCGCGGGCTCGAGGGGAGTGGGCCAGGTGGCGAGGGGCGCCCGTGGCGGAGTGCGGTGGCCGGAGGTCATGGCCACCACCTTGGCACACCACGGCGCCCGCGCCCCGGTTCACTTCCCCGTGGTGGCGGGGGAGGGATCGGGCAGACCCGGACCGGTGCAGCGGATGTCCCGCGCCGGGACGGTGCCGTCGACCAGGTACGCGGCGGCCGTATCGTCCACACAGGAGTTGCCCCGGCTGGCGAACACCCCGTGCGAGTAGTCCTGTTCCAGCGTCACCAGCCGCGCCCGGGGCAGCCGTCGCCGGAGTCCGTGGGCGCCCGCGACCGGGGTGACCGGATCGTGTGCGGAGGCGATCAGCAGCACCGGCGGGACACCGGGCCCGCCCAGCGGGGTCCGCCGCGCCGGGCGGTGGTGCCAGTAGGCGCAGGCGGACGCCTCGAGACCGGTGATGACCGGATGCGGATCGAGCCGGCGCAGCCGGCGGATGTCGGCCACCACCCGGCGGGGTGCGGGACCGGGACCGTCCGCACACTTCACGATGCGGTTGGCCGCCTCGTAGTTGCGGGACTCCGCACCGTCGAAGGCGGTGGCGGGACGCAGGAGGCGGGTGTCGCCATCGCGCAGCGAGGCGCGCAGACCGTCGGCGAGCGTGGACCAGCGTTCGGTGCGGCCGAGGGAGCGGTACACGGCGCGGTCGTACTCGGCCGCCCCGAACCCGTCCACCGGGTGGGCCGTGAGTTCCGCGCGCACCCGCAGGTACGCGGTGCGCACCGCGGCCGCGTCGTCCCCGAGCCGGAAGCGGTCCGTGTGCCGCGCGGTCCAGCCGAAGAACACCTCGCGCTGGCGCAGCAGGGCGCGGGCCTGGCGCAGGTCGAAGTCGTACCAGTCCTCGGGGCCGACCACGCTGTCGAGCACCATCCGGCCCACCCGGTGCGGAAACCGCGCGGCGTACGCGGCGCCGAGCCAACTGCCGTACGAC
The DNA here is from genome assembly GCF_056431485.1 of Streptomyces sp. NPDC045899. NCBI lineage: Bacteria > Bacillati > Actinomycetota > Actinomycetes > Kitasatosporales > Streptomycetaceae > Streptomyces > Streptomyces sp. NPDC045899. The sequence continues at coordinate 256,896 of NZ_JBWKKP010000004.1, forward strand.
ACCCCCAGATAGTGGGTCCGCCGTTCGCCGAGGGCCGCGCGGATGGCGTCCATGTCATGAGCCGTCTGCTCGGTGGACAGCTGCGGCAGGGTGTCCGCCGCGCCCGCCGCGCAGTCATCGGCCAGTCCGCGCAACCGGTCGAGACCGGCTGATTCGGCGGCGCGGCCGGCCGGCACCGGATCCGGCCCCGGGGTGTCGAACAGCCCGCCCATGGCACCGCAGCCGGCGGGTGCGCTGCGGCCGACGCCGCGCGGGTCGAAGCCGATGACGTCGTAGGCGCGGCGTACCCGCTCGGGCAGCTTGGCGCGTTTGGTCACGGCGTAGGACAGTCCGGAGCCACCGGGGCCACCCGGGTTGACCAGCAGGACGCCACGCCGCTCGGCGGGGGTGCCGGAGGCGCGGACCCGGGAGACGGCGATGTGGAGGTCCACGCCCTCCGGGTGGTCCCAGTCCAGCGGAACACGCAGCCGGCCACAGCTGACCCGGTCGGGCGCGGGTGGCCGCGGCACCGAGTCGGGACACGCGGTGAAGCGCAGTGGCCGGGCGTGGACGCCGGGGTCATGCGGAGCGGAGGCGGCGCCGGTGTCCGCGGGGAGCAGGGCAGTGGCGCTCGCCACGAGCGCACACAGCAGGGAGAGGCGTTGCACAGCGGGGGTCATGGACTCGCAATCGGAAGGGTGGGCGTCGAATGGCTGGATGACAATGAAAACGATTATCGATACCGTGTGGATCGGTCAAGGCGGGTCGCCACCCCGGCGCCGGTGACCCCGGCCTGCCCGAAAATCCCCCAACCCCATCGGGAAGAAGGAGAGTTGTGGCCCATCTGCTGATGGTCGAGAGCTGGGTCGGTTCGATGAGCAGACTGCTGCCGAGGGCGATCCTCGAAGGCGGTCATGAGTTCACCTTCCTCACCCGTGACCTGCATCACTACCTGCGCTCCGCGGCCGAGGGCACCGCCCATCCCCTGCTCGCGGCCCGCCATGTGCTGACCGCCGACACCAATGACACCGCCACCCTGCTGCCCACCGTGGAACGGCTGCACGGCGCACTCGGCTTCGACGGTGTCATCACCTCCTGCGACTACTACCTGCCCACGGTGGCGCGGATCGCCGACCGCCTCGGCCTCCCCGGCCCCGCCCCCGAGGCCGTGGAGAACGCCTGCCGCAAGGACGCCACCCGCCGGGTGCTCCACGCCGCCGGACTGCCCGGCCCCCGTCACGCGGTCTGTCCGGACGGGGCGCGCGCCGCCGAGGCGGCGCGTGGCATCGGCTATCCGCTGGTGGTCAAGCCGGTGGACCTGTGTGCCGGGATGTTCGTCCGGCGGGTGGACGACGAACGCGAGCTGAAGGACGCCTGCCGGGCGCTCGCCGGGTTCCCCGTCAACGCCCGCGGCCAGCGCCGCGACCCCGTCGTACTGCTCGAGGAACTGCTCGAGGGGCCGGAGGTCAGCGTCGAGACCGTGTCCTACGACGGGGTGACCGAGGTGATCGGGGTGACCGACAAGAGTCTCGGCGGCACGCCCGCGTTCATCGAGACGGGCCATATGTTCCCGGCCGCGCTCACCCCCGCCGACACCGAGGCCGCCGGACAGACCGCGCTGCTCGCCATGAAGGCGCTGGCCCTCGACGGGGCGGTGGCGCACACCGAGATCAAGCTCACCGCCGACGGCCCCCGGGTGGTGGAGGTCAACGCCCGCCCCGCGGGCAACCGCATCACCGAACTCATCCGCCATGTCACCGGCATCGACCTCGCCGCGGCCGCCGTGGACCTCGCCCTCGGCCGCCGGCCCGATCTGCGCGGCTGGGACACCGGACTGCGCAGCGCCGCCATCGGCTTCCTGGTGCCCGAGGCCGACGGCACCCTCACCGCGATCGACGGCGGGGACGCCGTACGGGAGGCACCCGATGTGCTCGAGGTGCAGCTCGCCGAGCCTGGCCGCGCGGTCCGGGCCGACGGGAGCAACAACACCTACCTCGGACACGTCATGGCGGCCGACACCACCGGCCGGGGCGCCCGCGACCGGGTCACCGAGCTGCTGTCCGGTCTGCGCCCCCGGGTGGTGAACCACTGATGGCCACCCCTGTGCCCACCCGCCCCGCACCGCCGTCGTGCACCTCCTCCGCGGAACTGGTCGAGCGGGTGCTGGACGGTGCCTACGGACCCGATCCGCGCACCCAGCACATCGCCCTCGCCTTCACCACCCGCCAGGCCGTACGCCACCCCGGCCGTACCGGCGGCTACCGCAACGAGGTGTTCAGCCTGCGGCTGGGCGCGGCCGTCGGCTCGTGCGCGGTCGAGCCGGGAGCGCTGCCCGACAGCGCCGTCGAGGAGTGTGTCGGTGCCGATGTGGCACGGCTGCTCCACCACGAACTGACCGCCGTGCGCGTGGCCGCACTCGACGCGTACCTCCTGCACACGGTGCCGCACACCACGGCACCCGGCGCCCGGCCGCTGTCCCTGCCGGCCGGGACCACCCTGGACCGGTCCCGTGCCCGGGCCGGGGCCGTCGTCGACCTGCTCGACCTCGCGCCGGGCCGGACCGTCCTCGTCATCGGGGTCGTCAACTCCCTTCTGGAGCAGTTGCGTTCGCGCGGGCTGCGCTATGTGCCCTGCGACCTCAAGGGCGGTACCACGGAGTGGGGCGAGCCCGTGGCCACCGACGCCCACGCCCATCTGGAGCGCTGTGACGCGGTGCTCGCGTCCGGGATGACCCTCGGCAACGGCAGCTTCGAACCACTGCGGGAACACGCCCTGCGCCACGCCAAGCCGCTGGTGATGTTCGCCCAGACCGGCAGCGCCATCCTGCCGCGACTGCTCGGCGCCGGGGTCAGCGCGGTGTGCGCGGAGCCCTACCCCTTCTTCTGGCTCGACGGCGGCCCCGGGCTGATCCACCGCTACGGGGGCGCCTCATGACCACCACCGCCGTCCACCACCCCACCGCCAACCGCGAACTGCTCTCGCTGCTCGGCCGTACCCCGCTCGCCCGTGTCACCACTCCGCTGCCCTGCCCCCACCCCGGCTTCTGGGCCAAACTGGAAGGGCTCGGCGCCGGTGGGATGAAGGCCCGTGCCGCGGTGTCCATGCTGCTCGGCGCCCGCGAGCGCGGCGAACTGCGGCCCGGTGCCCCCGTGGTGGAATCCACCTCCGGCACCCTGGGCATCGGCCTGGCCTTCGCGGGTCAGGCGCTCGGCCACCCCGTCGTCCTCGTCGGCGACACCGAGCTCGAGCCCTCGATGCGACGGTTGCTGCGCACCCACGGGGTCCGGCTGGAGCTCGTCGACCGCCCGGCGGCCGAGGGCGGCTGGCAGGCCGCCCGGCTGGCCCGGCTGCGCGAACTGGTGGCGCTTCTGCCGGACGCGTACTGGCCCGACCAGTACAACAACCCCGACAACACCGCCGGTTACGCCTCACTCGCCGCCGAGCTCGCCGTCCAGCTCGACCACCTCGACGTCCTGGTGTGCAGCGTCGGCACCGGAGGCCACAGCGCGGGCATCGTCGGACCGCTGCGCGCACACTGGCCCGCGCTACGCCTCATCGGTGTGGACGCCACCGGCTCCACCATCTTCGGCCAGCCCGCCCGGCCCCGGCTGATGCGCGGGCTGGGCAGCAGCATCCATCCCCGCAACGTCGCCTACGACGCCTTCGACGAGGTCCACTGGGTGGGCCCAGCCGAAGCGGCGGACACCTGCCGCAGACTGGCCAGGGGCGCCTTCGTCAGCGGTGGCTGGAGCACCGGAGCGGTCGCGCTGGTCGCCGCCTGGGCCGCCCGGGTGCACCCCGGCGCCGTCGTGGCCACCGTCTTCCCCGACGGTCCGCACCGCTATCTGGACACCGTCTACGACGACGACTTCGCCACCGCCCACGACCTCGCGCCGGACACCGCGGCCACCCGGCCGGTACAGATCCCGCACCCGGGCGCCGCCGTCGCCACCGGCTGGACCCGCTGCACCACCGTCACCGATCCGCTGACCCGCGGAGCCCCGACCCCGGAAGACACCCCGTGAAAGCCACCCAGCGCACCGTACGGCTCGAACTCGCCGAGCCGCTGCGCATCTCCCGTTCCACCATGGCCGCCCGCGAGGCCGTCTGGCTGACCGTCGAACACGACGGACAGCGTGGCCACGGCGAGGCCGTCACCAGCGCGTACTACGGACTCGACACGGCCACCCTGGAGCGGCTGCTGTCTCTGGCGGCCGCTGAACTCGCCCGGTTCACCGACCCCGAAACCGCCCTGGAGGCCCTGCGCGAGGGCGCCATCGCCCGGCAGCGGGCCGCCGTCACCGCGGCCGTGGAATCCGCCCTGCTCGATCTGTGCGGGGTGCGCGCCGGACGGCCCGTCCACCAGCTCCTGGGCGCCACCGCCGCGCCGCGCGCCACCACCGCGCGGACCCTGGGCATCCTCCCCGTCGAACGGGCCGTGGCCCTTGCCCGGCGGCTGACCCGCGGTGGCTTCTCCGTCCTCAAGCTCAAGGCGGGCACACCGGACACCGAGGACGACCTGGCGCGGATACGCGCGGTGCGCGCCGCCGCCCCGCACGCCCGGCTGCTGCTCGACCCCAACGGGGCCTGGACCCCGGCGAAGGCGCGTGAACTGCTGCCGCGCTACGCGGAGTCGGGGGTGGAGGCCGTCGAGCAACCCCTGGCACCGGGCGATCCCGAAGTGCTGGCCCGCCTCGCCGAGCACTCGCCCCTCCCCGTCATCGCCGACGAGGACGCGGTGGACCTCGAGGACGTCCGCCGCCTCGCCGGACGGGTGCACGGCGTCAACGTCAAACTGGCCAAATGCGGCGGTGTCCATACCGCCCTGCGGATCGCCGCCGCGCTCGAGGGCAGTGGCACCGAGCTGATGCTGGGCTGTCTGACCGCGAGCACCCTCGGTATCGCCCCGGCCGTACACCTCGCCGACCGGGCCCGCTGGATCGACCTGGACGGCCATCTGCTGCTCGCCCACGACCCATGGACCGGTATCGGCGGGACCGACGGTGTGGTGCGCGCCGGGGACCGCCCCGGTCTCGGCGTCCGTCGGCGCGCCACCACACCGTACGCCGCCGCACCGCGGGGGGCCGGGGAGCCGGAGGGGAGGGAACACCATGACGACATGGCGTGAGTTCCGCGGCTTCCCCCTCGCCATCCGCCTTCTGCTGGTCAATCAGCTCGGCGTCAACACCGGCTTCTACCTGCTGATTCCCTATCTCGCCACCCATCTGGGCGAGGACCTGGGCATGTCCGCCGCCGTGGTCGGCATCGTCCTGGGCGTACGCAATCTCAGCCAGCAGGGCCTGTTCATCATCGGGGGCTCGGCCGCCGACCGGCTCGGCGCCCGACGGGTCATCATCGCCGGATGCGCCCTGCGCACCGTGGGCTTCGCGCTGTTCACGCTCGGCGACGGACTGGCCGTACTGCTGGCCGCGTCCGTGCTCAGCGGGCTCGCCGGGGCACTGTTCAACCCAGCCGTACGGGCCTATCTCGCCCAGGAGGCGGGGGAGCGCAAACCCGAGGCCTTCGCGCTGTTCAATGTGTTCGCCACCACCGGCGCCCTCATCGGCCCGCTGCTCGGCAGCGCGCTGCTGCTGGTGGACTTCCGGGCCTCGGCGCTCAGCGCCGCGGGGCTGTTCGCGGTGCTCACCGTCGCCCAGGCGCTGGTGCTGCCCGACCGCGAGGTCACGCCCCCGCCCGGCGGTGTGCTCGCCGACTGGCGGCAGGTGCTCGGCAACCGCGCCTTCGTGGCGTTCTCCCTCGCCATGGTCGGCATGTTCACCCTGGAGAACCAGCTCTACCTGCTGCTGCCCGCCGGGGCGCGCGGGGCCACCGGCTGGGACGGCGCGGCCGGACTGGTCTTCCTCGTCGGCACCCTGACCAATCTCGCCCTGCAACTGCGCCTCACCCGGGCGCTCAAGCGGCGCGGCAGCCGGGGACGCTGGATCGGGACGGGGCTCGCCCTGATGGCCCTCGCCTTCGTACCGCCGATGGCGGTCGCCGGAGCGGCACCGGACGGTCCGGCGGACGCGGTGCTCCACGCCCTGCCCGTGCTGGCCGGAGCGCTGCTGCTGTACCTCGGGGTCATGGTGGCGCAGCCGTTCGTCATGGAGCTGATCCCCGGCTTCGGACGGCCGGAGCTGACCGGCACCTACTTCGGGCTCTTCTACATGGTCTCCGGGGTGGCCGCGGCGGCGGGCAACACCGTCGTCGGCTGGGCCATGGACACCGGGGACGACCGGGGGCACGCCTGGCTGCCCTGGCTGTGCTGTGTGCTGTTCGGCCTGGCCTCGGCGGCCGGTGTCAGCTGGCTGCACCGCGCCCGTGCGCTTCCGGGCCGGCCCGCACCCGCACCCGCACCCGCACCGGTGGTGGCCTCATGAGCGCCACCGGCGACCGCAATCTGCTCACCGACAGCCCCGAGCTCTACGAGGCGCGGTTCCCCGACCCCGGACGGATCGCCGGACACTGGGCGGAGGACTGTCTGCGCCGGTACGGCGCGGGACCTCGGGTCCTGGACATCGGCTGCGGCACCGGGCGCGACGCGGCCCATCTGCACAGCGCGGGACGTGAGGTCACCGGGGCCGACCGGTCCGCCGCGATGCTCCGTCACGCAGGACGGCACCACCCCGGACCGGTGTACGTCCCCGCCGATCTGCGCTCCTTCGACCTCGGCACCTTCGACGCGGTGGTGTGTCTGGACAGCTCGCTGCTGTACTGCCACACCAATGACGAGCTCGACGGGTTCCTCGCCTCCTGCCGGGCGGCGCTGACCCCCGGCGGACTGCTGGTGGCGGAGATGCGCAACGGCGCCCACTTCCTGGGCCGCACCGATCTGCTGGACACCCCGGCGCACGCCGCCTTCACCTGGCGCGGCGCCACCTACCGCTCCACCACCACCCTCCGGATCGACCGGGCTGCGCAACTGCTGCGCCGCACCCGGGTGTGGACCACCGACGACGGGCCCGCGCCGGTCGAACAGCACTCCGCGTGGCGGCTGCTGCTGCCGCAGGAGCTGCGCCACTTCCTGGCGGCCCACGGCTTCACCGTCCTCGCGCTGTACGACCTGCCCGGACCGCGTACCGAACCGCGGTGGCGGCCGGGGGACACCCCCGCTGCCACGGCCGACGGCGACCGGCTGCACCTCATCGCCCGGCTCACCCGCTGAACCCCCGGCCCCCTGACCCCCGGCCCCCTGCGCGTCGCGACCCCTGCGCGGCCCGCCACTCCGCCCCCCGGCAAAGGACCTCCGCCATGCACCACGCATCCGATCCGCACCGCCATCCCCACCGCCGCGGTGTGCTCACCGCCGCCACCGGTCTGGCCGCCGGACTCGGCGCCCTCGCCCTCACCGGCTGCTCCTCCGGCGCCCCGGGACCGAGCGGTGCGAAGGACGAGGGCCCGCCCCGGCGCGGCGGACGGCTGCGCGCCGCCTTCGCCGGTGGCGGCGCGGGCGAGAGCCTCGACCCGCATCTGGGCAATCTCTTCGCCGACGCCGCCCGTGCCAAGGCGCTCTTCGACAAACTGGCCGACTACGGCGCCGATCTGACCGCCCGGCCGCGACTGGCCTCGGCCTGGGAACCCAACGCCGGCCTGGACCGCTGGAAGGTCACGCTCAGAAAGGCCACCTTCCACAACGGGAAGCCGGTCACCGCCGAGGACGTCCTCTACAGCTACCGGCGCATCGCCGACCCCGGGCGGGCGTTCCGCGCCAAGGCATCCCTCGAACCCATCGACCTCGAGGCCAGCCGCGCCGTGGGCAGGCGCACCGTGGAGTTCGTCCTCAAGCGGCCCACCGCGGAGTTCCCCAACGTACTGGCCGCGTTCGGGGCGTACATCGTCCCCGACGGCGCGGAGGAGTTCGACCGCGGCGCGGTGGGCAGCGGTCCGTTCCGCCTCGTCTCCTTCGCCCCCGGCCGCTCCACGGTGCTGCGGCGCCACGCGGACTACTGGGACGGCGCCCCCTATCTCGACGAGCTGGAGTTCACGGTCGCCAACGAGGAGGCGGCACGGGTGAACGCGCTGATCGGCGGCCAGGTCGAGTACGCCCATGAGCTGAATCCCACCACCGCTCGCGCCCACCAGGGCAAGGGCCAGATCGAGATCATGCGACTGCGCAACAGCGCCATGCAGGCGTTCGCCATGAAGACCGACCGCCCGCCGTTCGACGACAAGCGGGTCCGCGAGGCGTTCTTCCTCATCGCCGACCGCGAGGAGCTGATCAAGGGAGCCCTGTCCGGCGCGGGCGAGGTCGGCAACGACCTGTTCGGCAAGGGCTACGCCTACTACGCCACCGGGCTGCCACAGCGCACCCAGGACCTCGACCGGGCACGGTCCCTGCTGCGGCGGGCGGGTGCCGACGGGCTGAAGGTCACCCTCGACACCTCCGCCGTGGCCGCCGGATTCACCGAGGCCGCCGGGATCTTCCGGGACCAGGCCGCCAAGGCCGGGGTCACCGTCACGGTCAGGACGGGCAGCAAGGACTCCTACTGGAACGACATCCTCGACTCCGGCACGCTGTGCTGCTACCGCTCCGGTGCCATGCCCATCGAATCCCACTTCTCCCAGCGGCTGCTCACCGATTCCACCACCAACGCCACCGCCTGGCGGCACAAGGACTTCGACGCCCTCTACCGCCAGGCCCAGTCCACCCGCGACGAGCGGGACCGCGCCGCGGTGTACGCGCGGATGCAGCGCCGGCTCCACGCCGAAGGGGGCTTCCTGGTCTGGGGGTTCGCCGACTGGATCATCGGCACCGCCCGCACCGTACGGGGGGTCGAGCGCACCGCCCCGGCCAACACCCTCGACTGGGCCCGCTTCGACAAGGTCTGGCTGGCGTGAGCGGACTGCGTTCCTGGCTCGCCCGCCGGTTGCTGGCCGGTGTGGCACAGACGGCGGCCGTGGTGGTGCTGGTGTTCGCCCTGACCGAGGCGCTGCCGGGCGACGCCGCCGTGGCCCTCGCCGGTGACCAGCCGGATCCGGCCAGGATCGCGGCCATCCGGGAGACCATGGAACTGGACCGGCCCGCCGCCGTACGACTGCTGGACTGGGCCACCGGACTGCTCCACGGAGACCTCGGCACCTCGCTGGTCTCCGGACGCCCCGTCAGCGCCTATGTGTCCGACGGTTTCGGACCCACCCTGCTGCTCGCGGCGCTCACCCTGCTGCTCCTCGTCCCCGTCGGGATCGGGCTCGGTGTGCTCGCCGCCCGCCACGCGGGGCGGTGGCCCGACCGGGTCATCAGCTCCGTGACGCTCGGTGTGTACGCGGTCCCCGAATTCGCGCTGGGCACCCTGCTGGTGACGGTGTTCGCCCTGCGGCTGGGGTGGTTTCCGCCGACCGCCGTCGGTTACGGCGGCGATCTGTCCGCCCACCCGGCCGCGCTGGTGCTGCCCGTCCTGGTGCTGCTGTCCCGGCCGGTGTGCTCGCTGTCCCGGCTGGTGCGCGCGGGCATGATCGACGCGCTGGCCGCACCGTACACCGCACAAGCCCGCCGCTACGGCGTCGGCGGTGCCCGGGTGCTCCTCGCGCACGCCCTGCCCAACGCGGTGGCCCCGGCCGCCCAGCAACTCGCCCGCACCGTCGACTGGCTGCTGTGCGGAGTGATCGTCGTGGAGGCGCTGTTCGTGATCCCCGGACTGGGCACCGTACTGATGAACGCGGTCGCCGAACGTGATGTGCCGGTGGTGCAGGGGCTCGCCGTGGTCTTCGGGGTGCTCACCGTCGTCCTCAACCTGGGCGCCGATCTGGTCGCCCGCCGGCTGACACCCCGGGCGGAGGTGGCGGCGTGAGCGCATCTCGGCCGGAACGGCGGCCGGGCCGGACGAGGGTGGCGCTCGCCCTGCTGATCGCGGGGGTGCCGCTCGCCCTGGCCCTGCTGGGACCGCTCTTCGCGGGCGACCCCGGACCGCGGGCCACCTCCTTCGCACTCGGTGACGGCCACTGGCTCGGCACCGACTTCGTCGGCCGGGACGTCCGGCGGCAGATCCTGCTCGGCGGGCGCTCGGTGGTGGTCAGCGCGCTCGCCGCCACCGCCCTCGCCTATCTGGTGGCCCTGCCGGTCGGGCTCATCGCGGCCCTCACCCACCGGCGGTGGCTGGAGGAGGCGTTGCTGCGGCCGTTGGACGTACTGCTCGCCGTGCCCTCACTGCTGCTGATCCTGCTGGTGGCCACCGTCCTCGTACCGGGTGCGCCGGGTCTGGCCCTGCTGGTTGCACTCGTCAACGTCCCGGACGCGGCCCGGATCGTCCGCGCCGCCGCGGCCGAGGCCGCCGCGCGCCCGGCCGTGGAGGCGCTGCGGATGCAGGGCGAGAGCTGGTGGCGGATGGGCGTCGGTTACGTCGGGCGCTCGATGCTGCGCACCCTGGCCGCCGACGTCGGTGTCCGGCTCACCGGAGTGCTCTACCTGGTGTCCACCGCCGCCTTCCTGGGCGTCGGGGTGGCACCGGACGCCGCGGACTGGGCGGTCATGGTGGACCGCAATCGCACCGGTCTGTGGGTGCAGCCGTGGGCCGTGGTGGTGCCCGCGCTGCTGATCGTGGCCCTCACCATGGGCGGCAATCTGCTGGTCGACGCCGCGCTGGGGAAGGGCAGGCAGAACGCGCCGGGAGGGAAGCGGATATGAACGCGGACGCCGCCGTGGCCGAGATCAGGGAGCTGCGCGTCGAAGTCGACGGCCGTGTGGTGGTGGACGGGATCGGCTTGCGGGCGCTGCCCGGTACGGTGACGGCGCTGATGGGGCCGTCCGGCAGCGGGAAGACCACCATCGGGCTGGCGCTGCTGGGCGAGTATCCGGAAGGGGCTCGTATCACCGGCCGTGTCCGGGTGTCCGGTGATGTGGTCGGCCATGTGCCCCAGCATCCGTCCGCGGTGCTCAACCCGGCCCGGAGGGTGGGGGCGCTGCTGTACGACATCGCACGCCGCCAGGTGCGCACGCTGCCCCGTGCGCGGCGGCGCGCGGAAGTGCGCCACCGGGTCCTGACCGCCCTGGATGAGGCCCAACTGCCGGACGGTGAAACGGTGTTGCGCCGGTATCCGCACCAGTTGTCGGGTGGTCAGCAGCAACGGGTGGTGCTGGCCCAGGCCCTGCTGCTCGGCGCCCGGGTGGTCGTGGCGGACGAGCCCACCACCGGCCAGGACGCGCTCACCAAACGCCGGATCGTGGAGCGGCTGGCCGCCGTCGCGGCGCGGGGCATCGCGGTGGTGCTGCTCAGCCATGACCTGGATGTGGTGCGGGCGCTCGCGGACGAGGTCGTGGTGGTGCGGGGCGGACGGGTGGTGGAGTCGGGCCCGGCCGAGCGGGTGTTGCGTACGCCGGAACACCCCTGGACGCGGCGACTCCTGGCGGCCGACACCATTCGCGGGGAGGAAACCGCCCCCGAGGATCCGGCGGCCGCCAGGCCCGTGCCCGCCCTCGAGGTGCGCGGGCTGACCGCCCGCCACGGCGGGGTCCCTGTGCTCCGCACCGACACCCTGGCCGTCCACTCCGGGACCACCCTGGCCGTGGTCGGCCGCTCGGGCAGTGGGAAGACCACCCTGGCCCGTGTGATGGCCGGACTCCACCGCGACCACGACGGCACGGTACTGCTCGACGGCGCGCCGCTGCCCCGCGCGCTGCGCTCGCGCAGCCGGTGGCAGACCGCCGCCGTGCAGTACGTGTTCCAGGACGCACGGGCCGCCTTCGATGAACACCGCCCGGTCCTGGACCAGGTGGCGCGTACCGCGGTACGGCTGCGCGGCGCGGACCCGGTGGCAGCCCGCGCCGAGGCCTCGGCCACGCTGGAGCGGCTCGGACTCGGGGCCGAGACGGTACGGCGGCGTCCGGCCGGGCTCTCCGGCGGTGAACTCCAGCGCGTCGCACTGGCCCGCGCCCTGCTCGCCCGCCCCCGGGTGCTGGTGTGCGACGAGATCACCTCCGGACTCGACGCCCTGACCCGTCGGGGCATCCTGGACCTCCTCACCACGCTGCCGCGCGACCGCGGCGGTCTCGCCCTGGTCCTGGTCACCCACGATCTGGACACCGCGGCCCTGGCCACCCGGATCGCCGTACTGGACGATGGCGAGATCGTGGAACAGGGCCCGGCCGGACGGATACGGACGGCGCCGCATCACCCCTTCACCGCCTCGCTGCTCCAGGCCGCGTCATGGCGGCGGCCCGCCGCCGGTGCGGGCTACGGTGCGCCACCGGGCTCCGGACCCTCGTAGCCCGGCCGGGACGAGGTGTCGATGCCCACCGTGTGGCGGGCCCCCGGAGCGAGGGTGTTGCGGCCGACGTGGGCGCAGGAGCCGGTGGCGTGGCGGGTGCACCGCGTGGCCCCGGTCTCCGCCCCGCTCGACTTCCAGGGTCCGGCCAGTACGGCCAGCAGTGCGAGCAGCGAGACGGCGAGGAAGCCGATGACCGGTTTCCGTGTGATCCGCATGGCGGACACCGTAGGCACGGGCCCCGGGGACCGGTCCCGGATGCCCTCAGGACCTAGTCGGCCACCTGGGCCGCCACGGGGGCGGCCACCGGTGCGGGTGCCGGGGTGGCCACCGGGGCGGTGAACCCGTCCGCGCGGATGTGGGCCATGGGGTGTCCGGCCACCCGGTAGCGCCCGTTCGGCACCTCGCGGGACCAGGTGACGTGGACGGTCAGCGGGCCCGCCCATTCGTAGCCGTGCTTCTCCGCGTGGCGCAGCAGACTGTCGGTGAGCACCTGTCCCACCGTGCAGCCGCGCCGGGTCAGTTCCCCGTACACACCCTCCGCCAGTTCGACGTCATAGGCGTTGGGGACCACCGTCCGCTCCGGTCCGCAGACCACGGCATGATCGTCGCACTCCCGTCGCAGCGCTTCGACGAGTTCCACGGGCTCGCTCCGGAACATCTTGGCGAGGAGTCCTTGTTGCCAGCGTTCTATCGCTCGTTCCCATCGGCTCAGCGTCTCCATGGCCTCCCGGGTTCCCTGAAAGGATCACCTCATGCCCGGTCGGTGCCCCCGCCGTTCCGGCGCTGGTCAGCCGTGCAGCGGACCGAAGAAGACACGCAGGTCGGCAGCGACGCTGCCGGGCAGTTCCATGGTCACGAAGTGGTGGCTGCCCGGGTTGCCCTCCGGCCAGTGGGTGATGGTGTTGTGGCGCTCGGCGAGCCGCCGGATCCCGGGCGGGCCGCTGTACACGCCGGTCGGCACCGCCTTCTGACCCTCCGGCCAGACGAACTCGGTGGACTCGTACATGGGCCAGGAGGAGGAGCCGAAGGTGTCGGTGAGCCAGTAGAGGGCGAAGTTGGTCAGCAGCAGATCGCGGTCGAGGATCTCGTCCGGCAGCTTGTCCGCCATGCTGAACTCGTTGAACTTCTGCATCATCCAGGCCAGCGCCCCGACCGGGGAGTCGTACCAGGCGTGGGCGAAGGTCTGCGGCGCGGCGCGCAGCAGCCTGTGGTGGTCGACCCCGGACATCCAGTCCTGGCTCTGCATGAAGGCGAAGGCGGCCCGCTCCTCCTCGTTCATCTCGGGGACATCGGCCTCGGTGGGGAAGCCGAGCCCGCCGATCACATAGACCCCGACCACATGGTCCGGGGCGGCCTTGGCCACCTCGGGGGCGATGTACGCGCCGAGGTCCCCGCCCTGGACGCCGTAGTGCTCATAGCCCAGGCGGCGCATCAGTTCGGCCCACATGCTCCCCACCCGGGCCACGTTCCAGCCGGTGACGGGCGGCGGGCCGGAGAAGCCGAAGCCGGGCGGCGAGGGGATCACCACATGGAACGCCTGGGCGGGGTCGGCGCCGTGGGCGCGCGGGTCGGTGAGGTGGCCGATGATGTCGAGGAACTCCACGAAGGAGTTGGGCCAGCCGTGTGTCAGCAGCAGCGGCAGGGCGTCCGGCTCGGCGGAACGGACATGCAGGAAGTGGCTGTCGATCCCGTCGATCTCGGTCATGAACTGCGGGAACTCATTCATCCGGGCCTCCTGGCGGCGCCAGTCGAAGCCGGTGCGCCAGTGGTCGGCCAGCTCCTTGAGGTACGCGGTGGGAACACCACGGCTCCAGCCCTCGCCCGGCAGCTGCCGGGTCCAGCGCGCACGGGCCAGGCGGTCGGTCAGATCGTCCAGGGCGGCCTGCGGTATGTCGATGCGGAAGGGGCGGATCTCGGTGCTCATCTTCATGTCCTCCACGGGGAGTTCCTGGGCGTCCGTCGTGCGATGTGAAGAACGGTAAGGGCCATATAGGCCAGATCTTGACCTCTGTCCGCCCTCTCTCGCATCTCTGTGGAATCCGGCTCCGGGGCCGTGAGTAGACACTGTCTACTCACGACTGGTAGACAGTGTCCATGGATGAGCGCGACAGAGGGCTGCAGGCCCGACTGGTGGACGTGGGAGTCGATTTGGTGACCAGAGAGGGGGTGCAGGCGCTGACCCTGCGCGAGATCGCACGCCGGGCCGGGGTCTCGCACGGTGCGCCGCGCCGCTACTTCCCGACCCATCTGGATCTGCTGTCCGCCATCGCGCGGCAGGGCTTCGCCGACCTCGCCGCCCGCACCGCCACGGCGCTGGCGGACACCGAGGTGGCGGCCCGCGCCCAGATCACGGCACTGGGCCGGGTCTACCTCGACTTCGCACGCACCGACCGCGGCATGTTCGAGCTGATGTTCCGCCACGATCTGCTGGAGAGCGGCCAACTCCGGCTGCGGGACACCAGCCTGCCGCTGTTCGGGGTGCTGGTGGACCTCGTGGCCCGGGCCCGGCCGTCCTCCGGTGCCGAACCGGCCGTCGTGGCGGCCGCGCTGTGGGCGAATCTGCACGGCATCGCCCAGCTGTGGGGCTGGGGCAGCCTCCAGCTCGCCACCGGCACCGAGGACATCGAACCGCTGCTGCGCGCCGCGGTGGACGCCCACCTCGGACCGGAGGCCCGATGAGCACCGTACGCCGCAGGCGCCTCACCCTCGTCAGCAGCATCACCGGAGCGGTCATCGTCGCCCTGGACGGCACCGTGCTGACGGTTGCCCAGCCCGCCCTGGGCCGGGACCTCGACGCGGGCTACGCCCAGGTCCAGTGGACCAGTACCGGCTACCTCATCGCCGTGGCCAGTCTGCTGGTGTTCGCGGGACGCCTCGGTGACGCCTACGGCCACCGCCGGATCTTCGCCGCCGGGATGCTGGGTTTCGCCGCCACCTCGGCCGGGATCGGGCTGGCGGACGACATCGGCTGGGTCATCGCGCTGCGCGTCGCCCAGGGTGTGTGCGGTGCGCTGTTGCAGCCCGCCACGCTCGGCATGCTGCGCGCCGCCTATCCGCCCGACAAGCTCGGTATGCCCATCGCGCTGCGCACGGCCGCCATCGGCGTGGCGGCCGCGGCCGGTCCGGTCCTCGGCGGCGCGCTCGTCGCCGAGTCGGGCTGGCGGGCGGTGTTCTTCCTCAATGTCCTCCCCGCCGTCGCCGTGGGCGTCCTCGCCCTCACCGACCGGATACCGGAGCCGAAGCCCGCTCCGGACGGCGCCCGGGGGCTCGACCTGTCCGGTGCCTGTCTGCTCGCGGTGGCCCTGATGGCGCTGGTGCACACCCTCGTGGCGCTGCCGGAGGACGGCTGGACGGCCGCCACCTGGCTGGGGCTCACCGCCGTCGTCGTGGTCGGCGCAGCCTTCGTACGGCATGAACGGCGGACGGCGAGCCCGCTGATAGCGCCCGGTGTACTGCGCTCGACTCCCGTCAGCTCGGCCCTCGGCGTCCTGGTGACCGCGTCGGCCGCGCTGTTCGGGACGCTGTTCGTCGGGACGTACTACCTCCAGGACGTGCTGGGCCTCGACCCCCTGCACAGCGCCCTGAGGTCGCTGCCGCTGGCCGTCATGATGGTGGCGAGCGCGCCCGCCTCGGCCGTACTGTTGCGGTGGCAGGGAGCCCGCCGGACGGTGGTCGGGGGGATGGTGCTCGTGGTGCTCGGCGTCCTGCTGATGTCCGGTCTCGGCCGGTCCTCGTCCGTCGTGGCCACCGGTGGCTGCTTCCTGCTGCTGGGTGCCGGTTTCGGCACCGTGATGGTCACCGCGACCCATGTGATCGTGCGTCAGGCTTCCGTGGCCACCGCGGGGGTGGCCGGTGGGCTCCAGCAGACGGCGATGAACATCGGTCCGGCGCTCGGGGTCGCGGCGGCGACCACCCTGATGGCGTTCACCGCGCCGGGCGGCGCCATCGGTGACCGGGGCGCGGGGGAGGGGCCACATCTGTCCGCGGACGCCTTCCTCACCGCCATGCGGCCGACGTTCCTCGCCCTCGCGGCCGTGGCCGCCGTCGGTGCGGTGCTGGCCACCCGGCTGCCCGGACGCGCTCCGCTCCGGCCCGAGGCGTCGGAACCCGCTCCGCCGGTGACCCCCGATCCGGATCCGGCGGCACGGACCTGATGCACCCGGCGCCCGGTGGCCGACAGCGGTGCGCCGCGCCCCTTGGAGAGCGTCCGGCAGCGTGGTGACGCCAGGGGCGCCACAGGACACCACCGGGCGGTGGGCGCTCGCCGGCACGGCCGAACCGCCCCGCGGGCGGGGGACAGCACTCCACGGCGCGGTGGACTCCGGCCACGACGGCCGCCGCCGGAACGGCTCCGTGCGGACCGCGGGACATCCCCGCCCGGTGGGACGTCAGCCGCGCGGAGCGGCCGGGCCGTTACGCCTGAGCGCCGACCGTGGCGTCCGGCCCGCGCTATCCGGCGTCCGGCCGTGGCGGCGCGGGGAGCTCATCGGCGCCGCTCGCCCCCTCCGCGGCGGCGGTGGCCTCGTCCTCCGCGGCCCGGCCCAACTGGGCCGCCACCGCGTCCGTACGGCGCCGCAGGGCGCGCACCCGCTCGGCGGCTCCGACCTCCAGCGGCCCAGGCGCCGCCGGGAGGACCGGCACCCCCAGGGACTCGGCGGTGACGACCAGACCGTGCGCCACATCGGGCTGCTGTGCCAGCAGCGCGGTGGTGAACAGATGGGCCCGCAGCGACTTCTCCCGGCCGAACGCGCCCCGGTAGACGATCTCGCAGGCCACCTCTCGGGAGTCCAGCCGCTGGTCACCGGAAGTCTCCAGGGCGGCGAGGGCCACCGCGCCCAGACCCTCGACCACCTTGGTCACCGCCCACTTGCGGCCGGGGAGCGGTGGCAGCAGATCACGGACGCGGTCGATCTCGGCGTCGAAGCCGTCCGTGGTCATCGCGCTGAAGGCATCGTGCAGTTGGAGCCGCAGAACCTGCTGCCACGGGATGTCCTCCCCGTCGAAGCCCACCGACTCCGGACCGAAGCGCAGCGCGCCGATCGAGTCCAGCGGCCGCAGGGCCCGCGCGGTGACGGCGGGCACCCGCGGATGGCGGCAGACCAGCGCCCCGAGGGAGAACTCCCACTCCTCGGTCGCCGGAGCGGCCGGGGCGGGCAGCGTGCCGAGCACGCCGACCGCCCAGTCACCGGACGCCGCCACCCCCGAACGGCCCGCGGCGGCGCCGCGGTTCAGTACCGTCCTGCCCGCACCGGCCGCGGCGGACGTCGCCGCGCCCGCCGCCGACGTCACCGTGCCGGCGGCGGATGTCACCGCGTCACCGATGCCGCGCAGCCTGCTCCGTGCCCCCATGCGACACCATGTCCTTCCTTCCGGCCGAGTGCCGGAAGGAAGTGTCTCAGTCCAGGGCGACGAGCAGGTCTCCGCCCTCCACCTGCTGGATCGCGTTGATGGCGATCCGGGACACCGTTCCGGCCTTCGGAGCGGCGATGGTGGCCTCCATCTTCATCGCCTCGATGGTGGCCACCGTGGCACCGGCCTCCACCTCGTCGCCCTCGGACACCGTGAGGGTCACCACACCCGCGAACGGGGCCGCGACATGGCCGGGGTTGGACCGGTCGGCCTTCTCGGTGACCGGGACGTCGGTCGCCGCCGAGGTGTCCCGCACCTGGATCGGGCGGAGCTGGCCGTTGAGGGTGGACATCACCGTGCGCATACCGCGTTCGTCCGCGTCACCCACCGCCTCCAGCTCGATGAGCAGCCGGACACCGGGGTCGAGGTCCACGGTGTACTCCTGCCGCGGGCGCAGCCCGTAGAAGAAGTCCTTGCTGTCCAGCACGCTGGTGTCGCCGAACGCCTCGCGGTGGGTCTCGAACTCCTTGGTCGGCCCGGGGAACAGCAGCCGGTTGAGCGTGGCCCGCGGCTCCTTCGCCAGCTGCTCCCGGTCCTCCGCGGACAGTTCGCCATCCGTCGGCTTGGACGCGGCGCGGCCCTCCAGCGCCCGGGTGCGGAACGGCTCCGGCCAGCCCCCGGGCGGGTTGCCCAGCTCACCGCGGAGGAAGCCGATGACCGAGTCCGGGATGTCGAAGCGGTTCGGCTCGGCCTCGAAGTCCTCCGGCGACACACCCGCCCCCACCAGGTGCAGTGCCAGGTCGCCGACCACCTTGGACGACGGGGTGACCTTCACCAGGTGGCCGAGGATCCGGTCCGCGGCGGTGTACATCGCCTCGATCTCCTCGAAGCGGTCCCCGAGTCCGAGCGCGATGGCCTGGGTGCGCAGGTTGGACAGCTGGCCGCCGGGGATCTCGTGGTGGTACACCCGCCCGGTCGGCGAGGCGAGCCCCGCCTCGAACGGTGCGTAGATCTTGCGCACGGCCTCCCAGTACGGCTCCAGCGCGCCGACCGCCTCCAGGCTGAGCCCGGTGGGCCGGTCGGAGTGGTCGGTGGCGGCCACGATCGCCGACAGCGACGGCTGCGAGGTGGTGCCCGCCATCGACGCCACCGCCCCGTCCACCGCGTCCGCCCCGGCCTGGACCGCCGCGAGGTAGGTGGCCAGCTGGCCACCGGCGGTGTCATGGGTGTGGATGTGCACCGGCAGGTCGAACTCCCGGCGCAGCGCGGACACCAGCTTCACCGCGGCCGGGGCGCGCAGCAGCCCCGCCATGTCCTTGATGGCCAGCACATGGGCGCCCGCGTCCACGATCTGCTCGGCCAGCCGGAGGTAGTAGTCCAGCGTGTACAGCTGCTCCGAGGGATCGGAGAGGTCCGAGGTGTAGCAGAGCGCGACCTCGGCCAGCGCGGTGCCCGTCTCCCGGACCGCGTCGATGGCGGGCCGCATCTGCCCGACGTCGTTGAGCGCGTCGAAGATACGGAAGATGTCGATCCCGGTGGCCGTGGCCTCCTGGACGAAGGCGTTGGTCACCTCGGTGGGGTAGGGCGTGTAGCCCACCGTGTTCCGGCCGCGCAGCAGCATCTGCAGACAGATGTTCGGCACCGCCTCGCGCAGGGCGGCAAGACGCTCCCAGGGGTCCTCGGCGAGGAAGCGCAGCGCCACGTCGTAGGTGGCGCCGCCCCAGCACTCCAGGGACAGCAGCTCGGGCGCGGTGCGCGCCATCACGGGGGCGACGGCCAGCAGGTCCTTGGTGCGCACCCGGGTCGCCAGAAGCGACTGGTGGGCGTCGCGGAAGGTGGTGTCGGTGACGCCGATGGTGGGGGACTCGCGCAGCCAGCGCGCGAAGCCGTCCGGACCGAGCTCGGTGAGCCGCTGCTTGGATCCGGCGGGCGGTTCGCCGGCGGGCAGCCGCGGCAGCTTGTCGGCGGCGTCGATGAGGTGGGGCCGCTCGCCGTGGGGCTTGTTCACCGTGACGTCGGCGAGGTAGGTGAGCAGCTTGGTGCCGCGGTCGGCGGAGTGGCGCGCGGTCAGCAGATGCGGCCGCTGCTCGATGAACGAGGTGGTCACCCGCCCGGCCTGGAAGTCCGGGTCGTCCAGCACCGCCTGGAGGAACGGGATGTTGGTGGACACCCCGCGGATCCGGAACTCGGCGACGGCACGCCGGGCGCGGCCGATGGCGGTGGCGAGGTCGCGGCCCCGGCAGGACAGCTTGACCAGCATCGAGTCGAAGTGGGCGCTGATCTCGGTACCGGCGTGGGCGGTGCCGCCGTCCAGACGGATACCCGAACCGCCGGGGGAGCGGTAGGCGCTGATCATGCCGGTGTCCGGGCGGAAGCCGTTGGCCGGGTCCTCGGTGGTGATCCGGCACTGGAGGGCGGCCCCACGGGTGTACACCGACTCCTGGGCCAGCCCGAGGTCGGCCAGGGTCTGCCCGGAGGCGATCCGCATCTGCGACTGGACCAGGTCCACGTCGGTGATCTCCTCGGTCACCGTGTGCTCGACCTGGATGCGCGGGTTCATCTCGATGAACACGTGCTGGCCGTCGCGGTCGAGCAGGAACTCCACGGTGCCCGCGTTGCGGTAGCCGATCTGCCGCGCGAACTTCACCGCGTCGGCGCAGATCCGGTCGCGCAGTCCGGGGTCGAGGTTGGGCGCGGGCGCGAGCTCGATGACCTTCTGGTGGCGCCGCTGTAGCGAACAGTCGCGCTCGAAGAGGTGGATCACATTGCCCTCGCCGTCGGCGAGGATCTGCACCTCGATGTGGCGCGGCTCGACGACGGCCTTCTCCAGGAACACCGTGGCGTCGCCGAAGGCGGCGTCGGCCTCGCGGGACGCGGCCTCGATGGATTCGCGCAGCGTCGAGGCGTCCTCGACCCGGCGCATTCCGCGCCCGCCGCCACCGGCCACTGCCTTGACGAACACCGGGAAGCCGAGCTCCTCCGCCGCCCGCACCAGCTCGTCGATGTCGGTGGAGGGCTCCGAGGAGCCGAGCACCGGAACCCCGGCGGCGCGGGCCGCGGCCACCGCGCGCGCCTTGTTCCCGGTCAGCTCGAGGGTGTCCGCGCTGGGGCCGACGAAGGTGATCCCCGCCTCCTCGCACGCCCGTGCGAGGTCGGGGTTCTCGGAGAGGAAGCCGTATCCCGGGTAGACCGCGTCCGCCCCGGCCTTGCGGGCGGCGGCGACGATCTCCTCGACGGACAGATAGGCGCGCACCGGATGGCCGGGCTCCCCGATCTCGTACGCCTCGTCCGCCTTGAGCCGGTGCAGCGAATTGCGATCCTCGTGCGGGAAGACCGCGACTGTCCTCGCCCCCAGCTCATAGCCGGCGCGGAAGGCGCGAATGGCGATTTCTCCACGGTTGGCGACCAGCACCTTGCGGAACATGCCCGATCCCTTCTACCTGCCCGGTACGACCACAAGCCCGCCCGGTGGGGGCATGAGCTCGCGGGGCGACACTACTGCCGAGTTGTGCGGCGGCCGCCCTCGTGTGATCCACTTCTCGTGACGTATGCGGTGCTCCTACCCAGCCGACCGGAAACATCCCGCCACTATGTGAGACGCCTGGGTGGCGACCGTCACGCTACCCGGCGCGTCTACGGTGGTACGCCGGTGTCCGCCCCTTGAGAGGACCGCCCCGTATGCCCGCCCCCGCCTCCGGTCCGCGGTCCGTGGACCGTGCGCTGGACATCCTGGACGCCGTGGCGGACGCCGACCGCCCGGTCACCGCGAAGGCGCTCGCGCGACGGCTCGAATGCTCGCTGTCCACCGTCTACCACCTGCTGGGCCCGCTGACCGGCCGTGGCCATCTGACGCGCACCGGTGAGGGCTATGTGCCCGGACCGCGGGCCGTCGCGCTGCACCGATCCTTCCAGCGGCAGCTGGGGGCGGGCCCCGGTGCGGCCGAGCTGCTGCGGCGGGTGCGGGAGACGACGGGGCTCCCGGTGTATCTCACCGTGTACCGGGACGGGCGGATCACGATGATCGACTCCACCGCCCCGGCCACCGCGCAGGACGACCCCTTCGCGCCCGGTCCCGAGGTGCGGGCGCACGCCACCGCACACGGCAAGATGCTGCTGGCCCAGCTGCCCCGGGCGGTCCGCCACCGCTATCTGGGCTCCCACGGCATGGCCCGGCTGACCGAGCGGACCATCACCGGCGCCGAGCGGTTCGAGGCCGAGCTGGTCCGGGTCCGCGGGGACGGTGTGGCCGTCTCGATCGGCGAGGCCGATCCGGCGTACGCATGTCTCGCGGTGCCCCTCACACCGCCGGGGGACGGCGGGCCGGGCCGGGTGGCGCACGCCCTGTCGGTCTCCCTGCCCGCCGAGGACTTCCCCCGGCGGCACGGCGAGGTGCGGGCGGTACTGGCCCGGGAGGCGGCCCGGCCGGTCTCCGGCGGCCTGCGCCCGTAGCCGCCTGCCGGCGGGTTTTCCGACCGTGGCGGAATCGGCGCACCCGTGAGGTGCGGATGGCCCGTACCGGCAGGACAGTGGCAGGACACGCCGCGTCCGCGCGGCTGCCGCAGTTCCGTGTCCGGTCCGCACCCCAGCGCGAAAGCAGCTTCCATGATCTTCATCGCCGTCAAGTTCACCGTCCGTCCCGAGCACAGCGCCGACTGGCTCGACCTCGTCGACGGCTTCACCCGTGCCACCCGCGAGGAGCCGGGCAATCTCTTCTTCGAGTGGTCACGCAGCGTGGCCGACCCGCATGGGTTCGTCCTGCTGGAGGGGTTCGCCGACGCCGACGCGGGGGCGGCGCACGTCCGGAGCGCGCACTTCACGGCCGCCATGGAGACCATGGCCGAGGCCATCGCCACCACCCCGGAGATCATCAACGTGGAGGTCCCGGGCCAGGGCTGGAACACCATGGCCGAGCTGACCCCGCGCAACCCGGCCTGAGCCCGGTCCGCGGCCGTGCCCGGCCGGTCCGATGGCGGGACGGCCGGGCGCCCACCAGACTGGTCCGCGGGGTGTCCGGCCCCGTCCGGGAGCCCCGTGGAAGCGCCGCACGCGGAAGGACACCGCCATGACCGACGAACCCCGGCCCGGTCCGCTGCGGGTCCTGGTCCTCGGCGCCGCGCTGCGGCAGGGCTCGACCAATGTCCGGCTCGCCTCCCTGGTGGCGCGTCTGATCGACGGCCACGGCGCGGTCGCCGATTTCGCCCCGCTGCCCGAGTTCGACATGCCGCTGTACAACGCCGACGTGGAGGAGGCCCACGGGCTGCCGCCGGGTGCGCTGGCCCTCCGCGACCGGCTGGAGTCGAGCGACGCCTTCGTGATCGCGTCGCCCGAGTACAACGCCTCGGTGCCCGGGGTGCTGAAGAACGCCATCGACTGGGTCTCCCGGGTCCGGCCGCAGCCGTTCAAGACCAAGCACGCGCTGCTGGTGTCCGCCTCCCCGTCGATGGCGGGCGGCAACCGCGGGCTGTGGGTGCTGCGGGTTCCGCTGGAGCATCTGGGCACCCGCGTCTACCCGGACATGTTCAGCCTCGCCAGGGCGCACGAGGGGTTCACCGAGGACGGGGACCTCGCCGACCCCGGTCTGCAACAGCGGCTCACCGACACCGTCCACGGCTTCCTCGGCCTGGTCGAGGCGGACCTCCGTTACGGCTGTCTCCGGCGCCGGTGGTATGAGTTCCTGGGCGACCGCACCGGGGCGCCCGTCACCCAGCGTGCCGAGGACTGACGTCCGGCCGGTGCCCGGCCATCCGTGAGACGACCCGAGGGGAAGGCCGTCACGGCGGCGGAAAACGACCATGCGCCCGGTCATGGCCAATTCCGGGTTCTCCGCTCATCATGCCGCCATGGCAGCGAATCTGACGCGACGTCACATTCTTGGGCTGGCCGCGCTGCAGAGCGCCGCGGCCCTCGGGCTCACCCGTATCGCTATCACCCCGGCGGCGGCCGCCACGAGCGCCGACCATGTCCCCGCGGTCGTGGTCGGATCCGGCTACGGGGCCGCGGTCGCGGCGCTGCGGCTGGGCGAGGCGGGCATCCGCACCCTGGTCATCGAGATGGGGCGGCTGTGGGACGCCCCCGGTGGGGACGGCCGGGTGTACTGCCCGATGACCTCCCCCGACGGGCGCTCCATGTGGTTCAAGAAGCGCACCGAGGCGCCCCTGTCCACCCTCCTGTGGCTGGACGTCATCAACCGGGACATCGCCCCCTACCCCGGTGTGCTGGACCGGGTCCGCTACCCCGGGATGTCCGTCTACGTCGGACGCGGGGTCGGCGGGGGTTCCCTGGTCAACGGCGGGATCGCGGTCACCCCGCCGCGCGCGTACTTCGAGGAGGTGCTGCCGGGCATCGACGCCGAGACGATGTACGGCACCTACTTCCCGCTGGCCAACCGGATGCTCGGCACCTCCACCGTGCCGTCCGCCTGGTTCGAGTCCACCGAGTGGTACGGCTACGCCCGGGTCGCGCGCTCCCAGGCACAGCGCGCGGGGCTGAAGACCGTGTTCGTGCCCAATGTGTACGACTTCGACTACATGCAGCGCGAGGCCGCCGGGACCGCCACCAAGTCCGCCCTGGGCCAGGAGGTCATCTACGGCAACAACTTCGGCAAGCGCAGCCTCGACAAGACCTATCTCGCCGCCGCGCTCGGCACCGGCAATGTCACCCTCCACACCCTCAGCCGCGCCAGGGCGATACGGCAGGACACCGACGGCTCCTACGTCCTCACCGTGGACCGCATCGACTACACCGGTTCCGTCACCGCCACCGACGAGATCTCCTGCCGCTCGCTCTTCCTCGGCGCGGGCAGCCTCGGCACCTCCGAACTGCTGGTACGGGCCCGCGAGACCGGCGCGCTGCCCCGGCTCAGCGCGGAGGTCGGCCGGGGCTGGGGCGGTAACGGCAATGTGATGCTCGGCCGCGCCAACCACGTCTGGAACCCGACCGGGTCGCGTCAGTCCACCATTCCGGTGATGGCCATCGACGCCTGGTCGGACAGGAACCCGGTGTTCGCCGAGATCGCTCCGCTGCCCGCAGGTCTGGAGACCTGGGTCAGTCTCTATCTGGCCATCACCAAGAACCCCGAACGCGCCACCTTCACCTATGACGCAGCGCGGGACACCATCGTCCTGAACTGGACCCGCGGCCAGAGCGCCCCCTCCGTGGCCGCCGCCAAGGCCCTCTTCGACCGGATGAACCTCGCCAACGTCACCATCTACCGGTACGACCTCTTCGGCGACACCCGGGCCTTCGCGGACGACTTCTGCTACCACCCGCTCGGCGGCTGTGTCCTGGGCCGGGCGACCGACACCTATGGCCGCGCGACCGGGTACGAGCGGCTCTATGTCACCGACGGCTCGCTGATCCCGGGATCCATCGGGGTCAATCCGTTCGTCACCATCACCGCCCTGGCCGAACGCACCATGGCCCGGGTGCTGGCCGAGGACGACGTGGGGCGGTAGTCCCCGTCCACGCGTCCCCGGCCGGCGGGTAGGTTGTCGCACACACGATCAGGTGACCGAGGCGACGGAGGACAGATGGAAACGGCCGAGGCCGCGCGGAACACCCGGGGGGCCGGGACACCGCTGGTGCCGGGGCCCTCCCGCACCTGGCCCACCTCGCTCAAGTGGGCGCTGCTCATCCCGGTGTTGAGCACCCTGGCGGGCTGGTTGGCCCAGTACCCGCACGGCATGTGGCTCGGGATCCCGCTCACGTTCTTCACCGCCGGTGCCGCGGCGGTCGTCGTCGGGGGCCTGTGGCACCGCGGGGGCGCCGCCACCGCGGCGGGAATCGGCGCGTTCGTGCTCGCCTTCTTCGCCGGGCCCGCGCTCTACGAGGTCTACGCGAAGCAGGCCGGTGAGGCGGTCGACGCCGTGGTGACCGCGACCGGCCAGCGCGAGTCCATCAGGCACAAGCCGCTGGAGAGCTGCACCGTGGCCGAACCCTCGGGCGCCGTGCACCACATCTCCCAGCAGCAGAACTGCTTCGGCCAGTTCCGGACCGGTCAGCCCGTGATCCTCTACAAGGACCCCGCCGGGCTGCTCGAACCCTTCGCCGACACCCCGGGCAACCGCGCCCCCGACATCACCGGACTGGCCGTGACCGCCGGACTGTTCGCACTCACCGGGGTGAGCGTGTTCCTCGCGGGGCAGCGGCGGCGCTGACACCGGCACCGCCGCCGTGGTGTCGTCCTGGTCGTCCTAGCCGAACGGGATGGTCAGCCAGGGGCTGGCCGGGTCGGTGGTCAGGATGCGGTGCGCGGTGAGCATGTCCTCGTACCAGCTGCCGAACTCCTCCTCGTCGAAGTGGAGACAGCGCCCGAGGATGTAGGCGGCGGAGAACTCCTCCCAGGAGCGGTAGTTGGCCTGCGCCGCGCGGCTCGCCCGCAGTACCGCGTGTTCGGCCTCCGGCAGGGTGCAGAACCGGGCGGCCAGTCCCCAGCGAGCCATCCCCGAGGCCCGGCCGTAGTCCCACGCCTCCACGGTGCGGATGAACGTGCCCTCGGTGAGCAGCCCGTCGGCCCGGAACCGCGCCTCGTACCGGGCGATCCGCCCGATCAGCCGCTGGACACCCGCGACCTGTGCCTCCACCTCCGCGTTCTCCCGCGGTTCGGTCCTGGTGACCCCGTCGGGGGTGATCTGGAACTCGGCCTCGGCCGCGTTGCGCCGCAGCACCCGCTCGGCCACCGCCCGCCAGTGGTCGACCCCGACCGGTCCTGCGAAGTCCAGGGCCAGCGAGCGGCGGACGCCCAGCGCGAACTCCCAGACACCGCTGATCATTTCGGCGGTGAGCAGCACCTCCTGGGTGCGCTGCCACTCCGCGCGGCTGGTGACCCCCCACCACTCCTTGAGCCGGTTGCGCTCGCTGGTGTAGCCACCGCCGTGGTAGGCCATGGCGTTCCACAGCTCGCCGTTCTTCACGAACAGCAGTGCCGCGCAGGCCAGTCCGTGGGCCACCGGCCCCTCCGTGGCCCCGCCGGAGTCCAGTCCGCGCAGCTCCAGATGGGAGTGGCCGCAGCCCGGGGCGTTCTGGGCGTGCTGCTTCCACAGAGCGCGCTGTGCGGGCCCCGCGGGGAAGAACGTCTCGCACGGGGTGCCGGGGTTGATGACGATCCACGGCGGATCGTCGGGCCGCCACTCGTCGGCGAACCACTCCAGCGACTGCGAGAGGAAGACCGTCTCCGGATGGGGAGCGGGGAGCATGCCCTCGGTGAACACCGGCAGACACTCCGCCCCGACCTGCTGGTACCAGTACGGGGTGAACCGCACGGTCCTGGGATGTGTCTGGAGCCGGGTGTACGAGTCGGCCACGAACAGGTCCGTGCGCGCCAGCACATCGAAGTACGCGGCCCAGTCACCGCGGCTCTTCGCCGCGTAGAGCTCCCGCTCGACCCGGCTGGGTGCCTGCCAGCCCGTCGTCGCCCCGTGGCCGCCGTGTTGTTCCGGCCCGGCGGCGAGCCCCTCCCCGTTCCCCATGACGGCCAACCCTATCTATCCGAGCGCGGCGAGCACGAACAGGGACAGCACCCACAACACCGGCAGGAGGACCACGAACGACGCAGGACGCCGGAAAACGGGCTCACCGACGGCCGGGCGCGCGCCGAACTGGTCATGTCCCGGGTCCGGCAGCTTGTTCACCTTCGAGCGCGCCACCAGGTCCGCGATGATGGTGAACGGGTTGAACAGCGCCGCGGAGAACGGGCTCCACCAGCCCTGCCACAGTGTCCTGCTCATCATGTCGCGGAACACCGAGGTGCCGCAGATCCGGCAGAACGGCCCCTCCAGCTTGCGGAAGGTCATCAGCAGCACCAGCCCCTGGTGGCTGCGGAAGGTGACGTCCGCGGCGGGGAACCCGCCGCAGACCCGGCAGCTGTGCTGACCGTGGGCCGCGGCCTGGGGATGGACCCCGGGCCGCGGGTATGCCCCGGGCTGGGGATGGCCGCCGGGCCGGCCGTACGGGCCCGGCTGGCCGTACGCACCGGGGTGGGCCGGGGCGCCGGGCACCGGCTGCGGTGCCTGCTGCACCGGAGGGGCCGCCGGGGCCTGGGGCGCGCCGTACCCGGCACCGGGAACCGCGCCGTAGGGGTTTCCGGGCGGTGGTGGCTGTGACATGAACGTCCCTTGGAAAGACTTACGCATGGACAGGTCAAACCTATCGTCCGACGCGACCCGCTCAGCCCAGTGCCCGGTCGAGGTTGAAAGCGGCGCTGATCAGGGCGAGATGGGTGAACGCCTGCGGGAAGTTGCCGCTCTGCTCACCGGTGCGCCCGATCTCCTCCGCGTACAGCCCGAGGTGGTTGGCGTACGTCAGCATCTTCTCGAAGGCCAGCCGGGCCTCGTCCACCCGCCCCGCCCGGGCCAGCGCCTCCACGTACCAGAACGAGCAGATCGAGAAGGTGCCCTCCTCGCCCGGCAGTCCGTCCGGGCTGCGCTGCGGGTCGTAGCGGTAGACCAGTGAGTCGGACACCAGCTCATCGCCCAAGGCGTCCAGGGTGGACAGCCACTTGGGGTCGGTGGGGGAGATGAACTTGGCGAGCGGCATCATCAGCACCGCGGCGTCGAGCACATCGGCCCCCTCGTGCTGGACGAACGCCCGCCGGTCCGCGCACCACCCGTCGCGCATGATCCGGCGGTAGATGGTGTCCCGGGCCCGCGCCCAGCGCAGGGTGTCCGCGGGCAGTCCACGGCGGGAGGCGATCCGCATGGCCCGCTCGATCGCGACCCAGCACATCAGCTGTGAGTACAGGAACCGCTGGTCGCCGCTGCGGGCCTCCCAGATCCCCCGGTCCGGCTGGTCCCAGTGGTCGCAGACCCAGCCGACGAGGTCGCCGATGGTGTCCCAGTGCGCACTGGACAGCGGTTGGCCCCATTTGTCGTAGAGGTACAGCGAGTCCACCAGGGCGCCGTAGATGTCCAGTTGGAGCTGTTCCACCGCCCCGTTGCCGACCCGGACCGGGGCCGAGCCCCGGTATCCCTCCAGATGGGACAGTTCCTCCTCGGGGAGGTCGCTGCGGCCGTCGATGCCGTACATGATCTGGAGCGGTCCGCGCGCACCCTCGTGGAAGCGGATGTTCTCGGACAGGAAGCGGACGAAGTCCTCGGCCTCCTGGGTGAAGCCCAGCCGGAGCATCGCGTAGATGCAGAAGGCGGCGTCGCGGACCCAGACGTACCGGTAGTCCCAGTTGCGGGTGCCACCGATCAGCTCCGGCAGGCTGGTGGTGGGCGCGGCCACGATGGCGCCGGTGGGGGCGTAGGTGAGCAGCTTGAGGGTGAGCGCCGAACGGTGCACCATCTCGCGCCAGCGCCCCCGGTAGCGGGACTGGGACAGCCAGCGGCGCCAGTAGCGCACGGTCGCGCCGAACTGCTCCTCGGCCTCGGCCAGTGGACAGGACCGGAGCTGGACCGAGTCACCGATCCGGTCCAGCGCGAAGACCGCGCTCTCGCCCTCGACCAGTTTGAAGGTGGACACCGCGTCCTGGCCGTCGGCCTCGACCGTGACGCTGGAGGTCAGCGCGAGCGACAGACCGGGGCAGGTGAAGACGGTGTGGGTGGGTCCGATGTCCAGGGTGTGGGTCTGCCGTCCGTAGTCGAAGCGGGGGGCCACCCGCGCGGTGAACGGCATCGAACCGCGGACGCACAGCACCCGGCGGATCAGCCGGTGCCGGTCGGCCTCCCGGGAGTCGTCCACGATCGGCATGAAGTCCTGTACTTCGGCGACCCCGTCGTCGGCGAAGAACCGGGTGATCAGGATGTTGGTGTCGGGGAAGTAGAACTGCTTGTTCCGCACCGGTACGTCCGGGGCGAGCGCGAAGCAGCCGCCGCGGTCGGCGTCCAGGATGGAGGCGAAGACGCTGGGGGCGTCGAACCGGCCACAGCAGTACCAGTCGATGGTGCCGTCGGTGCCGACGAGCGCCGCCGTCCGCAGATCGCCGATCAGACCGTGCTCGGCGATCGGGAGGTAGCGCGGGGTGTCCATCCCGCTGGGGCGGAGGAGTCCTTCGGGCGCGGTCATCCGGACCTCCCGCGCTTGAGGGGGCAGGAGCTCTCGGTTTCAGGGTACGACCGGCCGGCCGGGGCGACGAGTCGGTCGCCGCCGGGCGGTACGGGTCAGCCTTCGGCGGTGCGGGTCAGCCTTCGGAGGTGCGGGGCGCGGCCAGCCAGGCCGCCACGGCCGCCGCGATGGGCTGGCCGGTCTCCAGCTCGATAAACCCGAACTGACCGCCTTGATTGCACTCCAGGAACCACCACACGTCATCCTCGTCCTCGGCGAAGTCGAAGGCTCCGTAGGCGAGATTCGTCAGTGACATGTACTCGTGGATCGAGCGGGCGATTCTGTCCGGGACTTCCACCGGTTCCCACAGATGTCCATGGTGGCCGAAGCGGCCATCCACCTGGTCGGCGGCGGAGACCTTACGCGCTGCGAACAACTGGTCACCGACACAGATCAGCCGGATGTCAGCTTGTTTAGGAATGAACCGCTGGAGAAGGGTGGCCCCCGCCGCGACGTCCGAGAAATCCGTTTCAGGCCCGATTCGGGTGGTCGGGAGGGTGACCGGGGGATCGACGCTGGGCGGGCCGGAAGTGGATTTCACGACGATGTCGCGGAACTCGGTCGCGAACTCGTGGGCCGCCCGGGGATACGTGGTGACGAGAGTGGCCGGCACGGCGAAACCGCTCCGCTGGGCAATCCTTAACTGGAAGGGTTTGCAGCGGGCCAGGGTGGCGGCCCCGGGGTGGTTCATCCACCGGGCCGTCGTGGAGTACAGCATCCCGTAGAGGGCCTGGCCGCACTCGGCGGTCAGCCACTCCGAGGGCTCCTTGGCGTGCGCCGCGGGCTGCCCCGGCCTGCGCACCCAGATGGAGCGCAGGCCGTGCATGCTCATCAGGCGCCCCCCGGTCGACAGATAGCCGGTGAAGTCGCCGCGGTCGAAGTCCGCCGACATGGCGGCGTCCCCGGGCAGGTCCGCGGGATCGAAGCGGACGAGGGGGACGCCGCGTTCGCGCAGCTCCGCCACCACCAGGTCCGCCGTCACATCCTGGCGGCACGTCAGGATGAGTACCGTCATCGAAGTTCTTATCGGTCAGTCGTCGAAGTGCGTCTTCGAACCCGCCGTTGAGGTGGTCGTGCCAGTGGCAAGAAGCACCGCACGGTCGGCGATGGCCGGACGCCCGTCGGAAAGGACATTCAACTGCAGGGCGACGTTATACGAGTAGGGCACAATCACCGGCGATTGGTCGTCGGCCGGGATTGCGTGGCTCAGTGCAAAAGGCTGCATGAGTGACCTCTGGTGCTCCATGAATTGTTCCAACCGTCACGCAACAGTACGCACCAAAAGTGTAGGAGACTCTCTACGAACTGTTATGTCATTTCTATGCCGGTATGAAATACGTCACAAGGGGAACCCTGTGCTCATTCGGGTACACCGGGTCATGACCACTTCATCGCCGGACGGGAAGTCATGTGGAGTACGTATGAGATGAAGCGGCGACTCAGAGTGAGGAAGAGGAGATGAACCCCGGTCCGCCCAGCGGTTGTTCCTGCTGGGGAAGGACGAGGGTGCGCGTCGGCAGCGGGATCTCGATGCCCTCGGTGCGGAACCTGCAGTGGAGTTCCTTCATGAACTCATGCCTGATCAGGTACTGGTCGCTGAACTCCAGGGCGCGCAGGAAGACCGAGAAGTCGATGCCCGACTCGCCGAAGGTGTGGAACCGCACGGTCGTCTCGTGGTCGGCGACCCCGCCCGCGACGGCGGCCATCACCTTCCCGGCGACCTCCAGCGTCACCCGTTCCACATGGGCGAGGTCACTTCCGTAACCGACCCTGCCCTGCACCATGACGGACATCTGCTCTTCCGGCTGGTGATAGTTGGTCATAATGGTATTGCCCAGTTTGGCGTTGGGGATGATGACGAGGTTGTCCGAGAGCTGACGCACCGCCGTGTTCCGCCAGTTGATGTCCACGACATAGCCCTCCTCCCCGCTGCTGAGCCTGATGTAGTGCCCCGGCTGCACCGTCTTGGAGGCGAGGATGTGCACGCCCGCGAACAGATTGGCCAGGGTGTCCTGAAGGGCCAGTGCCACCGCGAGCCCGCCCACTCCCAGTGCCGTCAGCAGCGGGGCGATGGAGACGCCCAGCGTCTCCAGCAGCACCAGCACCCCCATCGCCAGCACCGCTATCCGCGTGATGTTGACGAAGATGGTGGCCGTTCCGGCCACTCCGGAGCGGGACAGCGCCACGGTCCGGACCAGATCGGCCACCACGCGGGCCGCCGTCACCGTGGTGACCAGGATCAGCACCCCGACCAGTATCTGGTTCACGTCGTGGCGGACCGAGGAGGTCAGCGGCAGCGCCGCGGCGGCCGCCGAACAGCCGGCGGCCAGCGCCGCCCACGGTGCCAGGCTGCACAGGGTGTCGACGATGATGTCGTCGCCGCTCCACCGGGTCCGCCGGGCGCGCACTCCCAGCCAGCGCAGGGCCACCCGCAACAGCAGACCGACCGCCACGCTGGCGAGCAGCGCCGCGCCGACCACGATGATGTCGTGCAGGGTCAGTGCACGGTTCACCGGTCACCACCCCCTGTCTCCACCGGGGTGGAAGGCCGTCCGGAGTGCTGTTCTGTCACGCTGTCACCTGCTCGAGCCGGGAACTACGGGTCGCGTCGGGGCACATCCGTTCGGCCCCGCGCAAGATGCCTATCCTGCCCCATACGGTGAGTGCTCCCGGACGGCGGCCGCAGCACGGCCCGGAGGGCGACGCTGCGCCGGGCGGCGGTCCGGGGTCAAGGGAATCACGTCCCTTTGTGGTGAAATGACGCAGCATGGGGACTCAGCCATACGAAGCGGACCGGACCTGGCCGTTCGTCGTGGCCGCCTACGCCTTTGTGGTCACCATGGTCGGCACCACTCTGCCGACTCCGCTCTACGACAGTTACCAGCGGTGGCTCGGCTTCTCCCCGTTCATGGCCACGGTGATCTTCGCCGTCTACGCCCTCGGCGTCATCGCCGCGCTGCTGCTGTTCGGCCATCTGTCCGACGCCGTCGGCCGACGTCCCGTCATACTGGCGGCCCTGGTGCTGTCGGGCGCCAGCGCCCTGTGCTTCCTCGACGCGGACGGACTGCCGGAACTCTTCGCGGGCCGCACCCTGTCGGGGCTCTCGGCCGGGCTGGTCACCGGCACCGCCACGGTGACCGTCATCGAACTGGCGCCCCCGCGGCTTCGCGATTCCTCCACCCTCGTCGCCACCGTCGCCAACCTGGGCGGGCTGGGCCTGGGCTCCCTCCTCGCGGGCACGCTCGCGCAGTGGGCACCGGCCCCGCTGCGGCTGGTGTTCGTGGTCGACCTCGTCCTGGTGGCGGTGGCCGCGGCCGGGGTGCTGGGCCTTCCCGAGACCGTACGGCGCACCGGCCGCCCCCCGCTGCGGCCGGAACGGCTGCGGGTGCCCCGTGAGATGCGCTCCACCTTCGTGGCCGCCTCCATGGCCGGGTTCGCGGGCTTCGCCACCCTGGGGCTGTTCACCTCCGTCACCCCGACCTTCCTCATGGACGTGGAGGGGGTGCGGGACCTCGCCGTCGCCGGCGGTGTGGTGTTCTCGGTGTTCGCCGCGTCCCTCGGTGGTCAGCTGCTGGCCCAGCCCCTCGGTATCCGCCGGGCGCTGCCCGGCGGATGCTCCCTCCTGGTGGCGGGCATGGCCGCCATCGCGGGCTCGCTGGCCGCCTCCTCGCTGCTCCTGCTGGTGCTCGGCGCGGTGGTCGCGGGCACCGGGCAGGGGCTCTCGTTCCACGCTGCGGTACGGGCGGTGACCCAGCGCAGCCCGGCCGAACGGCGCGCCGAGGTCACCTCCGCGCTGTTCGTGCTGATGTACCTGGCCATCTCGATCCCGGTGATCGGCGTGGGCGCGCTGTCCGTCACCGTCGGGGTACGGACGGCCGGGCTGGTCTTCACCGGTTGTGTGGCGCTGCTGGCCACCGCCACCCTGCTCCGGCTGCTCCGCGACGGCGATCTGGACGACCCGCCGAGCCGCGGAGCCTGACGCCCCGGACGGTGCTCGCCCGCGGCCGGGCCGTGCCGGGGTTCACCAGGTGACGGGCAGCGCGTGGACGCCGTACACCATGGCGTCGTCCTTGAAGCGCAACTGGTCCATCGGCACGGCCGGTTTCAGACCGGGGATCCTGCGCAGCAGGGTGCAGTAGACCACTTCCAGCTCCACCCGGGCCAGATGGGCGCCGATGCACTGGTGGATGCCGTAGCCGAAGGCCAGGTGATCACGGGCCTCCGTGCGGCGGATGCCGAAGGTGTCCGGGTCGGGGAAGACCGTCTCGTCGTGGTCGGCCGCGTTGTTGAGGGCGAGGATGCCCTCACCGGCGCGGATCACGGTGCCGTCGAGTTCGATGTCCTCCAGGGCGACCCGCGCGGTGCCGGAGTCGGAGATGCTGAAGGTGCGCAGCAACTCCTCGATGGCCCCGGGCAGCAGCGAGGGATCCCTGCGGAGGGCCTCCATCTGCTCGGGGTGTTCCAGCAGTGCCAGCACCCCGAGGGAGAGAACGGCGCAGCATCTGGGGGCAATCGTCGTCGGTTGCGCATTCCCGGTACGGACGACGCAGGTCGGGCGCCCCCGGGGGCACTTCGGGCGTCGGATCATCCCGTTGATGACCGTTCGGGCATCCCCGGTTCCGCTGGGTGCGCCGCCCCCGCCCCGGTCAGAACTCCAGCACCGTCCGCACCGGCAGATGGTCGCTGGGGAACTGTCCGTCGAGGGAGAAGGTGTCGATGACGGCGTGCCGGGTGCGCACCCCCGGTGAGGTCAGGATCCAGTCGATCCGGTCCCCGCCGGGCACCAGCGGTCCGTAGCCGTGGAACGTGGCGTACTGCTTCCCGCGCCGCTCGGCGGTGTCCCAGGTGTCCACCAGCGCCCCGCCGTCGAGCATCGCGTCATGGACGGGATTGCCGTGGGCGGCCACGTTGAAGTCCCCGGTGACGACGCGGGGGAGTGTGCCGTCGAGCCCGTGCAGCCGCTCGGTGATCAGCGCGGCGGCCCGTTCCCGGGCGTGCTGACTGCGGTGGTCCAGGTGGGTGTTGAGGGCGTAGAACCGACGGCCGGTGGTCCGGTCGAGGAACCGGACCCAGGTGACCATGCGGACCACCGCCCCGCCCCAGGTGTTCGAGCCGATCACATACGGGGTGTCGGAGAGCCAGAAGTGGTCGTACTCCAGCGGCTCCAGCCGCTCGGTGTCGTAGAACACCGCCATGAACTCGTCCTTGCTGCCGCCCGCGCGCCCGGTGCCGAGCCAGGCGTGGCGCGGACCGAGGTCATGGGCGATATCGCGCAACTGCCCGTAGAGCCCCTCCTGGGTGCCCAGCAGATGGGGCCGGGCGCGGCGCAGCAGTTCGCGCATGGCGGGGCGGCGCCGCGCCCAGGAGTTGGGTTCGGTGTCGGAGGCGTAGCGGAGGTTGAACGTCATGGCGGTCAGCCCCGGACCGTCCCCCGAGGGGCTGTCCGCGGCGGCGTGCGGGGTCCGGGCGACGAGCGGGAGCGCGAGGGCGGTGACGGCCGCGGCGCGTACGCCGTGACGACGGCTGAACACAGATGCGGGCATGGCTCCTCCAGGGTCCGGCGGTGACCCCTCAGTCTCGGGCCGCACGGTGTGGGCGGAGTGTCCTGCGGGGACCGCGTGGGGGAACGTATGACCACGCGCCGACGGCCTCAAGGGGCACGGTGCGTCCGGATCCGGCGGCGGTGAGCCGTCCGCCGCGCTCCGCTGGGGTCAGCGGTGCGGCCGCCGCCGTCGTACGGTCGCCGCGACCCCGGCGCCGAGGACCAGCACCGCGGCCCCGCTCGCCAGCAGTACCGGGGCGGTGGAGTCCCCGTCGTCGCCGTCGGCACCGCCGCCGGCCGCCGCGGCGCGGGCGGCGGGGGACCGTCCGGCCGGTGCGGTGCGCGAGGGTTCCTCCGGCCGCCGGTCCCCGGACGCCGTGGCGTCGGCGGGTGCCGTCAGCACCACGTCCGAACAGGAGTAGTAGGTGTCGGGTGTGCTGCTGTTGCGCCAGACCGTGTACAGCATCTGACGGCCGGTCCGGTCGGCGGGCAGCTTGGCCCTGATCCGGTACGCGTTGTCCTTCAATGCCGGGTCGGTGGCCGTGGCGAACGGCTTCGCCTCCAGGTCCGACCAGGTCAGCGGCTGCTTCGGATCGTAGCCCTCCTTGCTGAGGTACAGCTCGAAGGTCCCGGTGTGGGGGATGGTCGACCGGTAGGTGAGCGTGAGGTCCTCGCCTGCGGTCAGCCGGGTGGACGGCCAGTCGTCACGCGGCAGGTCGAGCCCCCGGTAGGCGTCGAGCCCCGCGCTGCACAGCTTCCCGTCCGGGATCCTCTGCCGGTCCTTTCCGTTCACACCCGCCACTCGCAGGTTGTCCCAGTGCTCCGCACCCGGCCCGGAGGCACGGCCCGCGGCCTCGCACGCGGCCGACTCCGCGTCCTTCCCGCCTGCGGGGGAGCAGGCCACCGTCCGGCTGACCGGGTCCGTGGGCGCGCCGTGCGCGGCGGCGGGCCCGGCGGCCAGTGCCGTCAGCAGACAGGGGAGGGCCCCGAACAGGGCGGCCGCGGTGGCGGTGCGGTACGAGGTCATCCGATACGGCCCTCCAGGCTCCGGTTCACAGCGGGGCCGGGCCCCGCCTCGCCCATCCGGTACGCGGCGTAGCGGTCCGTTGTTCATTCCGGATCAGGGCCGCGCCACGGTCGGGCCACAGGTCGAACGAAGAAGCGGTTCAACGCGGTACAACCATCTTCGGTCGATACATGTCACTTTTTTCAGACGCAAGAAGCGTCTAGGAGACAAGGGGGATAAATGAAGATTTCCCGAGGCATCGCCGCGACCGCCGTCCTGGCTTCCGCCATCGCCGGTACCGCGGCCCTCGCCCCGCAGGCGTCAGCCGCCGCCAAGGCCGCGTACAACGGGGCCTGTGGAAGCGGCTACAAGGTGGTCAACTCGGCACCGATCGGGTCGAAGGGCACCGTCTTCCTCACCTACAACTCCTCCAAGGGCAAGAACTGCGTGGTCACCGTGCGCAACACGGCGGGCTCACCGGTTCCGATGTTCGCCTACCTCTACGCACACGGCGCCTCCGAGTCGGTCGAGGACAGTGGCCTCTACCGCTCCTACGCCGGACCGGTCTACACCTACGGGCGCGGCAAGTGCGTCGACTGGGCCGGGGGCATCGACAACCAGTCCACCTGGACCTACGGCTCCAACTGCGGCTCGCTGACGGCGCACCGCGTCACCAAGGGCTGGTGATCCGGTCCCGGTCGCACATCACCGGGACAGCGGCGGGGGCACCGTTTCGCGGTGCCCCCGCCGTCTTGTCATGAGAACCGGGGAGGCTAAGAGGAGGGGTGTGTTCCGTTGGGGCGACGTCGTGATCGATAGTGGGTGCGGGGCGGCGGACCGGTAACGAAATCGCGGAAGGCACCGACCAGGTGGTATGCCGGTGGTGCAATGGCGATGAGGCACCGGCCGTGGAGCGGGCCCCTGCCTCATCACGCCGCGCGGAGCGGCACTGCACGTCACAGGTGGAGGAACGTCATGCACCCAGTCACCGTCTCCGGTTCCCGCCCCTCCGTCCCCGCCGTGGGACGACCCGCTCCCCGCCTGTCCACCGACCGCGTCCGGGCGCTGCCCCGGATGCCCGCCGCCCGCCCGCCGATCCGCTCCCGGGCCGACACGGACACCATCGCGCTGCTGCACCGCACGACCTTGGTGATGGTCGACGAACTGCCCCGGCTGACGGACCGGATCGTCGCCCTGATGAAGGAGCGGGAGCCCGCCTACCGGGCCACCTGCGTCGATCCGCACGAGCTGTGGCGCGAGGTACACGACTCGCTGAGCAGCAACGTCCGTTCGCTGCTCAACCCCAAGGAGGCCCGGGAAGCGGCCCGCTCGGTGTCCTGGCGGATCGGCGCCGACCGCGCCGCCCAGGGCTTCCCGCTGGACGCGCTGCTGCACGCGTACCGCATCGGCTGCACCGTCGTCTGGGAACACCTCCTGGACACCGCCTCGCGCGACGATCCGCAGGGCGCGCAGGCGCTGGTCCACGTCGCGGCCGACGTCTGGAACTTCGTCGACGAGCACTGCACCCTGGTGGCCGAGGCGTACCACGAGGTCGGACGGCAGCTCGCCTGGCACCGGGAGAACCGCTACCGGATCATCGTCGCCGCCCTCCTGGACGGCACCGCCCGGGTCAGCGACTTCCCGGAGGCGGAGGCCGTTCTCGGCCTCCCCGAGCAGGGCCGCTACGTGGTCGTGGCGCTGGAGGGCAATGACTCCTCACCCCGCGCCCCGCGTCCGCCGGAGGTGCGCGGCGGCAGCCGTACGGTGTGGCACACCCGGGAGGGCAGCGCGCACGCCATCGTGCTGCTGGCCGAAGGGACCTCCCCGGCGGACCTGGTGAGGGAACTGGGGGTGCCGCCGAGCGGCCGGGCCGGGGTCAGCCCCGAGGTGAACGGTCTGGCCGCGGTGAACACCGCGCGGCGGCTGGCCGATACGGCCCTGCGCGCCTGCCCCGGTATCGGACAGGCGGCGCTGCTGGAGGACCACTACCCGGCGGCGCTGGTGGTCTCCTCCCCGGAGCTGTCCTCCGCCCTCGCCACCCGCATGCTCGGCCCCGTCCTCGCCCTCGAACCGGCCGACCGGGACGTGTTGCTGGCCACCCTGGCCGTCTGGCTGGAGGCCGATGGATCGGCGCGCCGCGCCGGGGAACTGCTGTTCTGCCACCGCAACACGGTGCTCAACCGGCTGCGCCGCTACGAGCAGTTGAGCGGGCGCTCGCTGGACCGCCCGCGCGACGTCGTGGAGTTGTCCCTCGCGCTGTCCGCACACCGACTGCTGAACACCTGATCACAGCCCGCGACCGGGGGTGATGTGGGCGTGCACAACCCTTCGGCGTGGATCATGTGCCCCTGCCACGCGGTTCGGCGGCGGGGTGTACGAGCTCCCTGGTGAGCTGCTGTCGTGGCGGTCCCGTTCCTACCGGGTACCGGGACGGGACCCCCACGAGGAGCCAACGACATGTCCGATCACGATCAGCCCTGGGCGCCGCCCGTGAGGCCCCGTCCGATGCGCACCACCGCGGCCGCGCCCGGACGTCACACGGCACCGGCAGGTCGTACCGCGCCCGGGCGCCCCGCCGTGCCACCGCCGTCCGCGAGGACGGCGATGTCGGCCCGGCAGGCGATGCCCGCCATCTATGCCATGTCGGGAATCACGGCCACACCCCCGGCACCGGCCGTGTTCCCGACGGCGGCCGAGCCCCCGGCCCGTGCCGGGGGCTCGGCACCCCCCGTCCCCCCGATGCCGACCCACCCCCCGAGGGTGTCCCACGCGGTGCGGCGGACACCCTGGCAGCGGCCGTGGCCGTGGACGGCGCGGGCCGCCTGCGCCGCACTGACCTGCCATGTGGCAGCGGTGGTGGTCAACTGTGCCGCCGAGGGTGTGGTCGACATCGGGGAGGGCGGCGGGTTCACCCTGGGCGCCCTGCTGGTGGCCGTGGACGCGACCGTCCTGCTCACCGTGCTGGCCCGGACCCACCGGCAGGCCCTCGACGAGGGGGAGCCGGACAGATGAGTTTCCTCGATCCGCGGACCCTGGCGTTCGTGCTCTTCGCCTGTTTCATCGCGGTGTCGTTCCTGCTGTGCATCCTCGCGGCCACCGGCAACGACGACCCCACCGAGTTCTACCTCGGCACCAGTGGCCTGAGCCCGATGCAGAACGGCCTGGCCATCGCGGGTGACTACATCTCCGCGGCCACCGTGCTCGGCACCACCGGCACCATCGCGCTGGCCGGGTTCGACGGGGTGCTCATCGCCTCGTCCACCGTGCTGTCGATCCTGATGTTCATGCTGGTGATGTCCGGACCGCTGTGCGGCCACGGCCGGTTCACCCTCGGCGATGTGCTCGCCGAGCGGCTGAGCGAACGCCCGGCCCGCGTCAACACCGCCGTCGTCTGTGTGGTGGTCGTCCTCCCCCTGCTGCTGGTCCAGCTGAACGGCGCCGGGTCGATGATGGCGGTGATGCTCGGCATCCCGGGCAGCGCCGCTGTCACCGGCTGCACCATCTTCATCGGCTCGCTGATGGTCTGCTACGCCGCGCTCGGCGGGATGAAGGGCACCGGCTTCATCCAGATCGTGAAGACCTTCGTGCTGTTCGCCGCGTTCGTCCTGCTCGCGGTGCTGGTGCTCAAGCGGTTCTCCTGGAACCCGGTCAGCCTCTTCGGCACCGCCGCGGACGCCAGTGGCTTCGGCGGCACCTTCTGGCAGTCCGGCCGTCAGTACGGCGACTCCGCCGCCGGGCGGCTGGATGTGCTCAGTGTGCAGCTGACCGTCGCCCTGGGCGCCTGCTGTATGCCCCACCTCACCATGCGCATGCATCCGATCCGCGGTCTGCGCGCCGCCCGCGCCGCCACGACCTGGGCCGTCGGTGCGGTCACCACCCTGCTGGTGCTGATCGTGATCGTGGGTGCCGGGGCCGCCGCCATCGTCGGCGGGGCGGGGCTGCGCACCGCCGATCCCACCGGGAACGACACCCTGCTGGTGCTCACCCGGGCGCTCGACCCCGGGACCGAGTCGGCCCACCGCAGCCTGCTGTTCTCGGTGGTCGCCTGCGCGGTCATCGTCACCACGCTGGCGGCGGTCGCCGGACTCACCCTGGCCGCCGCGGCCTCGCTCGCCCACGACGGCCTCGCCAAGGTCGTCTTCCGCGGGAGGCTCTCCCCGGACCGGGAGCTGGCGGCCGCCCGTACGGCGATCGTGGTCGTCGGTGTGCTGGCCGTCGTGCTGGCGGTGGTCACCCAGCACTGGAACCGTCAGGTGCTGCTCTCCTTCACCTTCGCGGCCGCCGCCTCGGCCCTGCTGCCCGCGCTGTTCTACGGCACGATGTGGTCCGGGTTCACCGTCACCGGACTGCGCTGGTCGCTGTACGGCGGACTGGTCCTCACCGTCGTCACCATGACCTTCTCCCCCTCCGTCTCCGGGGCCCCGCTCGCGGTCTTCCCCGACCAGGACTTCCAGTGGTTCCCCCTGCACAACCCCGGTCTGGTCACCATCCCCGCGGGCTTCGCGCTCGGCTGGGCCGGTTCCCGCTTCGGTCCGCGGCCGCGCCATGTGCGGCGGCCCGCGCCCGAACCGGAGCCCTACGCCACGTACCCGGGCTGACCGCACGGGGGCCGGCCGAACCGAGGCCGGCCGGTCCCCGTGCGGTCCTTTTCTCCCGCCCGAGCGGTTTTCGCGCACCACTCGGCGAGTAAGGGCTACTCCAATTCAGAAATCCCAGGCCAAGGCCGATGTCGACGTCCTGGGACGGATCTACATTGGCCGCCATGACCGAAATTCATGGCTCTTGCGACGAGCGTTTCGCGGCCGTCAAGAAGGTGTTCCAGGAAAACCTGGAGAACGGCACGGACGTTGGCGCCTCCGTCGCCCTCTACCTGGACGGCGAGCCCGTGATCAACCTATGGGGCGGCTCCTTCGACGCCGATCGCACGCGGCCCTGGGAACGGCACACCCTCACCAATGTCTTCTCCAGCAGCAAGACCGTCTCCGTACTGTGCGCCCTGGTGCTCGCCGACCGCGGGGCGCTGGACCTGACCGCCCCGGTGGCCCGTTACTGGCCGGAGTTCGCCCAGGCGGGGAAGGAGGACGTGCTGGTCGAGCACCTCCTCTCGCACTCCGCCGGACTTCCCGCGTGGGATGAGAAGGTCTCGTTCGAGGACGTCTACGACTGGGAGAAGTCGACCTCACTGCTGGCCCGGCAGACCCCGCGCTGGACGCCCGGCAGCGCCAGCGGATACCACGGCTACACCCAGGGCCACCTCATCGGCGAGGTGGTCCGCCGGGTCACCGGTGTGAGCATCGGGCGCTTTCTGGCCGATGAGATCGCCGGACCGCTGGGCGCGGACTTCCACTTCGGTATCGAGCGTGCTGAGCACCACCGGATCTCCCCGGTGATTCCCCCGCCGCGAATGGCGGGTGGAATCGACATGGACCACCCCATGGCCAAGGCGCTCAACAATCCGCCGATTTTTGAAACCGGCCACAAGGTCGCCTGGACACCGGAATGGCGCGAGGCGGAACTGCCCGCCTTCGGCGGCCAGGGCAACGCCGAGTCGATCGCCGCGATCCAGTCCGTCCTCGCAGGCGGCGGCGAAGCCCGCGGGGTGCGGCTGCTCTCCGAGGCCACCTGTGACTCCGTCTTCCGCACCCGCACCGACG
Organism: Streptomyces sp. NPDC045899; assembly: GCF_056431485.1. Classification (NCBI taxonomy): domain Bacteria; kingdom Bacillati; phylum Actinomycetota; class Actinomycetes; order Kitasatosporales; family Streptomycetaceae; genus Streptomyces; species Streptomyces sp. NPDC045899. The sequence goes on from NZ_JBWKKP010000004.1 coordinate 298,669, forward strand.
GCCTCGACCTGATCCTCCAGTTCCCGGTGCGCTGGGGGCTGGGCTTCGCGCTGCCCACCGAGGCGTTCCCGCTCTCGCCCAACCAGCGCGCGGGCTTCTGGGGCGGTGCGGGCGGCTCCGGCTGTCTGGTCGACCTCGACGCCCGGATGGCCTTCTCCTACGTGCCCAACCGCATGGTCGACGAGGGCGCGGCCACCGACGACCGCTGTATGACGCTGCTCGCCGCGGCCTACGGCTCCCTGGCCGGCTGAGCCCCGCTCCAGGAACGCGACGGTGGCCGTGCGGTTCTCCGCACGGCCACCGTCATGTCCCCCGCGGGGACTGAAGGAGCGAGGAGGTTCAGGAGCCGGGAGCGTCCTGGTACATCGCGTCGATCTCCGCGGCGAAGCTGCGCTGCACCTGGGGCCTGCGCACCTTCATGCTCGGTGTCACCTCACCGTGTGCCTGGTCGAAGTCACGGGGCAGCACCGTGAACCTCTTGAGCGTCTGCCAGCGCTGGAGACCGGAGTTGACCTCGTCCACATAGCCCGCCACCAGGGCCCGCACCTCCTCCGAACCGCACAGCTCGCGGTAGTCGGGACCGGTGATGCCCCGCTCCCGCGCCCAGGCGGTCAGCGTCGGTTCGTCCAGTGTGATCAGTGCGGTGCAGTAGTGGCGGTGGTCGCCCACGACCACCACGTTGCTGACGAAGGGACAGGCGCCCTTCAGCCGGCTCTCGATCTCCAGCGGTGCCACGTACTTGCCGCCGGAGGTCTTGATCAGCTCCTTGATCCGGCCGGTGATCCGCAGATAGCCGTCCTCGGTCAGCTCGCCCTGGTCGCCGGTGTGGAACCAGCCGTCGGGGTCCAGCACCTCGGCGGTCTTCTCCGGGAGGTGGTGATAGCCGCGCATGATGTTGGGACCGCGCATCAGGATCTCTCCGTTGTCCGCGATCCGCATCTCCACCCCGGGGAGCGGACGGCCCGCCACACCGGTGCGGTACTCCAGCAGGCTCATCGACGCGCCGCACGAGGACTCGGTGAGCCCGTACCCCTCCAGGATCGGGATGCCCGCGCCGGAGAAGAACAGCCCGATGTCGGGTGCGAGCGGTGCGCTGCCGCTGGTACAGCCGCGGATCCGGCCGCCGAAGACCTCCCGCACGCCCGCGTAGACCAGCCGGTCGGCGATCACATGCTGCACCGAGAGCCAGAAGGGCACCAGCGACCTGCCGCTCTCCATGCCCTGTCCGGTCTCCGCGCCCTTGCTCTGCGCGGCGCGGGCGTACTCGCGGGCCACCCGCGCCGCCCAGGTGAAGATCCGCTGCTTGGTCCCGCCCATCCGCCGGGCCTCCGCGGCCAGCGAGTTGTAGATCTTCTCGAAGACCCGGGGGACCGCGGCCATCACCGTCGGCCGCAGCAGCCGCAGATTGGCCGGAAGCCGCTCCAGACGGCCGTCCACCGCGAGCGGATAGCCCACCGCGATCTGCGCGCACAGCAGGTTCTTGCCGAACGCGTGCGCCATCGGCAGCCACGCGTACTCCAGGTCCTCCCGCGACAGCAGGCCGAGCCCGAGCGCGGACTGCGCCTGGAACGACCAGCAGTCATGGGCCAGCCGCACCCCTTTGGGGCGGCCGGTGGTGCCCGAGGTGTAGATGAGGGTGGCGAGGTCCTCCGGGTCGATCTTCGCCACCGTCTCCTCGACCACGTCCGGCCGCTCGGCCAGCAGCTCCCCGCCGCGCCGCTCCAGCTCCTCCAGCGAGAGCACCTCCGGGCCGTCCCCGGCCGCCGCCGGTTCCACCGGCTCGAAGGTGACCACGGCGGCGAGCGCGGGCAGCTCGGCGCGGTGCCGCAGCACCTTGGCGAGCTGCCCGGCGTCCTCCGCGAACAGCACCCGGCTCTCGGAGTCCGCCAGGATGTACGCCGTCTCATCGGCGTCGGTGGTCGGGTACACGGTGGTGGTCGCCCCACCGGCACACATCACCCCCAGATCGGCCAGGATCCACTCCACCCGGGTCCCCGAGGCGATCGCCACCCGCTCCTGCGGACGGACACCCAGGGCCATCAGCCCGGCGGCGATCGCCGCCGCGCGCTCCCCGGCGCGGGCCCAGGTCAGCGCATGCCACTCCTCCTCGCCCGGCCCGGCCTCACCGGGCGGACTCCCTCCCGGCGCGGCGGGCACCGGGAAGCGGTACGCCTCCGCGTCGGGGGTCGCCCGCACCCGGGAGAGGAAGAAGTGGGCGAGGGAGACCGGGCGGTTGGCGGTGGACGGCGGTTGGTTCACGGTCACCTCTCAGAAGGGGGGCGGCGCGGCGCGCCGGTGGTACGCGTACCCGGTCCGCTCATCCCTGGGGGCCGCCCGAGACGTAGAGGACCTGTCCGGACACATACCCGGCGTCCTCGCCCACCAGGAACGACACGGCGTGTGCGATGTCCTCCGGCCGTCCGATCCTGGCCACCGGGATCTGCTCGCACATCTGCCGCCGCGCCTCCTCGAAGTCCATGCCCACCCGGGCCGCGGTCGCCCGGGTCATCTCGGTGTCCACGAACCCCGGGGCCACCGCGTTGGCCGTGATCCCGAACTTGCCCAGCTCGATGGCGAGCGTCTTGGTGAAGCCCTGGAGGCCCGCCTTGGCGGCCGAGTAGTTCGCCTGGCCGCGGTTGCCCAGTGCGGAGGTCGAGGACAGATTGACCACCCGGCCCCAGCGCTGCTCGGTCATGTACCGCTGGACCGCGCGGGTCACCAGGAAGGCGCCGCGCAGATGGACGCCCATCACCGTCTCCCAGTCCGGCTCGGACATCTTGAACAGCAAGTTGTCGCGCAGTACCCCGGCGTTGTTGACCGCGACCACCGGCGGGCCCAGCTCGGCCGCCACCCGGGTGACGGCCGCCTCCACCTGGGCGCTGTCGGTGACGTCCGCGCTCACCGCCAGGGCCGTGCCCCCGGCCTCGGTGATCTCGTCCGCCACGGCCGCGCACGCGGTCCCGTCCAGGTCCCAGACCGCGACCGCCATACCGTCGGCGGCCAGTCGTCTGGCGGTGGCGGCGCCGATGCCACGGGCGGCACCGGTGATGACGGCGACGCGGCGGGGGGAGTCCGGCATGGTGTTCCTCCTGCGAAGCGATGGGTCGCTGCGGAGCGACGTTTCGGTTGCGTTCGGCCCGGTGCGGCGGGGCTGTTCAGCCCGGTCTGCCGTGGCCCTTCACCTCGACGGTGGCGCCGTCACCCTGGGCGGCACCGTTGACGCTTCCGTCATCCAACGTCCGCCGCCGGGGACCCGAATCCGTAGGACCACTGGTCCGGGCACGGGGTGCCACGGACGGCTGGACAACGTGGCCGGCGGCTCGTAACACTGAGCCCAGCGGCGCCCGCCGAGCGGGCGGTCACCCACCGCGGGATCACTCCGGCCAACACGCCCCACACCTCCGGTACGCCTCCGTGCGCACCGGCCGGGCGGGCCCTCCCGGACCCGCGGTCGCTTCCCACCCGTGTCCCCGCGATACCGGTCGGCACGGAATGTCACTGTCTTCCGCACCCCGCGGCCCCCACCGTCCGACCTTCGGTGGGGCGTGCCCCGGCGGTGCGGCGCAAGGAGGCGAACATGGGGCCGTTGACCGGCCTGAAGGTAGTCGAGATCGGTGCTCAGGGGCCCGGACCGTTCGGTGCGACGGTGCTGGCCGACCTCGGAGCCGAGGTCACCCGGATCGACCGCCCGGCCCTGGTGGGCAAGGACTTCAACGATATGATCCTGGGCCGCAGCCGCCGCTCGGTGGCCATCGACCTCAAGGACCCGCGGGGCGCCGCGGTGGCGATGCGGCTGATCGGCTATGCCGATGTGCTCATCGAGGGCTTCCGCCCCGGTGTCATGGAGCGCCTGGGCCTGGGCCCCGAAGCCTGTCTGGAGCACAACCCACGGCTGGTCTACGGCCGGATGACCGGCTGGGGCCAGGACGGACCGCTCGCCCGGACCGCCGGTCATGACATCAACTACACCGCGCTGTCGGGTGCGTTGGCGGCCATCGGACGGCCCGACAGCGGTCCGGTGATCCCGCTGAACCTGCTCGCCGACTTCGGCGGCGGCGGCATGCTGCTGGCCGTCGGGGTCCTCGCCGCCCTCCAGTCCCGCACCATCACCGGCCGCGGCCAGGTGGTGGACGTGGCGATGACCGACGGCGTGGCGCAGCTGATGGGCATCTTCTACGCGCTGGCCCAGCAGGGCAGCTGGTCGCCCACGCCGGGTACCAACTGGCTCGACGGCGGTGCCCACTTCTACGACACCTACGAGACCTCCGACGGCCGCCATGTGTCCTTCGGCGCCGTGGAACCGCAGTTCCAGCAGGCGATGCTGCACACCCTCGGCTTCGACCCGGCCGACTTCCCCCAGCCGTACGACCCCACCCGGTGGCCGGAGTACAAGAAGCGGGTCGCCGAGGTGATCCGGGGGCGCACCCGCGACGAGTGGTGCCAGGTCTTCGAGGGCGTGGAGGCGTGCTTCGCCCCCGTGCTGACCCTGGACGAAGTCCCGAACCACCCGCACCACATCGCGCGCGGGAGTTTCGTGTCCCACGAGGGGCTGCTCCAGCACGCGCCCGCGCCCCGGTTCGACGGCACGCCCTGCGGGCCGCCGACCCGCGCCGCCCGGCCCGGTGAGGCCACCGCGGCGGTGCTCACCGAATACGGCTACGCCCCCGAGGAGATCGCGGACTTCCTGGCCACCGGAGCGGTCGCCGCCCCGGACGAGGCCGGCTGACCGCCGTAGCCCACCGCAGACCACCCACGAGTACATCCGGATCCCAGGCAAAGGACTCGCTGTGACCACCGAAGCATTCATCTACGAGGCGATCCGCACCCCGCGCGGGCGCGGCAAGAAGACCGGCGCGCTGCACGGCACCAAGCCGATCACCCTGCTCACCGGGCTCATCGACGAACTGCTCAGCCGCCACTCCGGTCTCGACCCGGCCGCGATCGACGACATCATCCTGGGCTCCGTCATGCCCGTCGGCGACCAGGGCGGCAACATCGCCAAGACCGCGGCGCTGGCCGCCGGGCTGCCGGACACCGTCTGCGGTGTGCAGCTCAACCGCTACTGCTCCTCCGGGCTCGAGGCGGTCAACACCGCCGCCGCGCGCGTCCGTTCGGGCTGGGACAGCCTGATCGTGGCCGGCGGCGTGGAGTCGATGTCCCGGGTGCCGATGGGCGCCGACGGCGGTGCCTGGGCGTTCGACCCGGAGACCAGCCGCAAGGGCGCGTTCATCCCCCAGGGCGTCAGCGCCGACCTCATCGCCACCCTGGAGGGCTTCAGCCGCGAGGACGTGGACGCCTACGCGCTGGAGTCCCAGCGGCGGGCCGCGGCCGCCTGGGCCGGTGGCTACTTCGCCAAGTCGGTCGTCCCGGTGGTGGACCACGGCATCCCGATGCTGGACCACGACGAGCTGGTCCGTCCGGATGCCACCCTGGAGAGCCTCGGCAAGCTGCGGGCCTCGTTCACCGAGCCCGGCACCCTCTACGACCCGATCGCCCTCCAGCGGTACCACTGGGTGGAGCGGATCGACCACGTGCACACCGCCGGGAACTCCTCCGGCATCGTCGACGGCGCCTCCCTGGTCCTGGTCGGCAGCGAACGGGCGGGCGCCGAGCTCGGCCTGACCCCGCGGGCCCGGATCGTGGCGGCCGCCCTCACCGGCACCGACCCGCTCATCATGCTCACCGGCCCGGCCCCCGCCACCCGCAAGGTGCTGGACCTGGCCGGACTCACCGTGGACGACATCGACCTCTTCGAGCTCAACGAGGCGTTCGCCTCGGTGGTGCTGAAGTTCGTCAAGGAGCTCGACCTGCCGATGGAGAAGGTCAACGTCAACGGTGGCGCCATCGCCATGGGCCACCCCATGGGCGCGACCGGCGCCATGCTCGTCGGCACCGTCGTGGACGAGCTGGAGCGCCGCGACGCCCGCCGCGCCCTGGTGACGCTGTGCATCGGCGGCGGCATGGGCATCGCCACCGTCATCGAGCGGCTGTGACCCCCGCCCGCTCCCCGCTTCACCCCTCCGCTCCCTCCGCCCGCGCGACCGCGAACCGCGCGCCCCGCGAACGAACAGGACTCCTCGTATGACCGACAGGGCCGAAACGACCGACACCATGATCCGCTGGGACCGGGACGAGGACGGCATCGTCGTCCTCACCATGGATGACCCGGCGCAATCGGTGAACCTGATGAACGACTCCTTCTCCGCGTCGCTGAAGAGCACCGTGGAGCGGCTGGAGGCCGAGCGCGAGTCGCTGGCGGGCGTGATCCTCACCTCCGCCAAGCGCAGCTTCTTCGCCGGTGCCGACCTGACCGTGCTGCGGCGCACCGCTCCCGAGCGCGCCCCCGAACTCGCCCGGGTCTCCGATGACCTCAAGGGGCTGCTGCGGCGTCTGGAGACCCTCGGCAAGCCGGTGGTGGCCGCCGTCAACGGCACGGCCGTCGGCGGTGGCCTGGAGGTCGCCCTGGCCTGCCACCACCGGATCGCCCTGGACACCGAGGGCAGTGTGATCGGTCTGCCCGAGGTGACCCTCGGACTGCTGCCCGGCGCGGGCGGACTGACCCGTACGGTGCGCATGCTGGGCCTGCACAAGGCGCTGGCGGACATCGTGCTGACCGGCCGGCTGTTCCCGCCGCGCGACGCCCAGCGGCACGGTCTGGTCGACGTGGTCGCCGCCTCGCCCGAGGACATGCTCGGCCAGGCGCGGCGCTGGGTGCTGGACCATCCGGAGTCCGCGCAGCCGTGGGACGTCAAGGGCTACCGCATCCCCGGCGGCGGTGCCACCTCGCACACGTTCCTCTCCCAGGTCGTGGTGCCGTTCTCGGCCACCGTCCGCAACCGCGGCCGCGGCACCCCGATGGACACCCCGCACCACATCCTGGCCGCGGCGGTCGAGGGCACGCAGGTGGACGTGGACACCGCGCTCGCCATCGAGACCCGCTACCTCGCCGAACTGGCCTGCGGCCAGATCTCGTCGAACATGATCAAGGCGTTCCACTTCGACTCCGAGCACATCGCCAAGGGCGGCGGCCGCCCCGACGGACACCCCCGTCACCAGGCCCGCAAGGCGGTCGTGCTCGGCGCCGGGATGATGGGTGCGGGCATCGCCTACTCCTGTGCCAAGGCCGGGATGGAGGTCGTCCTCAAGGACGTGGACCTCAAGGCGGCCGAGCGCGGCAAGGCGTACTCGCAGAAGATCCTGGACAAGGCCGTGGAGCGGGGCCGGATCGGTGAGACCGAGCGCACCGCCGTGCTGGACCGGATCACCCCCAGCACCCGGGCCGAGGACGCCGCCGGGGCCGATCTGGTGATCGAGGCGGTCTTCGAGAACGCCGAGCTGAAGAAGAAGGTCTTCGCCGAGATCGAACCGCATCTGGCGCCCGGCGCCGTGCTCGGCTCGAACACCTCCACCCTGCCCATCACCGGTCTCGCGCAGGGGGTGAGCCGCCCGGAGGACTTCATCGGGCTGCACTTCTTCTCCCCGGTGGACAAGATGGCGCTGCTGGAGATCATCGTCGGTGAGAAGACCACCGACGCCACCCTGGCCAAGGCGTACGACATCGCCCGCCAGCTCGGCAAGACCCCGATCGTGGCAGGTGACAGCCGTGGCTTCTTCACCAGCCGGGTCATCGGCACCTTCCTCAACGAGGCCCTCAACCTGATCGCCGAGGGTGCCGCCCCGGCCTCGGTGGAGCAGGCCGGACTCCAGGCCGGATACCCCACCGCGCCGCTCGCCCTGTGCGACGAGCTCAACATGAAGCTGTCGCAGAAGGTGCGCAAGGAGGCCATCGAGGCGTACGCGGCCGAGGGACGCACCCTGCCCCACCAGGCCGCCTATGACGTCATCGACCGCATGGTGGACGAGTTCGGACGGCCCGGCCGCCTCGACGGAGCCGGTTTCCACGAGTACGCCGACGGCAAGCGGGTGCGGCTGTGGCCGGGCCTGGCCGACGCCTTCGGGGCCGGTACCGCCCGTATCCCGCTGGTCGACATGGTGGAGCGGATGCTCTTCGTCGAGGCGCTGGAATCGGTGAAGTGCCTGGACGAGGGGGTGCTGCGCTCGGTGCCCGACGCCAACATCGGCTCGATCCTCGGTATCGGCTTCCCCGCCTGGACCGGCGGTGTGCTCCAGTACGTCAACCAGTACGAGGGCGGTCCGGCCGGATTCGTCGCCCGCGCCCGCGAACTCGCGGAGCGCTACGGCGACCGGTTCGAGCCGCCGGTCTCCCTGGTGGAGCGCGCGGAGCGCGGGGAGCTCTACGAGTGACCGCCTAATCGCGCGGAGGCGTGACACGACCGGGAGCGGTCTTGACAAGGACCGCTCCCGGTCTTCTGCGCGCTCCGCTGACCAGCACGTTCTACGATGAGAACAGCGCGGACCGGAGGATGAGGATCAACCACACGTATCACGGGCTGTACGGCCGGGACACCGAGCTGGCCGTGATCGACCGTGTTCTCGACGGTGTCACGGCGGGCCGCGGCGGCCTGCTCCTGCTGCGCGGCGAGCCGGGCAGCGGCAAGAGCGCCCTGCTCGAGCACGCCCGGGCGCGCGCGACCGCGCTCGGCCAGGCCGTCCTCGAGGTGTGCGGCGCCGCGGGGGAGTCCGGCTGCGCCTACGCGGGCCTGCACCAGCTGCTGCGGCCCCTGCTCACACGGCTGCCCCGGCTCCCGCCGGAGCAGGCCGAGGCGCTGTCGTCCGCGCTCCGGCTGACCGGCCCCCCGCCCGCCGACCCCGCACCGGTGTCGATGGCCGCCCTGACTCTGCTCACCTCGGCCGCGGCCGAGGGCGGCGCGGTGGGGCCGCGCGGTCTGGTGTGCCTGCTGGACGATGTGCAGTGGGTGGACCGGCCCACACTGGAGACGCTGCTGTTCGCCGCCCGCCGGCTGCGCTCGGACGGTGTGGCGCTGCTCCTGGCCCAGCGGGACCCCGGACCGGAGGTGCTCGAGGACCCCGCACTGCCCCGGCTGGCCCTGCCCGGCCTCGATGAACACGCCGCCACCGCCCTGCTGGCCGCCGCCGGGACGCGTCCCGCGGCCGCCGTGGCCCGCGAACTGACCGCCCGCACCGGCGGGAACGCCCTGTCCCTGGCCGAACTCGGCACCCTCCTGACCACACCGCAGATCCAGGGGGAGGAAACCCTGCCCGTCCCGCTGCCGCTCGGTCCGCGGACCCGCCGGGCGTTCCTCGGCCCCGAGCGCTCCCTGCCCGAACCGGTCCGGCTGGCGCTCCTGATGGCCGCCGCCGAGGAGACCGGTGACCTGACCACGGTGGCCGCGGCCCTGGACCGGCTCGGGCTGGACCCGTCCTGTCTGGAGGAGGCCGAGGAGACCGGCCTGATCACCGTCATCGGGCGGAAGATCGCCTTCCCGAGCGCCGCGCTGCGCACCGCCGTGCACAGCGGAGCCGGCCTCGCCCGCCGCCGCCGCTGCCACCTCGCCCTCGCCGAGGTGGTGCGCCCCCACGAGCGGGACGGCCGCTGGGCCGAGCACCGCGCGGCGGCCGCGCTCGGTCCGGACGAGGAGGTGGCCGGGGAGCTGCGCCGCGCCGCGAAGTACGCGCGTTCCCGGGCCCAGTACGCCGCCGCGGCGGACCTGCTGGACCGTGCCGCCCGGCTGACGCCCGACCCCGTCCGCCGGTCCGAACGGCTGCTGGAGGCCGCGCGCGCCGCCTGGCAGGCCGGACAGGCGGCGCGTACCGAACACCTGGTGTGCGACGGCCTGGCCATCGCCGACCAGCCGGTGGTCATCGGGCGGCTGCTCCAGCTGCGCGGCGCGGTCAGGGCGCGCGGCGGTGTGCTCACCGACGCCTTCCGGGCGCTGCGCGCGGCGGCGGAGGCGCTCGCCGCCGAGTTCCCCGACGAGGCCGCCCACTGTCTGATCCAGGCGGCGGAGAGCGCGTCCCACGCCGGTGACCCGGCCCGCTTCCGGGAACTGTCCGTGGCGGCCGGGCAGCTGGCCGGGGGGACGCCGGTGACCGACGGCACCCGGCTGCTGCTGACCGGTATCGACCAGGTGATGGAGCATGACCTCGAACGCGGCACCGAGCTCATCACCGCGGGGGTCGATGCCGCCCAGCGGTCCGGCGATCCGCTGCTCGTGGCCTGGGCCGGGGTCGGCTCGCTCTACCTCGGTGAAGCCGCCACCGGATTCGCCCTGTTCGAGCAGGTGGCCGAACGGGCGCGGGCCACCGGCCACGTGGGCGTGCTGCCGAGCAACCTGGAGTTCACCGCCCAGCTGGAGATGTTCAGCGGGCGGATGGCCAACGCGGAGGCCCTCACCGACGAAGGGCTGCGGCTGGCCCGCGAATCCGGCCAGGAGAACCTGGCCGCCATCCACCTGGCCAGGCGCGCTTTCATGTGTGCCCTGCGCGGCGACGAGAAGCAGTGCCGGGAGGCCGCCGACGAGGCCCTGGGCACCGCTCTGCGCCGCCGGATCGGCCTCGCCGTGGCCACCGCCCGGCACGCCCTCGCCTCGCTGGCCCTGATGCGCGGCTCCTATCCCGAGGCGCTGCGGCTGCTGGAACAGGTCGCGGTGGCCGAACCGGGCGCCGGACACCCCATCGTGGCGTTCTTCTCCCTGCCGGACCGGATCGAGGCCGCCGTACGCTCCGGGGAGCGGCAGGCCGCCCAGGAGGCGCTGGACTCCCTGGAGCGCTGGCAGGCCCGTTCGGTGCGCAGCGAGGCCCGCGCGCTGCTGGCGCGCTCCCGGGCGCTGCTGGCCCCCGACGACGCCACCGCGATCAGCTGTTTCGAGGAGGCGCTGACGCTGCACAGCGGCAGGGTGCCGATCGAGAAGGCCCGTACCGAGCTGTACCTGGGCGAGACCCTGCGGCGGGCCCGTCGACGCCGGGACGCCCGTGCCCATCTGCGGTCCGCGGCGGCCACGTTCGACCGCATCGGCGCCGACCCGTGGGCCGAGCGCGCCCGTCAGGAGCTGCGGGCCACCGGGGAGTCGGCCCGCGCGGGCACCGCCGCCCGGGGCACCGGGGAACGGCTCACCCCGCAGGAGATCCGGATCGCCCGGCTGGCGGCCGAGGGAAGCACCAACAAGGAGATCGCCGCCCAGCTCTTCCTGAGCCCCCGGACCGTCGAGTACCACCTGTACAAGATCTTCCCCCGGCTGGGCATCACCTCGCGGACCGATCTGGCCCGGCTGTACTTCGAGGACCCCCTGCTCTTCGACTGACGGCCGGGACAGCGCGAGCCCGGGTGAACAGCACGGCGCGGGAGAACCGCGGAGACGACGACGGGCCGCCGCCCTTGAGGCGGCGGTCCGTCGTCGGCCGGTCAGGACTCAGACCGCGGGCGGCAGGTCCGCCAGCAGCGCCACCAGAGACCGGTGCCGGTCCGCCGTGCCCAGCGCCAGCGCGCTGCTCTTGGCCCGCTTCAGATACAGGTGCACCGGGTGCTCCCAGGTGAAGCCGATCCCGCCGTGCAGCTGCAGCGCGGCCTCGGCGGTCTCCACCACCGCCTCCGAGACGAACGCCTGCGCCAGTGACGCCTCCAGCGCGACCGTCGGCGAACCGGCGTCCAGCGCGGCGACGGCGTGACGGGCGACCGCGCGCGCCTGCGACACCAGGCCGTACAGATCGGCCAGCCGGTGCTTCACCGCCTGGAACGAACCGACCGGCCTGCCGAACTGATGACGCTCCTTCACATACGTCACCGTGGTCGTCAGACACCACTCGGCCACCCCGAGCTGTTCGGAGGCCAGCAGCGCCGCACCGGTGGTGAGCGCCACCTCCAGGACCCGTATCGCCTCGGTCCCCAGCGCCACCGGCACGGCGGGCGCCGAACGCAGCGTGATGTCCGCCAGCTGCCGGGTGAGGTCCAGGGAACGGCGCGGGGTGAGGACCACCGTGTCCTCCGCCGCGGTGAGGTCCACCAGATACAGGCCGGGGCCCGCCTCACCGGTGGCCGGAACCAGCAGCACCCGCGCGGGCAGCGCGTCGGCGACGCTGGTGACCGTACCGCTGAGGGTGGAGCCGCTGAGCCGCACCGTGTCGGGGAAGGGCCGGCCGGGGCCCGTGGAGAACGGCACGGCCAGCGCCGCGGGCCGCCGGCCCGCCGCCACCTCGGGCAGCACCCGGTTCTCGTCCGCGGCCATCAGGGCGGCCGTCACCAGCACACTGCTGCCCAGGTACGGCACCGGGGCCACCGCCCGGCCCAGCTCCTCCAGGACCACGGCGGTCTCCCGCCAGCCCGCGCCCGCGCCGCCCTGCTCCTCGGACACGCTCAGGCCCGTGATCCCCAGCTCGGCGCCGAGCGCGGCCCACAGCTTGGTGTCGTACGGCTCGTCGCTCTCGATCCGGGCGAGCAGCGCGCCGGTCGGGCAGCGGTCGGCCAGCAGGGCGCGCAGCGGAATCCGCAGCTCGTCCTCGACCTCGTTGTACAGCAGATCGGCTGCGGGTTCGGTGCTCACCTGGGGAGGTCCTTCCACGGGATGGTCTTGTCGGTCCGGGGCTCCGGCGGCAGCCCGAGCACCCGCTCGGCGATCACGTTGCGCAGGACCTCCGTGGTGCCGCCCTCGATCGAGTTGCCCTTCGTCCGGAGGTAGAAGAAGCCGTACGAACGGGTGGAGAAGTCGTCGTCGGGCTCCGGCCGCCGGAAGGTCCAGTCGTCGTAACCGAGCCCCTCCTCACCGAGGAAGTCCAGGGCCAGCCCGGACATCCGCTGGTTGAGACCGGCGAACGAGATCTTCGCGGCGGAGCCCTCCGGACCCGGATGTCCGGCCGCCAGCTGCTGGCGCAGTCGCTCAGCGGTCAGCCGCAGCGCCTCGGCGTCCACCCAGGCGCGCACCACCGAGGAGTGCAGCCCGGGGGTGCGCAGTTCGGGCCGCTCGCGCCAGAGCCGGGCCAGCCCGCCGGCCAGACCGCCCTCACGGGGCATGGCCCCGGCGCCGATGGCGACCCGCTCGTTCATCAGCGTGCCGGACGCCACCTTCCAGCCGTCGCCGACCGCGCCCACCCGGTGGGTGTCCGGGATCCGCACATCGGACAGGAACACCTCGTTGAACTCGGCCTCACCGGTGGCCTGGCGCAGCGGCCGCACCTCGACCCCGGGGGCCCGCATGTCGATCAGGAAGTAGCTCAGGCCCTGGTGCTTGGGCAGTTCGGGACCGGTCCGGGCGACCAGCAGTCCCCAGTGCGCCTCGTGTGCCACCGAGGTCCACACCTTCTGGCCGTTGACCACCCAGTCACCGGTGGCCTCGTCCAGCTCCGCGCGGGTGGCCAGCGCCGCGAGGTCCGAACCCGCGCCCGGCTCGCTGAAGAGCTGGCACCACACCTCCTCGCGGGTGAACAGCGGCCGCAGGAACCGCTTCTTCTGCGCCTCGTCACCGAAGGTGAGCAGCACCGGGGCGGCCATGCCCAGCCCGATGGTGTGCAGCCCCGGAGCGCGCGGCGGTGCCCCGGCGGCCGTGAGCTCGTCGTCCACCACGGACTGCAGGGCACGCGGCGCGCCCAGCCCGCCGTGTCCGGGCGGGAAGTGCACCCAGGCGAGCCCGGCGTCGAACAGCGCGCCCTGGAACTCCACCGGGTCGGTCGTGGCCGGGTCGTGGGCGGAGACGAAGTCCTGGACTGCCGACCTGAGCCGGTCCGCCGTCCACGCTCCGTCCGTCCGCGCGCCGCGCGCCGGTTGTGCTGATGCCATGCGGATTGCCTTTCGGAGGGCGGGCGCCGGGCTCGACGGCCCGGCGCGCTGATCCGGTGTGGAAGGACCCGCGTCCGCCCCCGGGGGCCGCCGCTTCGGCCCCGCTCGGGGGCGGAGCGGGATAGCCCCTGGCCGGCCTGACACCGCCGGGGCCTCGCGGCCTGGGTTCCGTCCCCACGGCCCGGCCGCCGTCTCCAGTGGACCACCGTCCTGCACCATGACGTGGAGTGATCGCTACTCCATCGTGGCTCTCCGCGGGGAGGCGTACGTCACGCCCAGGGATCCAGCTCCACGACCGCCTTCCGGGCCGCCTCCAGCAGGGGATCCGCCATCGGGACCGCCTTGCGCGCCACGGTGTCCATATGCACCCCCGTCAGCACGGTCACGGCACAGAGCTCACCGGTGACCGAGTGCTCCATCCGGTGGCAGAAGCGCACCACTTTGCTCTTCGCCTCCAGGAACGCGGAGCGGATCACCAGGGTGTCCCCGGCGCGCAACTCCCGCCGGTAGGAGATCCGCTGGTCCACCGCCGCGGTGCCACGGCCCTCGGACCGCAGATAGTCCGGGGTCAGCCCGATGGAGGCGAGCAGTTGCCAGGTGGCCTCGTCGAACTTGCCCACGTACCACATGACGTTCATATGTCCCATGTGGTCGCAGTGCCACGGGTACACCGTGCCCCGGTAGGTGACCGCCAACTCCGTCATCCGTGCCCGTCTCCCTGTTCCGCCGTGCTGATCAACTCACGTTAGGGGGTGCGCCGGACAGGGCGATGAGCAATGGCTACTCCATCGCGCCCCGCGCCGGGACGGCGGGGGCGACGGAGAGGACCGGGAGGGAACGGAAGAGGCCCGGGGCGCGGGGAGTTCAGGCGGGCAGCAGGGCGCTCAGCTCACGCCGGTCGCCGACCCCCAGCTTCTGGTACACGCGGTACAGCGTGTTGCCGACCGTACGCGGTGAGACCACCAGCCGGGCGGCGATCTCCTTGTCGGTGAGGCCACGCGCGGCAAGCGCCGCCACCGTGCGCTCCCGCGGCGACAGCGTCGGCCCCTCGCCCAGGAAGTACAGCGGGGGAGTGATCACCTCACCGCAGCCGCGCAGCAGCGTCCTGGCCTGCGTGGTGGCCGCGGTGGCCGCGCGGGCCCGGCCGGCCCGCCGCTGGAGCCGGGCCAGTTCGGCGTACCCCTCCGCCGCGTACAACTGTGCTCCGCACTCGGCCAGGGTCCGGCAGACCCGGCTCAGCATCCGCTCGTCCCCGGCGGACACCGCGCGGGCGTAGTGCAGCCGCGCGTGCAGATAGGGACCCTGCACCGGCAGGTCGTCACGGACGGCCGCATGCGGCTCCAGACCCAGCCGGGCGCCCTCGTGCAGCGCCATCACCGCGTCCCCGTACGCGGCTTCGGCCAGCGCGACCTCCACGGCGCCCTCGAGCAGCCGGGCGGCCGCCACCTGGTCACCGTCGCGGTGTGCCGTACGGGCCCGCGCCACTGCCAGCGCGGTGGCGTGCGGGCCCGGCTCCACGTCGCGCAGCGCGTCCTCGGCCGACGCGGTCCCGGCGCGGCCGGCCACGGCGGGCAGTCCGCCGCGCACCAGCGCGGCGCAGATGAGCGCCTGGTCCTGCCACGCCTGCCAGCCCACCTGGTAGGCCGGCGTGAAGCTGACGTAGGGCAGTGCCTCGTGCAGTCTGCCGCGCTCGTGCAGGGCCCAGCCCAGGGCCAGTCCGCGCTGGGCGTCGACCCGGACCCGGTGGCCCTCGGTCGCCTCCCGGTACGCCCTGGTGAGCAGCGACTCGGCCTCCTCCAGCCGTCCCGCGTACAGCAGCGCCAAGGAGTACATCTCGTCCATCCAGCCGCGGTCGCAGTGGTCGGCCGACCCGGTGCCGAACAGTTCGTGGTGGAGGTCGAGCGCGTCCAGCGGACGCCCCTGGCGGCACAGCGTGGCCATGGCCAGCAGCGTCGCCTCGGTGATGCGCGTGGGGGAGTGGCGGACCCGTGGCGGCACCTCGGTGGGGACAGTGCGGAACCGCCCTCGGAAGTACGCGGCCACGCCTCCGGTGGCCTCCCGCTTTTCCTCCGGCAGCCGGGCCGTCAGCAACTCGGCCTCACGGTAGCGGCCCTGGAGGATCAGCGCCCGGGCCACCAGCGGATCCAGCCGGGCCCGGATGTCCTTCCCCCCGGGCATGGCCTGCGCCTCGGCCGCCAGCCGCCGCAGCGCCTCGAACTCCGCCTCGGCCAGCAGGACCCGGCCGAGCAGCTCGGCCGCCTCCGGTGTGCGGTAGGTGTGCCACGCGGCCCGTGCCAGCCGGGCGGCGACGGGCAGTTCATAGGCGCGCAGGGCGTGCCGGGTGGCGTCCAGCAGCACCGGTTCGACCGGTACGCAGCCGGTGTCCAGCTGCCACCTCGCCACCGTCACCCACTCCGCGGGCCGCGCGTCACCGCGCGCCTGGAGCGCCGCGGCCCAGGTGTCCAGCCAGTGCCTGCTGCGCAGTGCCGCCGCCTCCTGCCGCAGCACATGGCCCAGATAGGGGTGGCGGACGGTCACCGTGGACACCGGTCGGACGGCCTCCGCACCACGGCCGCCCACCGCCCGGATCAGCCCCTGGTCCTCCAGGGCGAGCAGCGCCGGAACGCCGACCACGTCCTCCAGGACCTCCAGCCGCGCCGGCTCGGCCAGCGCGATCAGTTGCAGGGCGTCGCGTCGCACCTCGGAGAGGGCGTCGAGGTCCTGTGCCACCAGATCGCGCAGGGCGCCGGAGACCGGGACGGTGTCATCGGCCAGGTGCCAGTGGGCGCCCTGCCGAGACAGCAGCCCCTGACCGATGGCGGCCCGCAGCACCTCCCGCAGCAGCAGCGGGTTCCCGGCCGACATCGCCGCGAACCGGATGACGCTGGACCGGGTCAGCCGGTCGCCCGTCATCGTCCCGGCCAGCCGCCGGGCGCCCACCGCGTCCAGCGGCGCCAGCTCCAGCCGGCTCAGCCGCTGGTCCTTCCAGAGCGTGTGCAGCCGGGGGTCGACCCGTTCGGTGTCCCCGGTGACCAGGAGCTTGACCGTGGCCCGGGCAGCGAGCAGGAGCAGTGAGTCCACACCCTCGCGGGACAGCTGCGGGGCGTCGTCGACACACACCACACGCGGACCGCGCGGGGTCTGCCGGAGCAGTCGCGACACCTCCTCGGGCGTCTCGACGGGCGTGATCCACTCGACCCTGGCCACCATCGTGGTGATCTCCTGGGCGAGCCGGGTCTTCCCCACTCCGGGGCCGCCCGTGATCCAGACACCTCCGGAGCCGCCGTTCAATGCCCCGAGAGCCAGGGCGAGTTCACGCTCGCGTCCGGCCAGGGACGGACGGTCGGACACCACCGGGCCGAGTGGTCCCGGCGCGGAACCGGTGGGAATCGGGGACGCCGCCGCGCGCACGGCTGAAGTCATGCTGCCTCTTTCAGACATCGAGAGAGACATCAGCCTCGGTCACCACTGGGGGCACCGCATCCGTAGAACTACCGGTGACGATCTCCTGATCCTCAGGCCCGGGCGCGCCGGTGGGCCGCGACCCGCTCCCGGGTGGCGCACCGCCGGGAGCAGTAGCGGCGCTCGGGCCCACTGCCCAGGGTGAGGAAGACGTTCCCGCAGCTCGGCGAGGCGCACACACCGCCGGGCGGCCGCTGGCGGTCCCAGATCAGCACGGTCAGCGCCATACAGGACGAGGCGAGGAACCACTCGCCCCACGGGGCGTCGTCATCGCTGTCGAGATGGGGGTGCCACGGGGAGCTGCCGTCGTGCGAGCTGAGGCGGATCCGGCCGGTCCCCCTGCGCAGCAGCTCGTTGAGCACGGACGCGGCGCGGTCGGTGTCCTCGGCGGCGAACACCGCGCGCAGCCGCACGGCGGCGCCGCGCATCGCGGCGATGTCCTCGGCGGTCAGGTCGAGGGGGGCCGGTTCGCCATGGGCGAGCAGCACCTCGGCGACCGCTGCGGGCTCCGGCCGCTCCTCGGTGAGGGCGTTGATCAGGGCTGCGGTGCGGTGCGCGGTCGCCTGTACCGAATGCCGGGTGGACCAGTCGTCGTTCGCGGTCGCCATGGGCCCCAATGTAACGCATCTGGTGAAGTTCTGAGTTACCTGCGTAACGTGCTGAGCATGGAAAAGCGTTACGCGCTCAGGAGGTATCTGTTCGGCGCGGCCGTCGCCCGCACCGGGGACGAGACGGCGGGCACCGCGCTGCTGCTGGCCGGGCTCGCGCTCACCGGCTCGGCGGCCTCGGCGTCGTCCCTGCTGGCGGCCTGTACGGTCGCGGCGGCGGTGGGCGGCCCCCTGGTCGGGGCGCTGCTCGACCGGTCCGCCCGGCCGGGCCGGGTGCTGGCCGGCGCCCTCGCCCTGCACGCCCTCGCGCTGGCCGCGATCCTGCTGAGCCTGGGCCGGGCGCCGTTCGCGGTCACCCTCGCCGTCGCGGTGGTCGCGGGGGTGCCGGGGCCGGTGCTGTCGGGTGGCTGGACCTCCCAACTGTCCCGGCTGATGGCGCCGGAGGCGGTGCCGAGGGCCGGTGCGCTGGACGCCATGACCTTCAGCCTGGGAGCGCTGATGGGCCCCGCCCTCGCCGGGGTGGTCGCGGTCCTGGCCGGTGCCCCGGCCGCGGTGGCGACGGCCGTCGCCCTGCTCTGCCTGGCGCTGCCGACGGCCTGGACGCTGCCCCCGGCCGGACGGACGCCGCCGGGGCGCCCGGTCGCGCCCGGGGACGGCCGCTCGGTCCCGTCGGCCGTTCCGGCCGAACTCACCGCCGGAGTACGGGCCATCCTCCGCAACCGGCCGCTCGCCCGCGCCACCGCGACCTCCGTGGTCACCTGTGCGGGCGAGGGCGCGTTCATCGCCTGCTGTCCGCCGCTCGGTGCCGAAGCCCTGGGCGGGGCGGACCGCGGCGCACTGCTGCTGTCCGCCTCCGCCGCCGCGTCGCTCCTCGCGAACGCGCTGCTCGCCCGCCGACCGCGACTGCCGCGCCCGGACGCCGTCATCGGGGGCAGCGCCGTCGTCCTCGCCGTGGCCGCGCTGCTGGCGGCCACGGGAGCCCCCGCCATGGTGATCGCCGCCGCGCTGCTCGCCGGTGCCGCCGAAGGGCCCGGTCTCACCGCCTTGTTCGCGGTGCGCCACCGGGAGGCACCGGAGCGGCTGCGCGGCCGGATCGTCACCACGGGGGCCAGTCTGAAGATCACCGGCTTCGCCCTCGGCGCTGGCCTCGCCGGGACGATCGCCGTTCACACCCTGCCGGGTGCGCTGATCACCGCTGCCGGATGCGGGGTGCTCGCGGCGCTCGTCAACGTGCTGATGTCCCGTCGGTCACCGCAGCCCCCTGTCTCCGGGCGGAATCCCGCGGGCCTTTGGGACACCGTTCCGCCCGCAAGCGCGCCGTAGGCCGCCCGGCGTCCGGTGGTCCCGGGGAGATCCCCGGGACCACCGGTGGCTATTCCCGCCCGGTGTACGCGCGCAGATGGCGGGCGGTGAGGGTGGTACCGGTGTCGACCAGTTCGGCCGGAGTTCCGGTGAACACCACCCGGCCGCCGTCGTGTCCGGCTCCCGGGCCGAGGTCCACGATCCAGTCGGCGTGTGCCATAACCGCCTGGTGGTGCTCGATGACGATCACCGTGTTCCCGTCGTCCACCAGCCGGTCCATCAGCTCCAGCAGCTGGTCCACATCGGCCAGGTGGAGTCCGGTGGTCGGCTCGTCCAGGATGTAGGTCGTCCCGTTCCTGGCCATGTGGATGGCCAGCTTGAGCCGTTGGCGCTCGCCACCGGACAGGGTGGACAGCGGCTGGCCGAGCCCGAGGTAGCCGAGCCCCACCGCGAGCAGCCGGTCCAGGATCACCCGGGCGTGGCCGGTGGTGAAGAAGTCACGGGCCTCGGTCACGGGCATCGCGAGGACCTCGCCGATGTTCTTCCCGCGCAGCCGGTACGCCAGTACCTCCGGCCGGAACCGTTCGCCCCCGCACTCCTCGCACACCGACGCCACCTCGGCCATCATGCCGAGGTCGGTGTAGATCAGCCCGATGCCCTTGCAGGCGGGGCAGGCGCCCTCGGAGTTGGCGCTGAACAGACCCGGCCGGACCCGGTTGGCCTTGGCGAACGCCGCCCGGACCGGATCCAGCAGCCCGGTGTAGGTGGCGGGGTTGCTGCGGCGCGAGCCGCGGATCGCCGACTGGTCCGCCACCACCACCCCCTCGCGCCCCGTGAGCGAGCCGTGGATGAGCGAGCTCTTGCCGGACCCGGCGACGCCGGTGACCACGGTGAGCACCCCCAGCGGGATGTCCACGCTCACATCGCGCAGGTTGTGCGTGCGCGCGCCGCGGATGGGGAGGTGTCCCACCGGCTGCCGCGCCTTCTCCCGCAGCGGGACCCGGCGGTCCAGACAGCGCCCGGTCGAGGTGTCCGAGGCGCGCAGTCCGGCCAGGTCTCCCGCGTAGGTGAGACGCCCTCCGGCGGCGCCCGCCCCGGGGCCGAGGTCCACCACATGGTCGGCGATCCGGATGGTCTCCGGTTTGTGCTCCACCACGAGCACCGTGTTGCCCTTGTCGCGCAGACGCAGCAGCAACCGGTTCATCCGCTCGATGTCATGCGGGTGCAGACCCACCGTGGGCTCGTCGAACACGTAGGTGACATCGGTGAGCGCCGAACCGAGATGACGGACCATCCGGACCCGCTGGGCCTCACCGCCGGAGAGCGTGCCGGACTCCCGGTCCAGGCTCAGATAGCCCAGACCGATCTCCACCAGGGAGTCCAGCGTCTCCTGAAGGGTCTCCAGGACCGGTCCCACGGAGCCGTCGTCGAGGGACCGGACGAACGCGGCCAGATCGCTGATCTGGAGTGACGAACAGTCGGTGATCGAGCGCCCGTCGATCAGACAGGACCGGGCCGCCTCGTTGAGCCGGGTGCCGTGGCAGTCCGGGCAGCCGGTGAGCGCGACCGCCCGGTCGGCGAACGCCCGCGCCTGGGGCTGCATCGTCTCCCGGTCCTTGGCCAGATAGAGTCTGCGCACCTTGGTGACCAGGCCCTCGTAGGTGAGCTGCTGCCCACCGGTCTTGATCTTGGTGGCGGGCTTGTGGAGGAAGTCCTGCCACTCCTCGGGGGTGTAGTCCTCGAGCTTGCGGTCGGGATCGAAGAGCCCGGAGTTCGCCATCACCTGCCAGTGCCAGCTGTCCACCGCGAAGCCGGGGACGGTGATCGCGCCCTCCTTCAACGACAGCTCGCGGTCGACCAGTTGATCGACGTCGATCTCGGACACCCGGCCCAGGCCCTCGCACGAGGGACACATCCCCTCGGCCGTGTTGAAGCTGAACGCCATCGGCGCTCCGGCCGCGGGGGAGCCGAGCCGGCTGTACAGGATCCGCAGCAGAGTGTGGGCATCGGTGGCGGTGCCCACCGTGGAACGGGAGTTGGCGCCCATCCGCTCCTGGTCCACGATGATCGCCGCACTCAGGTTGCGCAGCGCGTCCACATCGGGCCGGGACTGGGACGGCATGAAGTTCTGGACGAACGCCGCGTAGGTCTCATTGATCAGCCGCCGTGACTCGGCGGCGATGGTGTCGAACACCAGCGAGGACTTGCCGGATCCGGAGACCCCGGTGAACACGGTGAGCCGTCGCTTGGGCAGGTCGAGGGAGACACCGGTGAGGTTGTTCTCCCGGGCGCCGCGCACCTGGATCACATCGTGGGTGTCCGCGGCGGTGCGGTCCGGGGCAGGGGCCACCGGAGCCGAAATCGGCTGAGGGCAGGGGGACAGAGCGGAGTGGTCGTGGCTGAGCTCCATGGCTTCAAGTGTTTCATTGAAGGGCTCGTGGAAGGTTGGGCCGCGGACTGCCGCCACGGACCGGGGAAGTGGGGCGATAACCTTCAACTCACCGTGAAGCCCGTACAGAAGAGCCCCGCCGGGAGACCGTGTCCATGAGCGTCCAGCACACCGCCCTGCGCCCGATCGACCTGGCGCGTCTGGTGGGTGTCTCCACCCAGCAGATCCGCAACTACGTCGACGCGGGGATCCTGCCCCCGACCGAGCGCACCGACTCCGGCTACCGCAGGTTCGACACCCGGCACCGCAGGGCGCTGCTCACGCACCGGGCCCTGATGAAGGGGTACGGGGCGGACACCGCCCGGGCCGTGATGCGCGCCGTCCACGAGGACGACCTGACGCGGGCCCTCACCCTCGTCGACGCCGCCCACGCCGCTCTCCACGAACAGCGGCTCTCCCTCCAGGCCGCGGGCGAGGCGCTGGAGACGATCGCCGAGCAGTCCCCGGACACCACCTCGGTCCCCCGCTCGGGGCTGCGGATCGGGGAGGTCGCCGCCCGGCTCGGGGTCCGCACCTCCGCCCTGCGGGTCTGGGAGTCCTTCGGACTGCTCACCCCGCGACGGGAGCCCATCACCGAGTACCGCCGCTACTCCCCGGTCGACGTACGGGACGCGCGGATGGTCAGCCTGCTGCGCCAGGGCCGCTATCCGCTGCCCCAGATCCGGCCCGTCCTGGACGGACTGCGCCGGACGGGCAGCAGCGAGGCCCTGCGAGCCGCCATCGCCCGGCGCCAGGAGGAGCTGACGCTGCGGGCCACGGCCATGCTCGGGGGCTCCGGGCGGCTGCACGACTACATCACGGCGCATGAGGCGCCCGAGGACCGATGAGTTTGTCCGGCGGCGGCGGTCGGTACAGGTAAACACTCCAATGCGCAGGAGGCACCGATGGCCACTGACGGATTCACCACATGCCTGTGGTTCGACGGCCGGGCCGAGGAGGCGGCCCGGTACTACGTCTCGGTCTTCAAGAACTCCCGGATCGGCCGGATCAGCCACTACACCGAGGCCGGGCCCGGCCCCGCCGGTTCGGTGCTGACCGTCGAATTCGAGGCCAACGGTCAGAAGTTCGTCGCGCTCAACGGCGGCCCCGACTTCACCTTCAACGAGGCCGTGTCGTTCCAGATCCACTGCGCCGACCAGGACGAGGTGGACCACTACTCGGCCAGGCTCACCGAGGGCGGAGGCGAGGAGGTCGCCTGCGGCTGGGTCAGGGACAGGTTCGGAGTGTCATGGCAGGTCGTGCCCGCCGTCCTGCTCGACCTGGTCACCGACGAGGATCCGCAGAAGGCCAGGCGCGCCACCGAGGCCATGCTCTCGATGAAGAAGCTGGACATCGCCGCGCTGAAGAAGGCCCACGCGGGCGGATGACCGCACCGCCCGCCCCGTTCGGCCCCGGGCAGGTCCGGCAGCGGACCGGCCCGGAGCCGGGTGCCGTCAGCGGGCGGCGCCGCGCACCAGATCGCCCGGATCGGTGTTGGCACCGCACAGCACCACCGCGATCCGCTCCCCGGGGCGGGGGACATACACACCGGAGGTGACGGCCGCCAGCGCGGTGGCCGCTGCGTGCTCCACCGCGAGCCTGCGGTCGTCCCACAGCGCCTGCCGTGCCGCGACGATCGCCGCATCGGACACCAGCACGGACCGGACCCCGTCCGCGCGGGCCCACTCCAGCGCCGTCGCGGAAGCCCGCCGTGCCCCGAGGGAGTCCGCCGCGACCGAGTCGACCGGTACGTCGACCACCTCATCCGCCTCCAGCGCCGCGTTGAGCGCACGGCAGCGCTCCGGCTCCACGGCGACGACCCGGACACCGTGCTCCAGCGCCGACACCGCGACCCCGGTGAAGAGGCCACCGCCACCGACCGACACCACGACCGTGTCCAGATCCGGCAGCAGCTCGTGAATCTCCTCCATCAGCGTGCCCGCCCCGGCGGCGATCAGCGGATGGTCATAGGCGTGGGACGCGAGCGCCCCGGTCCTGGCCGCGTAGGTCCGGGAGGCGTCCAGCGCGTCCGCGTACTCGGTGCCCACCTGGTGGACCTCCGCGCCCAGTCCGCGCAGCCTGGCCACCTTCACCGCGGGCGCGGTCTCGGGCACGAACACCGCGGCGGGCACCGCATGGCGGGCGGCGGCCCAGGCGCATGCGAGTCCGGCGTTCCCCCCGGAGGCGATCACCACGCCCGCCTCCGGGAGGGTGCCCGCCTCGGCGTGGCCACGGAGGAAGGTGAACGCGCCGCGCGCCTTGAAGGAGCCGGTGTGCTGGAGGAATTCCAGCGCCAGCCAGCCTCGCGCCGTGCCGAGGGCACCCTCCTCCAGCGGGGCGAGGGCGACGGGCCGGACGTGCCCCGCCACCCGCCGCGCCGCCGCCCGTACGTCCCGAAAGCTCACGGTCACCGGGGCACCTCCTGGCCACTGGAAACTCGGACACCTGTAACTGCTGAAACACTGTATCGAACAATGTATGTTCCGCCGTTCCGCAACTTCGCTACGCTTGCCCCGTGAGGAGCGCACGCAGCAGACCCCGGGAAGCCGAGCGGCCGACCCTGGACACCATCGCGGACACCGCCCTGGTGGTGATCGACGAGGACGGGCCCGAGGCCCTGAGCTTCCGCGCCGTGGCGCAGCGCCTCGGCGTCTCCCACGCCACCGTCTTCCGGCGCTGCGGCGATCTGGACGGACTGCTGGCCGCCTGCGCCGACCGGCTCGCGGAGAAGCTGCCCGAGGTGGCCGCGGACACCGACTGGGCCACCGCCACCGAGACCCGGTTCCGGGCACTCCACGCGCTGCTCTCCGCGCATCCGGGGCTCGCGGCGCTGCGCGCGGGCCACGCCTGGTTCGGCCCGCGGCTGCTCGGCCGTCTCGTCGAACCACAGCTCGCCCACAGCCTCGCCGCCGGGATGGCGCCGAAGGCCGCGATCGAGACCTACCGGCGGATGTACCTGTTCACCCTCGGCGCCGTCGCCTTCGTGGACCACGGTGACGACAGGAGGGCGGCGGCCACCGCCCGCACCGCGTTCGCCGCGCTGGACCCCGAGGACTTCCCCGTACTCACCGGCCATCTGGAGGTGATCCTCCCGGCGCTGACCGACCCCGGGGTCTACCGGGACGGACTGCGTCAGCTGATCGACGCCGCGGTGGCCGACCACCTGTGAGCGCCGGACACGCCTAGCGGACCCGGACGTCCGTACAGCCGTGCCGCTTCGCGGACCGCTCGGCGAACGCCGTGAGCGCCGCGCGGGTGTAGCGGTGCGGTTCGCTCCTGTGGCGGGTGTTCATCCTGCTGATGGCGTAGACCGCGGTGGCCGGGGCACCGGGGCAGCGGGCCGTGGCCCGGTCGGCGAAGCTCGTCAGCAGGGGGTCGTCGGAGTCGCGGCGCTCCTTCGACGAGGTCAGCCCGCGCTGGTCGTCGGCGAAGGTGCCGTAGAACGCGGACAGCCGGTAGACCGGCTCGCCCGTCTTCTTCCCCGACGCCTTCGCCAGCAGGAAGCAGTCCTCGATCGGGGCGCGGTCCGCCGCGGTGCCCAGACTCCGAGGGAGGGACGAGGTGCCGGGGATCCCCGCACAGGTGCCCTTCGCCTCCGCCGGCGGCGCGGTCTGTTCCGGCCGCGCCGCTTCCGGTGAGACCAGCGGAGCCATGGCCGTCACCGCACCGCCCGGACGGGCGTCGCAGCCCCAGGAGTGGGCCGCCCGCTCGGCGATACCGGTGGTGAGCCGGGCGAGATGGGTACGGTGGGCGGCCGTCTCGTAGGAGCGGTCGGTCCAGCTGACCACCGATGTGGTGAGGCTGTCCCCCTCGCGCGGCCCCGAGGTGTTGCGGCAGTCCATCACGACGGTGGCGTTGCCCTCGTCCCGGTCGCCGTCCCGCCAGTGGTTCATCATCCCCGACCAGCCGTGGCCGATCGGGGTGGACATCAGCGCGAGGTAGTTGTTCTGGTCCCGTTTGGCCTCGGTGTGCGGGGCCCACGCCCGGGAGCGCCACTCCATCCGCACGACGGCGCGCTTGCGGTAGCCGTCGTCCACGTCCAGCCAGCAGATCACCGGGGCGCCCGAGGTGTTGTGCTCACCGTGGCGGCCGTACCGGGTCGCGGTCTTCAACCGGTCCGCTCCCAGTAGGTCCTTCGCCTCGCCGGGGTCCACCGCCCCGCCGCAGGCCGCGTCCAGGGCGCGGTCGTCCTGCCAGCGGCCGAAGGTGCCGCTCAGGAACAGCCACCCCGCCGCCACTGCCAGAACCAGTGCCACCACACCCGCTATCCGGGTCACCTTGCGCCGCATCTGCGGGAGATTAGCAGCTCAGGGCCCGGACAGCGGGGGGTGGTGGATGGATTCAGAGGGTGTGCGGACGCACCACCGCCTTGAGCGCCGTCGGATCCTGGGCGCCCACGGTCAGGGCCCGTTCCGCCTCCGCGAGGCCGTAGTGATGGGTGGCGAGCGGATCGAGCCGCACCTCACCGGAGGCCGCCAGCGCGATCGCGGCCGGCCATGTGTTGGCGTACCGGAAGGTGCCGGTGACCTCGATCTCGAAGTTCTGCACATGCGCCAGCGGCAGGGGTACGGAGTCCCCGCCCATCCCGACCAGCACCGCCCGTCCGGACCGGCCCAGGGTGCGGATGGCCTCGTCGGCCACCGCCGGGACCCCGGAGCACTCCACCAGCACATCAGGGGTGAAGCCGGTGTCGGCGAGTGGGGTGGTGCGTACGTCGACGGTGGCGGTGGCGCCCAACTCCCGTGCGGCGGCGAGCCGATGGGGCTCCACATCGGTGACCACGACCTCGGTGGCACCGAACGCCCGCGCCGTCTGGGCGGCGATCAGACCGATCGGCCCGGCGCCGGTGACCAGCACCCGGGAGCCGACGGTGACCCGGCCCTTGCGGCAGGCCCACACCCCGACGGACAGCG
The DNA here is from genome assembly GCF_056431485.1 of Streptomyces sp. NPDC045899. NCBI lineage: Bacteria > Bacillati > Actinomycetota > Actinomycetes > Kitasatosporales > Streptomycetaceae > Streptomyces > Streptomyces sp. NPDC045899. The sequence continues at coordinate 325,030 of NZ_JBWKKP010000004.1, forward strand.
GTTCCAGCAGCGCCGCCGCGTCCGCGCCGAGCGCCTCGGGCACCGGATGGGCGAAGTCCTCGTCGACGGCCACGTATTCGCACAGCGCGCCGTCCACCGGCGGGGTGGCGTAGAAGGACACCTCGGGACAGAGGTTGTAGCGGCCGTGGCGGCACTGGGCGCACCGGCCGCACGGGACCCCCGGTTCCAGGGAGACCAGTTGGCCCGGTGCCAGCCGCCGGGCCCCGGGGCCGAGGGCGACCACGGTGCCGCTGGGCTCATGGCCCAGCACCATGGGGGCGCGGACGACGAAGTCGCCGATCCTGCCGTGTTCGTAGTAGTGCACATCCGAACCGCAGATGCCGACCGCTTCGACGCGGACCAGGACCTGACCGGGGCCGGGCCGGGGCACCGGGCGCCGCTGGATCTCCAGCCGCCTCGGCGCGCACAGCACCGCGGCGCGCATGGTGTCGGGGATGTCGGGGGGCAGGGCGTCGGCGGTCATTCTCCGGTCACGGCTCCCATGGTCAGGCCGGTGACGAGCCACCGGCGTACGGCAAGGCCGACGAGCATCATCGGGACCACCACGACGGTGCCGATGGCGGTCAGCTGGCCCCAGTCGATACCGGTCTGGGTGACCAGCTGACTGGCGGCGATGGGCAGGGTCTGGGTGCGCGGTCCGCTGAGGACCAGGGCGAAGGCGTAGTCGTTCCAGGAGAAGACCAGGCACAGGACGAAGGTGGTGACCAGCCCCGGGCGGGTCAGCGGAAGGATCACATGGCGGAACGCCTGCCAGGGGGTGCATCCGGCCACCTGGGCCGACTCCTCAAGCGCCGGGGGGAGTTGTGCGAAGAAGGCGTTCAGCAGCCAGATGGCGAACGGCAGGTTGAAGCTGAGGTAGGCCAGGACCAGCCCCGGCAGGGTGTCGATCAGCCCCAGTGTCCGGAAGATCAGGAAGATCGGCAGGACCACGGCGGCGATCGGTGCCATCCGGGTGGAGATGATCCAGAACGACAGGTGGTGCTTGCCCCGCGCCGTGGTCCGCGCCAGTCCGTATCCGGCCAGCGCGCCCAGGGCGGTGGCCAGCAGCGCCGAACAGCCCGCCGCCACCACGCTGTTGCGCAGATACGGCCCCAGGTTGTTGCCGCCGCTGAACAGGTTCCGGTAGTTGTCCAGGGTGGGGCCGAACCACACATCGGGGGTGGCGGCGGTGACCTCGCCGGTCGGCTTGAAGGACGACAGCAGCATCCAGCCCAGCGGGACCAGCGTCCATATCAGCGCGGTCACGACGAGGAAGCGGACCAGGATGCGCGCACCGCGGCCGCCGCGCTCCAGCGGCCCGGCACCGGTGGTGGAGGCGGTCATCGGGCCAGCCCCTTCCGGTCGAGGAGACGGACGAAATAGCGGGCCACGACGGTGGTGACGGCGAGCATCAGCAGTCCGGTCACCGCGGCGTAGCCGAAGTCGAAGAAGCGGAAGGCGGTTTCATAGAGCCGGACGGACGCCGTCTTGGTGGCGTCGGCGGGTCCGCCGCCGGTGGTGTTCCAGATGATGTCGAAGTAGCGCAGCGCGTCCATCGACCGGATCAGCAGTGCCACCAGCAGGACGGGTGCGATGGCGGGCAGCACGATATGGCGCAGGGTGCGCGGCATTCCGGCGCCGTCGAGCGACGCGGCCTCCAGCACGCTGGAGGGCACGGAGGTCAGTCCGGCCAGTGCGATCAGGGTGACCAGCGGTGTCCACTCCCAGATGTCCATCAGGGTCACCGAGAGGAACGCGGTCGTCTTGTCGCCCATCAGATCGCCGTGGTAGCCGGCCTGGCCCAGCAGCCAGGAGTAGAGCCCGAAGGTGGAGTCGGTGAGGAAGCGGCCCAGCAGTCCCACGATCACGGGTGCCACGAACATCGGGAGCAGCAGCAGGCTCAGCGCCGCGTTGCGGCCGTGCCGCAGCCGCCACAGACAGATGGCCAGCAGGGTGCCGAGCACCATCTCGCCGCCCACCGTGAGCAGGAAGTACCCGGCGGTCCTGGCCCAGGCCCACGCCATGTCGGGGTCGGTGAACAGCCGTGTCCAGTTGTCGGCTCCGGCGCCCTCCAGGCTGAGCCCGCCGAGCAGGTGCACCCGGGAGAAGCTCATGATGACCACCGCCGCGAACGGCAGCAGGGAGACACCGGCGAGCACCAGCAGTCCGGGGGCCATCATGCGTCCGGCGAAGCCGGGGAGGGGAATCCGGGAACGGCGTCCGGAGGAGCGTCCGTCCCGGCGGAGGCCGGTCGTCAGGGGACCCATGGTCAGTTCACCCACCCTCGGGCGACGATGCGGTCGATACGGCTGGTGGCGGCCCGCATGGCCGACTCCGGCGAGGCGTCGCCCGCGAGCATGCCGGACAGCTGGGTGTAGACGGCGGTGTCGCACTCCGCCCACATGGGGATCTTCGGGCGCAGCCCGATGGTGTCGGACCGCCAGGTCTTCTTGACCGCGGTCGCCGAGAGCATGTTGGCCATCTTCGAGGGGCGGTGCTGGGCCTCGGTGACGCGTGGCAGTCCGTAGACGGAGGTACGGGTCGGGGTGCCGCCGCCGACTTCGCTGGCCAGGTTGGCCAGTTGGGTCCTGGGCGCGGTGGCCCAGTTGACGAAGAGCCAGGCGGCCTGGCGCCGTCGCTCGGGGATCACATCGGACACCGCGATACCGGTTCCGCCGTACATCCCGGCCGAGCGCGCCGGGCCCTTGGGCAGCCGGGCGTAGCCGACCTTGCCCGGCATGGCCGCCTCGTTGGACGCCGCGTACTCATGCCAGTTGGGACACATGGCGATGCGTCCGGCGCGGAAGGCCGCGCCGAGCCCGTCCCAGTCCCAGGTGCGGGAGCCGGGGTCGGCGATCCTCAGCAGCCGCTGGTAGAACGCGGCACCCTCGATCGCGGCGTCCGAGTCCAGCCGGCAGGCCCCGGGGTCGAGGGTGCCGACGCGGCCGGCCCGGCGGCCGCCGTCGAAGTAGTCGCCGCCGTAGGACCAGAGCAGGTTGGAGAAGTCACACATCAGCGCGTCATGCTGTTTGGCCTGGTGGCCGGTGCCGTAGCGCACCGCGTCGGTCTTGTCGTTGAACCACGTGGCGATGGCGTAGTACTGCTCCCAGGTCGTGTCGTCGGAGGGCATCGGATCGAAGCCGAGGTCGTCCGCCATCCGGTCGCGGTACCGCTCGAAGAGGTCGGCGCGGTACTGCCAGACCATGGTCGGGCAGTCGTAGGGCAGCGCCAGCACCTTGCCGTCACCGCCGAAGCGGCCCGCGGCGTCCAGATGGGTGGGGATGAAGTCGCCGAAGCCGCCGGGCAGCCGGGGCAGCCCGGGATCCTCGGCGAACTCCCTGAGGTCGGCGAAGGCCGGTGCGTAGGGGGCCAGCACCTGGTACGGGTCCGCGTACACCACGTCGTACTCACCGTTGCCCGAGGCGAGGTCGAGGGCGACCTTCTGCGCGAGCGCGGACAGCTCGAGCGTGACGATGTTGACGCGGATACCGGTGAGCTCGGTGAACGGTGTGAGGTCGGCGGCGATCGCGGCGGTGGGGGCGGTGTTCTCGGAGATGAAGTTCACCGTGGTCCCCGCGTACCGGCGCCAGGGCCCGGCGTCGGCGTGGAAGGCGGCGTCGGGCCGGCCGCCGCAGGCGGCCAGCAGCCCCATGGCCCCCGCCCCGGCGGCGCCGCGCAGCACGGAGCGGCGGCTGAGCGGTGGTGCGGGCCGCGGTGCGGAGGAGGGTGGGGGAGAACCCATGTCGTACGTCCCTTGGAGTGTGCGAGCCCCGGGAGGGGGCCGGCGCGAACTCTGACGGACGACATTGTTAGCAGAAGATCGAGCAAGAGTTAACACATTGTGCGAGATATTTTGCTCGTGACTCCTCGGCGTGACGCCGCTGAGGGGCGGGCCATGGCGGCCCGCCCCTCAGCTTTCTGTCCGGAATATTCGGTTTTGTCTGGACTGGCTGGGCTAGAGGGACTTCTCCAGCCGTCCGGCCACCAGCTTGATGAAGCGCGCCGGGTCGGTCAGCTCGCCGCCCTCGGCCAGCAGCGCCATCCCGTGCAGCAGCTCCGCCGTCTCGGCCAGCCCGGCGTCGTCCCCGCGTTCACCATGGGCCGCGCGCAACGCGCTCACCAGCGGATGCGTGGGGTTCAGCTCCAGGATCCGCTTGACCTCGGGCAGCTCCTGGCCCATCGCCTTGTAGATGTTCTGGAGCTGCGGCGAGAGGTCATGGGTGTCGCCCACGACGCACGCGGGCGAGGTGGTCAGCCGCGAGGAGAGCCGCACCTCCTTGACGCTGTCGCTCAGCGTCGTGGTCATCCAGGAGAGCAGATCGGCGTAGTCCTGCTTCTGCCGCTCCCGCTCGGCCTCCGTCTCCTCGTCCTTCTCGCCGTCGCCGTCCAGGTCGACCTGGCCCTTGGCGATGGAACGCAGCGGCTTGCCGTCGAACTCGGGGACCGCGTCCACCCACAGCTCGTCGATGGGGTCGGTGAGGACCAGGACCTCGAACCCCTTGTCCCGGAAAGCCTCCATATGGGGCGAGCTCTCCATGATCGAGCGCGATTCGCCCGTCATGAAGTAGATGTGCTCCTGGCCTTCCTTCATCCGCTCCACGTACTGCCGCAGGGTGGTCGGCTCCTCCGCGTCCCGGGTGGTGGCGAACGAGCAGAGCCCGAGGATCGTCTCGCGGTTCTCGAAGTCGCCGAGCAGACCCTCCTTGAGGACCGGACCGAACTCCTTCCAGAAGGTCGTGTACCGCTCCGGGGCGCCGGACACCATGTCCTTCACCGTGGAGAGCACCTTCTTGACCAGCCGCCGGCGCATCAGCTGGATCTGGCGGTCCTGCTGGAGGGCCTCGCGCGAGACGTTCAGCGACAGGTCCGCCGCGTCCACCACGCCCTTGACGAAGCGCAGGTACTCCGGCATCAGCGCTTCGCAGTCGTCCATGATGAAGACGCGCTTCACATAGAGCTGAACGCCCCGCTTGCGGTCCCGCATGTACAGGTCCTGCGGCGCGTGGGAGGGGATGAACAGCAGCGACTGGTATTCGAACGTGCCCTCCGCCTGCATGCGGATGGTCTCGAGCGGATCGTTCCAGTCGTGGCTGATGTGCTTGTAGAACTCGTGGTACTCGTCATCGGTCACCTCGTCCTTCGAACGCGCCCAGAGCGCCTTCATCGAGTTGACCGTCTCGACCTCCGGGGCCGCTTCCGCGGCGGAGCCGTCGGCGGACTCCTCATCGCCCTCGGCACCCTCCGCCGCGGCCTTCGGCGGCGCCTCGACCGCCATCCGGATCGGCCAGGTGATGAAGTCCGAGTACCGCTTGACGATCTCCCTGATCTTCCACGGGGAGGTGTAGTCGTAGAGCGCGTCCTCGGTGTCCTCCGGCTTCAGCCGGAGCGTGACCGAGGTGCCCTGCGGGGCGTCGTCGGCCGGCGCGATGGTGTACGTGCCCTCGCCGCCGGACTCCCAGCGGGTGCCCTGGCTCTCCCCGGCGCGCCGGGTCAGCAGGGTGACCCCCTCGGCCACCATGAAACTGGAGTAGAAGCCGACACCGAACTGGCCGATGAGGTCCTGCGAGGCGGCCGCGTCCTTCGACTCCTTCAATTCCTGGAGGAATTTCGCGGTGCCGGAGTTCGCGATGGTGCCGATCAGCTGCACGACCTCGTCGTGCGACATGCCGATGCCGTTGTCGCGCACGGTCAGGGTGCGCTGTTCCTTGTCGACCTCGATCGCGATGTGGAGATCAGAGGTGTCGGCCTCCAGGTTTCCGTCGCGGAGCGATTCCAGGCGCAGCTTGTCCAACGCGTCGGAGGCGTTGGAGACGAGCTCACGCAGAAAGACGTCCTTGTTCGAGTAAATCGAATGGATCATCAACTGGAGCAGCTGGCGCGCCTCGACCTGAAACTCGAAAGTTTCGATCCCTGTAGTCACTGATTCCCCTCGTGAGATAAGCGTCGACGACATCAAGTGCGGTGTGCCGTCCCGATCTTATCCAAGAGGGGGGCCGGGAATGCCCGGATCGCGTGGGGGCGGTGGTGCCACCACCCCGCACACGTCCGGGGCCCGATGTCAGTCGCCGGGGCGGAACCGGTTCCAGTCCAGGACCTCCGCGACCTCCCGCTGGATCTCTTCCGCGGCTTCGCGGGTCTCGGTGGGCACATCCCCGTGCTCGGCGACCATGCTGTCGTAAATGGGCACGAGGCCGGATGTGTTCGCGGTTGTCATGGTTGGTACGTCTTTCTTGATCAGGATCTGAGTCTGCTCGGCTTCCGCTACCCGTCGCACGCCAGCACATGCGTACTGGCCACTGTGGCGGGTCTCACGGTCCTGGTCCCGGCCCTGCCCGGCTCGGTCGTCAGGGATAGGACACCACGGTCGACGGCACCGTGGTCGACCCCGAGGTGGCGGCTCCGGTGTCGTTGATCACGTGCTCGTACTGGCCCTTGCCGCCGAGCGAGACCACCAGCAGGTTGTGGAAGGCGACCCCGGCCCGTCGCGGGGCGGCGAAGCCGTGGTCCTGGCGGATGGACGGGTCCACGTTGTAGTAGCAGTAGCTGCCCAGACCCCAGCCCTCGTGCGCGGTGACCGAGTCGGCCACCCGGTAGGCGGCGTACCCCTTGGTGCCGCCGTTCTGGACGGCGGCCTGGTCCGGGGCGTCGTACGCCTTCTCGTTCTGGAAGAAGACGGTGCGGCCGCGCTCTCCGGACCACTGGACGTCGTACTTGTTGAAGTGCTCGACGAACAGCCCGGTGGCCAGGACGTCGTCGCCGTCGACCCGTACGCCGTAGTCGGCGCGGTTGGTCTCCCAGCCCACCCCGGAGCCGTGGTCCGCGCGCCATACCCAGGTGTGGTCCACGATGGTGTGTCGGCTGTTGATCACCATGCTGGTGGTGGCCCGGCCCGGACCCGCGCCGCCGATCCGGATGAACACGTCCTGGACGGTGACGGGATCGGCGGAGTGGTCCGCGGAGGCGCCCGGAGGGCCGACCTCCAGCAGGGTGGGGGAGTTGACCGGTCCCGCGTCGATGAGGAATCCGGCGAGGCGCACCCCGTCGACGTCCGCCACCTTCAGGGCGGTCACTCCGTTGTCCGGCACCAGGGTGGCATAGCCGAGGCCGAGTACGACGGTGTCCGCCCGGTGCACCTCCACCGGCCGGTCCAGGTGGTAGATCCCCGGGGTGAGCAGCAGATGCAGCCCCTGGGCCAGTGCGGCGTTGAGGATCTCCGCGGTGACACCCGGTCTGGCCACGTAGAAGCGGGTGAGCGGCAGTGAGGTGCCCCGGGGTGTGCCGCCGCCCCAGGTGGTGCCGCGCGCGTCCACCCGCTTCTCCGGCAGGAACACCCGGTAGCCGGCGCCGTCGAGGTACAGGAAGGGCTTCTCCCGGGAGACCGGAGTGGTGTGCAGCGTGGTGTACGGGGGGTCGGGGAAGGACTGCGCGGGCGCACCCTCGACCCCGGAGAACACCATGTTCCACACCGCGTTCCGCCAGCCGCCCACCACGCTGTCGCGGGTGTACCACTGCTGCTGCGAGTAGGGGCTCACCGTGCCGTCGATCCGGCTGTCGGCGATGTAGCCGCCGCTGGCCCAGCCGTAGCCGTCGGGCGCCAGGTTGAGCCCGCCGCGGATGTGCATCCGGCGGAACGGCGCCGCCTGCGCCACCGCCCAGCGGTTGGTGCCGTTCACGGGTACCAGCGCGAGGTTCTCCGCGGAGCGCCAGAAGTTCTGCGTGGCGTTGCCGCCGAACCAGCCCGCGTCCACGGTGACATCGCCGTTGATGGTGGTGTCGTCGGGAGAGAGACCGAGGCCCGCGATGGAGGTGTAGAAGCCGAGCTGGGCGTTGAGCCCGTGGTACGTGCCGGGCTTGAACAGCAGGGCGTAGCGGCCGGTGCCGAATTGGGCCGACTCCTGCTCCTTGAAGACCCGGTCCAGGGTGGCCTGGATGCCGGGGGTGGCGGGGTCGAAGACCAGTACCCGTGGGCCGAGGTCGCCACCGCCGGGCAGCGGGGCGCGCCCACGGCCGCGCCGGGCGGGGGCGGCCGCCGCGGCGGTGGACGGGGTGAGCAGACCTGGGGCGGCGGCCGCGGCACCGGCCATCGTGGTGAGCACCGTGCGGCGGGGGAGTGCGGATCCACCGCTGGCCGTGCGGTCGGTGGGGGGTGTGGGCATGCGGCTCTCCTTGTTCAGAAAATGAACGAAACGGAGCTGAGGGAGCGCTCTCTTGCCGCTGAATGCTTCAGTGATGTGCATCACTCGTCAAGGGGTTGAGTCAGAAACTTCCCTTCATCACCTGGCAGTTGGGACCTGGTAGTGGGAACCGTGACCCTGGCGATCCGCATTCAGAAGATGATGGAAGAGATCACGGACGGCGAACGGCCGGTGCCCCTGTGGGCACCGGCCGTTCGCCGTCCGTACGCGGAAGCGAGCGCGGCTCAGTGCGGTGTGGCCGCGGGCTCCAGGACGAACACCGGGATCTGCCGGTCCGTCTTCCGCTGGTAGTCGGCGTAGTCGGGGTACGCCTGCACTGCGCGCTCCCACCACCGCGCCTTCTCGTCCCCCGTGACCTCGCGCGCCGTCATGTCCTGGCGTACCGGCCCGTCCCGCAGCTCCACCCGGGGATCCGCCACCACGTTGTGGTACCAGACCGGGTGTTCGGGGGCGCCGCCCAGTGAGGCGACGATGGCGTAGTGGCCGTCGTGCTCCACCCGCATCAGCGGTGTCTTGCGGATCTTGCCGCTCTTCGCGCCCCGCGTCGTCAGCAGCACGACGGGCATGCCCCGCAATGTGGTGCCGTCGGAGCCCCCGGAGCTCTCGATCAGCTCGACCTGGTCACGCACCCACTTCTCCGGGCTCGGCTGGTACTCGCCCTCCAGTGGCATATCCGCCTCCTCGTCGGTCGGTCGCCGCTCGTCGACGACACATCCGGTGCGCAGCACCGCTGGTGACACTGCCGTAACACCGAACGGCCGCCGGATCATTCCGGAGCGTGGTGACCGGCCGCGCGCTCACCCGGGCGGCTCACCGGCGCCCGGGCGGCTCACGGTGCGGGGGCCAGCGCCCCCATCAGCGCCCGTGCGCACAGCTCGCGCACCTGTTCCCGGGACGGGCCGGGTTCGTCCAGCCACTCCATACAGACGGCCACCATGAACGCCAGCCAGCCGCGTACCACCAGCCGCAGCGCGCCCGGGTCCTGGGGCGGAGCCGCCGAGGGGTCGGCGGCGAGCGCGTCGAGGATCTGCTCCTCCACCCCCGCCAGATACTCCTTGTGCACCGCGCGCACCGTCGGATCGCCCGCCGCCTCCGCGCGGTGGAAGGCGCGGAAGCCCGAGGCGTGCTCCTCGACATGGGTGAGGAAGGCGTCCAGACCGACGTCGATCTGCTCGCGGAACGGCAGTCCGGGGACCGCCTCGGTCAGCGTCAGCATCCGTCCGCTCTCCCGGCGGACCACCGCCGCGAAGAACTCCCGCTTGGTCGGGAAGTAGTGGTACAGCAGCCCCCGGGAGACTCCCGCGATCTCGGCCACCCGCTCGACCCACACATCGTCGTAGGGGTGCTGCGCGAACAGCCGCGCCCCCACCGACAGCAGCTGCTCCTTGCGCTCCTCGGTGCTCATACGGCGACGCACGCGCCCGCAGGGGTTGGCGACCATGGTCAGCACCCTACTTGACGCCGATTCACCGCCAGGACCACACTGATCGCGCTATTGAATCCACGTATAACAAGCGGAGCGGGCTTCCCACGGACCGCCGCACACGAGGGAGATGGCACCTATGGCGCAGCTGACGGGGGCGATGGGCGGTGCCACGGCGCCCGGTGGATTCCGCGGCGCGGAACTTGGCTGGCCCGAGCTCCACCGCATCCCGCACCCGCCCCGCCGACTGCCGCTGCTCGGCGATGTGCTCGGGGTGAATCCGCGCACTCCGCTCCAGGACTCGATGCGGATCGCCCGTCGTCTCGGCCCGGTGTTCCGCCGGAAGGCGTTCGGCCGGGAGATCGTCTTCGTCTGGGGCGCCGAGCCGGCCGCCGACATGTCCGATGAGACCCGGTTCGCCAAACACGTCGGCCTCGGGGTCGCCAACCTCCGCCCCGTGGTGGGCGACGGGCTGTTCACCGCCTACAACCACGAGCCCAACTGGCAGCTGGCGCACGACATCCTGGCGCCCGGTTTCAGCCGCACCGCCATGGAGGGGTACCACCGGGCGATGCTGGACGTGGCCGCCCGGCTGACGGACAGCTGGGACCTGCGGGAGAAGGCGGGCACCGCGGTGGACGTCCCCGGCGACATGACCAAGCTGACACTGGAGACCATCGCCCGGACCGGCTTCGGCCACGACTTCGGCTCCTTCGAACGCGACCGGCCGCACCCGTTCGTCTCGGCGATGGTCGGCACTCTCTCCCACGCCCAGCGCCGCAATGTCCTGCCGCCCGGAGTGGCCCCGCTGATGCGGCGCGCCGAGCGGCGCAACACGGCCGACATGGCGTACCTCAACCGCACCGTCGACGCCATCGTCGCCGCCCGCCGGGCCGACGGGGGCCCACGCGGACAGGCGGACCTGCTGGACCGGATGCTGGAGGTCGCCCATCCGGAGACCGGTGAGCGGCTGTCCGCCGAGAACATCCGCCGCCAGGTCATCACCTTCCTGGTGGCGGGCCATGAGACCACCTCCGGCGCGCTCTCCTTCGCCCTGCACTACCTCGCCGGCCACCCCGACGTCCTGGCCCGTGCCCAGCGCGAGGTGGACGAGGTGTGGGGCGACACCGGGGAGCCCGCGTACGAGCAGGTGGCCAAGGCCCGTTATCTGCGCCGGGTCCTGGACGAATCCCTGCGGCTGTGGCCCACCGCGCCCGCCTACTCCCGGGAGGCGCTCCAGGACACGCTGCTGGGCGGGGTCCACCCGATGCGCCGCGGCGCCTGGGCGCTGGTCCTGGTGGCGATGTTGCACCGGGACCCCTCGGCGTGGGGGCCGGATCCCGAGGCGTTCGACCCGGACCGGTTCGCGCCACAAGCCGTACGGGCCCGGCCCGCCCAGGTGTTCAAACCGTTCGGCACCGGGGCCCGCGCCTGCATCGGCCGCCAGTTCGCCCTCCACGAGGCCACATTGGTGCTGGGACTGCTGCTGCGCCGCTACGACCTGCACCCCGACCCCGGCTACCGGCTCCGGGTCGCCGAACGCCTCACCCTGATGCCGCTGGGCCTTACGCTGCGACTCAGCCGCAGGAGCCGCGCCGCCCGGGAGTAGATATGAGCCAGCCGCCGACCGCCTCCGACGTCTCCGGCGCCCCCGGTCCGCCGCCCTCGGAACTGGGGCGCCGGCTGGGTGTCCTCGACGCGGTGGTGGTGGGCCTCGGCGCGATGATCGGCGCCGGGATCTTCGCCGCCCTCGCCCCGGCCGCGCGCGCCGCCGGGTCCGGACTGCTGATCGGGCTGGCGGTCGCCGCGGCGGTGGCGTACTGCAACGCCACCTCCTCCGCGCGGCTGGCCGCCCGGTACCCCGCGTCGGGTGGCACCTATGTGTACGGCCGCGAGCGGCTGGGGGAGTTCTGGGGCCATCTCGCCGGATGGGCGTTCGTGGTCGGCAAGACCGCGTCCTGCGCGGCGATGGCGCTGACCGTCGGCCACTACGTCTGGGCGGACCACGCGCGGGCGGTTGCGGTGGCGGCCGTGGTGGCGCTGACCGCCGTCGACTACCTCGGGGTGCGCAAGGCCGCCTGGCTGACGAGGGCCGTCGTGGCCGTGGTGCTCGCCGTGCTCGCCGCAGTGGTGGCCGGCGCGTTCGCCTCCGGCGCGGCCGACACCTCCCGGCTGGACCCGGGCGGCGACACCACCGTCGGCGGGGTGCTGCGCGCCGCGGGGCTGCTGTTCTTCGCCTTCGCCGGATACGCCAGGATCGCCACGCTCGGCGAGGAGGTGCGGGATCCGGCGCGCACCATCCCGCGCGCCGTACCGCTGGCGCTGGGTGTCGCCCTCGCCGTCTACGCGGCGGTCGCGGTGGCGGCCCTGAGCGTGCTGGGCGCTGACGGACTGGCCGGGGCCACGGCGCCGCTGGCCGATGTCGTCCGCGCCGCCGGGCTGCCGGGGCTGGTGCCGGTGGTCCGGGTGGGCGCCGCGGTGGGCGCGCTCGGTGCGTTGCTCGCGCTGATCCTGGGCGTCTCCCGGACCGTTCTGGCGATGGCACGCGACCGGCGACTGCCCGCACCGCTGGCCGCGGTCCATCCGCGGTTCGCGGTGCCGCACCGCGCGGTCCTGGCCGTCGGTGCCGTGGTGGCGGTCCTGGCGGCCACGGTGGATCTGCGCGGGGCGATCGGGTTCTCGTCGTTCGGCGTGCTGGTCTACTACGCCATCGCCAACGCCGCCGCCTGGACCCTCACCCCGGCCGAGGGACGTCCGGTACGAGCGGTACCGGTCCTGGGCCTGGCCGGGTGTGCGGTCCTGGCGTGCGCCCTGCCGCTGACCTCGGTGATCGCGGGGGCCGCGGTCCTGGTCCTCGGAGCCTGTCTGTACGGGCTGCGGAGGGCGCCGGCGTCGTGAGTGAGCCGCCGAGGTCGTGGGGGCTACGCCGCGAGGGGGTGTCCGGCGGCGCGACCGGTGGCGGGGGATGGGGGACCGGAATCCTTGTCGCCTTCCCGGTCCACCGCGGTCGTCGCACCGTCGGCCCGGGTTCCCCTGGCGGGGAACGTCAGGTCCGGTACGTCGACCAGAGGCGGCAGATCGGGCGTGAGCAGGGGCTGCTCATTTCTGTCCATGGGCGACGGGTACCCACGAGCGACGGGGTCATCCTGCGATACCGGTCACACTCGGACATCACGGTCAGTTCATGTCCGGAAGCTCCATGGAAACAGCGCACCCGCGGACGTCAGTCGGCCGGTGTCGGCTCCTCGCGGGGCGCGACGGCGGGCTGGGACACCGCCACCACCGTGGTCGCCGCGGGGCGCGGACGGCGCCGGGAGACGGCCACTCCGGCCAGGCACAGCGCCCCGCCCACCAGGGTGAGGACCTCCGGTACCTCGTCCAGGAACAGCCAGGACATGAGGACCACCAGCGCGGGCACCACATAGGTGGTCGCGCCCATCTTCCCCGCGGTGGTGCGGGCCAGGGCGAAGGCCCATGTGGTGAAGGCCAGGGCGGTCGGGAACAGCCCCAGATAGACCATGTTGAGGGTGGCGGCCAGCGGCGCGTCCGCGGCCTCCGACACCAGGACGCCGGTGAACGGCAGACAGGCCACCGTGCCGATCAGACAGCCGAACGTGGTCACCTGGAGCGCCCCGGCGTGGCCCAGCGCGGGCTTCTGGGAGACCACCCCGGTCGCGTAGGACACCGCGGCCAGTACGCACAGCAGCACACCGAGGACCGAGGCGCCGCCCGCGCCGGACATCGAGACCCCCACGACCACCGCGCCGCTGAAGGACACCGCCATCCCGGCCAGCAACGGCCGCGGCAGCCCCTCGCCCAGCAGTCTGCTGCTCAGCAGCGCGATGAGGATCGGTCCGATGTTCACGACCATCGCCGCGGTGCCCGCGTCGACCTGCTGCTCACCCCAGTTGAGCGCCACCATGTAGATGCCGAACCACAGGATTCCCGAGCGGATGATGCCCGGCCACGCGGCGCGGGGCGGCAGCCCCACCCGGCGTATCAGGCTGAACGCGCCCAGCGCGAGGGTGCCGGTGAGCAGCCGTCCCAGCGCCAGCGCGCCCGGGGAGTACGCGGCGCCCGCGCTGCGGATGGAGACGAAGGCCGAGGCCCACAGGAGGACGGTGACGGCTGCCGCCGCCAGCGCGGCCCCTTGCCGGTCGGAGCTGGTGTCCGTGGTGTTGATCGTCATGACGGCGAGGCTGGGCCCCGTTCCTTTCGGCTGCGGACGAAGTGCGGGAGTGCCGGATCGATCGGCAGGACAGGGCCTAGGCCGCGGGCTGTCCGGGCTGTCCGGGCGGTCCGGCGGGGCCGCGGTAGGACAGGGTCCTGCTGTAGACCAGGCTGGTGGTGGTGGAGCCGAACTGGGCCAACTCGTCCACGACCTCCTCCAGATGCCCCATGGAGGTCGCCGCCACCCGCACGGTGTAGCAGTCGTCGCCGGTGGTGCGCAGACACTCCAGGATCTCCTGGCGTTCCTCGAGCACCCGGTGCAGCGGCTGGTGCAGATTGCCGGAGTACTTCAGGCGCACCAGCGCCAGCAGCGGGAAACCGGCCTTCTCCAGGTCGAGTTCGGCCCGGTACCCGGTGATGACGCCCAGCGACTCCAGCCGTTTGACCCGGTCGGTGGTGGCGGAGGCGCTCAGGCTCACCCGGCGGCTCAGCTCGGTGATGGGCAGTCGTCCGTCCCGCTGGAGCTCGGCCAGGATCGACCAGTCGGTGGTGTCGAGACTCTCGGTCATTCGGCCACCGTACCGGCAGATCCACGGCGGGAACACCCTGATGCCGTGAAAACTCTGTTCCGCTGGAGGGTGATCACTGCCTACGCTGAGGGCCATGGAGATAGGTGTGAACGTCCCGAACTTCGGCCCCGGAACCGACCCGGAGACGCTGCGGAGATGGGCGCGGACGGTGGAGGGCCTCGGCTACGACCTGCTGATGGTCTCGGACCACCTCGTGGTGACCCCCGATGTCGCCGAGCAGTACCCGGCACCGTTCTACGAGCCCTTCACCACTCTGTCGTGGCTGGCCGGGATCACCGACCGGGTGCGCCTGGGCACCACCGTGCTGATCGTGCCGTACCGCCATCCGCTCACCGTGGCGCGTATGGCGGCCAACCTGAACCAGCTGAGCGGGGGTCGGCTGGTGCTCGGGGTGGGGGTCGGCTGGGCGCGCCAGGAGTACCGGGCGCTGGGCGTCCCCTTCGAGCGGCGCGGCAGGCTGACCGACGAGTATCTGACAGCCATCCGCGGCGCCTGGGAGAACGACGCCGACTACCGGGGCGGGGACATCCCGGTCTGGGTGGGCGGCAACAGCCCCGCCGGGATCCGCCGGGCGGTACGGCTCGGCGACGCCTGGCACCCGCTGCGGCTGACCCTCGACGGCATGCGTGAGGGACTGGGCCGGCTGAAGGCTGCCGCGGACGAACTGGGCCGTCCAGTGCCGGACTTCGCACCGCGGATCCTGCTCCAGCTCACCGCGGAACCGGTCACCGGGCCGGACCGCCCGGCCGGGAAGGGCACCGCCGGCCAGATCGTCGCGGACCTCGAGGAGCTGCGGGCGCTGGGCGCCCGCAGCGTGGTCCTGGACCCGTTCGTCGGCGATCCGGAGGAGACCCGGAACCCGGAGGTGGCATGGCAGGCGCTCGCCACCGTAGCCGCCCGGCTGGGACGCGGACCCGGGGGCTGATCACCTCGTGGGCCGGGCTCAGCCGCTCGGGGGCCGGTCCGTCCCGCCGGCGATCAGCCGTTGCAGGGCCGGGGCGTACAGATCGGCGATGTGCTCGACGGTGGCCGCGGCCGAGGCCCCCGACTTGTGGAGGCTGAGCGTGGCCCCCAGGCCGATCAGCTGGCCCGCGATCAGCTCGGCGCGCAGCGCGCGCTCCGCGCCGGGCAGCCGCTCGGCGAGCCGCACGGTCACCTGCTCCCGGAACCGCTCCCGCAGCAGTGCCAGCTCATCGGTGTTGCCGAGGGAGAAGACCACCCGCAGCAGGGGGTCCATCAACTCGGTGCGCCGGGTGGAGACCAGGCTCAGCACCATATGGCGTCCGAGGTCCGCCAGCGGCGCGGCCAGCAGCTGGTCCGCCGCGCCGCCGAAGTCCGCGACGCTGTTGAACAGCCGCTCCTTGCTGCCGAAGTGCTTGACCACGAGGGAGGGGCTGACCCCCGCGTCGGCCGCGATCCCGCGGATGGTCACCTCGGCGTACGGCTGCCGGGTGAACGCCCGCCGGGCGGCGCGCTGGATGGCCTGCTGACCGGTCTCGCCGACAGGGCTCGTCATACGTTCTCCTCGCTGCGTACGGCGCCCCGCCCGGTGTCGCCGTCCATCGCGGCCACCGCCCCGGCCACCGGTGCGTCGCGCCCCGGCAGGCACAGCGTAACGGCGAGCGCCAGCACCGCCGTCCCGGCCGCGATGAGGAAGACCAGCTGGTAGGCGTGGAGGGTCGGGGCGGTACGGCCGTCGACCACGAAGGTCACATGGGCCAGCACCGCGGCCACCACCGCGCTGCAGCACGCCTGGCCGACCGAGCGCATCAGGGTGTTCAGACCGTTGGCCGCGCCCGTCTCGCTCGCCGGGACCGCGCGCATCACCAGCGCCGGGAGCGCGGAGTAGGCCAGGGCCGTGCCCGCCGCCACCACGGTGGCGCCCGCGATGATCTGCCAGAGGCTGTGGCTGGTCCCGTAGCGCACCCCGTAGCCCAGCGCCAGGATCGCCGAGGCGAGCGCGAGCGCCACCTTCGGCCCGTACGTGGCGGAGATCCGGGCGGACACCGGGGAGAGCGCCACCATGGCCAGCCCGCCCGGCAGCAGGCACAGACCGCTGACCACGATGGACGCGCCCAGCCCGTAGCCGGTGCCGGTGGGCTCCTGCACCATCTGGGCGGTGGACAGTGAGTTGGCGTAGAAGGCGAAACCGACCAGCAGCGCCGCGATGTTCGTCAGCAGCACCGCCGGCCGCGCCGACACCCGCAGGTCCACCAGGGGGTCGGTGGCCCTGAGCTCATGCGCGCCCCACAGCGGTGCCACGACCGCGGCGGTGGCCAGCAGTCCGAGGGTGGCCGCGGACGTCCAGCCCCAGTCCCCGCCCTGGGTGACGGCGAGCAGCAGGGCCACCAGCGCGACGGACAGGCCGAGCGTCCCCAGGGCGTCGAAGCGCCCGCGCGAGCGCACGGCGGACTCGGGGACGAACCGCAGCACCAGGACCACATCGAGCAGCCCCAGTCCGGCCGAGACCCAGAACATGGTGTGCCAGTCGGCGTTCTCCACCACCAGGGCGGCCACCGGAAGTCCGATCGCCGCGCCGATGCCCAGCGTCGAGCTCATCAGCGCCACCGACGACAGCACCCGCTCGGGCGCCAGTTCGTCCCGCATGATGCTGATGCCCAGCGGGATCACGGCGAGCGCGGCGCCCTGGAGGGCGCGTCCGGCGATCAGTGGTCCGATGTGCGAGCTGACGGCGCACAGCACTGAACCGGCGACCAGGACGCACAGCGAGATCAGCAGCACCGCGCGCTTGCCGTACATGTCCCCGGCCCGCCCCAGGACCGGTGTGAACACCGCACCGGTGAGCAGGGTGACGGTCACCAGCCAGCTGGCGGCGGTGGGGGAGCTGTGGGTGAGGGCCGGGACGTGCGGGAGCAGCGGGACGACCAGCGTCTGCATCACCGCGACGATCACGCCGCAGAAGGCGAGGACCGCGACGAGGGGACGCGGATGGGAGGCCGGGACCGGGGCGCCGGGTATCGCTGCGGACATCTCTCTCCGTGGGCCGGGAGCGGAGCGCACCCAGGGGTGCACAGGCGTTCACCTCCAGGGTAAACGCCTGTGCACCCCCGTGTCCGTGCATTCCCGTGAGTGCCCGCCGCCGCGGACGGCGGCGGGGCGGCACGGTCAGCCCACGCGCTCGATCCGCGCGTTGCGGATCAGGTTCTTCCCGGGCTCGCGGACCTGCTCGAACGCGGCGTTGTTGAGCAGGGCGCAGCTGCCCGAGGGCGAGGTCACGGAGACGGTCGTGGACTTGTCGTTGTCCAGATTGGTCACCTTCAGCTTGGTGCCGATCGGGAAATCGCCGCTGGAGGCGGCCGGCGCTCCGCCCTCACCGGAGAGCGTCACGGTCGAACCCTTGCAGACGACCTCGCCCGCGGCCCCGCCACCGGCGTCCCCGGCGCCGCCCGCCTGGTCGTCCGCTCCGCCACCGGCCTGATCGCCGGCGCCGCCCTCCTCGCCCGCGCCCTGCCCGGCCGCGCCGCCCTCGTCGCCCGCGCCCTGGTCACCGGCGCCGGCGTCGGCCGGGGGCTGGGCCCCGGCCTGGCCGGCGCTCTCGCCGACCTCACAGCCCGATGCCTCCTGCTTGCGCTTGATCTCCTCGATCACGGCCTCGCGGTTCTCGATCCGCGCCTGGGACTGTGCGTCCGGATCGGCCTTCTGGTCCGCGATGAACTTCTCGTTGTTGGCCAGCGCCTGGGCCAGTCCGGCGCAGGCCGAGGAGGACTGGGCCGCTCCCTCGGTGCTCGCGTTGCTGGTCGCCGCCATCACTCCGGCGCCGGTGCCCGCGAGGGCCAGCGAACCGACCAGCAGGCCGAGCTTCTTCTTGCGGCTGAGCGTCCTCTTGCGTGTCATCTCGACTCCTTTTCCGATTGCCCGCAGCTCCATACGGACGGGATCCGGAGTCGTTTCAGAGCGTTCGGAAATTTCTGCCACGAATATGCTTGAGGATTGAACGGAAAGGCGCATTCCGGACCGGACCTTAAAGCAGCCTTAAGTGTTAATGAAGGCTTAAGGTGGAGCGTCTCCGCCGGTGGTCCAGCAGGTCAGTCCCCTTGCCTCCGGTCGTCGTTGTCCGTGCGGGCCGTTCGCGCGGAGCATTGTGCGACGGCGCCCGGACCTTCTGAAGCGGTTCGCGGGAAGGGGAACTCCACCGCAATTTCCGGACCTCCGTGAGGGGCGTTTCGCCGAACGGCCGACGGTGCGGTGATGTCCTTTTCCGGTACAGGGTGGCCAGGGCGTCACGCATCGGCCGAAGATCAGCAACGCCCCATGTGATGTAGGGTTTTTGCTATGAATGGGCGACTTGCCCTGCTTGCCGCCGTGGGCCGGAACACCACGGAGAGCGAAGCTTTCCGGCTGGCCCTTCAGCACGCGGTGGCCGAGCTGGGCGGTCTCGGCGGCATGGTCCACCTGCGGGGTCCCATGTCCGCGTTGCGTCTGGTGTCCTCCGCCGGGCTCCCTCCGGCCTACACCCGGCCCTGGGAGATCGTCGACCAGGAGGACGAGACCGCCCCCGCCGAGGTCGTCCGCCGCGGCCGGCAGGTCTGGGTACCGGGATCCTCCTCGGACGACGCCCCCGGGGCCCGTACCGGGATGGCCGCCGTGCCCGTCGTCGACGGGGACCGCACCGTGGGCGCGCTCACCGTCTGGAGCGGCGACCGCGGAGAACCGACCGCGGAGCAGTGGGCCTTCCTGCGGGACGTGGCCACCTGGGCCGAGGAGCGGATGGGCCTGGCGCCCCCGCTGGTCCGCCCGCCGCGGGAGGAGTCGATCGGCAACCACCTCACCGCCGCCCGCCGGACCATGGAGGTCGGCTCCTGGGACTGGAACATCCGCACCGGTGAACTGGCCTGGGACGAGGCGGCCATGAAGGTGTACGGCACCGACCCGGCGGACTTCGTCCCCAGTGTCGAGAGCTGGATGAAGGTCGTCCACCCCGATGACCTCCCCTCCACCCTGGCCGCCGCCCAGCAGGCGATCCGCGAGCGCGGTGTCTTCGAGGCCGAGTACCGGGTGCGCCGCCCCGACGGCGGCTACAGCTGGACCCAGGCCAGGGCCCGGGTGATCGTCGACGACGACGGGGAACCGGTGCGGATGGTCGGCCACGGATGGGACAGCAACGAAGCGCGTTCGGCGTCCGACGCGCTCAGCCGCGCCCTGCGCCATATGACCGACGGCTTCCTCGCCCTCGACGACACCGCGCGGATCTCCTTCGTCAACCTGGAGGCGGAGCGCACCCTCGGCTCCCCCGAGGCGGAGCTGATCGGCCGGGTGCTGTGGGAACTGCCCACTCTGCGGCGGGTGCCGGGCCTGGAGGAGCGCTGCCGCCAGGCCACCGCGACCGCCACCCCGGCCGGATTCGAGATCGAGCTGCCGGACACCGGACGCTGGTACCACCTGCGCCTGGTCCCCGCGCCCGGCGGCACCACCTGCTACTTCTCCGATGTCACCGAGCGGCGGCGGCACGACGCCGAACGCGAGGCCGCCGAACGGGCCGCCGCCCGCCGCGCCGCCCGTATCTCCGAACTGACCGCGGCCCTCGCCAAGGCGACCACCTCCCGCGACGTGGTGGACGCGGTGGCCCGCCGGGTGCTGCCGCCGTTCGGCGCCAGCGGACTGATCGTGCAGGCCATCGAGGACAACCGGGGCCACAACGTCGGAGCGGTCGGCTACTCGCGGGAGTTCCTGGCGGAGATGGACGGTGATCCCGTATCGGAGTCCACCCCCACCGCCCAGGCGATGCGCACCGGCGAACCCCTGTTCGTCTCCTCCGCGGCGGAGTACATCGAGCGCTACCCCAATCTGGCCGACCGTCCGCACGCCGTCGGCAAGCAGTCCTGGGCCTTCCTGCCGCTGACTGCGTCCGGCCGCCCCTTCGGCGCCTGTGTGATCAGCTTCGACCAGCCGCGCCGCCTCAACGGGGAGGAGCGCACCCTGCTGACCGCGATCGCCGCCCTCGTCGCCCAGGCGCTGGAGCGCGCCCGGCTCTACGACGCCGAGCACACCCGCGCCCAGGAGCTGCAGCGCGGTCTGCTGCCCCGTGAACTGCCCTCGCCGCCCGCGTGTACGGCGGTCGCCCGCTACCTCCCCGCCGGACAGGGCATGGAGGTCGGCGGTGACTGGTACGACATCATCCCGCTCTCCCTGGAACAAGTGGCCTTCGTCATCGGTGACGTGATGGGCCACGGGCTCTCCGAGGCAGCCACCATGGGGCGGCTGCGCACCGCCGTCCACACCCTCGCCCATCTCGAACTGCCCCCCGACGAGATCATGAGCCATCTCAACGAGATCGTCGGCGGTCTCGGCGCGGACTCCTACGCCACCTGCCTGTACGCGCTGTACGACTCCACCACCCGCAGCTGCACCTTCGCCCGCGCCGGGCATCCGCCGCCCGCCGTGGTCCACCCCGACGGCACCGCCTACTTCCCCGGAGTGATCCCCGACCCACCGCTGGGCGCCGCCGTCCCGCCCTTCGACACCGTCGATCTGACCCTTCCCGAGGGCAGCCTGCTCGCCTTCTACACCGACGGCCTGGTGGAGTCCGCGGAGCGCGACATCGACGAGGGGATGGAGCGGCTCTCCCGGCTGCTGCGCGACTCCCGGAAGCTGGATCTGCACCGCGTCTGCGACGCCGTCACCGCCGGTCTGCTCCCCGTCGAGCAGCAGACCAGCGACGACGCCGCCCTGCTGGTGACCCGGGTGCGCGGGCTGTCTCCCGAGCAGATGGCCTCCTGGCCGCTCCCGGAGGATCCGCAGGCCGCGGGGGAGGCCCGGAAGCACGTCCGCGAACAGCTCACGCTCTGGGGCCTGGACGAACTGGCCATGACCACCGAACTGCTCGTCAGCGAGCTGGTCGGCAATGTGGTGCGGCACGCCAAGGGGCCGGTGCGGCTGCGGTTGCTGCGCAGCGCCAGCCTGCTCTGCGAGGTCTCCGACGGAAGCCTGACCACCCCGCGGATCCGCCGTGCCCTGGAGACGGACGAGGGCGGCCGCGGACTCCAGCTGATCTCCGCGCTCTGCCAGCGGTGGGGGACCCGCTACACCACCACTGGCAAGAGCATCTGGACCGAACAGGCGCTGCCCTCGCGGTGAACGCGGTCCCGCCGTCCGGTGCGGACCCCAGGCTCTGGGGCGGCGGGGAGAGCGGGGAGGGCGGAACGAGCCACCATCGACGGGGGGCCGACGCGCACTCAGGTACGGTGCCGTGCACCGTGAACACGTCGGGCCCACGGTGCTCGGCGGCGATGGTGCTGGTCATCGCGCCGGGCCCGCCCGTACGGCGGAGTACCCGTTCCGCGGCTCTCTCCGCCGCGCGCCTCCACTCTCACCCCACCGCGGCCACCTGCGCAATTCCCTTGTCGCCCCTCTGACACCGGATCCCCACGGTTTTGACGCGACCTTTACGTCCGGTGCGCCGGGACACGCGGGGTCCGGCGCCCCCGTCGACCGCCAACAGCCCACTGACCAGCGGCGACAGCTGCCCCGATACCCTCATCGGACCCCTGGCCCCGAAGTACCGAGGTGAACCCCGTGGAGTTGCGTCCGTACGAGCTCGAGCGGATCGGACGCCGGCTGGACTCCCCGGCGTCCTGGGGCACCTGGTGCCGGATCGGCCCCATCCCCGAACCTCCCGCCGAGGTCCGCTTCGCCGCCGGGGGCGGGCGGCTGCGGCCCGGGTGGATCCGTCCGCATGTACTGCTCGGCTATCTGCTCGTGGCACCGGTCATCCTGCTGGGGATGGCGGTACCGCTGGGATTCGCACTGCTCGGGGAAGCCCTGGGCGCCGTTCACCGCGCCTTCTCGGCCACCGCGCGGGAGGCGGCGCGGCGCGAGAAGGAGGAGCGCGAGGAAGAGGAGGCGCGGCGGGAGACGAAGGAGCGGGACGACGCGGCGGAACGGACCGCGCAGCGGCTCGACGAGACCTTCGACGGCGACTGGAACGGCCGCGCCGGACAGCTCCTGCTGGGCTGGTACGGAAAGTCCAAGTACCCCCGGAGGATGCTGCTGCGCACCGACACCCATCTGGTGCTCGCCGGACCGCGGGGGCGGGTGAGCACCGGAACGCTCAGGAAGTCACGGGTGCTGGAGCGGATACCCCTGGAGGAGGTGGTCCTGGAGACCCCGCTGCCCGACCGGCCCACCGTGACCCGGCTGCGTTTCCAGGACGGCTCCTGGCTCGTCGTCACCCAGGTCGAGGACGAGGGACTGCTCGGCAGCCTCAGCCTCTGACGCGGCGGCGACCGTGCCCCAGGTGGTGATGGGCACGGCATTTCGGTCTGATCCCTACACATCGTCCCGCTCGCCAGATACAGTGCCTCTCCCCCCACGAGCACCAACCACCACATTCAGGGGGAGACCCATGTCCATCCGCACCACGGCGCTCCTCGTCGCCGCCCTGGGTTTGTCGCTGACCGCGTGTGGCACCGAGGACGGCACCACCGTGGACACCACGCCCCAGGCGGGGGCGTCCTCGTCGGCGGAAGGGAGCCCGGAGGGGGCCAACGCCGCCGACGCCCCGCGCGACGAGGCCACCACCGACGGACCGCTCGGCCAGGGCGTGTCGACCGTCGGTGACACCATCAGCCTCAAGGGCGCGGAGGACGGCGAGAAGCTGGACGTCACCCTGGTGAAGTGGCTCGATCCCGCCAAGAGCGCCGACAGCCACACGATCCCCAGCCCGGGCAAGCGCTGGGTCGCCGCGCAGATCCGGCTCGTCAACACCGGTTCCGAGAGCTACCGGGACAGTCCGCCGGACTGTGTCCGGGTCGCGGACGCCGACGGACGCCGCTATGACGCCACCGTCGCCGATATCGCCGCCGGGGCCTCGATGGCGACCGATCTGAAGCTCACCACCGGGGAGAAGACCGTGGGCTGGGTGGTCGCCGAGGTGCCCAAGGGGTCCGCGGTGACCTCGCTGCAGTTCATCCCCAGCAGCGGCGCCGCCGACGAGACCGGCCAGTGGGCGGTCCGCAAGGGCTGACGCCGGACGACGGGGCCGTCCGCGGCGACGGAGCCTCCGTCTGCGACGATCACTGCCGTGGACTACCCCAATGACCAGGCCCCCGGCGCACCGGTCCGCGCCGGTATCCCCGAACACGGGCGCGTGCCCAAGTACTACGCGGTGAAGACCCAGCTCGCCGCGCTCCTGGACGATCTCGGCGAGGGCGGGCTGCTGCCCACCGAACGCGATCTGTCGGAGCGCTACGAGGTCGCGCGCGAGACCGTACGGCAGGCGCTGCGCGAGCTGTTGCTCGAGGGGCGGGTGCGACGGGCCGGACGGGGCACCGTGGTGGCGGGGCCGAAGCTGGCGCAGCCGCTGGCGCTGGCCAGCTACACCGAGGGCGTACGCCGTCAGGGGCTGCGCCCGGGCCGTACCCTCATCGGGCTCGACCGCTTCCCGTGCCCGCGGGAGCTGGCGGACGAGGCAGGGCTCGAACGGGGCGAACCGGTGTGGCACCTGGAGCGCGTGCTGCTGGCGGACGACGAGCGGGTCGGTCTGGAGAGCACCTATGTGGCGGTGGCGCGGGCGCCGCGGCTGGACAGCGACTTCGATCCCGACTCGTCCTTCTACGTCTATCTCCGCGACCGGCTCGGCATCGGCTTCGGCGACGCGGACGAGCGGCTGGAGACGGTGCTGGCCACCCCGCGCGAGGCGCTGCTGATCGGTACCCCGCCCGCGTTGCCGATGTTGCTGATCCACCGGATCTCCCGCGACACCGAGGGGCGTCCGCTGGAGCGTGTCCGCTCGCTGTACCGGGGTGACCGCTTCAGCTTCACCACCCATCTCGGGCGGCGGGCCGGGGCGGACGTGCGGGAGCCGGAGGGCTGAGCGCCGTTCTGGCATAGCGGAACAAAGCGAACGAAAAGGGGCGCGGGAGATCTCCCTGCGCCCCTCTTTCTATTACGAAAAGATAACGGGTCTAGTCCAAGATTGGGTGGCCGTTCACGATGGCGTTGCCATCCGGATGAGTCCGGTCCACCCGAGCGGAGGAGCGTCACAGCCATGAGAGTGATAGTCGTCGGAGCAGGCGTGGTGGGAACCATGCACGCCTGGCACGCCGTGGAGCGCGGCCATGAGGTCCTGCACATCGAGCGCGAGACGGAGGCCCGGGGCGCGTCCCTGCGCAACTTCGGCCTGGTGTGGGTAAGCGGCCGGGCCGGCGGCGAGGAACTGGAAACCGCGCTGCGCGCCCGGAGCCTGTGGGAGACCATCGGCGAGCGGGTGCCCGCCCTCGGCTTCCGGCCCAACGGCTCGCTCACCGTCGTCCGCGACGAGGCCGAGCGGGCGGTCGCCGAGGCCGCCGTCCAGCGTCCCGACGCCGCCGCCCGCGGCTACAAGCTCCTCGGCGCCGATGAGGCGCGCCGGCTCAACCCGGCCCTGCGCGGTCCGCTGCTCGGCGCCCTGTGGTGCGAGCGCGATGCCGCGGTCGAGCCGCGCACCGCACAGCGGGCGCTGAAGGCCGCGCTGCTCGCCTCCGGCCGCTACACCTACCTCGGCGGCCGTGAGGTCCGCGAGGTGCGCGAGGGCGCAGGCGGCCCCGCCGTCCGCGACGACCACGGCGATGTGCACACCGGGGACACCGTGGTGCTGTGCACCGGGGCCTGGCTGGGTGGCCTGGTCCGGGAGCTGGCCCCCGAACTGCCGGTGCGCCGGGTGCGGCTGCAGATGATGCAGACCGCCCCGCTCGGCGAGGAGCTGACCACCTCCGTGGCCGACGCCGACAGCTTCCGCTACTACCCGGCCTACGGCGGTGCCGCGCTGGACACCCTCGCCGCCACCCGGCCGCAGCCGCCCGTCGCCGCCGAGCACCGGATGCAACTGCTCATGGTGCAGCGCAAGGACGGCGGGCTCACCATCGGCGACACCCACGAGTACGAGGACCCCTTCGGCTTCGACGTCGTCGAGGATCCGTACGACCACCTCACCGCGACCGTCGAAGCGGTCCTGGGCCGTCCGCTGCCACGGATCCGGCGCCGCTGGGCCGGGGTGTACGCACAGTGCGCCGACACCACCCGGGTGATCCACCGGGAGCAGGTGCGCGACAGGGTGTGGCTGGTCACCGGGCCGGGCGGCCGCGGTATGACCTGCGCCCCCGCCATCGCCGAGACCACCGCAGACGAACTGGGCTGGTAGGAGACATGACCGAGAATCACCACACCCCCGCCATCGACCTCGCCGTGCTCGACATGGCCGGAACCACCGTCGCCGACGGTGGCCTCGTGGAGCAGGCGTTCGCCGCGGCCGCCGAACGGCTCGGCGTGACCCCTGGCTCCCCCGAGCACACCCGCCAACTCGACTACGTCCGCGCCACGATGGGGGAGTCCAAGATATCCGTCTTCCGGCACCTCTTCGGCGACGAGGAACGTGCCCAGCGGGCCAACACCGCCTTCGAGGGGGCGTACCACGACCTCGTCGACGGCGGTCGGTGCGCCCCGCTGCCCGGTGCCGCCGAAGCCATCGAGACCCTGCGGAAGGCGGGCACCAAGGTGGTGCTCACCACCGGTTTCTCCCGCGCCACCCAGGATCGTATCCTCGACGCACTCGGGTGGCGGGAGCTGGCCGATCTCACCCTGTGTCCGGCCGACGCGGGACGCGGCCGTCCCTACCCCGACATGGTGCTCACCGCGCTGCTGCGCACCGGCACCGATGACGTCCGCGCGGTCGCGGTCTGCGGTGACACCTCCTACGACATGCTCACCGGGCGGCGCGCGGGCGCGTCCGTCGTCGCGGGTGTCCTCACCGGGGCGCACGGGCGGGAGCAGCTGACCGGGGCCGGGGCCACCCACGTGCTGCCCTCGATCGCCGGTCTGCCCGAGCTCCTCACCGGCCGGGCGGCCTGAGATGACCGCCGCCATGTCCGAGACCGCACCGGCCACCGCCGGTACCCGCCCGGCCGGGATCCATCTCGACCGGGTGTCCGTCGCCTACGGCAAGCACACCGTGCTCGACGGACTCGACCTGACCGTGGCACCGGGGGAGCTGATGGCGCTCCTCGGCCCGTCCGGATCCGGCAAGACCACCGCGCTGCGGGCGGTCGCCGGATTCGTCCGGCCGGTGTCCGGCCGGGTGTACCTCGGTGGCCGGGACGTCACCGCGCTGCCCCCGCACCGGCGGGGCATCGGGATGGTCGTCCAGAGCTACGCGCTCTTCCCGCATATGCGGGTCGCGGAGAACGTCGCCTTCGGGCTCAGGGCCCGCAAGGCGCCCCGCCGTGACATCGCCGAACGGGTCGCGGAGGCACTGGAGATGACGGGCATGGCGGCGTACGCCCGGCGGTACCCACGGGAACTGTCGGGCGGCCAGCAGCAGCGGGTGGCCATCGCGCGCGCCCTGGCGATCCGCCCCTCGGTACTGCTCCTGGACGAACCGCTGTCCGCACTCGACGCCCGGCTCCGCTCCGGAATGCTGGCCGAACTGGCCCGGCTGCACCGGGAGTTGACCGATGTCTCGATCCTCTACGTCACCCATGACCAGATCGAGGCACTGACCCTCGCCGACCGGATCGCGGTGATGGACAACGCCCGGCTCCAGGACTGCGACACCCCGCAGGAGCTCTACCGCCGGCCGCGCACCGAGTTCACCGCCTCCTTCGTCGGCAACGCCAATCTGCTGCCGGTGACCCTGGCGGAGACGGGGCCCGACGGCACCGTCGGCGCCGACCTCGGCGGCACCCGGCTGCGGGCCCATGGCGCCGGGGCACCCGGTGCCCGCGGCGCCGCCGCCACCCTGTGCGTACGCCCGCATCTGGTCGGGCTCGGACCGGGCCCCAACGCCCTGCGCGGCACGGTCGCCGAGGTGCAGTGGCGCGGGGCGACCCACCGGCTGCTGGTGGACGTCGCGGGCACCCGGCTCACGGCCGACGTCCGTGAACTGCGCACCCCGCCCGCGCTCGGAGACCGGGTCGAGCTGCACTTCGCCGCCGAGGACGCGGTGCTGCTCCCGGTCACCTCCGCGCCGGAAGCGGTCCCGGGAGGTGGCGGCCGTGGCTGATGTCCTGCGGAGCCCCGCCCCGGCCCGGAGCGCCGGGGGCCGTTCGCTGCCGAGCCGGCTGTGGGCACTGCCGCCCGTCGCCGCGCTCGGGGTCTTCTTCCTCCATCCGCTCGCCCTCGTCGTCCAGCAGTCCTTCACCCCCGACGAGGGCGGCACCTCGGTGGAGCCCTACACCGAGCTGTTCGCCTCCGAGGCCTTCCACGAGGCGCTGACGACCACCGTGTGGATCGCCCTCGCCGCCACCGCGGGCTGTCTGCTGCTGGGCTTCCTGCTCGCCCTCGTCATCGCCTTCGTCCCGTTGCCCGGCGGGAAGGCGGTGTCCACGTTCATCGACGTCTTCCTCTCCTTCCCGTCCTTCCTGATCACCCTGGCGCTGCTGTTCCTGTACGGCAACACCGGTGTGGCCAACGGGCTGTGGACCTCCGCCACCGGCGCGGCCACCGGCCCCTTCGACTTCCTCACCACCCCCTGGGGCGTGGTGCTCGCCGAGATCACCTACTTCACCCCCTTCGTGATGCGTCCGCTGCTCGCCGCCTTCTCCCAGCTCGACACCGCGCAGCTCGACGTCGCCTCCTCGCTCGGCGCGGGCCCGCTGCGGATCGTGCGGCGGATCATCCTCCCCGAGGCGCTGCCCGCGCTCGCCGCCGGGGGCAGCCTGGTGCTGGTGATGTGCCTCAACGAGTTCGGCATCGTGCTCTTCACCGGGGCCAAGGGGGTGACCACCCTGCCGATGCTGGTCTACAGCAAGGCCATCCTGGAGTCCGACTACCCCTCCGCCTGCGCCGTCGCCGTCGTCAACATCTGCCTCTCGGTGGGTCTCTACGGTCTGTACCGGGTGGTGAGCCGTCGTGCTGGTGCATAGCCGCGCCGCCCGCTGGGCCGTCCGGATCCTGTTCCTGCTGCTCTTCCTGCCGCTGTTCGCGCTCCCCCTCCTCGTCATCGTGGCCGCCTCGCTGTCGAGCTCATGGAGCGGTGTGCTGCCGTCCGGGCCGACCGGCGCGCACTACACCGCGGCCGTCCGCGGCGACGCGCTCACCGCGCTGACCACCAGTCTGATCACGGCCGTGACGGCGAGCCTGCTCGCCCTGGCCGCCGGGACCTGGGCCGCCCTCGCCGCCTCCGGTGCCGGACGGCGGACGCGCCGGGTGCTCGACGCGCTGTTCATGCTGCCGGTGGCCGTCCCCTCCGTGGTGGTCGGCCTCGCCGTGCTGGTGGCGTTCAGCAAACCGCCGCTCCTGCTCAACGGCACCCCGTCGATCGTGATCGTCGCGCATACCGTCCTGGTCACCGCGTTCGCCTACCAGTCCGTCGCGGCGGCCCTCGCCCGGCTGGACCCGGCGTACGAACAGGCGGCCGCCGGTCTCGGCGCACGCCCCGCGTATGCGCTGTGGCGGGTCCGGCTTCCCCTGCTGCTCCCGTCGCTCACCGCGGCGGCGGGTCTGTGCTTCGGCCTGTCCATGGGCGAACTCAGCGCCACGATGATGCTCTACCCGCCGGACTGGCTGCCGCTGCCGGTCCGGATCTTCTCGGCCACCGACCGGGGTTCGCTCTTCACCGGCTCCGCGGTCGCCGTCGTCCTCATGGGAACGACGCTGCTCGTCCTGCTCGCCGTCTCCCGCCTCCGCACCAGAGCCACCTTCCGCTAGGAGAAGCGAAACGTCATGTCCCGCGCACTCAAGCCGATCACCGCCGTCGGCGGGGTCCTCGTCCTCGCCGCCTCCCTCGCCGCCTGTGGCGGCGCCGCCGCCGATCCGAACGCCAAGGTCGTCACCGTCTACAGCGCCGACGGGCTCAAGGGGGAGGGCGGCGACGGCTGGTACGACACGGTCTTCAAGGACTTCGAGAAGCAGACCGGGATCAAGGTCAAGTACGTGGAGGGCGGCTCCGGCGAGATCGTGCAGCGCGCCGTCCGCGAGAAGTCCAACGCCCAGGCCGATGTGCTGGTCACGCTGCCGCCGTTCATCCAGCAGGCCGACGCCAAGGGGCTGCTGGGCTCCTACGCGCCCAAGGGGTCGGACAAGGTCGCCGCGTCCGGCAGGTCCGCCGACAGAACCTGGACCGCCGTCGTCGACAACTACGCCGGATTCGTCTACAACAAGAAGGAGCTGAAAACCGCCCCCACCACCTGGGAGCAGCTCCTCGACGGCTCGTTCCGGGACAAGGTGCAGTACAGCACCCCCGGGGTCGCGGGCGACGGCACCGCGGTCCTCATCAAGGCCATCCATGACTTCGGCGGCGAGGACGCCGCGCTGGACTATCTGAAGAAGCTCCAGGCCAACAACGTCGGCCCGTCCTCCTCGACCAGCAAGCTGGCGCCGAAGGTCGACAAGGGCGAGATCCACGTCGCCAACGGCGATATCCAGATGAACTACGCCCAGTCCCGGTCCATGCCGAACCTCGGCATATGGTTCCCGGCCAAGCGCGGCGGCAGGCCCACCACGTTCCCGCTGCCCTACGCCGCGGGGCTGGTGAAGAACGCCCCGCATGAGGGCAACGCCAAGAAGCTGCTGGACCATCTGCTCGGGGCGGCCGCGCAGCGGCAGGTCAGCGAGGTCGGCGGCGGCTTCCCGGCGCGTAAGGACATCGAGGCCACCGACGCAAACGCCCGTTCGCTGGCGGAGATCATGAAGGGTGTCCAGGTCTTCCACCCGGACTGGAAGGACATCGACGAGCACCTCGACGCGTATATCGATGGCTGGAAATCAGCCACCGGTAGCTGAGCTCCCCGGACCGGAACGATCCATGGCGACGTAGGTGCGCCATGGATCGTTTCGCTTTGGCCAAGTGGCTTGATTTGACTGTCCGTTGACACTTCATTGACGATTCTTTTACTGTCGGAGCGCGGCGACAGCAACATCATCTTCGCCGTCCATTCCCCATTCCGGAGGTGTCACACATGGAGCAGTTGATCAAGAAGATGGCCCAGGACGAGGTCTGGAAGAGCTGGGTCGCGGCCAACTCCGCGCAGGGTGGCAGCAAGGACGGCTGTATCAGCGCGTCCCCGAAGGGCGGGTGCATCAGCGCCGCGGGCAAGACGGGCTGCATCTCCTGACCCGTCGCTCCCCGAGCACCACCGGGGTGGGGCCGGCGGGACATGATGGCCGCCGCCCCACCCCGGCACGTTCACGCCCCGCCCGCGCGGGGCCCTCCGTCTCCCCGAGGACGCCCAAGGTGGCCATGGACGACCAGCCGACGCCCGACATCATCGACCAGGTGCGGAACATCCCGCTGTACCGCGAGTCGATCGAGCGGGGACACTTCCCCGTACTGGAAAAGACCGAGATAGCCCGTGACTTCCCGCACAACTGGATGACCCCGGAGCTCGCCCGCGCCCTGGAGACCGGTGCCGCCGAGTATGTGCTGTCCACCGGCACCAACCACGCCCGGATGCGGCTCATCCGGCCCCCGTACTTCCTGCTCCACTCCTATTACCGGCTGTGGAGCGAACACCCCGACATCGCCCACACCTGGCACGACGGATGCAGGCGCGTCTCCCTGACCACCGTGCTCGCCACCGAGCATGTGGCCCGGGTCAACGCCGCCAAGCGCGGGGCCCAGCCGGACGAGCTCCCCTCACTGGAGGAGCGGCGGCTGGACGAGCGCACGCTCTACCTCAATCTCCGGCTGGACCCGGACCACTGGGACCGTGCCGATGTCGAGCGTATGCTCGCCGAGATCCGCGACATCTGTGCCGGCCACCCACAGGGCCGCTACCACCTCGACTGCTCCGGGTACCACCTCGCCCATCTGGTGCGGAAGGTGGACCAGTGGGGGCTGTGGGACGACTTCCCCCGGCCCGCGAGCATCATCCACGCCTACGAGTACACCCCGCGCGGGGTGCGGCGGTATCTGCGCGAGCACTTCGACTGCCCGGTCATCGACCTCTTCGGCAGCACCGAGCTGGGCTACCTCTACTACAGCGACCGCGATGGCCGCTATCACCCCTATCTGGACCGGATGAGCGTCGAACTGCTCCCCGTGGCACCCGACAGCGATATCCACCGGCTCGTCGTCACCAGCGTCCGCAATCCCCATATGCCGCTGATCCGCTACAACTCGGGTGACTGCGTCCGTACCCTCGACGGCTCGGCCGACCCCGGCAAGGTGGCCGCCTTCTGCGGCCGTGAGAAGGAACTGCTGGACACGGTGCGCGGACCGGTGGCCCAGGCCGACCTCGACGACCGCATCGACGCCGTCTCCCCCCGGATCTTCCTGCACCAGCTGGTGCTCACCGGGGAGAAGGAGTGCCGGTTGCGCTACACCACCTTCGACGGGCGGCCCCTGGAGCCCGGGGAGAGTGCCGTACTGGAGCACGGCACGGCCCAGCTCACCGGCCTCCACTGCGTCCTGGAGCACCGGAGCCACCTGCCCGTCGGCGCCTCCGGCAAGTACGCCTGGCTCGCCGGCGAGCGCTGACGGCCCGGTCCTCACCCGGACCACGACCCCTCACCACCCGACCACACCAGGGACGTGCCCATGACCCCACAGACCACCCAGCCCTCGGTGTCGGCCGAGGAACTGGCCGACCTCCTCGGCGAACGACTGCACCAGGAGGTGGTGCGGTACGCCGCGGCGAGGACCGACGCCGGACCGGAGTACGCCGGGCGGCAGGTCCTCGAATGTCTCCGCTACCTCTATCTCGTCTCCCGCCACCAGGACCGGCTCAGCGGTCTCTTCCTGCCGGTCGAGCAGGAGATCGACGAGATCTGGCACTACCTGATCCTCCAGACCCGTGAGTACCGCACCCTGTGCGAGGAACGGCTGCCGGGCCGCTACTTCATCCACCACCGCAGCATCGGCTACGACGACTACCAGCAGGAGCCCGGCCGGGAGCGGGCCATCGAGGAGGCGCTGCGCTGGATCCCCCTGTACCGCGCGGCGTTCGGCCCCTTCGACGAGGGTGCGCTGCCGCACTGGACCGTGGTGCGCTTCCTCCACACACGGATGGACATGTCGCTGGAGGAGATCTCCGCGCTCGAACCGCTGCCCGCCGGATAGCCTGCCGACGGCCGGACACCGGTCCATGTGAAGGGGGATGACCATGAGTGTCACACCGGCCGGGCGGACCGCCCGCGCCAGCGCGGAGCCGGACGCGGCACCCGCCCAGCGACGGGTACTGACCGTCCTGGTCACGGCCCAGATCCTCAGTGGCGCGGGAATGGCCGCGGGTATCACGGTCGGGGCACTGCTCGCCGAGGACATGCTCGGCACCACCGGTCTCGCGGGACTGCCCGCCGCTCTGTTCACCGCGGGCGCCGCCGTGGGGGCCATGGCCATCGGACGGCTGTCCCAGCGCTGGGGCCGGCGCCCCGGACTGGCCCTCGGCTACGCCACCGCGGCGGCCGGGAGCCTCGGTGTGGTGGTGGCGGGCACGGCGGACAGTGTGCCGCTGCTCTTCCTCTCCCTGGTGCTCTACGGCGCGGGCAGCGCCACCAATCTGCTCGCCCGCTACGCGGGTGCCGATCTGGCCCCGCCCGACCGGCGCGGACGCGCGGTGAGCACGGTGCTGCTCGCCACCACCTTCGGTGCGGTCCTCGGGCCCAACCTCGTGGGCGTCACCGGGGACCTCGCCCACTCCTGGGCCATGCCACGGCTCGTCGGACCCTTCCTGCTGGCCGCCGTGGCGTACACCCTGGGCAGTGGTGTGCTGGCCGGGTGGCTGCGGCCCGATCCGCTCCTGCTGGCCCGCGAACTGGCCGCGCGCGAGGCGGCGTCGGACAGCGGTGACGCAACGGAGGCGGGGACCACCGCGGGCCCGGCCGTGGTTCCGGCTGACGGGGAGCGGACCGATGGCCGTACCGCACCCGGGGTCGTCACCGGTGCCACCGTGATGGTCATCGGTCAGCTGGTGATGATCGCCATCATGACGATGACCCCGGTGCATATGAAGGACCACGGCCACAGCACCCAGGCGGCCGGTCTGGTCATCGCGCTCCATGTGGGCGCGATGTTTCTGCCGTCACCGCTGAGCGGCTACCTCGTGGACCGCGTCGGACGGCTGCGGGTCGCGGCGGCGGGCTCCGCCGTACTGCTCTTGGCGGGTCTGGTCGCCGCGTTCGCCTCCCCGCACAGCGTGCCCGCCCTGGCCACCGCGCTGGTCCTGCTGGGCCTCGGCTGGAATCTGGGGCTGGTCAGCGCCACGGCCATCATCACCGACGCGGTACCGCTGGAGCGCAGGGCGGCCGTCCAGGGGCTGGTCGACGTCGGCGTGGCCATCGCCGGTACCACCGGCGGACTGGCTTCGGGCCTGGTCGTGGCGGGCGGTGGCTACGGATATCTGGCGGCGGGCGGTGGCATCCTGGCGCTGACGGTCATCCCGGTCCTGGCCCTGGCCACACAGCCCCGGCCCGCTCCGCGGACCTGAGACCGCCCGGCGGATGCGCGCACCGGTCCGCGAGGTGCTCGTATCCGCCGGGCGGCGGAGTTCACTTGAGGGGCGTGGCCCTGATGTCATGACCCTCGGACGTCAGACAGCGTCCGGTCGTCAGGTCGTAGCGCCAGCCGTGCAGGGTGCAGGTCAGTACCTCGCCCTCGATCTGCCCGAACCGGGCCAGATCGGCGCTCAGATGGGGACAGCGGCGCTGGACCCGCCAGTCGCCGAGTTCGATGTCCTGTCCGTCGTCGGCGCTCGCGTCGTAGTAGTTCTCCACGTACTCGATGCGCTCCATCGACAGGCACTTGAAGAACACGTACAGGAACTCGTTGTAGGGACCGATCCGGCTCGCGGTGAACCGCATCGACAGCAGCAGGCTGTTGGACCAGTCCACCTCGCGCCGCGCGATGTTGGTGGCCACCAGCTCGCCCGAGGTGGACAGGGTGTAGCGGCAGCGCTCACCGTCCCACAGCCTGACCTCCCGCGCGGAGAAGTCGATCACGATCGGCACCTGGCCCACATCCAGCCGCGCCGGACCGCCCACTCCGGTGCAGATGTGCTCGGCGCGCGCCAGCAGCGGTTCCCACCACTCCTTCAGCTCCGCCAGCAGCCGGTCGGGCGGCAGTTCGGGGGAGCGGGCGGCGCGTTCCGCGGCGAGGACCTCCCGCTGTCCGCGGGCGAAGTCCTCCAGGTATGCGCGCTTGTTGCGGAAGATGTGCTCGATCTCCCGGTCGGTGTAGCGGTGGGTGAGCTTGCAGACCGATTCCTCGGGCTCGGCGACCGTGCCCGGCAGCAGCAGATGGGCCTGCACCTGCGGCCGTGCCCCGGCCAGTTCGCCCAGGAACTCCACTTGGTCGACGAAGATGCTCTCCCCGTCCCGGCCGGTGCCATTGTGCTCGAACAGCGCCTCGTCGAGGAAACAGGGCGGACCCGCGTTGGGGAACACATGCGTAGCCCCCACCGCGTCGATGTAACGCAGCGCCCGCTCGAACTGGCCCTTCCGCTTGCGCGCGGCGAACTCCTTCTTCGCGGACAGCGGCAACTGGTACACCATCGGGTACCAGATGGCCCCGGAGAACTGCACGAAGTACGCGTCCACCTCGCCGAACTCCCGGATGGCCGCGATGTCCAGCGGATGCGCGTCGTTCTGGTTGAGCAGGACCGTCTGTCCGTCGTCGAGCGAGAGCGCGGAGTCGCCGATGGGGCCGTCACCGGGGCCGGTCAGTGCGGTGATCATGATGCGCAGGCCGTCGCGCTCCACCGGGACGCCCGACTGTGTGCGCAGGAACCGGCTGAAGCCGAGCCCCCGCAGCTCACGCTCGAGTTCGTCGGTGGCGAAGGCCGGCAGCAGCACCGTGATGTCCTTGCGTACGTTCCGGCGCAGATTCTCCGGGTCGAAATGGTCCCGGTGCAGATGGGAGACGTACAGATAGTCGGCCGACCGTCCGTAGTGGGCCCAGTCCAGATCGGTGTTGTCCGGGAACGGGAACCACGAGCCGAAGAAGGCGGGGTTGACCCACGGGTCGCAGAGCACCGATCCCGCCGCGGTCTCGATGAACAGTCCAGCGTGCCCCAGTCCGGTTACGCGCATTCCACAGCACCCCAGCCAGCTAGGCGACATCGGATATGTCAACCGTGTCGGGGTTCTGCGCGGTCTGCACCCCGAGTTGGGCTCCGCGGGTGGCGGCCGTCCGCCAGCCGGGTCATCCCCGGGCCAGGGGCTTTCCCCGCGCGCCGGAAACCGGTCGGCGGCCGGATACCCGCTGGCGCGGGGGCACACCGTGGCGGAATGATCCCCGCGGAACATCACGACCGAACGCCGGAAGAGGAGCTGAACCGCATGTCCCAGCTACGCCGGGCCCGTGTCTCCGACCACCGCGCCCTCGTCGAGTGCGTGGGCACCTGGTGGGGCGATTCGCGAACCCCCGGACAGGCCCGTGAGCTGTCGCTGTTGCTGCCCAGCCTGTTCCTCCGGTACTTCGCCGGCACCAGTCTGGTCCGGGAGCACGCGGACGGGTCCATCGCCGCTTTCCTGGTCGGTTTCCACTCCGCGGACAACGACGACGAGGCGTACATCCACTTCGTGGGCGTGGATCCGGCGCTGCGCGGCCGGGGGCTGGCCCGTGAGCTGTACACCGCGTTCTTCCGGAGCGCCGCCGAGGCGGGCCGCCGCGAGGTCCGCGCCATCACCTCCCCGGGGAACACCGGCTCCATCGCCTTCCACCGGGCGATGGGCTTCACCCTGGAGCCGGGCGACCACGAGCTCGACGGGGTACCGGTGCACCTCGACCACGACGGTCCGGGACGGCACCGGGTCTGCTTCCACCGGCCGATCACGCGCACCGGATGAGCCCGCGCCCGCGGTGAGCGTCACGCCGCTCCGGTCCGTATAGGGGGAGGGTCCTCGCCGTCCGGGGCCCGGTGCGGATCGACGTGAAGGAGGCAGGGTGGTGAAGCACACGCGGCGACGCGTGCGCCGAGGCGTGCGGTTCGCGGCCGTAGGCGCGCTGGTGGCCGGCGGTCTGATGGTCTCGCAGTCGGTGTCGAACGGAGCGGTCCAGGGGGCGGGTGATGCGCCCGGGGTCCTCC
Source organism: Streptomyces sp. NPDC045899 (assembly GCF_056431485.1). Classification (NCBI taxonomy): domain Bacteria; kingdom Bacillati; phylum Actinomycetota; class Actinomycetes; order Kitasatosporales; family Streptomycetaceae; genus Streptomyces; species Streptomyces sp. NPDC045899. The sequence goes on from NZ_JBWKKP010000004.1 coordinate 361,364, forward strand.
GTGACGGGGGCGCGGGCCTCGGCGGCCGTCTGGAGACGGCGCTCGGCGCCTCCCGCACGGCCGGGAGCTGGCTCGCGGCCGATGGGCACACGGTCGTCGCGGTGACCGACGAGAAGGCCGCCGCCGAGGTCACCCGGGCCGGGGCCCGGCCCAAGCAGGTGCGCTACAGCATGGAACAACTGGACTCCGCCGCGCGGACGCTGCGCGCCGCGCCCCGGGTCGCCGGGACCGCCTGGATGGTGGACCCCACCTCCAACGAGGTCGTGGTGCTCGGTGACAGCACCGTCTCCACCGACCGCTGGTCGCGGATGAAGGGCGTCGCCGCGCGGGTGGGCGGCGAGGTGCGCATGGAGCGCACCACGGGCGCCTTCACCCTCAGAACCAGCGGCGCCGCCCCGATCTTCGCCAGCGGCAGCCGTTGTTCCGCCGGGTTCAACGTCACGGACGGACAGAACGGCTACATCCTGACGGCCGGGCACTGCGGCCCCAACGGCACCACCTGGTTCACCGACACCTCGGGCAGGACCGGTATCGGGACCACCGTCCAGAGCAGCTTCCCCGGCAATGACTTCTCGCTGATCCGCTACGACAACAGCGCCGTGGACCGGAGGGGGGTCGTCGACATCGGCGGCGGCCGGACGGTGCGCATCACCGCTGTCGCCGATCCCGTCGTCGGCCAGGAGGTGTTCCGCAGCGGCAGCACCACCGGACTCCGCTCCGGCAAGGTGACCGGTCTGAACGCCACCGTCAACTATCCCGAGGGCACCGTCAGCGGGCTGATCCGCACCACCGTGTGCGCCGAACCCGGTGACAGCGGCGGTCCGCTGCTCGCCCAGGGCGTGGCGCTCGGGGTCACCTCCGGCGGCAGCGGCGACTGCGACAAGGGCGGAGTGACGTTCTTCCAGCCCGTCACCAAGGCGCTCACCGCCCTCGGGGTGACCATCCCGGGCACCAAGACCGGCGGCGCCAGGGCGGGCGGCGCGCCCACCGGCCCCGCGGGCGGCGCGATCGCCCCCGACGGCACCGGGGCGGAGGACCGTTCCCTGTCCGTGGACGGTGTGGTGAACCGCTTCCGGGACCTGGACCCCGGTGTGCTGATCATCGGAGCAGGTCTGGTGGGACTGCTGTCCACCCTCACCATCCGGCCCGGCGGCCGGAAGCGCCGCTACCCCGACCACTACTCCACCGGCTGGGGCTGATCCCACGGACCGGGGCGGCGGCGCGTCCGGGCCATCCCGCGAACGATCCGCTCGGCGATGCGCGCCGTCGCCCCTCCGCCTCCCGCGGACGGGCCGGAGTGCCCGCCCCGGCACGCCGTGTCCCCGCGCTCCGTCACGGCGGCGGAGGGGTTGCGTACGGTCGGGGCGTGCGGACCGCCGATCCACGGCGACGACGGCGAAGGGCGCAGACGTGCAGATCGACCTCACCGGCAGGACCGCCGTCGTCACCGGCTCCTCCCAGGGCATCGGCCTCGCCATCGCCACCGGTCTGGCCGGGTCGGGTGCCACCGTCGTCCTGACGGGCCGTCGCGCGGAGGGCCTGGCCGCGGCGGCCGACCGGCTGCGCGAACGGGTGCCCGCGGCGGACGTCGTCACCGTCGTCGGCGATCTGACGGAGGAGGAGGGGGCCGCCACGCTGTACGACGCGGTGCCCGCCGCCGACATCCTCGTCAACAACCTCGGTGTCTTCGGCGCCCAGCCACCCCTGGAGATCACCGACGCCGAGTGGCGCGCCTACTTCGACACCAACGTCCTCAGCGCCGTCCGGCTGATCCGCCGTTACCTGCCGGGTATGACCGACCGCGGCTGGGGACGGATCCAGAACATCGCCAGCGACTCCGCCATCGTCATCCCCGCCGAGATGATCCACTACGGGATGTCCAAGACCGCGCTGCTCGCGGTCTCCCGGGGCTTCGCCAAGGAGGCCGCCGGAACCGGGGTGACCGTCAACTCCGTGATCGCGGGTCCCACCCACACCGGGGGAGTGGAGGACTTCGTACGGCAGCTCGTCGGCGACGAACTGCCGTGGGACGAGGCACAGCGGGAGTTCATGCGGCAGCACCGTCCGCAGTCCCTGCTGCAACGGCTCATCGAGCCGGAGGAGATCGCCCATATGGTCGTCTACCTCAGCTCCGCCCAGGCGTCGGCGACCACCGGGGCCGCGGTACGGGTGGACGGCGGCTACGTGGACGCGATCGTGCCATGAGCCGGGGAGGCGGCCGGGGAACGGAAACGCGGATGGCCCCGTCGTCATGGGGCCATCCGCGCCGGAAGGGGTGAGTCGGACTCAATAGGTGTGATGGTGCCGGTGCTCCGGGTCCTCCACCATCGGGGCCTGCGTCGGCGCGACCACGCGCCGCCGCTTGTAGACGCTGACGTACGCGGCCATGCCGATCACGCCGACAGCCATCAGGATCAGACCCACCAGGTGGACGTTGAGGCCATTGGCGTCCCAATCCGTAGCGAAGGTGAGGATGCCCCCCACCGCGATCATGAGTATGCAACCGCCCAAGCCCATGGGTATTGCCTCCGTACACGAGTTGTCTGATCCGGGCTGGTGAGAAGTCGGGTACCCGCACCCGGCGGGGTCATTCCCGCCCCGGCGTCCTCAGTGGTCCCCCTCGGCCCGGGCGGCCGCCGCCTCCGCCAGCGCCTGGCGGTCCCGGCGCGCCCGCGCCCGGTCCTTGGCCGAGGCGTCGGTGACGTCAAGGAAGACCTGGTCGGCGTGCGGCCAGGCGCGCCTCATCGCCGCCTTCACGCGGACGAGTACCTCCTCCACCTCCTCGCTGTCCAGCCCGGAGACCAGGTCGACCCGGGCCGCGACCAGGGTGGAGTCATTGCCCAGACGCATCGTCAGCAGTGAGGTCACGGTGTCGATCTCCGGCTGCTCATCGAGGAACACCCGCAGCTCATGACGCTGGACCGGGTCGATCGCCTCCCCGATCAGCCGTCCGCGCGACTCCATCGCCAGCCGGTAGGCCACATAGCCCAGCAGGACCCCGATCAGGAACGAGGCCGCGGCCTCGTACGCCGCGTTCCCGGTGACCATGTGGAGCCACATCCCGGCGATGGCGAACAGCACCCCCAGACAGGCGGTGGAGTCCTCGGCCAGCACGGTCCGCAGGGTCGGGTCATCACTGTTGCGCAGCTCGGCGAGCACACCGCGGTCCGCCTCCCGGGCGTGGCCGCGGACCTGGACCAGCGCCCGGACCAGTGAGGAGCCCTCGGCGAGCAGGGCCACCCCCAGGACGGCGAGTCCGACCACATAGCCGCTGTGGTCCTCCGAACCCTCGGCGTGCAGCGCCTCGAACCCCTGGAAGACGGAGAAGCAGCCGCCCATGACGAAGATTCCGACGGCGGCGAGCAGCGACCAGAAGTAGCGCTCCTTGCCGTAGCCGAAGGGGTGCTGGTCGTCGGGGGCTCTCCTGCTGCGCTTGAGGGAGGCGAGCAGGAACACCTCGTTGAGGCTGTCGGCCACGGAGTGGGCGGCTTCGGACAGCAGCGCGGGGGAGCCCGCGAAGACCCCGCCCACCGCCTTGGCCACGGCGATGACGAGGTTGGCGGCGAGCGCGACGAGCACCGTGACCGCGGTCTTCGCGTCCTGGTCCGGCCTCTCCTCCCCGGATCGGTCTGCGGACCGCGTGGTGTCGCTCATCGGCTGGATCTCCGTCCGTCGTCCTGGGGGCCTCCGGATTCTCGGTGGCCGGGTGCCCGTGGTCCTTCCGCTTCTGTCCAGGCTCCGGGACGTCATTCGTCACACACCGCGGGCCGGACCGCTCCCCAGGAGCGGTCCGGCCCGCGGTGCGTGTCCGACAGGGGGTCAGCCGGTGGCGCCACCGGGGGAGGAGGGGATCGTGGGAAGCGCGGTGAACAGGTCGAGCCCCATCGCCGTGGCGATGAGCAGCCCGATGACACCGAGCGCCACGGCACCCCAGGCCACCGCGGTGACCCACGGGGCGGTGACCGGGGCGGGCGAGGTGGCGTCCGGCGCCACCGCGCGGCGGCGCGTCAGCACCACGGCGGCGATCACCACGGCGGCCAGCGCGAAGAGTCCGTTGACGAGGGCGGCGGTGTGCCACGGGGTGCCGTACAACGCGGCGACCTGGTCCCGGGTCGCACCGGTCTGGGCCGCGATCTGCCCGCTCAGCTGCTTGCGCTCCTGCATCATCGTGCCGAGCCAGGTGCCGCTGACGGAGGCGAAGCCCAGGCCAGCGGCGACGATCGCGGCCGCGCCCGGGAGCACACCGGGGGTGGCCGCCCGCGGCGCGGGCCGCTCGTCCGGGTGGCCGTCGGTGAGCGCGTCGTCGTGGTCGTCGGCGGCGGGGTCCCCGCCGGGGGTGTCGTTGCGGTCCTCGGCCGCCTCGGGGACATCCTCCGCCGTCTTCTGCCCGGCGTCCTCGGGTGCTTCCCCGGTCTTCACGGGGTCGGTCGCGTGGTCGGTCCTGGTGGTGGTGTCCATGGTCGCGACCGTAGGCACCGAAGATGAGAGTCGGCTGAGAAAGCGATGTCATCCGTCCGCGCCGGAACGGCGGTGCCGGCCGGGTGGAGGCCGGCACCGGCGCATACGCTGGCCGAAGCGTCTCTCCGTTGGCCGGAAACCATCGCTGGACGACAGGAGCACACCGTGGTCAGCCCCACCCACGACGGCGCCGCCCCTGACGGAGGACCGCGGCACCGCCTCCGTGCGTGGCTGCTGGAGGGGCTCACGGACATGGCGAAGCGCCAGCCCGGCCCCGAGGCCCAGGAGGAGTCCGCGCACCGGGGACAGCCCTGGTGGCGGGTGATGTGTCTGACGGGTCTGGACTACTTCTCCACCCTGGGTTACCAGCCGGGTATCGCCGCGCTCGCGGCCGGGCTGCTCTCCCCGCTGGCCACCGTGGTGCTGGTGGTGGTCACCCTGGTGGGCGCCCTGCCGGTGTACCGGAGGGTGGCCGAGGAGAGCCCCCACGGCCAGGGGTCGATCGCCATGCTGGAGCGATTGCTGACCTTCTGGAAGGGCAAGCTGTTCGTCCTGACCCTGCTGGGCTTCGCCGCCACCGACTTCCTGATCACCATCACGCTCTCGGCCGCCGACGCCACCGCCCACCTGGTGGAGAACCCGCACCTCACCAGCGCGCTGAGCGGCCATGAGGTGGCGATCACCCTGGTCCTCATCGGCATGCTGGGCGCGGTGTTCCTCAAGGGGTTCACCGAGGCCATCGGTATCGCGGTGGCCCTGGTCGGGGTGTATCTGCTGCTCAACGCGGTGGTGGTGGCCGTGGGGCTGTGGCATGTGTTCACCGCCCCCCATGTGATCCCGGACTGGTCCCACGCCCTGACCGCCGAACGCGGCAGTCCACTGGTCATGATCGGGGTGGCCCTGATCATCTTCCCCAAGCTGGCGCTCGGCCTCTCCGGGTTCGAGACCGGCGTGGCCGTCATGCCACATATCGAGGGCGCGCGCGAGGACACCGAGGACCGCCCCACCGGGCGGATCAAGGGCGCCCGGAAGCTGCTGACCACCGCCGCCGTGATCATGAGCGTGTTCCTGATCACCTCCAGTTTCATCACCACCCTGCTGATCCCGCAGCAGGCGTTCGAGGAGGGAGGCCAGGCCAATGGCCGCGCCCTGGCCTATCTCGCCCACGAGTACCTGGGCTCGGCGTTCGGCAGCGTCTACGACGCCTCCACCATCGCCATCCTGTGGTTCGCCGGGGCCTCGGCGATGGCCGGACTGCTCAACCTCATGCCCCGCTATCTGCCGCGCTACGGCATGGCACCCCACTGGGCGCGCGCGGTCCGTCCGATGGTGCTGGTGTTCATCCTCGTCGCGTTCCTGGTGACCTGGCTCTTCAAGGCGAGCGTGGACGCCCAGGGCGGCGCCTACGCCACCGGCGTCCTGGTGCTCATCACCTCCGCCGCCATCGCCGTCACCATCGCCGCCCGGCGGGCCCGGCAGCGCGGCTGGACGCTGGGTTTCGGGATCATCTCGGTGATCTTCCTCTACACCACGGCGGTCAACGTCATCGAGCGGCCCGACGGTGTCAAGATCGGTGCCTGTTTCATCGGCGGGATCATGGCGGTGTCCCTGCTCTCCCGGGTCGCCCGAGCCTTCGAGCTGCGGGTGACCAGCGTGACCTTCGACCCCATGGCCGAGCGGTTCATCCGTGACACCGCCCACCGCAGGATCCGCTTCATCGCCAACAAGCCCGAACGCCGCGACCTGGCCGAGTACCGCGAGAAGCAGCACCAGATCCGGTCCGACAACGACATCCCGCCGGAGGAGGACATCGTCTTCGTCGAGGTCACGGTGGCCGACCCGTCGGAGTTCGAGAGCGAGCTGCGGGTGTGCGGGGAGGTCGCGCACGGCCGCTACCGGGTGCTCACCCTGCAGAGCGCCACCATCCCCAACGCGCTGGCCGCGCTGCTGCTGCGGGTGCGGGACCAGACCGGACAGCGGCCGCATATCTACTTCGAGTGGACCGAGGGCCATCCGCTCGCCCACTTCCTGCGCTTCTTCCTCTTCGGACAGGGCGAGGTGGCGCCGGTCACCCGTGAGGTGCTGCGGGAGGCCGAACCCGACCGGGCCCGCCGCCCGCACGTCCACGTCGGCTGAGCGTCAGGGTTCCGTCAGGGCCGGGCCGCCGGGCGTTCGGAAGCCGCCGGCACGACAGGCAACCGGCCCCCGTTCGGCCTAGCGTGGAGACATGGGACGGGGAACGGAACAACCGGCCCCGGTGCCCGGCGGGGAGCGCGCCGGACACCGGGTGTCCGCGCCATCCGACAGCGACCGCCGGTGGCGCGGGGACGCCCGCTGCGCGGCGTACTGCGCCCTCGCGTTCGTGGCGCTGACCACCCTGCTCGACTGGGGCTCGGGCGGGCTCACCATGGGCCGTGCCGATCTGTGGGCGCTGATCGGCGCCGTGGTGTTCACCGTGCTCCGCCCGGCCAGGGTCACCGCCGGAGACGGCTGGATGGCCGTCCGCGGCCTGCTGTGCGAACGCCGGGTGCGCACCGACGCCCTGGTCTCGGTGACCCAGTACGGATCCGTCTCCACCCGGCTGGTGCTGCGCGATGTGCACGGCCACGTGGTGGAGCTCGACCCCGATGTGCTGGTGACCAACCCCCTGCTGTGGCACCGGCTGGACACCGGTGCCCGCCGCTCCCGCCGGAGCGGCACGCTGCGGCAGGGCGGCGCCGTACTCGACCGGCTGGGTGAGCGCATCGACGGCGGCACCGCCCGCGAGATCCTCAGGGCGTCCGGGCTGGACTGACCCAGGTGGGGGAGGCTTTCGGGGGAGGCGGGCCGCGGTCAGCGGGGGAGGCGCAGCCCGTAGCGTGCCTTGTCCCGCCGTACCGCGCCGAGCCGTTCGTAGAAGCGCATGGCGTCCTCGTTCCACAGCGGGGTGTTCCACTGGATCTCGGTCAGTCCCAGTGCACCGGCCTCGGCCGCCACCGCGTCGAACAGCCGTCGGCCGAGCCCGCGGCCGCGGTCCTCCGCACGCAGGTACAGACAGTCCATGTGCAGATAGCGCCGCCCCTGCCAGGTGGCGAACTCCGGCGCGCAGGTGGCGTATCCGGCCAGCCGCCCGTCCGGGAGCGCCGCCACCAACAGGCTCACCCAGGGCGGTGACCGGTCGAACAGCGCCTCGGCGAGCCGCTCGGCGAAGTCCCCGGCAGGCGGGTCCGCCCGCTCGTACGCCGCGTGTTCCGCGGCCAGCTCCGCCACCCGCGGCAGATCCTCCCGGCCCCCGGCCCGCACCTCCACGCCGTCACCGCTCATCGCCCGCCCTCCAGGGTGGGGAGCACGTCCTTGCTCCAGAGGTCCACGCGGTCGGCCAGTGTGCCCTCCCCGGCCAGTACACGGTCCACATAGGCGGTGCGTTCATGGGCGAGGACGGCCGCCTCCCAGACACAGGGCGCCAGGCCCGCGGGGGCCGGTCGCATCGACTCCGGGGCGCCGGCCGGACCGGTGAACACGGCCAGCCGGGACATATAGCCCTCGATCCAGGTGTGCACCAGGACGTAGTCGCCGTCACCGCCCGCGTGCACGATGCCGCAGGCGAGCCCCACCGATCCCGAGTGCCGGTCCAGCCGGAGCTGGTCGGCGGCGAGCTCCAGCGCCTGCTCCGTGGCGCGCGGCGCCACCGTACGCCCCGGTGCCTCGATGGCGTACAGCTTGAGCAGATGACCGGCCAGCCGGTGCAGCCCCAGGAATTCCGTGGTGCGTCGGTGATACCCCTCGGCGAGGGTGAGCAGGGGCGCCGTACCCGGGTCATGTGTGGTCATCGCATCCGCCTTCCCATCTGACCGGCCGTCATGCGGCCGCCGTTTCCTGGAGCGCGTCGAGCAGTCCGCGCAGCGCGGGCTGGGCGAGCGAGGTCTCGCGGACCGCCGCGTACACGGCCCGGGTGGGCTCGGGGCGGCGGATGTCGCGCACCACCACACCGGGGTGACGCGCTCCCATCCCCAGCCGTGGGATCAGACCCACCCCGAGCCCGGCGGCGATGAAGCCCTGGGCCGTGGCGTAGTCCTCGCTCTCCACCGCGAAGTCCGGGCTGAACCCGGCCGCGGCACACGCCTCCAGCACGAAGGCCAGACAGGTGCCGTCGGCGGACTCGGCGTTGACCCACGGTTCACCGCCGAGGTCGGCGAGGTCGAGCACCGGCTCGGCGGCCAGCGGATGGCCCTCGGGCAGCACCGCGCGATACGGGTCGTCCAGCAGCGGCACCAGCCGTACGCCGTCGCGCATCCGCTCGCGCGGGCGGACCACGATGGCCAGGTCCGCGGTGCCGTCACGCATCCCGGCCAGCGGGTCACGGGGGTCGGTCAGCCGCAGATCGACCTGGACGCCCGGGTGTTCGCGCCGCAGCCGGGCCAGCGCGGGCGGCATCAGGGCGGCCCCCGCGGTGGCGAAGTAACGGATCGCCAGCCGTCCGGTGCGACCGGCCCGCAGGTCGGCCAACGCGGTCTCCGCCTCGGCCACATGACGCCCGATGACGGCCGCGTGCTCGGTGAGCAGCCGCCCCGCGGCCGTGGGCCGCACCCCCCGGCCGACCCGCTCCAGCAGCGCCGTACCGGCCTGCTTCTCCAGCGCCGCCACCTGCTGGCTCACGGCGGACGGGGTGTAGCCGAGGTTCGCCGCGGCGGCGGTCACCGAACCGCTGGTGACCACGGCGCGCAGCACCTGCATGCGTCGCACATCAAGCATGTAGGGGAGCTTAATGGTTGATGCAATTCTTTTCGCTTGTTCTGTTGAATTCTCTGCGGGAGCGTACGGAGGGCGACGTACACACCGGGGAGCACCGGACACACACCGGGAGCACCGGACACATGGGAGGGCGCGGATGATGGGCGGCGGACACGGAACAGGCGGACACGGAACACTGGTACGCATGGGCGCACTCGCCCTGCTGTGGGGATCCACCTTTCTCTGGATAAAGATCGCCCTCGACGCGCTGGCCCCCGCCCAGGTCACCCTGGCCCGCTGTGCGCTCGGCGCCGCCGTCCTGCTGATCCTGTGCCGTCGCAGGGGACACCGGCTGCCGCGTTCGCGGGCCTTGTGGGGCCGCCTCACGGTGGCCGCCTTCTTCTGCAACGCCCTGCCGTTCGCGCTGTTCAGCCTCGGCGAGCAGACGGTGGACTCCGGAGTGGCGGGCGTGCTGAACGCCACCACCCCGCTGTGGACGCTGCTCATCGGTCTGACCACCGGCACCGAGCGCGGGCTGTCGCGGGCACGGCTGGGCGGGCTGCTGCTCGGCTTCACCGGGGTGTTGCTGATCTTCGCCCCGTGGCAGCGGTCCGGACTCGCCGGATGGGGGTCGCTGGCCATCCTCGGCGCGGCGGCCAGTTACGCCGTCGCCTTCGCCTACATGGGACGCGCGCTCGTCGGCAGGGGCACCCCCGCCCTCGCCCTCTCCGCCGCCCAGCTCGTCGCCGCCACCGGGCTGAGCGCGCTGGCGCTGCCCGCGGGCGGGCTGACCCCGGTGCACACCGACGCGGCGGGCCTGGCCGCCGTGGTGGCCCTGGGCGTGCTCTCCACCGGTGTCACCTTCCACCTCAGCGTCCGGCTCATCGCGGACGAGGGCGCGACCACCGCCGCCACCGTGGGCTATCTGCTGCCGGTCGTCTCGGTGCTGCTCGGCGCCGCCGTCCTCGGCGAGGCCCTGAGCGCACGGGTCGTCGCGGGGATGGCGGTGGTGCTGACCGGGGTCGGGATGACGCGGTGGCGGAAGCGGACGCCCGGGACGGCGGTGGCGGCCGCCGAGCCCGCCCCGGCCGTCCGCTGACGCGGCCCGGCGGCGCGCCGCGCGCCCTGCGTGGTCTCCGCCAGGATCAGCGAGCCACCGCCTCGGCGTCCGGCTCCGGATCCACGGCGGGCAGGCTGTCCATGAAGGAGCTCACCGAGAACACCGCGCGCCCCGGCCCCGGCGGACCGTAACCGGGGGGCGAGGTGAGCCCGAAGTCCTCCAGCGTCGCCCGGTAGGTCTCCAGCAGCCGGATGTGGTACTCCAGCGGCGCGCCCTGCGGATTGGCCTTGCCCAGCGGGGTGGTCGGCTCCGGGCACCAGGTGGTGAACCGGGGCACCACCCCGTGCGACATGAAGAACCGCAGTCCCTCGGCGGTCGAGTCGATGGCCTCGCCCACCGAGGTGAAGCCGAAGGGCTCGGCCATCTCCACGCCCGCCACGAAGTTGGGGATCACATTGCGGGCACCGAACACCTCGGTCGAGTCCAGGATGCGCCGGTGCCACTCGTCACGGCCGACGTAGCGCTCCTTGCCGGGGCAGTACAGCTCGAACAGACGCCGGTCCCACACCTCGAAGTTGGGGTGGTAGATCCGGACCCCGTAGTCGTGGAACCGCTGTACGTCCGCCTTGGGCAGTGCCTGCGCCACCACCTTGCCGATCCACCGGCCGGGGAAGCGCTCCTCGATGGCCTTCGCGTACTGCCCGTAGAAGTCGGCCTCGTCCCGGCCGCCCACGCGCGAGGTGATGGCTCCGCCGGTGAGCGTGTACGCCTGGGAGGCGCGGGCGGTGTCGTGCCGGTCGATGATCTCCAGCGCCTCCAGCACCTCCTCAACCGGCTTCACCCCCGTGTAGGGGCGCCCGGCCGCCTTGTGCTGGCGCCAGTTGTGGTTGATGTCGCAGTACTGGCACTCCTCCTTGGCGCCGAAGTACTGGCACACCCGGAAAACCGTCAGATAGACGAGGTAACCCCACTGGATGGTCGGCGCGACCTCCATCACCGACTTGCCGTTCGCCAGGGTGTGGCGGTAGTAGTCCGGCATCGGCGGCAGCCCCACGTCCGCGATCCGCCGCCCGTCCAGGTACAGGCCCAGCGCACCGTCCTCCCCGGCCCGCACCACGTACGGCGACTCCGGGTTGACCCGCACGGACACCACGGTGCGGCGCAGTTCATAGGGGCCGCCGGTGAGCACGATCTCCTCGGGCGGCCGGTTCAGGGCCGCCGCCCCCAGCTCCGGCAGGGTGCGGTGGTCGAAGGAGAAGATGAAGTACGACTTCGGCTTGACGTCGCCGTCCTCGTTGCCGCTGAGCGCCGACTCGTCGAAAGCCATGCCACCACGCAGCAGGTCCTCCTTGAGGACGGCTTCCCGGGGCACCTGGGGGAAACGCTCCATCAGGTCCTCGACCAGCGCGGTACGTCCTTGGCTCGCCATCAACTGCACCATCCCTGACTTCGTATGGACTCTCTCGGGGCTCGGTGGTGTCCATGCAGGTCATCTGCGTTCCACACGATAGATGAGGGCAGGTGCCGGTCCGCGGGGAGGCCCCCGCACACGACGTCCGGGCGCGCCGGGACCGGCCGCGCGGCCGACCGGGACGCGCCCCGTGGCGGTCCGCTCTACGGTGGGAGGCATGGCCGTCACCCGGCTCGGCCTGGTGATCCACCGGGCCCGGCCCGCCGCCGTCGAGGCCGCTCGTGCCGCGAGCGCGTGGGCCGCTGCCCATGGCCTCAGCTGTACCGAGATCGACGTATGGCGCGGTGATCATCCACGGCGCAGCGCCCAGGAGGAGGCCGAGGCCGCCGGGCACCCCGATCTGATCGTCACCTTCGGCGGTGACGGCACCTTTCTGCGCGGTGCCCGGATCGCGGCCAAGGACGGGGGCTCCGCGCTCGGGGTGAACGTCGGCCGGGTCGGCTTCCTCACCGAGATCACCCCCGACCAGGTGGAACGGGCACTGGACACCGTGCACGCGGGCGACGCCACGGTCGAGGACCGGATGCTGCTCACCCTGCGCTGCTCACGGCTGCTTGAGATGCCCGTCGGCATGGAGGCGCTGCTGCGCTACGGCCGCGGCCCCGCACTGCCCCCGCCGAAGATCCGTCCCGGCGGTCCCGAGGAGGTCGGCTGGGGTGTGGCGCTCGACGTCGTCGCCGTCAACGACGTGGTCTTCGAGAAGCTGGCCCGGGACCGGCAGGCCAGCCTCGGGGTGTACGTGGCCGGGCAGCTGCTGGCCTCCTACTCGGCCGATGCCATCATCGTGGCCACTCCCACCGGCTCCACCGCCTACAGCTTCGCCGCCGGCGGCCCGGTGGTCTCCCCGTCCATGGACGCGCTGGTGTTCACCCCGGTGGCGCCGCACATCGCCTTCGACCGCACCGTCGTGGCCGCCGTCGACGAGGCCGTCGCCGTACGGGTGCTGCCCCATTCGGGGCGGGTGGCGGTCAGTATCGACGGCCAGCTGCGCGGTGTCCTGGAGCCGGGGGACTGGGTGGCGGCCTACCGGGCGCCGGACCGGCTGCGGCTGGTGCGGCTGGAGCCCATGGAGTTCTACCGGAGGCTGCGCGAGCGGTTCCGGCTGGCCGACTCGCCCGCGGCCGACCCGGCACCACCGTTCTACCGTCCGCGCACCCCGGTCCCCGCCGACCTGGCGCATCTGCGGCTGCCTCCGCCACCACCGGACGCATGAGGCGGGCCGTCCGACTGGAGATGCGGGGCCCCGGGCCCGGTGCCAGTCTGAAGGGTGTGACAGCTCACACGTATCACACCGATCTCACGCTGCGTGTCAACGGTGATGACCGGGTCCTCACGCTCGACAACCGGGTGACGCTGCTGGACGCCCTGCGCGAACACCTGACGCTGACCGGGGTCAAGAAGGGCTGTGATCACGGGCAGTGCGGAGCCTGTACGGTCCTTCTCGACGGCGAGCGCGTCAACAGCTGCCTGGTACTGGCGGTGACGGCGGCCGGTCATGACGTCACCACCATCGAAGGGGTCGCGGGCCTCGCCGCGACGGGTGAACTCCACCCGCTCCAGCAGGCGTTCCTCGACCACGACGGTTTCCAGTGCGGCTACTGCACACCGGGCCAGATCTGTTCGGCGGTAGGCGCCCTCACCGAGGCCGCGCGCGGCTGGCCCAGCCATGTCACCGAGGACGTGGCCGCCGGTGTGTCCGGGGCCGCGTCCCTGGACGCCGACGAGATCCGGGAGCGGATGAGCGGCAACCTCTGCCGCTGCGGCGCCTATCCGGGCATCGTGGCGGCGATCCGCGAGGTCTCCGGCGGCAACGGCGGCAGAAGGGCCGGTGCCACGGCGCCGGGCGGTGCCACGAGGCCGGGCGGTGTCCGGTGAAGCCCTTCGCCTATGAACGCGCCACCGCGCCCGACGCCGCGGCCACCCTGGTCACCGACACCGATGACGCCATGTTCCTGGCCGGTGGCACCAATCTGGTGGACCTGATGAAGCTGGGCGTGGCCGAACCCGCCCTGCTGGTCGACATCACCGGGCTGCCCTACGACCGCATCGAGCACCGCGCCGACGGCGGTGTGCTCATCGGCTCGCTGGTGTCCAACAGTGAGCTCTCCGGCGACCGCGGCATCCGCGAACGCTTCCCCGCGGTGTCCGAGGCGGTGCTCGCCGGGGCCTCCGGACAGCTGCGGACCAGGGCCACCACCGGCGGCAACCTGCTCCAGCGCACCCGCTGCGCGTACTTCCAGGACGTCACCAAGGCGTGCAACAAACGGGAGCCCGGGAGCGGGTGTTCGGCTCTCGAGGGCAGCCACCGCGACCTGGCCGTCATCGGCACCTCCGACGCCTGTGTGGCCACGCATCCGTCCGACATGGCGGTGCCGATGGCCGCGCTCGACGCCGTCGTCCACCTCCGCCGTGCCGACGGGGACTCCCGCGCCGTGCCGCTGACCGACTTCTATCTGCTGCCCGGTGACACCCCGGACCGGGAGACGGTGCTCGAGGCCGGGGAGCTGATCACCGGGGTGGAGCTGCCACCGCCGCCCGCGGGGGCCGCCATGCGCTACCGCAAGGTCCGCGACCGCTGGTCCTACGCCTTCGCGCTGGTGTCGCTCGCCGCCGTGGCCGCCACCGGCCCCGACGGCACGCTGAGCGAGATCCGGCTGGCGCTCGGCGCGGTGGCGCCACGCCCCTGGCGGGCCCATGAGGCCGAGCGGCGGCTCCTCGGCCGGCGGCCGACCGCGCAGACACTGCGCGAGGCGGCCCGCGCCGAGTTCGCCTCCGCGCGGCCGCTGCCGCACAACGCGTTCAAGATCGACCTCGCGGTGGACCTCATCGCCGACACCGTGCTGGACCTCGTCGGAGGGGGAGGACGATGACCACGCTCGAACGGACCGTGGGCGCCGATGTGACCCGGGTCGAAGGGCGCGACAAGGTCACCGGTGCCGCGCTCTACGCGTACGAGTACCCGGTGCGCGACGCCCTCTACGTCTGGGCGGTGCAGTCGACCGTGGCGCGCGGCCGGGTACGCGCCGTCGAGGCCGGCGCCGCGCTGGCCCTGCCGGGCGTGGCGGCCGTGCTCGACAGCGGCAACGTCCAGCGGCTGCACCCCACCGACGATCCCGAGCTCTCCGTCCTCCAGTCCGCCGACGTCGCCTACCGCGGCCAGATCGTGGCCGCCGTCGTCGCGGACACCTATGAGACGGCGTGCCAGGCCGCGGCGCTGGTGCGCGTCGAGTACGACGAGCAGGACCACGACGTCCAGCTGCGCGACGACGACCCGGAGGCCTTCGTCCCCGAGACCGTGAACGCGGGCTACCCCGGTCTGCTGGAGACCGGTGACGTGGACACCGCCTTCGCCACCGCGCCGGTGACCGTCGACGCCACCTACACCACGCCCCCCGAACACGCCTCCCCGATGGAACCGCACGCCACCATCGCGGTCTGGGACGGTGACGCGCTCACCCTCTACAACGCCGACCAGGGCCCCTGGATGACGGCCGCCACCCTCGCCGAACTGTTCGGCCTGCCCCCGGGCGGCGTAAGGATCGTGGCCGACCACGTCGGCGGCGGCTTCGGCTCCAAGGCGGTGCCCCGGCCGCCCACCGTGCTCGCCGCGCTGGCCGCCCGGGCCGTCGGCCGCCCGGTGAAACTGGCGGTGACCCGGCAGCAGATGTTCAGCATGGTGTCCTACCGGACGCCCACCGTGCAGCGGGTCAGACTCGCCGCGGAGCGGGACGGCCGGCTCACCGCCATCTCGCACAACGCCCTCCAGCAGAGTTCCCGGCTCACCGAGTACTGCGAGCAGACGGTGGCCTCCACCCGCATCATGTACGCCGCGCCGCACCGCCGCACCATCCACCGGCTGGCCCAGCTGGACGTGCCCACCCCGTCCTGGATGCGCGCCCCCGGTGAGGCGCCGGGGATGTTCGCGCTGGAGAGCGCGATGGACGAACTGTCGTATGCGCTGGGCATGGACCCCGTGGAGCTGAGGGTGGTCAACGAACCGTCGGTGGACCCCGAGTCCGGACGGCCGTTCAGCAGCCGCAACCTGGTGGCGTGTCTGCGCGAGGGCGCCGCCCGCTTCGACTGGCGGCGGCGTGACCCGGCCCCCGGCCGCCGCCGGGAGGGGAGATGGCTGCTCGGCACGGGAGTGGCGTCGGGCAACTACCCCGTCTACACCATGCCCGCCTCCGCGACCGCCCGGGCCGAACCCGACGGGAGCTTCGTGGTGCGGATCGCCGCGGCGGACATCGGCACCGGCGCGCGCACCGTGCTGACCCAGGTGGCCGCCGATGAACTCGGCGTCCCCCTGGACCGGGTCACCCTGGACATCGGCCGCAGTGTCTACGGCAACGCCCCGATGGCGGGGGGCTCCATGGGCACCGGGTCGTGGGGCTGGGCAGTGAGCAAGGCATGCCGGGCGCTCACCAAGCGGCTCGACGAGACCTCCGGCGCCGTGCCGCCCGGGGGGCTGGAACAGAGCGCGGACACCACAGAGGACCTCCGCGCGCAGAAGGACCTCGCCCGCTGCTCGTTCGGCGCCCAGTTCGCCGCGGTACGGGTCGATGCCGTCACCGGCCAGGTGCGGGTGGACCGGCTGCTCGGAGTCTTCGCGGCGGGACGCATCATCAACCCCCGTACCACGCGCTCCCAGTTGCGCGGCGGGATGTGCATGGGGCTGTCCATGGCCCTGCACGAGATGCTCGAGATGGATCCGCGCTACGGCGACTTCGCCCATCATGATTTGGCGGGCTACCACGTCGCCGCCCACGCCGATGTGCCGGACATCGAGGCGTACTGCCTCGACGAGGAGGACGACGAACTCAATCCGATGGGCACCAAGGGCGTGGGCGAGCTGGGGATCGTCGGCACGGCCGCCGCGGTGGCCAACGCCGTGTACCACGCCACGGGTGTGCGGGTCCGGGACCTGCCGGTCACCCTGGACCGGGTGCGGGCCGGACTGCCGGGCTGACTCGACGGCGGCCCGGCCGGTTTTCCGGGGCGGAACGACGGCCGGGCCGGTGCGGTCCGGATGTCCCGCGGTGACGGCGCGGGACACCCGTGGTGTGACGGTCGGTGTGACCGGGTGTGCGGGGATCAGCCGTTGTCGGCCGCGCCGCCCTGCTCCGCACCGGCCGCACCCTGCCCGGCGCCTTCCTGGCCGTCGGCCGCGCCACCGTCACCGGCGGCACCGCCCTGGTCGTCCGCCGCGCCACCGTCGTCGCCTCCGGCCGCGCCACCGCCGTCACCGATGGTGGCGCCGACCGCGGTCAGCGCGGTGGTCACCGGCTGGAAGAAGGTCTCGCCACCGGAGGTGCAGTCGCCGCTGCCGCCCGAGGTCAGACCGATCGCACTGCCGTCCTGGCTGAACAGGGGGCCACCGCTGTCGCCGGGTTCGGCGCACACATCGGTCTGGATGAGCCCGCTGACCGTGCCCTCCGGGTAGTTGACGGTGGCGTCCAGGCCGGTGACCGAACCGTCGTTGAGCCCGGTGGTGCTGCCCATCCGGGTCACCTGCTGGCCCACCGTGGCGTCGGCCGCCTTGGCGATGTTCACCGTGTTGCCGTCACCGGTGTTGACCGTGCTGGGCGCCTCGGTGTTGGGGTCGTCATAGGTGACCAGCGCGAAGTCGCCGTCACCGGGGAAAGTGGCGTCCTGCACGGTGCCGATCGGGGCACCGTTCTGGGAGTCCGACCACTCCTGGGCGGCGACACCGCAGTGACCGGCGGTGATGAAACCGGGTGCGCCGCTGTCGGTGGTGACGTTGAACCCGAGCGAACAGCGCGAGCCGCCGCCGAAGATGGCGTCACCACCCTCGGCGAAGGGCTTGAACCGGCCCTTGGACTTCGTGATGGTGGCCACACCCTCGCCCAGCGAGTCGACGGTGGACTCCAGCTTGTCCCACCTCGTGCCGGTGACGGTGCGGTCCGCGGTGACCCGGATCTCGTTGGTCTTGGGATCGACGGACCACGCGGTGCCGGGGATGGTCGCCTTCGTCTTCAGCGTCTTCGCGGCGGACTTGAGGTCGGCGGTGCTGTTCTTGACGCTTCTGGCCACCGCCCCGGCCTTCTTCACCTCCACGTCCACATCGTTGCCGTCCCCGATGACATTGACGATGACCTGCTGCTTGTCCTTGTCGTAGTAGGCACCGGCGAAGGCCTCGCCCAGCTGGGACGCCAACTGCGAGGCGATGTCCGCCGCGGAGGCCGCGTTGACCTTCTTGGGCTGGAGGTCGGTCTGGTCGCCGTCCTGCGAGGCGTTGGCGTTCGGCAGCAGGATCGCCGCCGCCACGACGGCGGCCGCCCCGGCCCCCGCGAAGACGACCTTGCGCTTCGGTACGCGTTTGTGGCTCAACTCATGACCTCCTGTCAGGGGGTGCTCTTCGTCCGCAACGGACGAGGCTCGACCCGGCAGTTGATACGAGTGGTGTGCCGGTTGTGTTCAGAGTGACTTTGGCCGGTCGTGCCGAGCGGCTCCTGGAACCGCTGCCACCAGCGGTTCCAGCAGGGGATCGCGGCGGGCCAGGTCGAGCGCCGCGCACAGGGCGGCCTCGTAGGTCGGACGTGCCTGGCCGAGCAGCCGCAGTCCGGCCCCGGCGACCTGCTTCATCCGGAGGTGGCCGCCCTCGCCGTCGTCCTGGCGGCTGAGGACGTCCGGCGTCTCCGGCGCCGGGTCTCCGGTCTGGGAGATCTCCGAGGTGGTCATGGGTGCCTCCGGGCTGATGCGGCTGCGGGCTGCGCTGATGGGGTCGATGGGCGGGTCGGGGAGGACGGGCCGCGCGCGGGATGAGCGGGGTTGTGATACACGGCACTAGCAATATAGCGCGCTTGCAATTAATTTCTCGCGCAAGTATTGTCGACGCACGTAAGAGGCAGATGCAATCGCTTGGAGTGAACCCACATGCCCATCGCACTGCTGGCCCTGGCCATCGGGGCCTTCGGGATCGGAACCACCGAGTTCGTGATCATGGGCTTGCTGCCCGAGGTCGCCGGTGACTTCGGTGTTTCCATCCCCACCGCCGGTTTCCTGGTGACCGGCTACGCGCTCGGCGTGGTGGCCGGGGCGCCGTTGATGACCGCGCTCGGCACCAAGATCTCCCGCAAGCGCATGCTGATGCTGCTGATGGGCCTGTTCATCGTGGGCAATGTGCTCTCCGCCGCCGCCCCGGCCTTCGGGGTAATGGCCGCCGGGCGGATCGTCGCCTCCTTCGCCCACGGCGCGTTCTTCGGTATCGGATCGGTGGTCGCGGCCGACCTGGTCGCCCCCGAGAAGAAGGCCGGAGCCATCTCGATGATGTTCACCGGCCTGACCGTCGCCAACGTCGTCGGCGTACCGCTGGGCACCTCCATCGGCCAGTCCCTGGGCTGGCGGACCACCTTCTATCTCGTCGCCGCCCTCGGTGTGATCGGCCTCGCGGGCATCGCCCGGCTGGTCCCCGAGATCCCCAGGCCGGAGGGTGTGCACCTCCGCCATGAGCTGGCCGCCTTCCGCAATGTGCAGGTGCTGCTCGCCATGGCGATGACGGTCCTCGGCTTCGGCGGTGTCTTCGCCGCGATCACCTACATCGCGCCGATGATGACCGAGGTCGCCGGATTCGCCGACTCCTCCGTCACCTGGCTGCTGGTCCTCTTCGGCCTCGGCATGGTCGGCGGCAACCTGGTCGGCGGCAGGTTCGCCGACCGAGCCCTGATGCCGATGCTGTACGTGTCGCTGGGCGCCCTGGCGCTGGTCCTCGCGCTGTTCACGGTCACCGCCCACCACAAGGTCGCGGCCGCCGTCACCATCGCCCTGGTCGGCGCGCTCGGCTTCGCCACCGTCCCCCCGCTGCAGAAGCGGGTGCTGGACCAGGCGGCGGGTGCCCCCACCCTCGCCTCCGCCGTCAACATCGGCGCCTTCAACCTGGGCAACGCGCTCTCGGCCTGGCTGGGCGGCCTGGTGATCTCGGCCGGGCTCGGCTACACCGCCCCGAACTGGGTCGGCGCCGCCCTCGCCGCCTCCGCCCTGGCACTCGCGGTGCTCTCCAGCGCGCTGGAGCGCCGTGCGGCTCACCACCTGCCCGCCGCCGAGGTCCCCGCCGCGACATCGGCCCCCGAGCCGGTCCACGCCGCCGCCGACCACGGCTGACCCCGCGGCCCTGCCGCACCGTCCCTCCGTTCGCCCGACTCTCCCCGTTCCACCCCTTCGCACCACCACCCCTTCGCACCACCAGAGGAGTACACCGCTCATGAGCGCCACCGAGACCGCCGTCGCCCCGCTGACCACCCAGGACGCCGAGGCCCTGCTCGACGCCGCCCGCGCCGCCGCCGAGGCGGCCGGGGTGACGGCCGCCATCAGCGTCCTGGACGCGGGCGGTCATCCGCTCGCCTTCCGGCGTGATGACCGGGCCGTACTGATCGCGGGTGAGACCAGCACCCGCAAGGCGTTCACCGCCCTCCAGCTGAACGCCCCCACCGCGGACCTCGTCGACGCGGTCCAGCCCGGCGGACCGTTCCACACCCTGCCCACCGCCCTCGACCGCCCGCTGCTCTTCATCGCCGGCGGGGTGCCGGTACGGCGCGGCGACCGGCTGATCGGAGCCCTCGGGGTGGGTGGCGGCGCGCCCGAGCAGGACCACGAGATCGCCACCACGGCGCTCACCACCCTCGGCTGACACCGCCCCCCTGCCGCTTCCGGCCCCGCCCGCCCCGAGCGCGCGGCCGGAAGCGGCGGCGGCTTCCCCTCGGGGGCATCCCTGTCCGGGACTTCCCCGCAGCCGACCGCTCCTGATGTAGTCGGCGCATGAGCATCGCACTGTTCACCCTCGGGGGCACCATCGCCATGGCCGGGCACGGCGGAGCCGGTGTGGTGGCCCGGCTGACCGGCGCCGACCTCACCGCGGCGGTACCCGGCCTCGCCGACCTCGGCGTACCGCTGGAGGTACGGGACACCCACGCCGTCCCCAGCGCCCATCTGACGTTTCCTCAACTGCTCGCCGTCGTCGGGGCCGCGTCGTCCGCGGTGGCCGCGGGGGCGGAGGGCGTGGTGGTCACCCAGGGAACCGACACCCTGGAGGAGACGGCCTATCTCGCCGATCTGGTCTGGGCCCACGAGGCACCGCTGGTGTTCACCGGAGCCATGCGCAATCCGACCCTCGCGGGCGCCGACGGCCCGGCCAATCTGCTCGCCGCCGCTCGTGTCGCCGCCGCCCCCGAGGCCCGTGGCCTGGGAACGCTGGTGGTCTTCAACGACGAGATCCACGCCGCGCGTTGGGTCCGCAAGACCCACAGCACCAGCACGGCCACCTTCGCCTCGCCGAACACCGGGCCCCTCGGCCATGTCATCGAGGGCCGGGTCCGCGTGCTCACCACACCGCCGCGCCACGCTCCCCGGCCCGTCCCGGCCGCCGCGCAGGAGGGCGACACGCCCCGGGTGGCGCTGTACACGGTGTCACTCGACGACGACGGTGTGCTGCTCGACGGGCTCGCCGACACCCATCAGGGCCTGGTCGTCGCCGGGTTCGGCGTCGGTCACGTACCGGGCACCCTCGCCCCGGCGCTGGGCGCACTGGCCGAGCGCGTCCCCGTGGTGCTGACCTCGCGCTCCGGCAGCGGCTCGGTGCTGCGCCACACCTACGGCGCGGTGGGTTCGGAAACCGATCTGCGGCGCCGCGGTCTGATCGACGGCGGACTGCTCGATCCGTACAAGGCGCGCGTGCTGCTCCGGCTGCTGCTGGCCGGGGGCGCGGACCGGGAGGCGGTCAGCGCCGCTTTCGCCCGGCACGGCTGACCCCGCATGGACGCCTCCCGGCCGGGCACTCGCCACGGGAGGCCGCCCCCGGCCGGGTGGCCGGCCACCGTGGAGGCGCGGGCGTGCATCGGTCCGGATGTGCTGGGTACGGGCCCTGGTATGCCCGTGCACACGCCGAGGAGAGGAGCGGCACCGTGAACGAGGACCGCAGGCGCGAGGAGCCCGGAGACGACAGCCGCGCCATTCCGCGGGACCTGCCCGATCAGCAGGCTCAGGAAGGGCCCGATCCGCTGGACGTGGAGGGCGTGGACCCGGCGCCGGACCACGCCGAGGACGTACCCGACCTGGACGAGTCCGGGAGCGGGCGCCGGGGGAGGCCCCAGACCGGGGGTGTCCACCCGGAACAGCCGGTCCCCGACGAACCGTCGGGCTGAGCATCCGGGCAGCGTGCGGTGGCACCGGTCAGGTGGCGGTGGGGCGGGCCCTGACGTGCATCCGCTCGCCCTGCGCCCCGAAGAGGGACAGGAACTCCACCGGCCGGTCCCCCGCGTTGCCGAAGCCGTGCGGGGTCCGGGTGTCGAACTCGGCGGCCTCGCCGGAGGTGAGCACCAGGTCGTGTTCGCCCAGCGTCAGCCACAGCCGGCCGGAGAGCACGTACATCCACTCGTAGCCTTCGTGGACCCGCTGCTCGGGCCGTCCGCGCTCGGCGGGCGGCCGGGGCGGCAGGATCAGTTTGTAGGCGTTGAGCCCGCCCAGATAGCGGGTGAGCGGCACGATCGTCTGGCCGTTGCGGGTGAAGGGCCGCGGATGCACCCGCGGATCGCCCGTGGCGGGTGCCCCGACCAGCTCGTCCAGCGCCACCCCGTAGGCCTTGGCCAGCGGCAGCAGCAGCTCCAGGGTCGGTTTGCGCTGCCCCGACTCCAGTCGCGAGAGGGTGCTCAGCGAGATCCCGGTCGTCTCGCTGAGCCGGGCCAGGGTGAAGTCACGGGTCCGCCGCAGCGCGCGCAGCCGCGGGCCCACCGCGGTCAGCACATCGGCGAGGTCATCGTCGGCCATGCCCTCCATTTGCCGCCTCGGCAAAGGTGTTTGTCAAGTGGTGGCGTCAGTGCGCACGCTGCTTCCACGAACGGAGGTACCGCGTATGAACGGATACACAGCACACCCGGCGGACCCGGACCGTGCACCCGCCGAGCGGCGTTACGACGTCGTGGTGGTCGGCGGTGGCGCCGCCGGACTGAGCGGGGCGCTCACCCTGGGCCGGGCACGGCGCTCGGTGCTGGTCGTCGACGCCGGCGAGCCGCGCAACGCCCCCGCGGAGGGGATTCACGGGCTCCTGGGGAACGAGGGCACACCGCCCGCGGCCCTGCTGGCCACCGGCCGCGACGAGGTCCGCGGCTACGGCGGCGAGATCGTGGACGGCACCGTGGTGGCGGCGGAACGTGGCGCGGACGGCGGTCTCCACGTCACCCTCGCCGACGGCGGCGCGGTCCGCGCCGCACGGCTGCTGGTGACCACGGGGCTGGTCGACCGACTGCCCGCGCTGCCCGGCCTGGCCGAGCTGTGGGGCACCGATGTGCTGCACTGCCCGTACTGCCACGGCTGGGAGGTCCGTGACCAGGCGATCGGGGTGCTGGCCACCGGCCCCCAGGCGGTGGCCCAGGCACTGCTCTGGCGCCAGTGGAGCGACCGCGTCACCCTCTTCACGCACACCGGACCCGAGCCGGGGGAGCAGGAGTACGAACAGCTCGCCGCACGGGGCATCGCCGTGGTGGTCGGCACGGTGGCCGCGCTGGAGACGGCAGGGGGCGGCCTCTCCGGGGTCCGCCTCGCGGAGGGGCAGGTGATCGCCTGCCGCACCCTGGTCGTCGCCCCGTACTTCGCCGCCCGCGCCGACGTCCTCGCCTCCCTCGGACTGGTGACGGTCGGTCAGGAGGTGGCGGGCCAGGAGACCGCCCGCCGGATCGAGGCGGACCCGACGGGCGCCACCGCCGTCCCGGGGGTGTGGGTGGCGGGCAACGTGGCCGATCCGCTGGAGAAGGTGGCCGGTGCCATCGCCTCGGGTGTCCGGGCCGCCACGGCCATCAACGCCGATCTGGTGGCCGAGGAGACCCGGTGCGCGGTGGCCGCGCGGCGGGACCCGTTCTCGGCCGAGCTGGAACGTGAGGTGTGCTCGGCGGTGCTGGGGGACCGCCGCCACGGACTGTGAGGGAGCCCGCGGGGGCCGGGGCGGGGACCGGCGGCCCGCCATCCACCGGCCCCCGGCGGATGGCAGGTCCCCCTTCGCCCGGCCTACTTCCGCAGGGGCCGGAAGGCCCAGTCCACCCGTGGTTCGACCAGGGGACGGAAGACCCTCCGCACCGGGGCGGTGCACAGGACGGAGATCATGGTCACCGCGGCCACGGTCACCATCAGCTCGCCCAGCGGGGTGTGCACCCACGCGTGGTCGTACCAGCCCCAGAAGCGGGAGGACTTGATGATGAAGCCGTGCAGCAGATAGCCGTAGATCGTCCCCGTGCCCAGCGTGGTGAACCACATCGCCCGCCCCGGTACCCAGGCCAGGAAACAGGCCGTCAGGCCGAGCGCCAGCAGGAACAGCGCGGGTGTGGTGAGCAGTCCCGCCCAGCGCGGGACGTCCAGGCCGGTGACGCTCTTGCGGTGGTAGAACCACTCCGCGTCCAACCACGGCGCGGCGGCGTAGGCGGCGCTCAGCACGAAGGCGATGAACGGCAGCGATGCCAGCCGGGCCCGCCGGGTGCGCAGCCGTGTGAAGTGTGCCGGCCGCAGCGTGAGCCCGGCCACGAAGAACGGGAGGAACGCCAGCACCCGCTGGAGCGACAGATCGCCGCCGGAGTCCGGTGAGATCGAGGCCGCCGCGGCCACCGCCAGCGAGATCGGCACCGGATGACGCAGCGCCAGCCACAGCGGGGTGGTCAGCCGCCAGATGAACAGCGCGGCCAGGAACCACATCACGTACCAGGGGTCCAGCAGGCTGAACGGCTCGCCCGGGTTGTCCAGCACCCACCGGGAGAAGAGGGTGTACGCGGCCTCGAAGACGAGGTACGGCACCACCACACTGCTGATGAGCCGCCGGGCCCGGCCGGGCGCGAGGTCGAAGTTGCGAGAGAAGTAGCCCGATATCAGCGCGAAGGCGGGCATGTGGAAGGCGTACACCATGAGATAGACCGCGGTGGCGGCGCGGCTGTCGTAGGTGAGCGGTTCCCATGCGTGGCCACAGGCCACCAGCACGATCGTGAGGTACTTCGCGTTGTCGAAGTACGGGTCGCGGGTTCTGGATCCGGACGCTTCACCGCCCGTGGGCCGGGTCGCGGCCGGTGGTGGGGTCACTCGGGCGGTGGTGTCCTGTGGCATGTGGTTCCCGGGCACTTTCGGTGGAGACGTCAACGCGTCCCCTGCGCATGCCCGGTTCGGCCCGACCCATGCGGATTCAGTGTTCCGGCAGCCGGTCCAGCACGGTGACCTCCTCGTTCGCGGAGGCGAACAGCAACGCCACGGCCAGCGCCCCGGGATCGGGGACCCCGCGCGAGTGGTCGCCGGTGTAACTGGCGCGGCCGCGCCGGGCGCGCAGCCCGCTGGTGGACAGGGCACCCCGGTGGGCGGCGACCGCGGCCAGGTGGAGGGCGGCCGCCGGGTCGGCGGTGGGCGGGCATTCGGCGAGTGCCTTCGCGGCCGGGAGGAGGGCGTCCACCATCGTCTTGTCGCCCACGTCGGCCTCCCCGACGCGCTGGATCGCGGCCACCCCGGCCGCGGTACCGGTGGCCAGTGCGGCGGTGGCGGGTAGCGCGGGGGAGGCGTCGTACAGCGCGTCGGCGAGCTCCTGGAAGAGCAGTCCGAACAACGGCCCGCTGGTGCCGCCGACATCGTCGAGGAAGACACGCGCGGCGGCGGCGAGCGGTGCGGCCGGGCTGTCGCCGTCGGACCGGGGAACGGCCGTCAGGGCGTCGAGGGCGCGCCGCACCCCGTCCATCCCGGTGGTCAGGTTGGCGCCGAAGTCACCGTCGCCCGCCTGCTGGTCGAGGGCGGTGAGCTCGGGTTCGACGGAGCGTACGGAGGCGGCGAAGCTGGTCAGCCACGCCGCGACGCTGTCACGGGTCAGGGCGTTCGAACCGGGTCGGTCGGACATGGTGGGGCTCCTCGGGGCGGTCGTGGCGTGGGGCGGGGCTGGGCACGCTGAGGTGGCGTCACCGTGCGGACCTCTCGTTCGCACCGTGGCGCGCGGACCTCACAGCGGCCAGGCCGGGGTGCGGGCGGGGGCGTCCCACAGCCGCAGTGTCTCGGCGTCGGAGGCGAGCAGGGTCAGGGAGAAGCCGCGCATGTCCAGGGCGCTGACGAAGGTGCCGGTCAACGAGCGGTCCAGGGCGACGTCCCGGGTGTCCAGGGCCTTGGCGAGGGCGTGGCGGATCCCGTACAGCTCCAGCGAGGTGATCGAGCCCAGTCCGTTGCAGAGCGCGAGCACCCGGGAGCGGGAGCCGTCGGGGAGCGCGGCCAGCAGCTGGTCGGTCATGGTCTCCACCAGCTTGCCGAGCGGTGCGTGCGGGGTGGTGCCCTCGGCGCGTTCACCGTGGATGCCCACCCCGAATTCCAGGACGCCTTCGGGCAGGCCGAAGGCCGGGGCACCGGAGGCGGGCGCGGTGTGCGCGGCCGCGGCCACGGCGAGGCTGCGGGCCCGGCCGGTCAGCTCGGTGCCGAGGGCCGCCAGTTCGTCCAGTCCGCGCCCCTCGTCGGCGGCGGCGCCGAGGATCTTCTCGACGAGCAGGGTGGCCCCGGTGCCGCGGCGGCCGACCGCGATGTCGTCGGAGTCGGTGGCGAGGTCGTCGTCGATCAGGACGCGGGCACAGGCGACCCCCTCGTGGTGGAGGCGTTCGGCGGCGATACCGAAGTTGATGCGGTCGCCGGTGTAGTTCTTGACGATGTGCAGGACACCGCCGGGCCCGGCCACGGCACGGCTGGCCTCGAAGATCTGCCGGTTGTGCGGGGAGGCGAAGATCCGGCCGGGGCAGGAGGCGTCCAGCATCCCCATGCCGAGGAAGCCGGAGTGCAGTGGCTCATGGCCGGAGCCGCCCCCGGACACCAGGCCCACCCGGCGGGTGGGCGCGGGGTGGCGGGCGCGGAGGTAGCCGTGGTCGGGGTGGTAGGCGACGAGGTCGGCGTGTGCGGCGGCGAAGCCCGCGAGCGCGTCGGGAACGAGGGACTCGGGTGAGTCACGGAAGTACTGGGGCATGAACGCGGCTCCCTGGGCGAGTGGGGCGGACGGGGTGGACTCGGGGGTCGTGCGCCGGACCCGGTGGTGCGGTGCCTCAGCCAACGATGGTCGCCGTGACATGGCGACAGGGTGCTCAGGCTGGACAGCAGCGCGACCCCAACGGCCTACTGTCATACGCCGGTCGTGTGCTTTCCGTACTGCTCGGACGGGTCTGCCGGGCGTGGTCCGATGGGAGCAACGGGGGCGATCCGGGACCGGGATCGGGGTACCGGACCCCTGCCGTGGATGCGGACGCGCGGAGGGTGCGAGCATGCGTACGGCAGATGATCGTCCGCACGAGCAGGGAGCCAGGGTGACGGAGACGAGGACGGGGAACGACCGGGGTGTGGACACCCCGCTGGCGGGGTGCGCCGTGCTGGTGACCGGCGCCTCCAGCGGGATAGGGGCGGCCACCGCCCGGTCGCTGGCCCGGCAGGGCGCCGATCTGGCGCTGGTCGCCCGCCGTACCGACCGGCTCGAGGAACTGGCGTCCGGGATCCGGGAGCAGGGCCGCTCCTGTGTGGCACTCACCGCCGATCTGCGGGACCCGGCGCAGGCCCGGCAGGCGGTCGAGGACGCCGCGGAGCGGTTCGGGCGGCTGGACGTGCTGGTGAACAGCGTGGGTTTCGTGGCCGCCGGGGACATCGAGGACGGCGACCCCGAGAACTGGGAGCGGATGATCGACCTCAATGTCAGGGCGGTGCTGCACACCGCGCAGAAGGCGCTGCCGCATCTGCTGCGGGCGGCGGAGGAGGGCCCGCGCGGAGTGGCCGACCTGGTGACCGTGAGTTCGGTGGCCGGCCGGGTCGCGCGGGCCCACAACGCCGTCTACTCGGCCACCAAACACGCGGTGGTCGCGTTCAGCGAGGGCCTGCGGCAGGAGGTGACCGCGCGGGGTGTGCGGGTGGGGCTGATCGAACCCGGTATGACCGCCACCGAGATGACGGCCGACAGCACCACCGGGGCCGTGGCCCGCGGTATGCCGCGGGAGCTGTGGCTCCGGGCCGAGGACATCGCCCGGTCGATCACCTTCATGGTCACCCAGCCCCCGCACGCCGCGATCAACGAGATCCTGGTGCGTCCGACGGCCCAGCCGCACTGACCAGGGAGGACGGTGCCGGCTCTGTGACCTCCGCCCCGGCCTTCCCGGCGGTCGCCGCGGGATCGTCGTCGGGCAGCCGCAGGAAGAGGGTGAGCACCGCGCTGACCACGTAGAGACCCGCGAAGATCCACATGACGCCACCGACGCCCAGGGGCCCGATCGCCAGCCCCACGACGGCCGGTCCGATGAAGGTGCTCAGCCCCGCTCCGAGGTTGAGCACGGACATCGCGGCGCCCTTGTGCTCGGGGGAGAGCGAGGGCATCAGCGCGGACAGCGGTACGTATCCGGCGAGCGTGGCGCCGTAGACGACACCCACGGCCACGGCCACCCACACCTCGGCGCCCGCGGCCAACGGGACGTAGTACAGCAGCAGGGTGCTGGCCGCGCAGCCCAGACCACCGCAGTACGCGATGGTCCGCCGCCAGCCGAGCCGGTCGCCGATCACCCCGAACAGCAGGTTCCAGACGATGTTGCTCATGAACATCGCGCTGAGGACGGTGAGCCAGGAGCTCATCGACAGTCCGACGGTGTCGGTGAAGAAGAGCGGGAGGAAGACCAGGAACCCGAACTCGGGAGCGGTGTTGATGGCCCGCACCACACCCCCGATCCCGATCTTCGGCTGCTGCCAGATGATGGTGACGCTCTTGAGGAGGGTGGCGACCGGGCGGCCCTCGGCCACCCGCAGATCGCCGTGCGGCTCACGGACGCACAGCAGCGTCAGCAGCCCTCCGGCCACGACGAGCACGAGCGACAGCCAGAGGGTGAGGTACTCGCCCACCACCGGGATGGTGGCCTTGGCGAACAGCGAGCCCAGGGTGGGCAGCCCACCGGTGAAGGCGAACCAGAACCAGCCGACGGCGGTTCCCAGGCGCCGCCGCGGGGTGGCGGTGGTGATCCAGACCAGGAAGCCGAAGGCGAAGAGCGGATAGCCGAATCCGCGCAGCATGTAGGTGGCCACCATCACCGGGTAGCTGAACGTCATCACGCCGAAGACGAGGAACAGCACCTCGCACACGGCCCAGATGCCCAGGCCCGCCCACATCACCCGGCGCGGACCCCACAGCTCCGACAGGGCCCCGGAGGACCACGCCGCGACGGCGGCGGTGATGCCGTAGGCGGACAGCAGCACGGCGACCTGCTGGGTGGACAGGCCGCCGCGGACGAGGAACGGCGACAGATAGCCGGATTCGACCCCGTCGCCGATCATGAACAGCAACAGGCCGAGGAACCCCCAGGCCAGTGGCCGGGGTATGCCGATGCGGTCGAGGAACGTCGCCGACGATGGCCCGGTGTGGGTGGGGGACGGTGCGGAACCCACGGGTGCCTCCTTGCCTAGGACGTCCGACGGCCGCGGTGGCCGTCCGGACGGTCCGGGGTGGCTCCCGGACCGCACTCAGCGTCGGTGTCTCCGTTCAAAATATCAAGAGCAATGTTAAAACTAGCCAATCCACTGTTACAGCGATGTGATCTCGGTTGATGCCATGGTGGCGCCACCGTAATGGTGTCTTCCATGCCTGATGCGGGGGGAAGTCATGGCAGGTGTGGGCGCCGTTCTCATCGCAGAGCGCGTGACAAGTAACTATGGCGGTGTTAAATTCCGGTGGAGCTCGGTGGCGATTGCGCTCATCAGGTGACGGATGCCGCGCCGGGGGTCACACGAACGCCGTACGGCGGCGTGGGGTCCCGCGACTGTCGACGCCTCGTGCCGGTGTGCCCTCCCAGGGGTGCGCACCAGGTGTTCCCGTGTCCATCTCAAGGCGTTGACCTGCGCAAACCATGGACGTGGCGGATGCCGACGGCGATGTGACGAGGTGTCGGCGGTGCATAGGCCGTACGCCCCGGTGGCGTAACTCCGGTGTTCCCCGGGGCCGCCGTCCGGCCTACGGCACGGCTCGTGCGGGTGCTCGACCTGCCCCGCCTCGGATGACAGCGTGTGCCGACATGGAGCACAGCCCTGGACCGCAAAACGTGCGCGCGAGGCTGCTGCTGGCCAGCGCCACCATGCTCTTCGTCGAGCTGGCGCTGATCCGGTGGACCGGCGCCAATATCGTCCATCTGAGCTATTTCTCGAACTTCATCCTCTTGGGCTCGTTCCTCGGGATCGGCCTGGGATTCCTCATCCCCGCCGGCCGTGGGCAGTGGCTCACCCGCTGGGCGCCCATTCCCCTGGCCGTCCTGGTCGTCCTGGTGCGGGAGTTCCCCGTCCAG
This sequence comes from Streptomyces sp. NPDC045899, assembly GCF_056431485.1. Classification (NCBI taxonomy): domain Bacteria; kingdom Bacillati; phylum Actinomycetota; class Actinomycetes; order Kitasatosporales; family Streptomycetaceae; genus Streptomyces; species Streptomyces sp. NPDC045899. The sequence continues at coordinate 391,353 of NZ_JBWKKP010000004.1, forward strand.
GTGCGGCAGAGCAGCGGTGAGGTCATCTACTTCACGGCCGTGAAAACCACCGGACTGCCCCAGTGGGTGACGCTGCCCGTCCTGTTCGGACTGACCGCGCTCATCATGATGGCGATCGGGAAGATGACGGCGGACCAGTTCCGCCGTCTGCCGTCGCTGGAGGCGTACCGCTTCGACCTGCTGGGTTCGCTCACCGGGTCGGTGTCCTTCGCGCTGCTGTCCTGGCTGCGCGCGCCGTCGGTGGTCTGGGGAGTGATCGCCGCGGTGGCCCTGCTCGTCCTGGGCGGGCGCCGTAACACCATCCGGTACACGATCCCGCTCGGGGTGATGGTGGCGGTTCTCGCCCTGGAGTCCGTGGCGAGCGGTATCTCCTGGTCCCCCTACTACAAGATCGAGACCAAACGCTCGACCTCGACCGCCCGCGACTACAACATCTCCGCCAACGGTGTGCCGCACCAGAGCATCGCGCCGTTGAAGGCGCTGACCAAACCGGGCTCACCGTACGACCAGCCCTACCGTGAGACACCGCGCAACTCCCACCGCAACGTCCTGGTCATCGGGGCGGGCAACGGCAATGACGTCGCCCTCGCCCTCGCCCACGGCGCCAAGCGGGTGGACGCCGTGGAGATCGACCCCCGGCTTCAGGAGATCGGTGCCTCGCTGCATCCGGCCCGTCCGTACGACAACCCCCGGGTGCACGTCCACATCAACGACGGCCGGGCCTTCCTGGAGCAGACGAAGACCCGCTACGACCTGATCGTGCTCGCCCTCCCGGACTCCCTGACCCTGGTCTCCGGCGCCAGCAACCTGCGTCTGGAGAGCTATCTGTTCACCCGTCAGGCGTTCGAGGCGGCTCACGACCACCTCGCCCCCGGCGGCGCGTTCGCCATGTACAACTACTACCGGCAGAACTGGCTGATCGACCGGTTCGGATCGACCCTCACCTCGGTCTTCGGCCACGCGCCCTGTATCACCCACTACGGCAACAAGCGGGCCGCGATCATGGTGGCGGGTGTCACCACGCGCGACCAGTCCTGCTCCAGCTCCACATGGCAGCCCTCCGGCAAGGTGCCCAGCGCCGCCACCGACGACCACCCCTTCCCCTATCTGCTGCACCGCACCATCCCCAGCCTCTACATCGGTGTGCTGGGCGCGATCCTGCTGGTGACCCTGGTGTCGGTGCGGATGACCGGTGTGCGCATCCGGCGCACCGCGGCCTACGCCGACATGTTCCTGCTCGGGGCCGCTTTCATGCTCCTCGAGACCAAGAACGTCATCGGCTTCGCGCTCTACTTCGGGACCACCTGGCTGGTCAACGCCATGGTGTTCGCAGGAGTGCTGGTCGCCGTGCTCTGCGCGGTGGAAGTGCGGCGCAGGATGCGCAGGCTCAACCAGCTCGCGCTGCAACTCCTGCTCTTCGCCACTCTCGCCATCGCCTGGCTGATCCCGACCGATCTGGTGCTCGGACTGCCGTTCGCGGGGCGTCTCGCCGCCGCGATCGCCCTGGCCTTCGCACCGATCTTCTGCGCCAACCTCATCTTCTCCGACCGGCTGGCCGCGGCCTCCGATCCCACGGCCGCCTTCGGGGCCAATCTGCTGGGCGCCCTCACCGGCGGCGCCCTGGAGTACCTGGCCCTCGTCACGGGCTACCAGGCCCTGCTGCTGGTGGTGGCGGTGCTCTACGCGGGCGCCGGCATCACCATGCGGTTCACCCGGCCCGGCTCCCAGGACACCCCGGCCCCGGAACCGCTCACGGTGCAGGCGGCGCCGCGCACCTGATCCACCGACTCCCTGTCCGTCTCCCCACCCCCGTCCCGCCCCCGCCGCCCGGAACGCTCCGGGCGGCGGGGGCGGGCCCGTTCGGGGCCGCGGTCCACTCGTCCGTGCCGCGGTTCACTCGTACATGATGTAGTCCGGCCGCGGACGGAGGGCGAGCACCTCCTTGGGGGTCATCAGCCGGCTGCCCTCGGCGTCCTCGTCGTAGAAGAGCTTGAACCCGGTGCGCACGCCCTCCGGCTGGTCCTTGACCAGCTTGCGCCAGGTGCTCCGCTTCATCCCCGGCGATCCGATCCCGTCCGCGCTCTTGATCATCACCACCCCGGGCTGCGGACGCAGCGCCGACTGGTCGTGCACCACGGACACCGCCACCTGGTGGTAGACCAGCGGCTTCTGCGGCAGATCGTGCTCGTCCACCAGCTTCGACAGATAGCGCGCCACCTCGGTGAGTTCCTTGCCGCTGGTGTGGCCGTAGGTGTCGCCCGGCACCTCACCGGGACCCATGTCCCACTCCGGGTCCAGGGCTATCCCGACATCGGGGTGGACGAGCCAGCGGCGCAGGGCCTTCACCTCGTCCAGCGCGGAGGCCCGGCCCGGCTGGATGTTCAACAGCAGCAGGGCGCGATGGCGCCGGGCGGCCTGGTGGAAGCGGCGGATCGTGGCGGCGGGTGTGCGCGAACGGTAGGTGCCGTCGGGGCCCGCGCCGCTGTTGGCCACGGTGGCGAGGAGCTCCAGCACGGGCTGCGGCTCCCGGCCCGCGGCGTACGAGCGCGCGGTCTTCTCGATCTCGGCCACCCGGTCGTCGAGATCCCCGGTGCCCAGACGGCCGAGCGCCGCCGCGCCGGGGAGCCCGCAGTAGCCCACCAGCCGGTACCGCGACAGCTCCCGGCCGCCACGAGGCAGTTCGGGGCGGCGCTTGGCCGGGCGGCCGCCCGGTGCCCCGCGGCCGGACCCCGACGGAGGACGGGTGGTCCCTCTGGAGCGCCCGGGGGACGTGGACGGCCGGGCGGACGCCGAACCCTTCGCGGATGCGTCCGAGCCGGCCGTCCGGCCCTGCTCCCCGCATCCGGCGACCAGGCCGAGACCGGCCGCCGCCGTCGCCGTGAGCAGTCCGCGCCGGGTGGGCGAGGCCGCCCGGGTACGGTCCGCGCCGTCACCGGTCCACCCGGCGCTGCGCCGGGTTGACGCATCGTCATCCGGCGCGGTGTTCCCCGATGTGCTCTGAGCCACGTTCCCTCCGTCCGCGGTGCCCGGCGGGGGCCGTGCACCGGTGTGTTCTGCGGGCCGATGGGGCTTGTCCGTGCCCTCACGCCTCTCCGGAACCACCGGGGGTGAAACGGAATCGGTGGCCTCCATGTGACGAAGAGCAACGATCGGCAGCCCCTGGAGCCGGTCATCCCGTCGGGACATCCCCCGTGGAGGACTGACGGCCCCGGCGCCGCCGGGGCACCCTGGTGACCAGGAAGACGATCCGGCTCGACGAGAGGCCCAGGGAACGATATGACCCTGCTGCTCGGCATCGACATCGGCACCTCAGGCTCGAAGGGCGTCCTGGTCACAACCGACGGCACGCTGCTCGCCCAGGCGTCCCGGGAGCACACCACCGCCACCCCCCGGCCCGGCTGGGCCGAACACGACGCCATGACCGTGTGGTGGCGCGAGCTGACGGAGCTCAGCGCCGAACTGCTCGCCGCGGCCCCGGCCGGGGAGCCGATCGGCGCGGTGGGCGTCAGCGGGATCGGTCCCTGTCTGCTGCCCGCCGACGCCGATGCCACCCCGCTGCGCCCGGCGATCCTGTACGGCGTGGACACCCGTGCGGGCGAGCAGATCGCCGCCCAGCGGGAGCGGTACGGCGAACGGCGGGTGCTCGAGCGCTGCGGCTCACCGCTGACCAGCCAGGCCATCGGGCCCAAACTGGCCTGGGTACGGGAGCGGGAGCCCGGGGTCTTCGCCCGCACCCGCCGCTGGTTCATGGCCAGTTCGTATCTGGTGCACCGGCTCACCGGGGCGTACGTCCTCGATCACCACTCGGCCAGCCAGTGCACCCCGCTGTACGACCTGCGGAACGGCGGCTGGATCGAGGAGTGGTGCGAGGAGATCGCGCCCGGTCTCGCATGGCCGCGTCTGGTGTGGCCGGCGGAGGTGGTCGGAGAGGTGACCCCGTGGGCCCAGCGCGCCACCGGCATCCCCGCGGGCACCCCCGTGATCGCGGGCACCGTCGACGCCTGGGCCGAGGCCACCGCGGCCGGGGCCATCGCGCCCGGCGATCTGATGCTGATGTACGGCAGCACGATGTTCCTGGTCGACGTGGTCGACGAGGCCGCCCCCGATCCCCGCCTGTGGTCCACCCGGGGCGTCTTCCCGGACACCTACTGCCTGGCGGCGGGCATGGCCACCTCCGGCGCCGTCACCGGCTGGCTGCGTGACCTCACCGGCACCGACTACGACACGCTCGTGGCCGAGGCAGCGGCCGTCGCCCCCGGTGCCGAAGGGCTGCTGATGCTTCCGTACTTCGCGGGTGAGCGGACACCGCTCTTCGACCCCGATGCCCGCGGACTCGTCCTCGGGCTGACCCTGCGCCACGGCCGGGGACACCTCTACCGCGCGGCGCTGGAGGCCACCGCCTTCGGGGTGCGGCACAACCTGTCCGTCATGGAGGCGGCGGGCGGGGACATCCGGCGGGTGACCGCCGTGGGCGGCGGCGCCCGGGAGCCGTGGACCCGCATCGTCTCCGATGTGACCGGTCGGGCGCAGGACGTCCCCCGGTACACCATGGGAGCGGCCTACGGGGACGCGTTCCTCGCGGCGGTCGGGACGGGCCGGGTGGAGGCGGCGGACATCGCCGTGTGGAACCCGGTCGCGCACACCGTGGAACCCGATCCGGCGACGGCGGGTACGTACGACGAGCTCTACCGCCTCTACCGCGAGCTGTACCCGGCCACCCGCGACGCGGCGCACGCCCTGGCCGCGTGTCAGCACGCGACCGCGGACCGTCCGGCGACCCAGGGCGTGTCCGCGACGTCTCGCCGGGGCGAGCGGCCTACCGCGCGATGAGCTCCCGGACCGGATCGCCCGCGAGGAAGGCGCGGATGTCCTCGACCGCCTCGGTGAAGTACCGCTGGTAGTTGTTCCGAGTGACATAGCCCAGATGAGGGGTGGCCAGCAGGTTCGGAAGCGAACGGTAGGGGTGGTCGGGGGCCAGCGGCTCCTCCTCGAACACATCGAGGCCCGCGCCCGCGATCCATCCGCCCCGCAGGGCGTCGGCGAGCGCCCGCTGGTCCACGATCGCCGCGCGCGAGGTGTTGACGAGGAACGCGCTGGGCCGCATCCGCCGCAGCTCGGCCGCGCCCAGCAGTCCCCGGCTGCGGTCGCCGAGCACCAGGTGCACCGAGAGGACATCGCTGGTCCCGAGCAACTCCTCCAGGGAGGAGGCGAGCCGGACGCCTTCGGTGTCCGCCCGCTCCGCCGTGAGGTTCTGGCTCCAGGCGGCCACCTCCATGCCGAACGCCTGCCCGATGCGCGCCACTCTGGCGCCGATCTTCCCCAGACCGAGCAGCCCGAGACGGCTGCCGTGCAGATCGGTGCCGACGGTGCTCTGCCACGGACCGCCGTCGCGCAGCGCGGTGCTCTCGGGAACCACATGGCGGACGAGACCGAGGATCAGCGCCCAGGTCAGCTCGACGGCCGGGTCCGAACTGCTCGCCGTGCCGCAGACGGTGACCCCGTGCCGGGCGGCCGCCGCCAGGTCCACTGCGGCATTGCGCATCCCCGTGGTGACGAGCAGCCTCAGCCGTGGCAGCCGGGCGAACACCTCGGCGGGGAAAAAGGTGCGCTCCCGCATGATGACCACGATCTCGCAGTCCCCGACCGCCTCGACCAGCGCGTCCTGACCGGCGATGGGCCGGCGGTGCACCACCACGTCCACCGCGTCGCGCAGCTCCGACCAGTCGGCCATCGACAGCGCCACGTCCTGGTAGTCGTCGAGCACCGCGCAGCGCCGCTTCATCGTCGTCCCCTCGCCTGGTACGGGTAGGTCGTTTCTACCACCCCGCGGAACCGGCGGTGCCGGTACGCGTCTCAGTCCAGCGTCGCGGAGAGCACCTCGGCGAACTCCGCCGGGTGTTCGGCGAGGCCCACATGGCCGCCGGGGAACTCCGCCACCGCACTCCCGAAGCGCTCCGCGAGCAGTGCGGCGGGCCGCCGCAGGAGCTGACCGCGGGACTCCCGGCCCGCGGCCAGGACCAGCCGGTCCGCCACGCTCCCCAGGGCTGCCACATCCGGTACGTGGGAGGTGAACTGGCGCAGGATGTGCTCCAGGAAGTACGGCGTGTTGGCGTACATCCGGCTGAGCATGGGGGCCAGATGCGGCGGCAATTCGTCCGCCGGCGGGCTCTGCGCCCCTTCCCCGGCCGTCGGCCGCTCGCTCTCCCGCTCCCCGCCACCGGTCCCGGCGCTCATCGTGGCCATCGCCGCCGCGACGCCCTCCCTGCGGTACGCCGCGTGCACCTCGGCGAAGAGCGCACGATGGCGCTCGGCGTCCGGCAGCAGCTCCACCAGCGGCGGCTCATGGGCCACCACCCGCCGCAGCCGCTCCGGATGGCGGGCCAGCAGGTCCAGCGCGGCGATGGCGCCGGAGCTGGTGCCGAACACACAGGCCGGTGCGCCGTCCGGCGCCACCTCCTGGAGCAGGCGGTACGCGTCCTCGCCGTGCCGCTCCACCCGCTGGTCCTCCGGCGGGCCGTCGAGCGGGCTGCGCGACATCCCGCGCGGGTCGTAGGAGACCACCGTGAAGCGGTCGGTGAAGACCGGTGCCACCGCGTCGAAGAGGGCCGCGTCCGCGGATCCGCCGGGTATCAGCAGCAGCACCGGACCGCTGCCGCGCACCTCGTGGTGGAGGGTCGCGCCGGGCACCCGCAGGGTGCCGGTGGTGGGTTCGCCGGTGGTGTGCGTGCTCATGAGGTGCGTCGCCTTCCGCTCGTTCGGGACCCTGAGGCGGGCCAGTTCTCCAGTGCGATGTGCAGGGCCTCGACGGACCGTTCCCAGGACGCTCCGAGGTCACGGGGGTGTCCGAAGCCACCACCGGCCTCGAGGCTGACGAAGCCGTGGAAGGTGCTGCGCAGCAGCCGTACCGCGTCGGTGAGATCGGGCTCCGCCAGCCCGTAGCCCCGCAGCATCGAGTACGTGAGGTCGATCTTGCGCCGTGCGCCCGCCGATTCGGCGGCCAGGGCGGGATCGATCCGGAGCTGGGTGGCGGCGTACCGGCCGGGGCGCTCCAGCGCGTAGGCGCGGTAGGCGTCGGCGAACGCCACCAGGGCGTCCTTGCCCGAACGGCCCGCCACGGCCGCCCCGAAGCGGTCCGCGATCTCCTCCGCGGCCAGCAGTGCGATCCGCTCCCGCAGCTCCGACACGTTCTTGATGTGCGAGTAGAGACTCGCGTCCTTGACGCCGAAACTCCGCGCGAGCGCGGACATCGTGACGCTGTCCAGTCCGACGATGTCCGCCAGATCCGCTGCCGCCCGCACCACGCGCTCGGTCGTCAGACCGGCACGGACCATGTGCCACCTCCGTGTTGCTCATCGTGCTCACCCGGCAAAAAAACCTAGAGGCCCTAGGCAGAAAGCTAAGATACACAGGAAGTGTGACTGCGCACATCGATTAATCAGCGGGTGGGACGGGGTGCCGGGTGCTTCGCACGGGACCGTGCGCGCCATGCAACCAAGGCCACCATCAGGAGTTCTGACGTCTCGTCATCGTGTTTGTGGCGCCACTCTTCCGGATGACATCCGGGGCCCGCACATGGTGTCCGAGGACCGGTTCTTCACCAGAAGTTGGCCTCTCACGAGGGATCCGGACCCCTCCAGTTGTTTTGCGTCGTTGCACACCGGGCACCGCACACTTCTGATAGCAGGCATAATCGCAGCTGCGATGGGCCCAGAGGCCCAGAAAGGGGACGAATGATGGCGCACGCGTTGAGCGCGGACAGCAGTGTCGGATCCACCATCGAGGCATTGGAGGCGGAACTCCCGGAGCTCCAGAAGCAACAGCAGGCCCTCAAGGACGATTTGGACGCCGTCACCAAGCGGCTGGAAGCGGTCAGCACCGCGCTGAGCAGCCTTCAGCTGCTTTCCACCGGAGCGGTGTCCCCGCGGGAGGCGGCGACCGCGGTGGCCGTGGCGGCTTCGGTCACCGAGCCCGCCACCGGTGACGCGGCCGCGGACGAGGCCACCGAGGAGGCCCCCGCCGCCACGCGCAAGGCGGCCATCGGCCGTCAGCGCAGCAGGGGCAAGGCCAAGCCGGCCACCGGCCGGGCCACCAAGACCGCGGCCAAGAAGACCGCCACCGCCAAGAAGGCCACCAAGAAGGCCGTGGCCAAGGCCCCGAAGGCCACCAAGGCCGCCGCGGTGAAGGCCGCCAAGGCGCCCAAGACCGCCACCAAGGCCGCCAAGCCCGTGGCGAAGGCCGCCGAGAAGGCCAAGGAGTCCGGCACCGGTTCGGAGCGCGCCACCGGGCTCTCGGACAACGTGCTCGCCGCCCTGCGCAAGGCCGGTCGCCCGATGCGCGCCTCCGAGGTCAACGAGGCGCTGGGCCGCGACGAGACGCGGACCAACGTCAACTCGGTGCGCAACACCCTCGAGCGGCTGCGTTCGACGGACCGGGCCCAGCGCTCCGGCCGTGGCCTGTACGAGGCCGCGGCCACGAGCTGACGGCCCGGTGTCGCGCCGGTTCGGCACCGGCGTACCACATGGTCCCGCCCCCCACCACGGCCGCGCCGCCACCCCACCGCCACCCACGGGCAGCGGTGTTGGCGACGGCGCGCTCGCGGATCCGGACGGGTCGGGCCGACGTGGTCCGCGGTGCCGGCGATCGGCGCGGAGCGGCCCGGGAGAGGGTGGATCCGGCAGGCTTCGGCGGTCCGGAACCCGTCGAAGGCCACACGGTCCACCTTCTCCCGCCCGGTCTCACCGCGCCCGGCGCCCCGTTCAGCGCGGCGCCGCCGCGTTCCGCACCGTCTCGGCGAGCCGGGCCGCGGCGTCGTCCGCGAACAGCTCCCGCCCCGCCGCGATCCGGCGCTCACGTGTCCCGGACGGCACGGTGAGCACATCCAGCAGCCGGAGCAGGTCCCATGAGTCCCTCGCGTGGTCGGACAATCCCAGGGCGGCCATCCTGCGGACACCTTCCCGGCCGTGCCCCGGGATCGGGCGGTAGCCCACCACCGGCACCCCCGCCGCCAGCGCCTCCAGCGCGGTCTGTCCGGCGGCGTTGTCCACCAGGGCCCGGGAGGCCGCCAGCAGCCCCGGCATATCCGGCTCCCAGCCCAGCGCCAGCACCTCGGGCCACCGTGCGAGACCGCGGCGCAGCCGCTCGTCCCGGCCGCACAGCACCACCGGCAGATAGCCGCCGCCGTACAACAGCCGCGCCGTCTCCGCCACCCGGGAACCGGCGCCCCACGCGCCCACCGACAACAGCACCGGGGGCTGCCCGGGCGCCCGGGCGGTGAACCGCCGCCGCCAGTCGTCGGCGCCCGGCGCGGGTGCGGAGAACCGCGCCGCCACCACCGGGCCGGTGGCCGTGGCCGGACGCCCCAGCGTCCGCCGCACGGTCTCCGCGGCCTCGGCGGAGACGCACAGGTACCGGTCGTTGCCGGGGTGCAGCCATTGCCGGTGCACCGAGAAGTCGGTGACCACGACGGCGCTCGGCACGGTCAGCGCACCGCGCTGCCGCAGCCGCCCGGTGAGCTGGGCGGCGAGGTGGAACACCGGGACCACCGTGTCAGGCCGCAGCCGTTCCACGGTGTTCAGCAGACTGCCCTCGGCGAGTCCGGCCAGGGGAGCGGTGCCCGGACGCGGACCCGGGCCCGGGCGGAAGAACGCCCGGTAGATGCCCGCGTACAGCGCCGGGGCACGGCGGATCGTCGTCCGGTAGAAGGACCGCAGTCCCGCCCCCACCCCGGCGGGCAGCAGATCCAGCACATCGACCCGGTCCGCCCGGTGGCCCATCGCCTCCAGCCTGCGCACCAGCTCCGCCGCCACCGCGTCGTGTCCCGCGCCCATCCCGGCGCTCACCACCAGCAGACGCCCGGTGGCGGAGGCGCCGGACCGGTCGGACGTGGGACGCATGGACAACCTCCGATGGTGCGAGGCGCGCCGGGACATGGCTCACTGGAGGTATCCGCTCCGCGTGCCGTCAAACCGCACCCCACCGGCCGGTGTCCCGGCACCCCCGGTCCGCAGCGAGACAGGGAGATGACATGATCCGCCCCCTCCCGGACGTACACCTCCACCGCGGCGCGGGCCGGGACTCGGGACGCGCCACTCGTGCCGGGGCCAGGTTCGCCCTGGTGACCGGTGCCTCGTCGGGTATCGGCGCGGCCATCGCCGACCGGTTCGCCGCCGAGGACGACTGGCGGCTGCTGGTCAGCGGCCGCCACCGGGAACGGCTGGCCCGGGTGGCCGGGAGGACCTCGGCCATCGCCCTGCCCGCCGATCTGGCCACCCCCGAGGGCGGTCACGACCTGGTGCGCGACGCTCTGGACGCCTCCGGGCGGATCGATCTGCTGGTGGCCGGTGCGGGTGTGGGCTGGGCCGGATCGTTCGCCACCATGCCACCGGCCGCCATCGACCGGGTGGTCGGGGTCGACCTGCTGGCCGCCGTACGGCTCGTCCGCGCCGCGCTGCCGCATATGCTCGACCGGCGGCACGGACACATCGTGCTGATCGGGTCGGTCGCGGGCAGCGTGGGCGTCCGCGGCGAGGCGGTGTACTCGGCCGCCAAGGCGGCCCTGGGGGTCTTCGCCGACTCCCTGCGCTACGAACTGCGCCGGGCCGGGGTACGGGTCACCCATGTGGTCCCCGGTGTGGTGGACACCCCGTTCTTCGCACGCCGTGGCACCCCGTACACCCGCGCCCGCCCCCGGCCGCTGCCGCCCGAACGGGTCGCCGACGCGGTCTGGGACGCCGTCACACGCGGCCGCGAGGTGGTCTACGTCCCCGCGTGGCTGCGGTTGCCCGCGCTGGTCCACGGCGTGGCGCCGGGGCTCTACCACCGACTGGCCTCCCGCTTCGGGTGACACCCGGTGACCATGCTGACCGTCCTGCTGGCCCTGTTGTCCGCACTGGGCAACGGAGCGGCGTCGGTGCTCCAGCGACGGGCCGCGATGGACCAGGAGCGCGAACAGCCGGGCGGAGAGGGCCTCGGCCACGCGGTACGGCGGCTCGGCCGGCTGTTGTGCCGCCCGTACTGGCTGGCCGGGGGAGCGGCGATGGTGGTGTCGGCGGTGGCCCAGGTGGGCGCGCTGGCGGTGGGGCGGCTCTCCGTCGTACAGCCCCTGCTCGTCAGCGAGCTGCTGTTCACCCTCGTGGTGGGCAGCCTGGTGTTCCGGCAGCGTCCGGACGGCCGTACCTGGCTGGCGTTCGTGATGCTCGCCGCCGGTCTCGCGCTCTTCCTCGTCGCCGCCGACCCCTCGCATGGACAGGCCACCGCCCAGAACGGCCGCTGGCTGCCCGTGGGCGTGGTCGTGGTGCTGGCCGTGGCCGTACTGGGCGCGGTGGCGCGGGCGCTGCGCGGCGCGGCCCGCGCCGCCGTCCTCGGCTGTGCGACCGCGGCCTGCTTCGCCTGTACCGCCGCCCTGATCAAGGAGTTCACCGGCCGGTTCTCCGGCGGTGTGGCCGCGGTGTTCACCAGCTGGCCGCTATACGCCGTGTGTGCGGTCGGGCTGCTGAGCTTCCTGCTGCTGCAGAGCACCCTGCGCGCGGGCACCCTGGCCGCGTCCCAGCCCGCGCTGACCCTCGGGGACGCGCTGGTGAGCATCGTGCTGGGCTGGGTGCTCTTCGGCGAACGCGTCGAACTGGGGCTGCGCATCATCCCGGAGGCCATCGGCATCGCCCTGATGGCCGTGGGCATCGTCGGTCTGGCCCGCTCGCCCGCGATGGCGGGCGGCTGGGACGCCGACACCTCCGGGGCGGCCGAACCCTCCGCGGCCGCCAGCGCCGCCGTGGACGTCCCCGGCCGCCGCGACGGCCCCGGGAGCCCGGGGAGGAGCCCGTGAGCGCCCGCGGCCGGTCCGGTGCGCTGGCGCGGAACACCGCGCTGCTGGTGGCCGCCGCCCACGCGGTTCCGGCCGGCACCTGGCTGGCGGGTCCGCGGCGCGCGCTGTTCCCCGCGCTGGCGGGCAACGGCCGTGACGACCACGTCGCCCTCACCTTCGACGACGGCCCCGACCCCCGGTCCACCCCGCGGTTCCTCGATGTCCTCGACGAGCTCGCGGTGCGGGCCACCTTCTTCGTCCTGGGCGAGAGTGTGGTGCGCTATCCGCGGACCACGCGCGACATCGCCCGCCGCGGCCATGAACTCGCCGTCCACGGCTGGACCCACAGCCGTCCCTGGCTGCCCACGGTGGCCCGGGACGTGCGTGAGGTCACCCAGGCCGCGCGTGCCGTACGGATGGCCACCGGATCGGAGCCGCAGTGGTACCGGCCGCCCTACGGCATCCTCACCGGCGGCCGCTGGCTCGCGGCGCTCCGGGCCGGGCTGCGGCCCGTCCTGTGGTCGGCCTGGGGGCGCGACTGGTCCGCGGACGCCACCCCGCGCTCGGTCCTGGCCACCGTACGGCGCGATCTGCGCGGCGGCGCCACCGTGCTGCTGCACGACTCCGACCGGGCGGCGGCACCGGGCTGCTGGCGCGCCACGCTGGCCGCGCTGCCCGCGCTGGTGGCCGAATGCCGGGTGAACGGCCTGGAGGTGGGGCCGCTGGCCGACCACGGACCGGCCGGGCTCATTCGGTGAGCCGGGCCATCCTCCGGGGGTCGACGATGCGGTCGAAGTCCTCGGCGCCGATATGACCGCTGGCGATGGCCGCCTCCCGCAAGGTGGTCCCCTCGTCGGCGGCCATCTGCGCGATCCGGCGCGCCTTGTCGTAACCGAGCTCCGGGCAGAGCGCGGTGACCAGCATCAGCGAACGCGCCACCTGGTCGTCGATCCGCTCGCGGTTCAGCTCGGCGCCCTCGACGCAGTGGATCCGCAGCATCTCGCAGGCGTCGGCGAGGATCCCGGCGGAGTGCAGCACGTTGTTGATGACCAGCGGCCGCATCGTGTTGAGCTCGAAGTTGCCCTGACCACCGGCCAGCGCCACACTGCCGTCCTCCGCGAGCACCTGGGCGCAGACCATCATCATCGCCTCGCACTGGGCGGGGTTCACCGCGCCGGGTACGAGGGTGCTGCCGGGCTCGCTGGGCGGCAGGATCAGCTCCCCGATGCCGCAGCGCGGGCCGGACGCCATCCAGCGGATGTCATTGGCGATCTTCATCAGCGGGACCGCGAGGGCCCGCAACCCCGCCGAGGCGGCCACCATCGCGTCCAGACTTCCCTGTGCCGCGAAGGAGTTGACCGCCACCCGGAACGGATGGCCGGCCGCCTGGGCGATCTCCTGCGCCACCGCTGCGCCGAACCCCTCCGGGGCACCCAGCCCGGTGCCCACCGCGGTCCCGCCGATGGCCAGCTGGTACAGGCCGGGCAGAGTGGTGCGCAGCCCCTCGATCGCGTCGGACAGCTGCGCCGCGTAGCCGGACCACTCCTGTCCGACCGAGAGCGGGGCCGCGTCCTGGAGATGGGTGCGGCCGGTCTTCACCACGTCGTACCAGGCACGGGACTTGGCGGCGATCGCCTCCTGCAACAGGCTCACCCGGGGCAGTACGTGGTCGTGCAGGGCTGCCACGGTGGCGAGGTGCATGGCCGTGGGGAAGGTGTCGTTGGACGACTGGCCCATGTCGACATGGTCGTCGGGGTGCACCGGGTCCTTCGACCCCAGCACCCCGCCGACCAGCTGGATGGCGCGGTTGGCGATGACCTCGTTGACGTTCATGTCGACCTGGGCACCGGATCCGCTCTGCCACACGTGCAGCGGGAAGTGGTCGTCCAGCGCGCCCGAGACGACCTCGTCGGCGACATGGGCGATCAGATCGGCCTGCCAGCCCGCCAGCCGTTCCTCACGGCCGTTGACCAGCGCGGCGGCCTTCTTGACGGAGCCGTAGGCGTGGTAGACGGCCAGCGGCATCCGGTCCTGGCCGATCGAGAAGTGGACCAGTGCCCGCTGGGTCCGCGCGCCCCAGTACCGGTCGGCGGGTACGTCGATGGTCCCCAGCGCGTCCGACTCGCGGCGGCGGCCGGTGGCGTCGATACGTGTGGGCAGGTCCCACACCTGCGGGACCCCCTCCCCGCCCTGGCGCCCGGGGCGCTCGGTCATCGCGGCGGCCCACCCATACGCATACACCCCGCATCACAGAGATCCACCTCCCCCTGCCAGTGTGGCCCCGCACCGGCCGGGTCGCATCCGGCCCGTCCGGCGGGAGGGCCGGGACGGACCGGACACCGGCCGGTCAGAACGGGCGGTCGCCCTCGACGGCCACACGTTCGGCCACCCTGCGGTGCGGGGCGTAGTCACCCACCGCGTAATGCTGGGTGGCGCGGTTGTCCCAGAACGCCACATCGCCCGGCTGCCAGCGGAACCGCACCTGGTACTCGGGGGTGTGCGCCTGCCGGCACAGCAGGCTCAGCAGCCGGTCGCTCTCCGCCCGCTCCAGACCGGTGATCCGGGTGGTGAAGGAGGTGTTGACGAAGAGCGTCCGCCGCCCGGTCTCCGGATGGGTGCGCACCACCGGGTGTTCCACGGGCGGGAACACCTCCTGGAACGGGGCCAGCCGTTCGGGCCCGTAGAAGCGGGCGAAACCGGGGATGAAGTCATGGACCGCCGTGGCACCCTCGATCCGCTCCTTCACCTCCGCCGGGAGGTTGTCGTACGCGGCGGCCATGTCCGCCCACATGGTGTCCCCGCCGAACGGCGGGACCTCATGGAGCTGGAGCACGGCGCCGAGCGCGGGCCGCTCGCGGAAGGTCACATCGGTGTGCCATACGTTCTCGAAGGTCACGGGGGCACCGGCGGTCTTGTCGAAGCGGGCGACCTCGTCACTGGAACCGGCCGCGAGCAGCGGGTTGGTCTCCAGCGGCCCCCAGTGGCGGGCGAACGCGCGCTGCTGCGCGGAGGTGAGGTGCTGCGCGCGGAAGAACAGCACCTTCCACTCCAGCAGCGCCCGGTTCAACTCCTCGCGCAGTGCGGGCTCCAGGGGTCGTGACAGATCCACGCCCCGCACCTCGGCCCCGATGGTGGCGCCCAGCGGTACGACGTCGAACCGCCGGAACGGACGGTCCGGCCACCCGTCGGGCAGCCGGCGCAGGGTGCGCGGCCCTTCGTACATCCCGTCCGGCGGGATCCGGGCCTCGCGCAGGGCGGACGGTGGCGTGCTGGAGGTGGTGGCGGCGATGCTCACGGGGGCTCCTGACCGGCGTGGACGCGGTGATACGGGACGGGCGGAACGCGCGGGGCGGAGCGCCCGCGCGGCGGTGTCCGGCTATCGGCCGGAGCGCTCGCACCCGGTGCGGTCCGGGGTGCGCGGACATCCCGTGGTGGTGAACCGGCGCCTGGTCATGCGGGCAATTCTGGAATTCCCCATGCGGCCCTGTCAATGCTGTGTAATATGCGAAGTGCCTAGTTGCCTATTACCGACGGGGGATGCTGTGATGCTCTATCAGATGGCAGCCGAGCGCGTGGACGCCGCACCGGTGGATCCGGAGCTGGTGCGGGCGTGGGTCGAGGGATGGGTCATCTCGCGGCTGGCATCACCGCCGGAGCGGACCGCGTACGGCTTCGTCCTCGATGTGGGGGCACAGCCCCGTCAGGTGACCCGCCATGTGCTGCCCGCGCCGGACGAGGCGCTGGTGCGCGAGCTGACCGGCACCGTCACGGCGCCCGGCACCTGGATCAAGACGTTCGTGCCGGAGGAGGTCATCGGCCCCTGGATGGCGCCGGGCTGGGCCTTCGACGATCCGGGCTTCCTGATGTCCACCTCCCTGGAGCCGGTGGCCGCGTCGGTACCCGACGGCTTCCACCTGCGCACCTGGACCCGGGGCGGGCTCACCCGGGCGCTGGTGGTCACCGACGACGGCACCTTCGCCGCCCGTGGTCAGGTGGCGGTGCCGACGGGTGCGGGGACCGCCGTGGTGGACCAGATCGAGACCGCCACCGACCAGCGCCGCCGGGGTCTGGGCCGCCTCGTCATGAGCACCCTGGCCAATGAGGCCTTCGCGGTGGGCGCGCGGTCCGCGGTGCTCGGCGCGACCCTCGAGGGCCGCGCGCTGTACGAGGCGCTGGGCTGGCGCACCGACGCCCCGCTGACCGGGCTGATCTACAAGGCGTCGGCGGCGCCGGAGGTCTGATTCCGCGCCGGCTTCCTATCGGGCCGGGGCGGTCCCGGGCGGGGTGCCGGGTGCTGTTCCGGCCAGCGCTTCGCGGGCGCGGGCGACCAGGGCGCGTCCGGCCGGACCGCTCGGGCCGCCCGCGCGCCAGGCGAAGACCAGCCGTCCGCGCAGTGCGGGCGGATCGATGACGATCGTCCGCAGCCGGTCCGCCCGCGCCTCGGCGAACGAGCGAGGCAGGATGGCCGCGCCGAGACCGCGCGCCGCGAGCTGGGCCAGCACATCGGGATCGCTGGCCTCGAAGGCGATATGCGGGGTGAAACCGGCCGCGGCGCACGCCTCGTTCAGCCGGGTGCGCAGCCCGGTGCCGCGCGGCAGGCTGATGAGTGCGCGGCCGCGCAGGGTGTCCAGGGAGATGACCGGGTGGACGGCCAGTTCGTGGTCATGGCTCACCGCCGCGACGATCGGCTGGTCGGTGAGCACCTCCATCTCCAGACCGGCCGGGGGTATGGGGCCCACGCTGGCGATCGCCGCGTCCAGGCGACCGGTGCGCAAGCCCTCGACGAGCTCGTCGGACGTGCCCTCGGTCAAGGTGATCTCCACCGCCGGATGCGCGTCGTGGAACTCGGCCAGCAGCCCCGGGAGATCGACGCTGTGCGAGGTCACGGTGCCCACCGCCACATGTCCCCGCAGCAGCCCGGTCAGCTCGTCCACGGCGAGCCGGGCACCCTCCACGGCGGCCAGCGCGGCCCGTGCGTAGGGAAGCACCGCGGTGCCCGCCTCGGTGAGCCGCACCGAGCGCCCGGAGCGGTCGAGCAGTTCCTCGCCGAGCTCCCGCTCCAGCCGTCTGATCTGGGCGCTGACGCCGGGCTGGGCCACGTGCAGCCGCTCCGCGGCCCGGGTGAAGTTGTGCTCCTCCGCCACCGCCACGAAGTAGGCGAGCTGTCGCAGTTCCATAACCATTGATTCTAGCTGCCAGACCAACCATCTCTTGGACTTCTGGTTCTGATCGCGACAGGGTGGAAGGCGACGAAAGGAGCCGATCATGACCGAGACGACACGTGAACGCGCCACCCTCCCCGAGGACCTGGCCCGGCTGTTCGTGGAGCGGGCCAACGCGGGTGACGCCGAAGGACTGGCCGAGCTGTACGCGCCGGACGCGGTGCTCGCGTATCCGCCGGGGTCCTCGACCGTCGGCCGGGCCGCCATCCGCGCGGTGTGCGAGCGCATGCTGGAGCACACCACCGAGCCCTTCCGGCTGGAGGAGGCGATGCCGACGGTCCGCTACGGAGACCTCGCCCTCACCTGCACCCGCCCCGCCGACAACACCGGGGGCCGGGTGCAGGTGGCGCGGCGCCAGCCCGACGGCACCTGGCTGCGGATCATGGACCGTCCCGAGGTCCGGGCGCCCGGCCGGGACGGCGGATGACGGTACGGGGGCGCCGATGTCCATCGGCGTGCCACCGGCGGTGCCCGAGGGGAACCCAACACCCGCCCCCCGCCGGGCCCGACGCCTTCCCGGGAGCGTCCGGGGGTGTGCTCCGCACCGCGTTGGCGGCGCTCCGGCACCGCGCTTAGCGTGGAGGGGACAGCGTCCTCGCAGGGACGGTCCGCCGCGCGGTTGTGGGAGGTCCGAGGTGGAATCTGTCCCCTTCCTTCTCGTCGCCGTGGTCCTCACCGCGCTCGCCTTCGACTTCACCAACGGATTCCACGACACGGCCAACTCGATGGCCACCTCCATCGCCACCGGGGCGCTCTCCCCGCGCGTCGCGGTGGCCGTGGCCGGGGTGCTCAACCTCGCGGGGGCGTTCCTGTCCACCGAGGTGGCCAAGACGATCTCGGGCGGCATCATCGACGACACCAAGGTGTCCCCAGTGATGATCTTCGCTGGGCTGATCGGCGCCATCCTGTGGAACCTCATCACCTGGCTCGCCGGGCTGCCCTCCAGCTCCTCGCATGCCCTCTTCGGCGGGCTCATCGGCGCGGTGTGGGTCGGGTCGGGAGGCTCCGCGGTGCGCTTCGACGCCATCATGGAGAAGATCGTGATCCCGGCGCTCGCCTCACCGGTGGTGGCCTGTCTGGTCGCCCTGCTGGCGACCTATCTGGCCTATGTGATCACCCGGCGGGTCTCCGGCCGGACCGTGCGCAGGGGCTTCCGCGCCGGGCAGGCGGGGTCGGCGTCCCTGGTGGCGCTGGCCCACGGCACCAATGACGCGCAGAAGACGATGGGCGTCATCACCCTCGCCCTCATCTCCGGCGGTGTGCTCAGCCATGGCGCCGGACCGCCGTGGTGGGTGGTGCTCAGCGCGGGCCTCGCGATCTCGCTGGGCACCTACGCGGGGGGCTGGCGGATCATCCGGACCATGGGCAGAGGGCTGACGGACATCCAGGCGCCCCAGGGCTTCGCGGCCGAGACCAGTGCCACCGCGGTCATCCTCTCCTCCTCGCACCTGGGCTTCGCGCTGTCCACCACCCAGGTCTGCACCGGCAGCATCCTGGGCGCCGGGCTCGGCCGCAGACTGGCCCATGTGCGCTGGGGCGTGGCCGGGCGGATCGCGGTGTCCTGGCTGCTCACCCTGCCCGCGGCGGCGGCCGTGGGCGGCACCGCCGCCTGGGTCGCCGACCGGGGTGATGGGGGAGTGGCCCTGGTGGCGGGTGTGGCCGTCGCGGCGGCCACCGGCTTCTACGTGCTCTCCCGGCGCCGGCCGGTCAACCCCGACAACGTCAACGAGCTGCCCGCGCCCACCGCCGAGGGGGACACGGTGCGCTCGGCGGCGTGACACCGGACGTGGTACCGCGGAGGCACGGCACCAGGGAGGAGCCGGACGGGATGGACATCGAATGGGGCAGCCTCGGCGGGGTCCTGGGCGTGAGCCTCGGGGTCACCGTGGTGGTGGTCGTCATGTTCTCGCTCGGTGTCGCCGCGTGGAGCCGCGCCGAGTCGCACGGCGGGCGCGCCGGTGCCACCCGGCACGGTCTCCTCCACCGCCCCGGTGCCGTGGCCGCCGCCATCGCCGTGGTGTGCTTCGCCGCCTGTCTGGCGGTCGCCGCTTATGGAATCGACCTGATCGTTCCCGGCTGAGACACTGGGCGCTTGTGCCGAGCGCCGCTCCGGGCCCGCGGCGCCAGTGGAAACGGGAGATCACACACGGTGTCACAGCAGTCCGAAGCCCCCTCGGGCCATACGCCCTCCGATGAGGCGGACCGCCTCGGTCTGCGGGCCGACTGCGGCAGCTGCTTCGCGCTCTGCTGCGTGGCGCTGCCCTTCGCCGCCTCGGCGGACTTCGCGTTCGACAAGGACGCGGGGCGGCCCTGCCGCAATCTGCGCGAGGACTTCGGCTGCGGCATCCACGCCCGGCTGCGCGCCGAGGGCTTCTCCGGCTGCACGGTCTTCGACTGCTTCGGCGCCGGTCAGAAGGTCTCCCGTGACACCTTCGCCGGACGGGACTGGCGGCGCCATCCGCACACCGCCGCCGATATGTTCGCGGTGTTCCCCGTGATGCGGGTACTGCATGAACTGCTGTGGTACCTGAGCGAGTCGCTGGCCCTCCCGGCCGCGCGCCCCCTCCACGGTGAGCTGCGGGCCGCGCTGGACGAAACCGAACACCTCACCCGCGGCGGCGCCGACGAGCTGAAGGCCCTGGATGTCGCGGCCCACCGGGAGAAGGTCAACGGGCTGCTGCTGCGCACCAGCGAACGGGTCCGGGCCACGGTCCCCGGAAAGAGGAAGAACCGCAGAGGTGCCGATCTCATGGGTGCCCGGCTCCGTGGCGCCGATCTGCGCGGTGCCAACCTCCGCGGGGCCCTGTTCATCGCGGCCGACCTGACCCGCGCCGATCTGAGCGCGGCCGATCTGATCGGCGCCGACCTCAGGGACGCCGATCTGAGCGGAGCCGATCTCACCGGCGCCCTCTTCCTCACCCAGGCCCAGCTCAACGCGGCCCGGGGGGACGCCGCCACCCGGGTGCCGGGCACCCTCACCCGCCCCGCGCACTGGTGACGCCCGCCGCGGGCCGCGGTGTGGAATCCTGGCGGGCATGTCCGACGCATCCGCCGCGCCCGTGATCCGGAGCGACGCGCCCGGGTCGTTCGCCCGGAGCGTCCTGGCCGAGCGGCATCCGGCGCTCATCGAGAAGGTGCGCGACGCCTTCCCCTACGGCCCCGGACAGCACCGCGCGCTCGACGCCCTGCGCGATGAGTGCGCCGAGGGCGTCATCACCCCGCTCCCCGCCACCGCGTACGACCACGGCCAGTGGCAGGAGTGGGGACGGGAACACTTCGGCCGGTCCTGGTTCGAGGTGCCCTTCCTGTGGGCCGAGAGCTACTTCTACCGCCGACTCCTGGAAGCCGTCGGCTACTTCGGCCCCGGTCCCTGGCAGGGCGTCGATCCGTTCCGTCCCTTCAAACACGCCGAACTGCACACCCCCGAGGCCGCCGCGGAACTGGCCGCGCTCGACGCCGTGCTGCGCATGCCCGCCGAGGGGCAGCGGGACGCGCTGGTGCACGGGGCGCTGTGGGGCAACCGCGCGGACCTCGGCTTCCGGCTCTCCGCGACCGGTGACACCTCCGGCGCGGCCGGTACCCCGCTCGTCGCGGACGACACCGGCACCCTGTGGTCCCTGCTGCCCGGCGGGTCCCCGGCCACCGTGTACCTGGTGGCGGACAACGCCGGGCGGGAACTCCTGCCCGACCTCGTCCTCCTCGACCACCTGCTGCGCCACGACCGTGCCGACCGGGCCGTGCTGGCGGTGAAGCCGTGTCCGTACTACGTCTCCGACGCCACCACCGCCGATGTCATCGACTGTCTGCGCCGGCTGACCCGGGCCGGGGGCGCCGCCGCCGAGGTCGGCGGACGGCTGTGGTCGGCGATGGGCGACGGCCGGCTCACCGTCCGGGCCCATGACTTCTTCCGGGCGCCGCTGCCCTACGCCGATATGCCGGGCGACCTGCGGAGCGAATACGCCGCGGCCACCGTGACCATCATGAAGGGCGACCTCAACTACCGCCGTCTGGTGGGCGACCGGTTGTGGTCCCCGACCACCCCCTTCACCGAGTGCACCGCGTACTTCCCCGGACCGGTCGCCGCGCTGCGCACCCTGAAGTCCGATGTGATCACGGGCCTCGACGCGGCCACCGTGAGCGCGCTCGACACGGAGCGTCCCGACGGCTGGCGCACCACCGGCAGCCATGCGCTGATCCAGGTCGACCCCGGCCCGCCGCACCGGCGGTGAGACACCGCCGGTGCGGGGCCGGGACCGGTGGGAGCCGCCCGGTCAGCCGAGGCGGATGCCCAGCGCCCAGGTGGTGAGGGTGGCCGGATCGGGTGTGTGGTGGTCCTTGGACGCGGCCGCGAAACTGGGGGTCTGCGTGGTGGCCGGTTCCAGCTTCCACAGCAGATTGCCCGAACCGTTCCAGTGCACCTCGGCGCCGCCGCCGGTCAGCGCGTAACCGGGCGTCAGCGACGCCACCGCGGCCGGGTGCGGGGCCCGTCCGGCGTCGGCCCGGGTGAAGGTGTTGAACACCGTCCCGACCCGCAGCCGGCGCCGCAGCGCGACGGCGTACGCACGGATGTTCGCGGGGTCGGAGACGATGTGGTCCTTCGACCGCGCCTTCCAGGAGGTCTCGGTGGCGGGGAAGGACGCGGTGGCGAGATTGCCCCCGCCGTGCCAGTCCACCCGGAACCCGCCGCCGACCAGGACGTACTCGTTCGACGACGGCAGCCCGGCCTCGGCCTCCGGGTGCGGGGCCACACCGCTGTCCGCGCGCGAGACGTACACCGACCGCAGCAGCTCGTCCCGGCTCATCCCGGCGATCTTCAATCCGATGACGTAGGAGACCAGCTCGTACGCCTGGGCGTCGATGTGGTCCTTGGCGCCGACGGTCCACCCCGACAGGTCGTCATTGGGGTACGACGCGGTCAGCAGCGCGCCGTGCGGGGACTCCACCGCCGTGGCGCCGCCACCGATGGCCACCATGTCGCCGTCGCCGACGAGCACGGTCTCGTCGATCCAGTGCTGCTGCGGCGGGTTCCCCCGGTGCGAGAACACCGACACGGTCACCCGGCCCGAGGCGTCGTGGAAGGTGTTGAGCCGGGTCCCCACCGAACTCAGCACTCGTCTGGTGCCCCGGGAGCCGCTGGACACGGCGGCGGCCGCACCGGCCCCGGCAGCACCGACCGCGGCGGCCCCCGCCACGGCTGTCGCCGCCCTCAGTACGTCCCTTCGGCTACGCGTCACGTCAGTCAACCCACCTTCTCCATAAGAGACCTGACCTGATGTCAGGGCGAGCAGAAAGCTAGCCGTGCCCCGCAAGACACGGATATACCCGAAATGACGGATTGACAATGTCCTGGGTGGCCGAGCAGACACCCCAGGTACCTGTCCACACCGTCCCCACCTGGAGGAAACCGCTCCGCCGAGGGTCCCGTCCCGGGCTTCCAGGACGCCGGAGAACCACTCGGGTCCGGCCGGACCCCGTCAGGTCGGCCAATTCGGGCCCCGGCAGGGCGTGCCCGTCGGCCAATCTCGCCGTGGGGAGGATGAACCGGGGACCGAGGTCCGGGCGGTGTTCGCGGGGCGCCGAAAAGCCGTGGCGGATCGCTCGCCCCTCCCAACAGAATCCACGGATGAGCTCGCTGCCCCCCGGCCCGACGGCCGGCTTCGCCACCAAACCCGTCCTCGTCGGTCAGAAGGTGGCGCTGCGCCCGTTCACCGAGGACGACGCGGTGGAGATGGCCGTGATCCTCGAGGACGAGGAGGTCCGCAGGTTCACCGGTGGATCGGACTCCACCGTCTTCGATGAGCAGCGGCTGCGGGACTGGTACGGAAGCCGGAGCGCACAGCCGGACCGGCTGGACCTCGCCGTCGTCGACCGGGCCGATGACTCCCTGGTGGGCGAGGTGGTGCTCTACGAATGGGACGAGCCCAACCGCAGCTGCGCGTTCCGTACGCTGCTCGGGCCGCGTGGGCGGAACCGGGGCCTGGGCACCGAGGCCGCCCGGCTGGTCGTCGGCCACGCCTTCGAACGGCTCGGACTGCACCGTGTCTCGCTGGGTGTCTACGCCTTCAACCCCCGCGCCCGCCGCGCCTACGAGAAGGTCGGGTTCGTCGCCGAGGGAGTGGAGCGCGAGGCGCTGTGGCACGACGGCGCGTGGGCCGACGCCGTGATGATGTCCGTGCTGGACCGGGAGTGGGCGGCGCACCGCGGCCAGCCGTGACCCGCGGCGCCACCCCGACCTCCGGACCGCGCGCCGGGGGACGGTGGGTCCCGGCCGGTGGGGCGGGCCGTGCCGCCATGATGGGAGCCGCGCCGCGAAGCCCGGCGCCCCGCTCGTTCCGGAGGAGAGACCCCATGCCCTCGCCCCGTCGGTTCACCGATCTGCCGTACGCGCGCCATCTGCACGCGTACGACGGTCCCCTGGCCGAGGGGGGCGACTACGACACCGTTCATCTGGACGGCGCCGCCTTCGACGGGGCCGTCGCCGACCACGCCCGGTTCCTCGAGTGCGCCTTCTCCGCCGTGACGTTCACCGAGGGGCGGCTGCGCGGCACCCGTTTCAACGACGTCTGGCTGGACGGGGTGCGCTGGGTCGGTACCGGCCTGGCGGAGACGGAGTGGATGGACGCCGAGCTCATCGGCTGTGTGCTCGCCGGTCTGGAGGCGTTCGGCGCCACGCTGCACCGGGTCACCTTCCACCGCTGCAAGTTCGAGTCGGTCAACCTCCGTACCGCCACCCTGCGGGAGGTCATCTTCGCCGACTGTCTGCTGCGGGACGTCGACTTCGGCGGTGCCGCGCTGCGGCGGGTGGAGTTCCCGGGCTCGGCCCTGGAGGGGGTCCGGTTCGCGGGGGCGCGGATGGACGGGACCGATCTGCGGGACGCCACCCGGCTGGAGATCACCGACGGCCATGACGCGCTGCGCGGGTCCGTCATCACCGGGGCACAACTGATCGAACTGGCACCGGCGTTCGCCGATGTCCTGGGGGTCACGGTGAAGGACCACGGGCGTGCCGGGCGCTGAGGGCACGGCGCCCCGCCCCGGGGACGACTGGACCCGGGGCGGGGGAGGACGGCACGGTGGTCGGGTGCACACGACACCTGCCACTCGGCCCGCTGCCTGGTTCGCCCGCCCCGCCGCCCGGTCCTGGCGGTGTTCGCCCGCCCCGGAGGCGGTACGCCGCTTCCACGCCGGACAGCCCGGCCACGCACCCACCCCGCTCAGGGAACTGCCGGAACTCGCCGATGAGTTGGGCGTCGGCCGGGTGTTCGTCAAGGACGAGTCGTGCCGCTTCGGGCTGCCGGCGTTCAAGGCGCTCGGCGCCTCCTGGGCGGTCCACCGGATCCTTTCGGAGCGGGCGCCCGGGGACCCCGTACTGCTGGTGACCGCCACGGACGGCAACCACGGCCGGGCGGTGGCCCGGATGGCGCGGCTGGCCGGCCGGCCCGCCCATGTCTTCGTACCGCGCGGGGTGCACCCCGGGGCGGTGGCCGCCATCGAGGCCGAGGGCGCGCGGGTGACCCGGGTGGACGGGCCGTACGACGCGGCGGTGCGCCGCGCGGCCGGGGCCGCCGCCGAGCCCCCGGCCGTGCTGGTCCAGGACACCGCCTGGCCCGGCTACGAGGAGATCCCGGGCTGGATCGTCGAGGGCTACGCCACCCTGTTCCACGAGATCGACGGACAACTGCGCGCCGCGGGTGCCGAGGCGCCCGGTCTCCTCGCCGTACCGGTGGGTGTGGGCTCGCTCGCCCAGGCCGCCGTCACGCACTACCGGAGCCGGCCCACCGGGCCCGCTCCCGCCGTACTGGCCGTGGAACCGGTGGCCGCGGCCTGTGTGCTGGCGAGCCTGGTGGGCGGGGAGCCGGTGACCGTGGAGACCGGCGAAACCGCCATGGCGGGTCTGAACTGCGGCACTCCCTCCAGCCTCGCCTGGCCGTCACTGCGCGAGGGGCTGGACGCGGCGGTCGCCGTGACCGACGCCGACAGCGCCCGCGCCGCGTCCGACCTCGCCGCCCTCGGGCTCTCCTCGGGCCCGTGCGGCGCCGCCTCACTGGCCGGGGTGCGGGCCGCCCTCACCGGGGCGGACGCCGGTGAGCGCCGTGCCGCGCTCGGACTCGGAAGCTCGGCCACCCTCGTACTGCTGAGCACCGAGGGCACGGCCGCGAATCCCGCCACCGCGCCGGAGGACCCGTCCTGACTGCCCCGCACCCGGCGGCAGCCGGTCAGCCGTTCATCAGCCACGGCTGCCGGGACAGCGGACTTCCCGTCTCCAGCAGGGACTTCAGGTTGGACAGCACCGCCGCCCAGCCACCGGCCGCCGCCTCCCGCTCGGCCTCGTCCGCCAGGTTCTCGTGGGTCACGGTCAGCCGGACGATCCCGTCGTACGGCTGGATGTCGAAGGTGACCCGCGAGGGGCCGCCGGCCGGTTCCTCCCCGGGTGCGGCCCAGGTGGTCACCAGCCGCGTCGGCGGCACGCTCTCCTCGACCGTGCCGACCACGTCGGCGATGCCCGAACCGTCCGTCCGCCGGTGCTCCCAGGGGGAACCGGCGCGCCAGTCGGACACATTGCTGTGGCCCCAGTACGCGGCGGTCAGATCGGCGTCGGTCAGCGCCTGCCACACCTTCTCCGGTGTGGACTCGATGTAGATGACGTACACGAACGTCGGCTTCCCGGTCATCGCTTCCTCCGCTTGTCGTCTCACCGCGCTCAGCGCGCGCAGCCGCGGGCGCTCGAACCGGTCGATCCACCGCTCCTGGACCTCCTGGAGGGGGACGGGGTTGAGGTAGTGGAGCTTCTCGCGCCCGCGCCGGACCGTCGTGACGAGGTGGGCGGCTTCGAGCACGGCCAGGTGCTGGGTGGCGGACTGACGGGTCATCTCCAGCCGGCGGCACAGCTCGCCCAGCGTCTGCCCGTTCTGCTCGCGCAGCCGGTCCAGCAGGTAGCGCCGGGTCTGATCGGCCAGCGCCTTGAAGACCTTGTCCATCTCCGTACTCACACCTCACGTTATGCAGGCGATTACCTGCATGTCAACCG
Organism: Streptomyces sp. NPDC045899; assembly: GCF_056431485.1. Taxonomy (NCBI): domain Bacteria; kingdom Bacillati; phylum Actinomycetota; class Actinomycetes; order Kitasatosporales; family Streptomycetaceae; genus Streptomyces; species Streptomyces sp. NPDC045899. The sequence continues at coordinate 417,403 of NZ_JBWKKP010000004.1, forward strand.
GTCTGGTGCACCGCAATTGTACCTACTAGTATGTACAGCTCCTTGAGGCCGCGACGACGAAGGAGAACCCTGTCATGCCCCTGGTCCGCATCGACGCGCTGAAGGCCGACCGCGAGCGGCTGGACGCGCTCGGCCGCGCCGTGCACGACGCCCTCGTGGAGACGATCGGCTTTCCGCCCGACGACCGGTTCCAGATCCTGACCGGCCACGACGGCATCAGCGGCACTCTGGTCTACGACGACTACCTCGGGGTGCGCCGCGACGACGGCATCGTGTTCATCGCCATCACCATGCGCTCCGGGCGCCCGGCCGAGCGGAAGCGGGCGCTCTACCGGCGGATCGCCGAACTGGCCGAGGAGTACGCGGGGACCGCGCCGCGGAACGTGTTCATCACGGTCACCGAGAACGAGTCCGTCGACTGGTCCTTCGGCCACGGGATCGCGCAGTACGCGCCCTGACGCCCCCGGCCGCCGGTCTCGCTCCCTAACGCCGCAGCAGCGCCCCGCGCACGAAGGCCGCCTGCCCGGCGTGCTGCAGATCGTCGGCGATGACGCTCACCAGCCGGACGCCGAGGGTCACCGCCGGGGTCCACGCCTCGTCCACGATCCGGTCGAGTTCGGTGTCCCGGAGCCCGCGTACGTAGGCCAGGGTGTTCTCGTGCACGGCGTCGTGGTACCCGGTGAGCAGTTCGGCGTCCGCGCGGACCGCCGCCACGTCCTTGGCGCGGTGGCCGAAACCGGTGGCCGCCGGGGGGAACGGCAGCCCGAACCGCTCGTACCAGCCGTCCGAGGTCCACAACTGCTCGGTGCCCGCCGCGCCGGCGATGTGGTCGTCCTGAATGCGGGTCAGATGCCACACCAGCCAGGCGATGGAGTTGGCCCCGGCGTCGAGCCGTACGGTGAGCTCCTCCTCGCCGAGGCCGTCCACGGCCTCGTGTACGGTCTCGGACACCCGGTCGAAGGCGTCGGCCAGCAGATCTGCGCTCCTCATACGGGCTCCTCGTCGCTGTCGGGCGGTTCGCCTCCCGGGTGGCCGGTCGCCCGGTCCGTGGGTCATCGTCGCACCCCGCGACGGCCGGACGGCGGGCTCAGACCGGTGGCACGAGGGTGAAATACCGGTCGAGCACGGCGCGGTCGCCCCGCACGGAGGTGAGCCGGTCCGCGGGCAGACGCTGCCAGAGGAAGAGCATCAGCTCCGAGGCCGTGCCGGTCAGCTCCACATCACACGGTTCTTCCGGGGCGCCGGAGTCGGTGTGCGCGGTGAGCCGGACATCGGGGCCGTCGAAGCGGACCGACCAGACCTCCGGGCCGTCGGCGCGGCGGAACCGGAAGTGTTCGCCCGCGCCGGGTGGCGCCTGCTTCCAGCGGCGCCGGGCCGGTGCCATCACCTCGAAGGTGTGGGGGATCGCGTCGACCGCCAGCGCGGCGGCCATCGGCCGGGGCGGCAGGGAGGCGGCGCGTTCGGCGTCCCAGCGGTGCAGGGCCGCCTCGATGGTCTGGATCCGCAGCCAGAACCCGGCCGTCTGCTCCGTGGACCAGGTCCACGCCGGCTCGTCCGGATCGACGGTCCGGAACAGGGAGTCCAGCGCGGCGGCCCCCTCGGCGAACCAGTCGAGGAGACTGAGCGGAACCGGTCCGAGATGCGGTCCGCCCTCGGGCGCGGGCCAGCCCTCACGGTCCTCCGGCGGCTGGAACAGGGAGAGGTCCGAGGTGTCCGGTGCCTCCGTGAGCCGCTCGCGCACGGTGTGGGCGACATAGCGGTGGACCGCGCCCAGGTGGAACACCAGGTCGGACATCGACCAGCCGGGACAGGACGGGACCAGTGGTGCGTCACTTCCGTCGGCGGTCCGGCGGGCGGCGGCCTCGAAGTCCGTGATCTCACGGTGGAACTGCGCGGTGAAGTCCATGCCCCTCAGTCTTCCCGCCCGGCTCCGGCCGCAGGCCGCCCGTTCACCGGTGGCGGATCTTCTCGGCCGAGAGCCGAATTCCGCCGCCCGCCGGACCGTCAGGTGGTGACCACCTCGACCGGCAGGTGCTTGATGCCGTTGACGAAGTTGGAGCGCACCCGGGGCACCTCACCGGTCAGCCGGATGTCGGCGATGCGCGGGATCAGCTCCTCGAACATGATGCGCATCTCGGTACGGGCCAGCAGATTGCCCAGGCAGAGATGGGGGCTGCCCTTGCCGAAGGTGACATGGTCGTTGGAGGTCCGGGTGACGTCGAAGCGGTACGGATCGGGGAAGACGGCCTCGTCACGGTTGCCCGAGCCGTACCACATGACGACCTTGTCACCCTCCTTGATGTGCTTGCCGCCCAGCTCCACATCGCGCGTCGCGGTGCGGCGGAAGTGATAGACGGGGGAGGCCCAGCGCAGGAACTCCTCGACGGCGCCCGGGATCAGGGACGGGTCACGGCGCAGCAGTTCGAGCTGGTCCGGGTTCTGGATCAGCGCGAGCATGGAGTGGGTGATGGCGTGGCGGGTGGTCTCGTTGCCCGCGACCACCAGCAGCAGGAAGTAGTTGTCGAAGTCCTGCCCGGAGAGCGGTACGCCGTCCCGTGGGGTCTCGTTGACCAGCCGGGACACCAGGTCGGTGCCGTTGCCGCCACGCCGCCGGCGGGCCAGTTCCCGGCCGTAGGCGAACACTTCGAGGGAGGCGGGGGAGCGGAACGGCAGATCGCGGTAGTCCTCGCTCTCCGCGCTGTCGAGCAGGACGTCGGCGTAGTCGGGGTCGGTGTTGCCGATGATGCGGTTGCCCCAGTCGATGAGCTGCTGGGTGTCGCCCTCGGGGACATCGAGGAGACGGGCGAGCACATTGATGGGGAAGTCCGCTGACACCTCCCGGACGAAGTCGAAACCTCCCCTGACCAGGGCCGCGTCCAGGGTCTTGGCGGTGAGTCCGCGCAGGAAGTCGGTGTAGGTGTTGATGACCCCGGCGCCGAACTGGCGCTGGAGCAGCCTGCGCAGCGCCTGGTGGCGCAGCCCGTCCAGTTCGAGGATGGAGGCGCGGCGGGCGATCTGGTCCTCGTCCACCTCCTCCAGGTTGACGAACCGGGTGGAGGTGAACGTCCCGGGGTCGCGGTCGACCCGGACGATGTCCTCGTGCCGGGTCACGGCCCAGAAGCCGTGGTGGGGCGCGGCCTCGGGCTGCCAGTGGACCGGGTCCTGGTGGCGCAGGGTGTGGAACATCCGCCAGGGGGTGATCCCGTCGCGGAAGCTGTCGAGGTCGGTCAGGTCCACCTCGTCGAGCGGGAGGGGTTCGGGAACCCCGGTGCGGGCGGTGGCGGGGGAGGTCACGCTGGCTCCTTCGCGGGCGGGGTCGTCACGGCCGGGCTCGGCGCGGCCGTCAGAGGTGGTAGGCGTACTCGGTGAACTCCCAGTCGGTGACATGGCGTTCGAAGCGCTGGACCTCATCGCGTTTGTAGGAGAGGAAGGAGGCGGTGAAGTCCTTGCCGAGGACTTCGGTCAGGGCCTCGTCGGCCTCCAGGGCGTCCAGCGCCGCGCCCAGGGTCCGCGGCAGCTGTGCGGACTTCCCGGGGTCGTAGCCGTAGCCCTCGAGCGGGGCGGGTGGCTCCGCGGCGTCCCGGATGCCGAGCAGCGCGGCGGCGCACACCGACGCGATGGCGAGGTAGGGGTTGGCTCCCGCGTCGCCGAGGCGCAGTTCGAGACGGGTGCCGGCGCCGCGCTCGGGCGGTATGCGGACCATGGCGCTGCGGTTGTCCAGACCCCAGTCGATGAGCCAGGGAGCGAGGGTGTCGGGCCCGAAGCGCTTGTAGGAGTTGACGGTCGGGTTGTGCAGCGCGGCCAGCGCCGGGGCGTGGGCGAGGATGCCCGCGACGGCGTGGCGCGCGGTGTCGGAGAGGCCGAAGGGGGCACCGGTGTCGGCGAAGGCGTTGTGGCCCTCGGGGGTCTCACAGGACAGGTGGAGGTGGAAGCCGGAGCCGCCCGCGTCATTGCGCGGTTTGGCCATGAAGGTGGCCAGTTTGCCGTCCTTGCGGGCCAGTTCCTTGACGGCCGACTTGAAGCGGAAGGCGCGGTCGGCGGCGTCCAGACAGGCGGAGTGGATCAGGTTGATCTCGTACTGGCCGCCGTCGAACTCGTGGTTGCCGGTGACCACCCCGATGCCGAGGTCGCGCAGTTGCCGCAGGGTGCGCAGCAGATGGTTGCCGGGGTCGGCGCGCAGTCCCGCGGTGTACACGGCGCCGGGGACCTCCGAGTGGCGCCGCCAGCCGGACGGCGCGGCCGGGTCCGGTTCGAGCAGGAAGTACTCCAGCTCGGGGCCGACGACCGGGTGCAGCCCGGCCTCGGCGCAGCGGGCGAGGACGGAGCGCAGCAGATCGCGCGGTGATTCGGGCGCCGGTGCGCCGGTCGCCGGATCGGCGGTGTCACCGAGGCACCAGGCGACCCCGGGCTCCCACGGCAGGGTGACCAGGGTGTCCAGATCGGGGGTGACGACCACATCGGGCAGTCCCGCGTCGAGGCCGCCCGCGACCGGGACCACGTCCCCCTGGGGGCTGGTGTGGTAGACGGCGCGGCAGAAGGCCAGTCCGTGTGCGCAGGCGGACGGGAGGTGCTCCAGCAGGACGTCGCGGGACCGGTCGATCCCGATGAGATCGGGGAAGGACACCCGGACCACGTCGATGCCCTCGGTGGCGAGCCGGTCCATGTGGTGGCGGATATGCGCGGGGTCGTGGGCGGTCACCGATGCCTCCTCGGGCGGTTCGGATACCTGGGGGGCGTTCATTTGACGCCAAACGTTATGGAGGGAGGTCTCGCCCCGCAAGGGGGTCGGGCCACATATTTATCCATCTGGATAGGCATTGACCAGGGTCCGATGGCTGCCTATCTTGTTTGAAGCCAAACGAGTCAAGGGATGCGTTCCGCGCCCCTTGTGGCCGGGGCCCGGCCACCGTGCCGGGCCCCTTTCTCCCCGCACTCCCCGGACGCCCTCACCTCCAGGAGGAACCGGCCATGAAGGTCGTCGTCGACATGAACAAATGCCAGGACCACGGCCAGTGCGTCTTCGCCGCCCCCGATGTCTTCCAGCTCGACGACGCGGGACATCTGGTGTTCGTGAGCGAGCCGGACGAGGCGCTGCGCACCGATGTCGAGGACGCGGCCGACGTCTGTCCGCTCCAGGCCATCCGGGTCGAGGACACCACCCCGTGACCGGCCGCATCGCCGTCGCCGGTGCCTCCATGGGCGGACTGCGCGCCGCCGAACAACTGCGCGCCGCGGGCTGGGCCGGAGAGATCACCGTGTTCGGCGACGAACCCCATATGCCCTACAACCGGCCGCCCCTCTCCAAGGAGGCGCTGGCCGGCGAGACCCCCTTCGCCTCCCTCGCCCTCACTCCGCGCGCGAGCGCCGCCGATGTGATGTGGCGGCTGAACACCACCGTGACCGGCGCCCGGCTCACCGAGCGGGTCCTCGAACTGGACGGCGGCGAGCGGTTCGGCTACGAGGGACTGGTGGTCGCCACCGGTACCCGACCCCGGCGGCTGCGCTGCGCGGGCCCCTCCGGCCCCGGCAGCGGCCGCCACACCGTACGCACCCTCGACGACGCCCGCGGTCTGCGGGAGGAGCTGTCTCCCGGCGCGCGCGTGGTCGTGATCGGCGCCGGGTTCATCGGCTGCGAGGTGGCCGCCACCGCGGCCGGACTGGGGGTCGCCGAGGTGACCGTGGTCGACCCCGAACCGCTGCCGATGCTCCGCCCGCTCGGCGCGCCCCTCGCCCGTGAACTGCTCCGCCGCCATGAGCTGCGCGGGGTGCGCTTCGCGCTGGGCCGCGGCGTCACCGGCCTCGAAGGCGCGCGGCGGATCAGCGGTGTGCTGCTGGCGGACGGCTCGGTGCTGCCCGCCGACGTGGTGGTCGAGGCCATCGGCTCGGTCCCCGGCACCGGATGGCTGGAGGGCAATGGACTCGACCTGTCCGACGGGGTGCTGACCGACGCGCACCTGCGCGTGGTGGCACACGGGGAGGCCGTACCGGAGGTGGTCGCGGTGGGTGACGCGGCCCGTTTCCCCAACGCCCGCTACGACACGGTGGCGCGCCGGGTCGAGCACTGGTCCATCCCCGGCGACACCGCCAGATGCGCCGCCAGGAGCCTGGTGGCGGCCCTCACCGGAGCCGAACGCGACCCCGCGCCGTTCGCGCCGCTCCCCACCTTCTGGAGCGATCAGCACGACTTCCGGCTCCAGTCCTTCGGCGTCCCCGGACTCGGCACCGCCGACATCCGGATCCTCGACGGCGACCTCGCGGGCGATGTGGTGGCCGGCTACCACACCGCGGACGGACGGCTGACCGGAGTGGTCGCGCTCGGCGGCCGCGGCGCCGTCGCCCTGGCCGCCCGCCACCGCGCCCGGCTGCTCCAGCAGCCCGCCCTCACCGCCCCCGCCCCCACTCCCGCCACTGTCTGAGGAGCCACGCCATGTCCGGCCTCCGCGGCTACTTCCATCCCAAGACGGCGACCGGAGCGTCGTCCCTCATTCCCTCACCGCCCTGGCACTACTCCGGCGACCTGCTCACCGTCGAGTACCGCACCGACCCCGCGCGGGTGCGGGAGCTGCTGCCCGGTCCGCTGGAGCTCGCCGAGGAGGACCCCGGCGCGGTCGCGCTGATCTGGGCCGACTGGCAGTCGTGTTCGGCCACCGGGGAGGAGCTGCTGGACCCGGTGCGCGCCCAGTACAAGGAGGTGTTCGCGGTGGTCCGCTGCGCCTACCGCGGACAGATCTACTCCCGCTGCGTCTACATCTGGGTCGACAAGGACTTCGCCATCGCCCGCGGACTGCACCAGGGCTACCCCAAGAAGCTGGGCTCGGTGCACCTGACCCGCCCCCACCCCTACGGTCCGGCGCCCCGGATCGCCGCCGGCGCCCGCTTCGGCGCCACCCTGGCCGCCGCGGACCGCCGGCTGGCCCAGGCGGTGCTGACGCTGCGCGAACCCTCCGAGACCGGTGGCTTCGTCAACGGCCACCCCATGGCCCACCACCGCTGGCTGCCCTCCATCGAGAAGGGCGGGGGACTGGCCCTGGACGAGCTGATCGCCACCGGCGCGGCCGCGTTCGAAGCCGGTCAGGCATGGACCGGTGACGCCGAGCTCGAGCTCTTCGAGGCGCCCACCGAGGAACTGGCGCGGCTGGAGATCCATGAACCGATCGCCGCGTACTACCGGCAGGTCGGCGTCGTCTGGGACGGCGGCCGCCTGCTGGAGTCCGGCACCTCGGGCGCGTCCCGACCGCCCTCGGCATGAGCCGGACGACCCGACCCCCTCGTCACACGGAGCGCAGGATGACCCACCGGACCACCGTCGCCGGAATCCCCGTCGACACCCGGCACTGGATCGGCGGCCGGCGTGTCGCCTCCCCGGACACCTTCACCGATGTCTCTCCTGTCGATGGCACCGCCCTCGCCGAGATCGCCCGGGGCGGCGCCACCGAGGCCGCGGCGGCGGTGGCCGCCGCCCGCGACGCCTTCCCCGCCTGGGCCGCGACCCCGCACACCGAGCGGGCGCGGGTGCTGCACGCCATCGCCGACGGCGTGGAGAAGCGGCTGGAGGACCTCGCGGCCGTCGAAACCGCCGACAACGGCGCGCTGCTGCGCTCCCACCGCCGCGGAGTGATGCCCCGGGTCGCCCACAACTTCCGCTTCTTCGCCGACTGGCTGCTGAAACTGGACGGGGAGCACGAGGACTTCACCACCCGCGGCCACACCAACCACATCACCTGGGACCCGGCCGGGCCCTGCGCGCTCATCACCCCCTGGAACGCGCCGCTGATGCTGGCCACCTGGAAGGTCGCCCCGGCCCTCGCCGCCGGGAACACGGTGGTCCTCAAACCCGCCGAATGGTCCCCGCTGACCGCCTCGCTGCTCGCCGACATCGCCGCCGAGGCCGGGCTGCCGCCCGGTGTGCTCAACGTCCTCCAGGGCTTCGGGGCCGAGGCGGGCAGTGCCCTGGTCTCCGACCCCGGGGTGCGCCGCATCAGTTTCACCGGCTCGGTGCCCACCGCCGGGCACATCGCACGGGCCGCCGCCGCGCATCTCACCCCGCTCAGCCTGGAACTGGGCGGCAAGTCGCCGCTGCTGGTGTTCGCCGACGCCGATCTCGACCTGGCCGTGGACCTGGCCGTGGAGCAGTACGACAACGCCGGGCAGGTGTGTCTCGCCGCCACCCGGCTGCTCGTCGAATCCCCGGTGGCCGAGGAGTTCACCCGGCGCTTCACCGAGAAGGCCGCCGCACTCGTCCAGGGCGACCCCCGGGACGAGGCCACCGACATCGGCCCCGTCATCCACGCCCGCCAGCTGGAGAAGATCGACGGCTTCGTCCGCCGCGCCCTGGATGCGGGGGCCCGCGCGGTGGTCGGCGGCGGCCCGCTCACCGGACCCGGCGGCCCGTACTACGCGCCGACGCTGCTCACCGACGTCACGCAGGACTCCGAGATCGTGCAGGAGGAGGTGTTCGGACCGGTGCTCACCCTCCAGACCTTCGACACCGAGGAGGAGGCCGTCACCCTCGCCAACGACACCCGGTTCGGTCTCGCCGCCACCGTCGCCACCGGCGACCGGGAACGCGCCGGGCGGGTGGCCGGCCGGCTCGTCGCGGGCACCGTCTGGGTCAACTGCTTCTTCGTCCGCGACCTCCAGGCGCCGTTCGGCGGCTCCCGCAGCTCCGGTATCGGCCGCGAGGGCGGCACCTGGAGCTTCGACTTCTACTGCGACCTCAAGAACACCGTCACCGCCCCGAAGGGATGGCAGAGCCATGGGTGAGATCTCCGGGGCGGGACTCCTCGCCCATGTGCCGACCATCGTCCTCCCGAAGGAGGACCGGCTGCGGCTGAACGAGGGCCGGGAGATCACCCTCGTCACCGGGCTCGAACAGCTCCGCGGCGAGGTGTTCGAACGCGATGACTACGACACCGTGGTGGTGCTCGACTCCCACTGGGCCACCACCGTGGAGTTCGTGGTCACCGCCCAGTCGCGCCGGGCGGGTCTGTTCACCTCAGAGGAACTGCCGCGTGGGATGTGCCGGATGCCCTACGACTTCCCCGGCGACCCCGAACTCGCCCACAACGTCGCCCGGTTCGCCGGACAGCACGGCACCTGGATCACCGCCGTCGACGACCCCTGGCTCCCGGTCCATTACGCGACCGTCAACCTCTGGACGTTCCTCGGCGCGGGTCTGGCGGACAAGCGCTGGGTGTCCATCGGCGTCTGCCAGACCGGTGACACAGAGGACCACCTCCGGCTCGGCCGGGCCCTGGCCGACGGTATCGCCGCCACCCCCGGACGCCGGGTGCTGCTGATCGCGTCCGGTGCGCTCTCGCACACCTTCTGGCCGCTGCGCGAACTGCGTGACCACGAGTCCAGCGACCCCGCGCACATCTTCACCTCCGAGGCCCGCGCCGCCGACGAAGAGCGCATCGCGTGGTTCAAGGAGGGCCGCCACGACGAGGTGCTGCGCACCATGCCGGAGTTCCTCGTCCACAAGCCCGAGGCCCGCTTCTCCCACTACCTGATGATGGCCGGAGCCCTCGGCGGGACGGACTGCACCGCAACCGCCCGCCAGTTCGGCGCCTACGAGAACTCCATCGGCACCGGCCAGGTCCACCTCTGGTTCGACCGTCCCGCCGCCGGCTGGACCGCGCCCCGCACCGTGACACAGGAGTCCGCCCATGCCTGAGTACCGCCGCATCCTGCTCGACGGCGCCGTCGTCCAGGCCGTCGTCGACGGTGAGGAACTGGTCGCCGGGGACGGCCGGAGGGTCAAGGCGGAGGACGCTCGCCACCTGCCGCCCGTGGTGCCCACCAAGGTGATCGCCGTCCACCTCAACCACCGCAGCCGGGTGGAGGAGTTCCGGATCGAGCTGGCCTCCGCGCCCACCTACTTCCACAAGCCCACCTCGGCGCTCAACGCCCATCGGGGCGCCGTGGTCCGCCCCGAGGGCTGCTCATGGCTCAACTACGAGGGCGAGGTGGCCATCGTCATCGGCCGGACCTGCCGCAATGTGTCCCCGGACGAGGCGGGCGCGTACATCGCCGGATACACCGTGGCCAACGACTACGGACTGCACGACTTCCGGGACACCGACGCCGGGTCCATGCTGCGGGTCAAGGGCTCGGACACGCTGTGCCCGCTCGGCCCGGGGCTGGTCACCGACTGGGACTTCCGCGGCAAGTACCTGCGGACCTACGTCAACGGACGGGTGGTGCAGGACGGTTCGACCGACGAGATGGAGTGGGACATGCACTACCTCGTCGCCGACATCGCCCGCACCATCACCCTCCACCCCGGGGATGTGCTGCTCTCCGGCACCCCGGCGGGCTCGCGCCCGGTGCGGCCCGGCGATGTGGTGGAGGTCGAGGTGGAGGGGCTGGGCAGGCTGAGCAACCACATCGTGACCGGGCCCACCCCGATCCGCACCGACGTCGGGGCCCAGCCCACGGAGTCGGAGGAGGTGCTGTCCACCGCCCTCGGCGGGGACTGGGAGTTCCGCGGCATCCGCCCGCCCCGGCGTGGCTGAACCCTCCCGGGGCGCCACCGGTCCGGTTCCGGACGGCCGCCGGGTAGGGTCGCCGCCATGACCGAATCCGCCGGAGCCGCCGGGAGCGGCGAGGCGGCCGCGAACGGCGGCAGGGCCGCGGCCGGTGGCGGCACGTCCCGCAGACGGGTGTCCTATGGGGCGGGCCGCGAAGCGCTGCTGGCCGCCGCCGTGCGGGTGGTGGCACGGCGCGGGCTGCGCCACCTCACCTACCGCGCGGTGGCGGAGGAGGCCGGGGTCACCCACGGGCTGGTGGTGCACCACTTCGGTTCCCGTGACGCGCTGATCGAACAGGCCCTGGCCCACTCCGTGCGCACCAGTCTCAGCGTCAGCGCGGTCGAACCCGGGACCGGCCGGGCCACCGATTTCGCCACCGGCCTGTCCGCGATGGTGACCGGCGATCCGGACGCCCAGGCGTTCCAGTACGAGCTGCTGCTGGAGTCCCGGCGCAGGCCCGAGCTGCTGCCCCAGCTCCGCGGCCTGTACGAGGAGTACTTCGACGCGGCCCAGCGCGAGCTGTCCCGGATGCTGCCCGAGGGTGCGAACCGCGCACTGGCCCGGCTGGTGTTCGCGGCGCTGGACGGCCTGGTGCTGCACCAGCTGGTGCTGGGCGGGGCGGAGCACACCGACGCCGCCCTGGCGGAGCTTCGCTCGCTGTTGCGGGCGCTGACGGCCGGCACCGCGCCCGGCGCACACACCGACACCGCCGACGACGCCTGACGGACGTCCGCCGGGGGAGATCCGGTGGTCCGGCCCCTTGCCAAACGTGTCCGAGCGGCCCACCATGAGGCAACTCGTTTGGCTCAAAACGAAAATTCGTTCCTCTCCCCGGACAGGTGATCCGCGTGGACAGTCAAACGGTCGCCCGACGCGAGACCGTGCAGGACACCCCCCGTACCACCCAGCTCAAGCCCAACGCCCTCGGAGTCCTGGGCATCCTCTTCTTCGTCCTCTCCGCACAGGCCCCGCTCACCGGGATCGCGGGTGCGGTGCCCATCGCCATCGCGGTGGGCAACGGACCCGGCGCCCCGGCCGCGTACGCCGTGGCGGGCGCCGTGATCCTGCTGTTCTCGGTCGGCTTCGTCGCCATGGGGCGCCACGTCGTGGACGCCGGCGCCTTCTACACCTACATCGGCAAGGGGCTCGGCCGGACGGCGGGCAGCGGCAGCGCGGCGGTCGCGCTGTTCGCGTACTGCACGGTGCAGGCCGCCATGTACGGGCTCTACGGCGCCACCATGGGCGTGCTGATGGCCCACCACACCGGGGTCGACCAGCCGTGGTGGGTGTGGTCGCTGGCCACCATGGCCGTCGTACAGGCACTCGGCGCCACCGGGATCGAGGTGGGCGCCAAGGTGCTCGCCGTGTTCGTCCTGGCGGAGTTCAGCATCCTGCTCGTCTTCGGGCTGGTCACCTTCTTCCGGGGCGGCGGGCCCGAGGGGCTCGCGTTCACCGAGTCCTTCTCACCGGACGCGGTCCTCCAGGGCGCGCCCGGGGTGGCGCTGATGTTCGCGGTGGCGTCCATGTTCGGCTTCGAGGCCACCGCCATCTACGGCGAGGAGGCCCGCGAACCGCGTACCACCGTGCCACGCGCCACCTATCTGTCGGTCGCCGTCGTCACCGGGTTCTTCGCCTTCACCTCATGGATGCTGGTCTCCTCCTACGGACCCTCGAAGGCCACCGAGGCCGCGGGGAAGGCACTGGAGGGCGGCGACTCCACGGTGTTCGTCTTCGCACCCGTCACGGACCGGTTCGGCTCCTGGGCCGGCGATGTGCTGCCGGTCCTCCTCGCCACCTCCCTCTTCGCGGGCGTCCTCGCCTTCCACAACTCCGCCAACCGCTATCTGTTCTCACTCGGCCGGGAAGGGCTGCTGCCCGCGCGGCTCAGCGCGCTCAACCGCCGCCACGCGCCCTGGGCGGCCGGTGCCGTACAGACCCTCATCGCGCTGGCGCTGGTGGTGCCGTTCGCGGTCAGCGGCAAGGACCCGGTGCTGACCCTGTTCTCCTGGTTCAGCGGGGTGGGGGTGCTGGGCATCATGCTGCTCTACTTCCTCACCTCGGTCTCCGTGATCGTCTTCTTCCGCCGGGAGCGGCTGGACGCCCGGCCCTGGAACACCCTGATCGCACCCGCGCTGGGCGCCCTCGGTATCGCCGGTGCCATCTGGCTGATCCTCGCCAACTTCACCACCCTCATCGGCGGTGAGACCTCCACCGCCGTCTGGCTCGCGCTCACCGTCCCAGCCGTCCTGGCGCTCGGCGCCGTGACGGCCCGTCTCGTCCGTCGGCACACCGTCTGAGGCGCCCCGGCCGACCGCCCGGGCGCCGTCCAACGAGAGGACACCATGCCGGACCTCAGCCATGAGGAGTGGCAGCGCCGCGCCCCGGCGCTGCCCGCCGCACTGCCCGTCCACCACCACATCGACAAGGCGGACGAGCCCGGGCCGGGAGCCGTGTTCCCGGTGGTGTCGCCCCGCGACGGCACGGTGCTGACCGAGGTGGCCGACGCCGGTTCCGACGAGGTGGACCTGGCGGTGGCCGCCGCCCGCCGGGCGTTCGACACCGGCCCCTGGATCCGGCTGTGACCGGCACCCGACCGCTGATCGCCGTCCCGGCCCGCTTCTCCGCCACCACCTCGGCGCTGCGCTTCGCCGCCGAGGTGAACGCCCGCGCCCTGGTCGAGGCGGTCTGGCGGGCCGGGGGCGAACCCGTCACGATCCACCCCCACGCACCGGACGGCACCGCCGACCCCGCCGAGGTGGCCGCCCGCCTCGCCCGGTTCGACGGGGTGCTGCTGCCCGGTGGCGGTGATCTGGACCCCCGCCGCTACGGTGGCGGTCCGGCCCACACCAGCGTCTACGACGTGGACGGCGAACAGGACGGATTCGACCTCGAACTGGCCCGCCGAGCCCTGGACTCCGGGCAACCGCTGCTCGCCGTCTGCCGGGGGCTCCAGGTGGTCAACACCGCGCTCGGCGGCACCCTTGAGCAGGACATGGGCGGTCCGGACCGCGACCACCGCCATCTGACGCATCCGGTGGCCCTGCGTCCCGGGTCGCTCGTGGCGCGCGCCACCGGAACCGAGAAGACGGAGGTCTCCTGCTACCACCACCAGCGCGTGGACCGCCTGGGGGCCGGGCTCGAGATCACCGCCACCGCGGCCGACGGCACCGTGGAGGGGTGTGAACGGCCCACCGAGCGCGGCTGGTTCACCGCCGTCCAGTGGCATCCCGAGGACACCGCCCACCGGGACCCGGCCCAGCAGGGTCTGTTCGACGCGCTGGTGCGCGCCGCCCGCGAGCGCCGCTAACGGCGGTGGCTCATCCCTTCGGACGGCGCCCGCTGCGGCGCGGGGCCGGTTCGGCGCCGTCCAGCAGGGTGAGCCTGCGCTCCTCTCCGTGCGTCTCGACCTGGAGCACCACCTGGCGCAGTGCCTCCGCGGTGCGCAGGCACTCCTCGTCGGACAACTGCCCGGCGACGAACGCCTCCTCCTCGTTGAACTCGGGGAAGACGCGCCGCATCAGCGCCTCGCCCTCCTCGGTGAGGCTCAGCAGCACCAGTCGGCCGTCGCTGGGGTGGCCGGAGCGCCGGATCAGACCGCGGGACTCCAGAGTGCGGGCCACACCGGTGAGCGTGCCCTTGGAGATGCCCGCCTCCTCCGCCACGTTCCGGGTCTCCGATTCGCCCCAGATCCACACCACCCAGAGCACCACGAAGGCCGTCCAGGTCAGATCGCAGCCGCGCAGCACCGAGTTCTCCAGGTGCTGCCGCACCGCCGACGCGGCCCGGTAGATGTTGGACACCATGGCCATCTGCTCACGGCGGATCGGAATGCCTCCGAGCTTGGCGGCGACCAGCTTCTCGGTGTCGGTGATGGATCGGTGGCCGGACACGGGCGGGCTCCTCACATCGGCGGTGAAACGGTGGTGCGACGGAGCACCGGCGACTCCATCGTTCGAGGTCAAATGTACCGTGCCCGCGGTGGGGCGGCCGGTGCGGACGGCCGGGGCGGCCCGCTCAGCGCCCCGGTTCGGCGAGCGTCAGGGGCACCGAACCGCGGTACAGCAGCTGGCTGCCGAGTGGGGTGAGCGAGTGCACCACCGTATTGGACACCCGGGTACTGGTGAGCAGTCCGGCGTTGCGCAGGACGGTGGCGTGCTGGCTGGCCGAGGAGATGAGGATGCCCGCGCGCTGCGCGAGTTCACCGGTCGTGCAGCGCCCCTCGGCCGCCTCCAGCACAGCGGCCCGGGTCGGCCCCAGCAATTTGGCCAGCGAGGTGCGGCCCTGGGTCTCCGGACCCTCCTCGAGCAGCCGCTGCTGTACCGGGTACACCAGCACCGGTGTGCGGTCGTGGTGCAGCAGGGTGATGCTGGTGCGCCAGCAGAAGAACGAGGGGATGAGCAGCAGTCCGCGGCCGTCGAGCCGCAGATCGCGGTCGACGGGGTAGTCCGCCTCCAGCACCGGCCGGCGCCAGCGCAGGCACGGCGGCAGCGCGGCCAGCAGTGCCTCGGTGCCGCCGCCCAGCATCGGCGTGGACAGCCGTAACCGCTCGTGGTCGACCTGGGCCCGGATGCGGTCCCAGTACGGGGCGATGGCGACCTCGTGGTACGCCTGGACGGCACGTCCGAGCAGGGCCAGGGCATCCGGTTCGCCGTCGGCCAGCGAACGCGTCCACGGGGGCAGCCGCCGCCCGTCGGCCAGCAGCGAGAGATCGCGCCGCAGCCGGGCCCGGGGGGTGCTCAGCACCGCCTCGAGCCCCTCCTCCACGCTGTACAGCGGGTCCGCCGGAGTGAGAAAGTCCGGAAAATAGCCCCTCGTTGGCACCAGGGCGGTCAACAGGGCGGTCGAACGGGGGAGTTTGGGGCCGACCGACCGCCGCCACCGCGCGGGGACCAGCCCCTGGTTCTGCTGGCGGAGACTGTGCAGGCTCAGCATGGTCTCCCACATGGCGACCGGGCCCGCGGCCACGCGGGTGAGTCCGAGATCCTGACCGGTGAAGTGAATGCGTAGCACAGCGCCCCCGTGTCTCCCCGCCTGCTTCCCTCACCTCCGTATCACGTTCCGGGCGGAGGCCGTACCGGGGCACGGCGACGACGCGCTGTGTTTCAGTCTGGAGTGAACGTCCCCCGTACGCACACGAGTCCGCCCGGCGGAAACCGCCGGGCGGACGCGCGCGGGAGTGCGCCGGGCGCCCGGGTCAGTCCGCGGAGAGCGCGGGGTCGCTGCTCCCGGTGCGGCCCGTCTCCACACGGCCGGACAGCCGTCGCAGATAACCGCTGTCCCCGTCGGAGGCCACCGACACGTCGTACCAGTGGCGGCTGCGCCGGGTGTCCACGGTGTGCACCGCCCGTCCGCCCGGCCGCAGCCGGTAGGTGGCGTTCTTCTGGTGGTGGTAGCCGTCGGTGACGGTCAGCCGCACGGTCTTGTCGCCCTCGTTGGTCAGGGTGAGCTCGACGTCGCCGGTCGTCCGGTCGTGCCGGGCGGTCACCTCCGGGCCGCGGCCGGTGAGGCGTCCGGTGAGATGGCGCACGAAACCGCCCGGCCCGTGCACCTGGACGTCGTAGGTGTCCTTGCCCTCGGCGGCCTGCCAGGTGCCGGAGAGGTGCTTGCCGGCCTCGACGGTGTAGCCCCACGGCCCGTCCGGGTGGTCGGCGGAGGTGATGTGGAAGTGGGCGCCGCCCTTGCCGCGGTTGGTGAAGTCCAGCCGCAGCCGGCCGTCGGCGACGGTGGCGTCGGCGCACAGGTCGTACGGCAGCGGCCGGGAGCGGCGCAGACCGGATTCCTGACGGGGCAGGGAGCCCTTGGCCGGGGGCGTGGGCACGTAGTCCGGGTGCCGCTCGTTGTCCGGCGGCTGGTAGGCGTCGGTGTCCGGCAGCGACGGGACCTTGGTGTCGGTGTGCGCGAAGTCGAAGGCCGTCGTCAGATCGCCGCACACCGCACGCCGCCAGGGCGAGATGTTGGGCTCCTCGACCCCGAAGCGCCGTTCCATGAACCGGATGATCGAGGTGTGGTCCAGGGTCTGGGAGCACACAAAGCCACCGGTGCTCCACGGCGACACCACCAGCATCGGCACCCGCTGGCCCAGTCCGTAGGGGCCGGCGGGCTGGGACGAGGAACCGGGATACAGGTCCTCGGTGGTGTCCACGGTCGAGGCGCCGTGGCCCTCGGCGGCCGGGTAGGCCGGCACCACGTGGTCGAAGAAGCCGTCGTTCTCGTCATAGGTGATGAACAGCGCGGTCTTGCTCCAGACCTCGGGGTCGGAGGTCAGCGCGTCCAGCACCTGCGCGATGTACCAGGCGCCGTAGTTGGCGGGCCAGTTGGGGTGCTCGGTGAAGGCCTCGGGCGCCGCGATCCAGGAGATCTGGGGCAGCTTGCCGTTCTGGACGTCGGCCCGCAGGTTGTCGAAGAGACCGTCGCCGTTCTTGACGTCGGTGCCGGTACGGGCCTTGTCGTACAGCGGGTCGCCGGGCTTGGCGTTGCGGTACTGGTTGAAGAACAGCAGTGAGTTGTCACCGTAGTTGCCGCGGTAGGCGTCGTCGATCCAGCCCCAGCCGCCGTCGGCGTCCAGTCCGTCGCCGATGTCCTGGTAGATCCGCCAGGAGACCCCGGCCTTCTCCAGGCGTTCGGGGTAGGTGGTCCAGCCGTAGCCGAGCTCGGCGTTGTCCAGGACCGGCCCGCCGCCCTTGCCGTCATTGCCGGTGTAACCGGTGTACATGTAATAGCGGTTGGGGTCGGTGGACCCGATGAACGAGCAGTGGTACGCGTCGCAGACGGTGAACGCGTCGGCCAGCGCGTAGTGGAACGGGATGTCGTCACGGGTGAGGTACGCCATGGTGGTGGCGGACTTCACGGGCACCCACTTGTCGTAGTTGCCCTTGTTGAAGGCGGCGTGGCCGTCCGGCCAGCCGTGCGGGAGGTCCTGGAGGAACTGGAGCCCCAGGTCGTTCACCTCGGGCCGGAACGGGAGGACCTCCTTGCTGCCGTCCGACTGGTGCCACACCGGCTTGCCGCTGGGCAGCCGCACCGGATGCGGATCGCCGAACCCGCGCACGCCGCGCAGGGTTCCGAAGTAGTGATCGAAAGAACGATTTTCCTGCATCAGCACCACGATGTGCTCGATGTCGCGCAGACTTCCGGTGCGACGGTTCGCCGGAATCGAGGCGGCGCGGGCGATGCTGTTGGACAGCAGGGACATGGCCGTGCTGGTACCGGCCAGTTGCATGAATCTGCGACGGTCGATGGAGGTCATGTCGGTCAGGTCTCCCTGTGTCGTACGAGGTGGTGCAAGCAACCGGGGCAGTCTGTTCCGCATGGGCCGTCCGACACAACGGGTCGGAGGAGAAACGGCGGGAAAGGCTCAGTAAACCCTTGGCCATTGCGCCGTGAGGACACCTGGTCATCGCGTCGCGCGGGCACCGTCCCCGGCGGGCCGCTCCGCCGGGCGACGGGCGTCCGGGGGGCCGAGGAGTTACGTTGAACCCATGGACGGCGACACGTTGACGCTCTTCCTCTGCGGCGATGTGATGCTCGCCCGCGGCGTCGACCAGATCCTGCCGCACCCCGGTGCCCCGGAGCTGCGGGAGCCGTACATCCGGGACTCCCGCGCCTACGTCGGGCTGGCCGAGCGGCGGAACGGCCCGATTCCGCGCCCGGTCGACTTCACCTGGCCCTGGGGCGACGCCCTCGCGGTGCTGGACGAGGCCGCGCCCGACGTCCGTGTGGTGAACCTGGAGACCAGCGTCACGGCCGGTGGTGAGGACGCCCCCGGCAAGGAGCTCCACTACCGTATGAACCCCGCCAACCTCCCGTGTCTGGCCGCGGCCCGCCCCGATGTCTGCGTACTGGCCAACAACCACGTCCTGGACCGCGGCACACACGGTCTGGAGGACACCCTCGACGCCCTCGCCGGGGCCGGACTCCGGGTGGCCGGAGCGGGACGTGACGTCACCGCCGCCCGGCGCCCGGCCGTCGTCCCGGTGGAGGAGGACCGGCGGGTCCTGGTCTTCGCCTTCGGGACACCCTCCAGCGGCATTCCGTACCGCTGGGCCGCCACCGACGACCGCGCCGGGGTCGACCTCGTGCCCGAGCTGACGGACGCCGGGGCCGCCGCGATCACGGACCGGGTGCGCCAGGTCAAACGGCCCGGCGACATCGCGGTCGCCTCGGTCCACTGGGGCGGCAACTGGGGGTACGACGTCCCCGCGGACCAGATCCGCTTCGCCCACGCGCTGATCGACGGCGGGGTCGACCTCGTCCACGGCCACTCCTCCCACCACCCCCGCCCGGCCGAGGTGTACCGCGGCCGGCTGATCCTCCACGGCTGCGGGGACCTCATCGACGACTACGAGGGCATCGCCGGCTACGAGCGGTACCGGGACGATCTGCGACTGCTCCACCTGGTGCGGGTGGCCGCCGGCAGCGGAGAACTGCTCGACCTGCGCATGGTGCCCCTCCAGTCCCGGCGGATGCGGCTGCGCCACGCCACCCGCCGGGACGCGCGGTGGCTCGGTGACACCCTGGACCGGGTCGGCGCCCGGTTCGGCACGCACATCGGGGTCGCCCATGACGGCCCGTACGACGTGCTGACCCTCCGGCACGGCTAGGCCGTGTCGACTCAGGCGAGGAGGCCGCACATGTCCCCGGGCAATCCCTCCGGCAGGCGTCCGGCGCACCCGCCGGAGACGGCCCACGGGCTGCTGGACGCCGCCTTCGGCCGTCCGCGCGGCCCCGCGGGCACCGTCGGCGGTGCGGTGATGGCGCGCCTCAACGGCTCGCAGGAGCGCTGGGCCGTGGACCGGGCCGCGCTGTGCCCCGGTGAACGCGTCCTGGTCGTGGGACCCGGACCGGGCGTCGGACTGCCGGCGGCGGTGGCCGCCGTTCAGCCGGACGGCCGGGTCATCGCCGTGGACCCCTCCGCCACGATGCGCCGGGCGGCGATCCGGCGGTGCGCCGCGCAGATCGCGGCGGGCACGCTGGAGGTCCGCGACGGCGCCGCGGAGCACACCGGATGCGCCGACGCCACGGTCGACGCCGTGCTGTCCGTCAACAACGTCATGCTCTGGGACCGTCCGGCCGGGTTCCGCGAACTGCTGCGGGTGCTGCGCCCCGGCGGGCGGATGGTGCTCACGGTCCACCGTCACGTCCTCGGCATCAGGCCCGAGCGGCTGGTGACCGAGGCGACCGGGGCCGGATTCGGCGGTGTCGAACTCACCCTGCGCGACCGCCGGGTCCTCGGCCCCGCCGTGCAGATGCTGCTGCACCACCCCGGCAACTGAACCGCCCCGTCAGACGATCTTCGCGCGGACCAGGGCGGCCAGCACCAGCGCCCCCGGCACCAGTGGCAGCCACACCGTGATGAAGCGGTAGGCCAGTACGGCGGAGGTGGCGGCCTCGATCTGCGCACCCGCCGCGACCAGCGCGAGGACCAGCGCGGCCTCGACGGAGCCGATACCACCGGGGGAGGGGATCAGAGAGGCCACCGCCGTGGCGGCCAGATACGCGAGCAGCACATGCGGCGGCCGCACCTCCAGCTCCAGCGCGAGGGCCACCGCCACCAGCCCCGACGCCTGGAGCAGCGGAAAGGCCAGCGAACCGCCCCACAGGGCCAGCGCCCGGGAGGGCCGCCGGTGCACCGCCCGGGCGTTCGACAGCGCGGTACCCAGGAACGTCCGCGCGAGCCTGCGCACCGGGCGGATCAGCGCCACGCCCACCAGCAGGAGGACCACCCCGGCCGCCACCGCCGCCACCACCAGCGAACCGGACCGGTCCGGCAGCACCGGGCCCAGCCGCAGCGCCTCGGGGAAGGCCAGGAAGAGCACGGCCAGCAGACCGACCCGGGTCACCCCCTCCGCGAGGAAGTACAGCGCCAGCGCCGCCGAGGAGCGGGCGGCGGTCAGCCCGCAGCCGGTCATGAAGCGGATGTTGACCGCACTCGCGCCGATACCCGACGGCAGCAGGTGGTTGGCGGCGCCCGCCGCGAACTGCGTGGCGAACAGCCGCCGGGCCGGAAGCCGTTCCAGGACCGCGCCCTGCCGAGCGAACGACACGGCCACCCAGCCGAACCCCGTCGTCGCCACCGCCACCAGCAGCCACCAGGGGTTCGCGGTCAGCATCTGACGGGCGCCGGAGCCGATCAGCGACCGGTGCTGGAGCACCCATACGGCGACGGCGGCCAGCGGCAGCACACACAGGATCCGGCGCACCGGGAGCCTGCGGTGCACCGGACGGCGTGCCTGCTGCGGCACCGGGTGGGGCAGTGGCTGGGGCAGCGCCCGCGACATCGTCTGGGACATGGACCGCGACCTCGCTCTCGGCTTCGTGCCGGACATCTCTGTTGCCGGTATACGGGCCGGGCCCGGTTCCGTGCTCATCGCTCCGTCTGCCCCGTCATCGGCCGTGCAGTACCCCCAGCTGCCGGCGGACCCCGATCCGGGTCCGCCCGGCGCAGCGGAAGGGCGACCAACAGCCCCACACAGATCCACACATAGGCGTTGCCGCCGAGGAAGCCGTCCACCCCCGCGGTGTCGAACCGCCACAGCCACACCAGACTGCTGCACAGCAGCACATGGACCACCCCGGCCGTCCGCAGCAGCACCCGGCGGCGGGCCGGGGACGCTCCGGGCCGCAAGCCGGACCCGGCGAGTACCGCCAACGCCGGGACCAGCCACACCAGATGGTGCACCCAGGTGACCGGGCTGATCAGACACGCGGCCACCCCGGTCAGCGCGTACCCGGCCGTCTCGTCCCCGGCGGCCGCCGCGCCGCGCACCCGGTGCGCCCAGACGGACAGTACGGCGAGCACCCCGAGCCCCCACGCCGTCCCGCTCGGCGGGAGCGGGTCGACGAGGCGGGCCAGCACCCCTTCCCAGGACTGGTTGGAGACGTAGGCGAGGACACCGACGCGGTCGGTGTCCCACAGCGCCTCGGTCCAGTACTCCCGTGAGGCGCCCGGAGCCACCCACGCGGCCAGCAGCGTGGCGGCCACCGCGGTGGCCGCGGCGGTGGCGGCGGCACGCCACCGCCGGGTCACCGCGAGATAGACGATGAAGATCGCCGGGGTGAGTTTGACGGCCGCGGCCAGACCGGTGCCGTACCCGGCGTACCGGCCGCGCCCGGAGGACAGCAGCCACGCGTCACCGAGCACCAGGACCAGCAGCAGCAGATTGACCTGGCCGAAGCTGAAGGTGTCCCGCACCGGCTCCAGCAGCGCGAACAGACAGGCCGCCACGGTGAACGCGAACCAGGGGGTCCAGCCGTGCCTGCGCACCAGGGGGCCGACCAGCCAGCCCAGCACGGCGGCCGAGGCGGCCACATTGAGCGCCGTGCTGATCGTGACCGCCCCGGGCCAGCTCATCAGCGTCATCGGCAGCATGCACAGGGCGGCGAACGGCGGATAGGTGAAACCGTAGTCCGCGCCGTCCGCCCCGGGGGTGGTGAACGCGTAGATGTGGCCGTCCCGCAGCCAGTGGCCGACGGCCCCGTAGTACACCTGGAGGTCGAACCAGTGCCGGTGCAGCGGGACCCTGCCCAGGAACAGCGCCACCGCCGCCACCAGACCGGCCGCCACCAGCAGCCGACCGCGCGGGGTACGCGGCCCGCTCACCGCGGACGCTCCGGGTGCCGGCCGCCGGACGCGGATGACAGGGCGGCCCCGGTGGCCGGTCCCGGAATGTGCCGGACGGCCCACAGCACGAGGAGTGCCACCACCCCGCCACCCACCGCACAGGTCAACTGCCGGGTGTCCGGGGCGAACCCACTCGGCAGCACGGCCAGGGCCAGCACCCCGCTGCCCGCCGCCACTGCCCGTCGCACCGCACCACCCGGCGCCGCCGCCGCGAGGAGGAACAGCCCCCACAGCACGTACCAGGGCCGCAGCGCCGGGCCGAGCAGGGCCACCGCCGTCAGGCTCAGCCCCAGCGCGTACAGGGGCCGACGGGGCGGACGCAGCCAGACCACCACCACGGCCACGGCGGTGGCCAGCAGCCCGAGCCCGTGCCACACCGGGGTGGCCAGTGGTGCCAGACCGCTGCCCGCCGCCTCCAGCAGGGCCCTGGTGGCGTGTCCGAGGGCGCTGGTCAGCGCCCAGTTGCCGGGTGACGCCGGGGTGCCGAGCGCGCTGATCCAGCCGTATCCGGTGCCGGTCACGGCCGTGGCAGCGCCCGTGGTGGCGAGCGCCAGCGCGGCGGTGGTCAGCACGGCGCCCACCCGGTGCGCGCGGCCCTCCACCCGGTGCGCCCAGAGCGTGGCCACCGCCAGCAGCCCCAGCGCGGCGGGTGCCTTGACCAGGGCGGCGAGGGTGACCAGTACCGCGCCGCACGCGGGCCACCGGCCTGTCGCGGCCACCAGCCCGGCACCCAGCAGCCCCAGCATCACGGCGTCGTTGTGCGCACCGCCCACCAGGTGCAGCAGCGACAGCGGGTTGAGTGCCCCGAACCACAGTGCTCCGGCGGGGTCGGTGCCGCAGCGCCGGGCGAGCACCGGCAGTGCGAGCGCCATCAGGGCCACTCCGAGCAGTGCGACCAGCCGTAGCCCCAGCACTCCGAGGGACGGTTCGGCACGCGCCGCGTGCGCGGCCGCGGTCTCGAACACCAGGGACACCGGGCCGTACGGGGTCGGGGTGTGCTGCCACACCGGTGCCACCTCGGCCGCGAGCGGTCCGCCCAGCCGGATCGGACCGTGGACGTAGACGTCGATCCGCGCGTGCACCATCGCGCCCTGGGCGAGATAGCTGTACACGTCCCGGCTGAACAGCGGGGGAGCGGGCAGCAGTGGCGCCGCCCAGACGGCCAGGGTGAGCAGCAGGCTCCGGGTGCCGGGCGGCCGCGGTCCGCGCACCGCCCGGCCCAGCCACCACCAGGCCGCGATCAGCAGGACCAGTCCGAAGTAGGTGCTGACCAGGCCGAGGGCCGCTCTGCCGGAGTCGGGGGTGAGGGCGTCCGCCACCGGCAGCGCCCCCGCCGTCGCTCCCCCCAGTGCCAGCGCCACCGAGCCGGTGAGCCCGAGCAGCCGGCAGTGGTGCGGGGCGACGGTGACGCCTGGGACGGGAATGCGACGGACGAGCATCGGGCCAGCCTCACCCCGGCGCATGACCGAGACCTGACGCCGTGGTCACCGGCGACTTGCCGCGAGGTGTCGGCCCGGGCCCCGGGAGCGTCGGCCCCGGGGCCCGGGCGTGTCAGCGGCAGGTGTCCGGTGCGGTCCTCAGCGGGTCCTCACCAGGCGGCGGTCAGACACTCCTGCGCCCCGATCGATGACCAGGGCGCCCGCTCGACCACCAACTGGCGCAGTGTGCGCAGCTCGCGCGGGCAGTTCCAGCCGAGCACCCCGACCACCCGGCCCCGGTGACCATAGGCGGCGACGAAGCGGCGGCCGGCCAGTTCGCCGTGGAGCACGGCGAGGTCCGCGTCGGCGGGGAAGATCCCGTACGCCTGGATCCGGGCGTCGTACTGGTCGGTCCAGAAGTACGGCACCGGAGCGAACGGCAGCTCCGCGCCGAGTACGTTGCGGGCGACGGCCTGCGCCTGCTCGGTGGCGTTCAGCCGGTGTTCCAGCCGCATCGGGGCGTCGAAGTGGCTGTTGTGCCAGGAGGCCACGTCCCCGGCGGCGTAGACGCCCGGGGCGGCCCGGCAGGTGGCGTCACACTCCACGCCGTTGGTGAGCAGCAGTCCGGACTCCCGCAGCCAGCCGGTGGCGGGGGCGGCGCCGACCGCGACCACGACCAGGTCGGCGTCGAGTTTGACGCCGTCGGTCAGCTCGAGCCCGGTCACCCGGCCGTCGGTCTCCAGGAACTGGTTCACCCCGGTGCCGCAGCGCACGGACACCCCGTGGTCCTGGTGGAGCTCTCCGACCAGCGCGCCGACGCGGTCGCCGAACTGGCGCCGCATGGGCACCGGCCGGGGGTCGATCAGCGTGACCTCCAGCCCCATCCCACGCGCGGCCGCCGCCGCTTCGGCGCCGAGGAAACCTGCCCCGACCACGGCCACCCTGGGACCGCGCAGCATCGCGGCGCGCAGGGCGAGGGCGTCGTCGAGGGTGCGCAGCAGATGCACCCCCGCCAGTTCGACACCGGGCAGCCGGCAGGGGTTCACCCCGGTGGCGATGACGAGCGAGCCGTAGGGCACGCTGTCGCCGCCGTCCAGCAGCACCCGCCCGGCGGCGACGTCCAGTCCGGTGGCGGACCTGCCGAACAGCAACTCGGCGTCCAGTGCGGCCAGTTCCTCGTCGGTGCGCAGTCTGATCCGGTCCGGTTCCCAGGTGCCCGCCAGGATCTGCTTGGACAGCGGGGGCCGGTCGTACGGGGTGTGCGGCTCGTCCCCGATGAGGGTGAGACGGCCGTCGTAGCCGAGGGTGCGGAGGGTCACGGCCGTGGTGAGCCCGGCCACGGAGGCTCCCACGATGACCACGTCGCGGGTGGTGTTCACGACTCTGCCAGGGTGATGGCGAGGGCGGGGCAGACGGCGGCGGCGTGCCGGACGTCGTCATGCGCTCCGGCGGGCGGGTTGTCGTCCAGCAGGACCGCGACACCGTCCTCGTCGCGCTGGTCGAACACCTCCTGCGCGGCGAGTACGCATTGGCCGGAGGCCACGCATTTGTCCTGGTGCAAGGTCACCCGCATAGGGCTGTCTTCTCCTCGATGGGGGGTGGGGGTCGCCGGAGCGGCGGTGGTGGGGGCGGAGGATCCGCCCTCACCACGCGACGGGAAGTTCATGGACCCCGTAGACGATGGAGTCGTGCTTGTAGGGGAGTCCGGCCGGGTCGGCGGCCAGGCGCAGTGTGGGGACGCGCCGGTAGAGCGTGCTGTAGACGACCTGGAGCTCCATCCGGGCCAGCTGCTGGCCCAGACACTGGTGGACGCCGTAGCCGAAGGCCACGTGGCGGCGGGCGTCGCGGCCGAGGTCGAGGCGGTCGGGTTCGGTGAACGCCGTCGCGTCGTGGTTGGCCGCGTCGATGGCCAGGATGACCGCCTCGCCCGCGCGGATCACCTGGCCGGCGATCTCGATGTCCGCCAGGGCCACCCGGCGCAGTCCGGTCTGCACGATGGTGAGGTGGCGCAGCAGTTCCTCGACCGCGCCCGCGATGCGCGCCGGATCGTCGGTGGCGCGCAGCGCGTCGAGCTGATCGGGGTGGCGGAGCAGGGCGAGCGTGCCCAGCGCGATCATGTTGGCGGTGGTCTCGTGTCCCGCGACCAGCAGCAGCATGGCGATGGCGGTCAGGTCCCGCCGCTCGAGCAGACCGGGCGCGACCTGCTCGGTGGCCAGCACGGAGAGCAGATCGTCGGCGGGGCGGACCAGCTTCTCGGCGACCAGGCCGTCCAGGTAGTCCGTCAGGATGCGCTGGGCCTCGGTGGCCCGCTCCGCGGAGTCGCGGTTGAGCAGCGCGGTGCTGTGGCGCTGGAAGAACGTGTGGTCGGCGTAGGGGACGCCGAGCAGCCGGCAGATGACCAGGGACGGCAGCGGCAACGCGAACTCCCGTACCAGGTCGGTGGGGGAGGGACCGGCCAGCATGGTGTCGATCAGCTCGTCCACCAGATCCTGGACGGCGGGGCGCAGCGCCTGGATCCGCCTGACCGTGAACGGCGCGGTCACCAGTCGGCGCAGCCGGGCGTGGGCGGGGTCGTCCATCACGATGAAGGACGTCTGGCGGCGGGCCCGCTCCAGACTGCCGAGGCTCACGTGCGGATAGCCGGGGCGCAGGATGTCGCTGCTGATCCGGGGGTCCGCGGCCAGGGTGCGCAGTTCCGCGTACCGGGTGACGAGCCAGGCGCCGCTGCCGTCCCACAGCCGGACCTTCCGCAGCGGTGCCGTGGCCTGTAACTCGCGCAGCCCGGCGGCCGGGGAGAAGGGGCAGCGCGGGCTCCTGTCGATCGGGTAGCCCGGTTCCCGGCCGGTGCCGCTCGCCGTGTCCGTGAGGGTGTCGGTCATCTCTCCTCCGTTGCCGGTGCAGGGCCTGGAGCAGTTGCTCAACGCGTGTACCGAAGGGGTACTAAACGTGCGTTCGGTAACACGGCGGCTACGGAGGCTAGTTGGGTCCGGGGGCGGAACACAACACGCTCCGTCTAAAGATGGCCACGCTTCGGACACATATGAGCGTGGCATGTGCGTGGTGAGGCACTGGGTGATCGGGTTCTGTCATTGCCGCGTTCGAGGCGATCGTGCGCCGTGCATCCCCTGCTGACCGGCCGCCCCGCGCCCCTCCCCGTCCCGGCGCGTGCCCCCTGCCGGACGCCCGGCGATCACCCACATCTCACATGGCGGAAATACACAGGTTACGGAAGTTCCGCATGACTCCCTTACGGTCGAGGAGACCTGGCCTGATATCCACCCGACCCGGATTCCGACGCAGGGCCCGGCGTCGGCCGTACCCCAGCGGTACCCGCACCACCCGCACCACGGAGGACCCTTGCGCGTTCGCCCCGCTCCGCCCGACTGGCTGGCCCATCCCCTGCGCGGGGTGTGGGGGACCGGAGCCCCCGTGCCCTGGGGTGCCGTCCTGCGCGGGGCGCTCGGCGTCGGCCCCGCAGTGGCCGCCGGAGTCGCCTCGGGACACACCTCCGCCGGGGTCACCGTGGGGCTCGGCGCGATGTTCGCCCACATCAACGACCGCCCGGCGACCCGCGCCACCCGGATCGTCCGCATCGGACTGCCCGCCCTCGCGGGAGCCGTCGGGATGCTCATCGGCGCCTGGCTGGGCACCCTCGGCCTCGGCGCCGCGATCGCGGGCGCGCTCGCCGCCGTCGGGCTGGTCTCGGGCGCGCTCAGCGCCGTCGGCCCCGTCTGCTCGTCCGCCGGGGTGCAGTTGATGGTGCTGTGCGTCGTCGGCGCCGGGATGCCGCTGCCGGAGACCCCGGCCGCACGCGCCGGGCTGATCCTCACCGGCGCCGCCTGGGTGCTCACCATGGCGGCCCTGCTGCCCTGGTCGGCCCGGCCGCTCCGGCGCCGCCCGGCCGTCCGCTCCGACGCGGACGAGGCCGTGGCCGCCGTCTACGACGCCCTCGCCGACCTGATGGCGAGGGTCGGCACCGAGGGCGGCCGTCCGGCACGACGCCGTCTGACCACCGCGTACGACACCGCCTATGAAGCGCTCTACGCCCACCGGCTGCCGCTGTACCGGCCGGACACCCGGGAACGCGGACTGCGTGACCGCCTCGCGGTGGCCGGAGCGCTCAGCGAGGCGGCCCTCACCCTGCTGTGGGAGAACGCGCCCCTGCCCGACCACCTGGCGCGCACCCCCGCCCGGCTCGCCCGTTCGATCCGCACCGGACGGCCGCCCGGCCCGCTGCCCGCGCCCGTCCCCGACACCGCGGGCAAGGTGGCCGTGCACCGCGCCGTCCTGCTCGCCGCCCGGGTCTTCGACGGCGAACCGGCGCCCGCCGTCGGCCCCGTGGGCCCTGGCCCGCGGCAGCGGCTGCGCCGTGCGTCCGGTGCCGCGGGGCGCGAGTACGCGGCCCGGGTGGCGCTCTGCGTCGGGGTGAGCACCGCGCTGGCCCGCGAACTCCCCGGCGACCACTGGTACTGGCTGCCCGCCACCGCCGCCTTCCTCGTCAAACCGGATATGGGCCCGCTCTTCTCCCGGGCCGTCTCACGGTCCCTGGGCACCGCGGTGGGTGTGGCCGTCTTCGGGGCGCTCACCGCCCTCCTCACCCCGGTGGCCGGGGAGCCCGGGGTGTGGCCGGTCGCCGTGGCCGCGCTCTGCTCCGCGCTGATCCCGGTCTCCGTACGCCACTTCGCGCTGCAGACCGCCGTGCTCACCCCCCTGCTGCTCTCCCTGGTCTACCTCGGCGGGGACACCGACCCGGGGTACACCCGGCTGATGGACACCCTGCTGGCCTGCGCGGTGGTGCTGGCCGCCGGGGTCCTGCCGGGGCTCGGCGGGCCCCGCGCCCAGGTGTCCGTCCGGCTCTCGCTCGCCGTCCGCGCCACTCGCGACCACCTCGACCGGGTACTCGCCGCCGACGCCCCCTACGCGGAACGGCTGCGGCTGCGCCGCGAGGCGTACCGGGCGCTGGCCGACGCCCGTCGCGCCGTGGCGGTGGCCGGCGCCGAACACCCGCCCTTCGGACGGGACCTGGCGGTGTGGGCCCCGGTGGTCTCCGCGCTGGAGGAGATCGTGGACACCGCGACGGCCTGCGGGGTCCGGCTGGACCAGGGCGCCGCGGCCCCGGACCCGGAACTGGCCGAGCGGCTGCGGACCGGTCTGTCCGACCTGGCCGACGCCGTCGCCACCCGCCGTCCCCCGGCGGACCTGGCGCTGCCCGCGGGCGGCGCGGTGGAGGACTGCGCCACCCTCGCGGACGTCACGGCGGGGCTGCGCCGGGCGCGCCGGCTGGCCGCCTCATAGCGTTCGGCGGCCGGGGGCGTCAGGGCGGATCCGTCAGGCCCGTCACCCGCATCGTGATGTTCAGCCGCCCCGCCGTCAGTCCGGTCGCCGGATCGCCGGTGCCGGGCAGGATCCTGGGCACCCCGTGAAAGGCGTGGCGCGAGGCGCCGCCGAAGACGAACAGGTCTCCCGAGGCGAGTTCGAGATCCGTGTAGGGCTTGGTGCGGGTCTCGGTGTTGCCGAAGCGGAACACACAGCTGTCGCCGACGGTGAGGGACACCACCGGTGCGTCGGACCGCTCGTCCTTGTCCTGGTGCATCCCCAGCTTCGCCGCCGCGTCATAGAAGTTGATGAGCGCCGTGTCGGGGGTGTAGCCGTCCCCGGCCCGCTCGTCCTCGTACGCCTCGACCAGGGCACGGCGGCCCAGGTCCACCATCCAGTCCGGGAACGCGGCCACCCGCGCGCCGTTCACGTCGTCCGCGGTCCGGGTGTAGGCGTACGGCTTCCAGTGCCAGCCCACGCACACCGTGCGCACGGACATCACCCCGCCGTTCGGCAGCCGGGTGCGGCGGATCGGCACCGGACCGGTGGCCCAGGCCCGGCAGGCCGTGACCAGGCGGCGCTGCGCGTCGAGGCCGAGCCAGCCGGGCACGTGGACGGCGCCGGGGGCCACGCGCAGCCGGGGCCGGGGGATCAGCGCGTCCACCGGGGGGCACCGCCCTCCGGAGCCGGGAGGGAGGTGACCCAGCGGCGGTGGACCTCCCAGGTGCCACCGTCGGTGGTGGCACCGCGCAGCCCGTCCAGTGTCCGCGGCCCGGCCAGCGCCGGGAGGCGGGAATCCCGCAGCGAGGCGAACGCCACGGTGCGCGCCGGATCCCAGTCGGTGCTGTACCGCAGCCGGCGGCTCATCCGGACCCAGCCCAGCGGTGCGGCGGCCACCACCCAGGCGTCCGGCGCCGGTGCGGTCAGCCGACGGGCCGGGCGCAGCCAGGACGCGGCGGTCTCGGGCCAGTCCACCACCGCGACGACGTGTCCGCCCCGCTCCTGCCAGGCGGTGGCGAACGCCGTGGCCGCGGCGCGTGAGGCGGTGTCCCGGCCGTGGCCGACGGCCACCGTCCCGGTGCGGGGCGCCGACGCGGCCACCAGGCCGATGACGGCGGTGAGCTCGGCGGGGGTGTGTGGTGCGGGGTCCGGCAGCGGGCCGTACGCCCGCTCCTCGTCCTCGTCGAGCAGCGGTGGGAGGGGCCGGCCGGCGGTGTGCCGGGGTGGGTGCGTCACGGTGGTGTGGTCTCCCGGTTCGCTTTCCAGTGGGCGTATCGCGCGGGGAGACACACCGCGCACGGCCGGTACCCGGCCGCGCGTGCGGTGGTCTCGTCCGCGAAGAACACCCGGTGCCGGCGGTAGTCCCCGCGGGCAAGCGCCCGCAGTGCCGAGGGGCAGTCCAGCCGTCCGTACAGCCTGCTCCGCCGATGGCCGCCCAGGGTGCCCGGCGCCGCGGACCGGAACGGCCGGCCGCCGGCGTCCAGCAGGGTGTATCCGCGGCCGGGGCCCGGTGCGGTGGCCATGGCGGTGTCCGGGATCGTCAGGCGTCATGGAACACCAGGCCCAGGGCGTGGCGGCGGCCGGAGCGCACGGTGCTCACCCCGTGCCGCATCGCCCCGGCGGACCAGCCACGGGCCGAGCGCACCGGACGGTCGCGGGTGGTGAAGATCAGGCCGTGGCCCTGCTCCAGTACGGTGACCGTGCCGCGCGACTGCGCCCGGGGGCGCTGCTCCACCAGCAGGAACTCCCCGCCGGTGTAGTCGCTGCCGTGCTCGTCGAGCCCGATGACGACCTGGAGCGGGAACACCATCTCTCCGAACACATCGCGGTGGAGCGCGTTCCAGTCGCCCGCACCGTAGCGCAGCAGGATCTGGGCCGACCGGCCCTGCCCGGCCGCGTGGCACATGGTGAGCCACGCCTCCAGGGTGTCCGGCCAGGGCGCGGGGCGCCCCAGCCGGTCCGCCCAGTCGCGTGCGATGGCCAGCAGATGGGGATAGAAGGCGGCGCGCAACTCCGCCACCGGATCGGGGAGTTCATGGCTGAAGTAGCGGTACTGGCCGGAGCCGAAGCGGTGCCGGGCCATGTCGACCGTGGAGCGGAACCGCGCCTCCTGGTCGTAGAGCCCCGCCAGGGAGCGGCACTCCGCGGGGGTGAGCAGCTTCGGGGTGAGCGCGCAGCCGTGGCCGTCCAGCTCCCCGGCCAGGGCCCGCCAGTCGGCCGAGTCCAGGGCGCGGCGCGCCCTGGCGGCGGTGTTCTCGGTGATCATGCCGGGTCCACGATGCCCTCGAGCCGCAGCAGACTGCGCTTGCGGTCCGGGCCGCCCGCGTACCCGCTCAGCGAACCGTCCGCCCCGATGACCCGGTGGCACGGGCGTACGACCAGCAGTGGATTGCGGCCGATCGCCGTACCGACCGCGCGCACGGCGGCGCGCGACGCCCCGGCCCGCTCGGCGAGCGCGCCGTAGCTGAGGGTCGTGCCGTACGGGATCTCCTCGAGCGCCTGCCAGACCCGCTGCTGGAACGGGGTGCCGGCGGATGTGAACTCGATGTCGAACCGGGTGCGCCGCCCCGCGAAGTACGCCCGCAGCTGGTCCGTGATGGCGGCGAACGCCGCGTCATCGCGCCGCCAGCCGTCGCCGACCGTCGCCCCGCCCTGCTGCTCCGGCACCGAGAGGGAGGTCAGCGCGACACCGCCCGGAGCGGTCGCCGACTCCTCGCCCGCCAACAGCAGTTCACCCAGAGGGCTGTCGAACGTGGTGTAGACCGTCATGGTTTCGTTCGCTTTCCTGTGAAGTGTCCTGATCGCTGTCCAGTCTGCGGAAAACGGACACCGGATGCTGGCGGGATTCGGACATCGCGTTCATGGTGTCGCGACGGACCTGACCGGGGAGTTCGCACCGCACAGGGGTGCGTCGGGTGTCACCGGCCCCACGCTGTCCCGTACCTGCCGTCCTCATGCGTCATCCTCCCACGGTGCGCCATGCCGCGAGGAGCGCGCCGGAGGACATCGGACACCGCGGTCGGGGTGGCGCGGAGGGTCAGCGAGGACAGCGGGCGTGGTCGGACGCCTGCGATGGTGCGGGGCGGGCGTCCGTCCCGCTGGGGGTGCCGGATCCGCCGGTCCGCGGCGTGCCGCCGGCCACCGTCCGTGAGCCGCTGCCCCGCCGGGGCAGGGCGGCGATCGCGATCGCCACGAGCGCCACGGCGATCCCCGCGAAGGTCGAGGGGGTCACCTCGGCCCCCTCCCGGGGGAAGGCCGTGTTCAGCGCGAGCGAGCCCAGGAGCTGGCCCGTGATGGTGGCCAGACCGAGGATGAGCACCCCCAGGTGGTGGACGGCCGCGATGGCGATCCCGATGAACACGATCCCGACCGGTCCGCCGCAGTACACGTACCAGTCCGGGGCGAGGGTGCGCGGCGGGTGGACCGCGAGCGCGTGCACACCGAACACCGTGACCAGGACGGTGGCGCCGACCGCGAAGTTGGTGAAGGTCGCGGTCGGGGCCGAGCCGGTGGCGACCCGCACATGGCCGTTGACCGCCTGCTGCCAGCTCACACAGGCCCCGGCCACCAGGGGCAGCGCGAGCATCCGGAGCGGGAAGTCCGCGTCCAGTTTGCCGGCCGTGGACACCCCGACCGCCGCGAGGACCAGTACCGACCCGATGATCCGGGGCGCGGTCAGCGGCTGTGGCCCCGCGGGCCCGAGCCCCTTGCGGTCGAAGACCAGCCCGGCGGCGGTCTGTCCGGCCACCACGGCCACGGTGAACAGGGCCACCCCGAGCGTGGTGACCGTCAGGGACTGCGAGAGCACCAGCAGCGCGCCACCGCAGCCGCCGAGCACCTGCCACCACTTCAGCCGGTGCTCACGCACCGCCCGGACGACGGCGGCCGGCCCCGTACGTCCCGGCCCGTCCGGTGCGTCCCGCCGCCCCGCCCGCCGCGCACCCGCGATGAGCAGCCCGGCGGACATCACCACCAGCCCGGAGCCGAAGGAGATGAGCGCCGCGGCGTAGGGGTCGTGCGTCCCGTGCGCCAACTCACCGTTGAGACGGGACTGTACGGCGATCAGCCCACCGGAGACGACTGCGAGCAGCAGCCAGACGGCGTACATCGGCGTTCCTCTTCCGCGCGGGGCGATGGGCGCATGCGAGGCTACGCCACCCCTCCCACCGGGACGGACGCGCCCCCGGCCGCGCACTGTCGGAGGTGGATGCCATGTTGGCCGCCATGGACCGCGAAGAGTTCTGGAAGCTGATCGACGAAGCCCGCGCCACGGCGGCGGACCCGGCGGACGCCGAGGCGGTGGCCGCACGGGCGGCCACCCTGCTCGCGACCCGTCCGCCCGCCGAGATCATCGCCACCGAGCAGGTGCTGTGGGACCGCATGGGCGACTCCTGCCGCTCGCTGCTCTGGGGCGGTGCCTACGTCATCAACGGAGGCTGCTCCGACGACGGTTTCGACTACTTCCGCGGCTGGCTCCTCCTCCAGGGCCGCGAGGTGTTCGAGCGCGTCGTGGCCGACCCCGACGCCCTCGCCGGCCTCCCGGCCGTCCGCGCCGCGAGCGAGGACGGCCGGGAGCTGGAGTGCGAGGCGGCCCTGCGCATCCCGTGGGACGCCCACCGGGCGGCCACCGGTGCGGAGCTGCCCTCCGACACGTTCACCGTCGAGTACGCCGACCCGGACGGGGATTTCGATGTCGAGGACGACGAGGAGAGGCAGCGCCGGCTGCCCCGTCTCTCCGCCCTCTACCAGGACTGACCCACGTTCGCGGCCCCGTCCGGCTCCGGGTCCGGTCTTCGGGCGTGCCGGACCGCCGCACATGTACCTCCGACGTGGGGCGGTGCGGCGCGGGCCGCGAGGGGCGATCGGGACCCGGCAGCCCTTGCGGAGCGCGCGGGCGGAACGGAGACTACGTCTCGCTGGTGATCTCCGAATCCGCTGGCCACGACGCGTCCCACCAGGACGCGCACGACCGAGGCGCATTCCCACCAGACCGCGCCTGACGAACACGCCGTCCCACCACGACGGGCCCGAACGCCGAGGAGACCGACCCTCATGACCACGAAGACCAGCGCGAGAACGCCCGGGGTCCCGGACGCGCTCGCGGCGCGGGACGCGCTGCTGCACGAGGTGGAGCAGCGGGTGCTCTGGCTGGCCACCGCGATCATCGACCACGCCAACCGGGTGCGGCCCAACCCCACCGGGCTGAAGGTGGGCGGGCACCAGGCGTCATCCGCGTCGATGACGACGATCATGACGGCGCTGTGGTTCGACCGGCTGCGCGCGGGGGACCGGGTGTCGGTGAAGCCGCACGCCTCTCCGGTGCTGCACGCGATCAACTACCTGCTCGGGGAGCTGGACGAGCGGTATCTGACCACGCTGCGGGAGTTCGGCGGTCTGCAGAGCTACCCCTCACGGTCCAAGGACCCCGACCCCGTCGACTACTCCACGGGTTCGGTGGGCATCGGCGCCACCGCGCCGATCTGGGGCGCGCTGGCCCGCCGCTACACCGACTCGGTCGCGGGCGGCGCGGGCACCGGACGGCAGTACTCGCTGGTCGGGGACGCGGAGCTGGACGAGGGCGCCTGCTGGGAGGCGATCCTCGACCCGATGGTCGGCGAGCTGGGCGAGATCTGCTGGATCGTCGATGTGAACCGGCAGTCGCTGGACCGCGTGGTGCCCGACATCGGCGCCAAGCGGTTGCAGGGGATGTTCGAGGCCGCGGGCTGGCAGGTGCTCACCGTCAAGTACGGGCGGCTGCTGCGCGAGCTGTTCGCCCGGCCCGGCGGGGACGCCCTGCGGCGGCGGATCGACGAGATGACCAACCCCGAGTACCAGCGGCTGCTGCGCTGCACCCCGGAGCAGCTGCGGACCCGGCTGCCCGGCGACGGCCCCGACGCCGCGGCCCTGCGCGCCCTGCTGGAGCCGCTGGAGGACGCCACCCTGCACGCCGCCATCCGCAACCTCGGCGGACACGATCTGCGTGCGCTCGACGAGGCGCTGGGCGCCATCGACGACACCCGGCCCACCGTGATCTTCGCGTACACGGTGAAGGGGAACGGGCTGGCCAGCGAGGGCCATCCGCAGAACCACTCCTCCCTGCTGTCGGCCGACCAGATGGCCGAGCTCGGGCAGCGGGTCGGCATGTCGCTCGACGATCCGTGGCGGCGCTTCGCCCCGGACTCCGCGGCGGGACGGCTGTGCGCCGGGGTGGCCGCCCGGCTGCGGCGCGAACCGGTCTCCCTCACCCCGGTCCCGGAGCTGCCCACCGACATCGGCCGCACCCCGTCGGGGAAGGCCACCACCCAGGCCGCGCTGGGCCGCGCCCTGCTGGACCTCACCCGGGCGGCACCGGAAGCGGCGCGGCGCGTGGTGACGCTCTGCCCCGATGTCAGCTCCTCCACCAACCTCGGCGGCTGGGTCAACAAGGTCGGCGTGTGGTCGGCGGCCGACGACCGCCGCGACTGGTTCGAGGACGACCCCGAGACCATCCTGCACTGGCGCGAGCGCCCCACCGGGCAGCACCTCGAACTCGGCATCGCCGAGGGCAACCTGGTCGGGCTGCTCGCCGAACTGGGCGCCACCTGGAGCCGCTGGGGCCAGCCGCTGCTGCCCATCGGGGTGCTCTACGACCCGTTCGTGGAACGGGCCCTGGAGCCCTGGTCGTTCGGCATCTACGCGGGCGGGCAGTCGATTCTGGTCGGCACGCCCTCCGGGGTCACGCTCGCGCCCGAGGGCGGCGCCCACCAGTCGGTGACCACCCCGTCCGTCGGGCTCGAACAGCCCGGCTGCATCACCTACGAGCCCGCCTTCGCGATCGACGTGGAGTGGACGCTGCTGGCCTCGCTGGCCCGGCTCGGACGGCCCGACGGCACCTCTGCCTATCTGCGGCTCTCCACCCGCCCGGTGGACCAGAGCCTCGCCGCGGTGCCCACCGATCCGGCGGCCCGTGAGCGCCGTCGCCGCCAGGCCGTCGCCGGGGCGTATCCGCTGGTGCGCTCGGCCGGACAGCCCGCGGTCACGATCGCCGCGATGGGCGCCGTGGTGCCCGAGGCGCTGCTCGCGGCCGAGCGGCTCCAGGCCCAGGGCACCCCCGCCGACGTCATCTGCGTGACCAGCCCCGGGCTGCTCTTCGACGCCGTGCAGGCCCGTTCCGGCCGGGGCGAGGGCGACAGCTGGATCCTGGACGCGGCCTTCCCCGCGCACCGGGCGGCACCCCTGGTCACCGTGCTCGACGGCCATCCGCACACCCTGGCGTTCCTCAGCGGCGTCAACCAGGTGCGCGCCACCCACCTCGGGGTGACCCGGTTCGGACAGTCCGGCGACCTGGAGTCGGTGTACCGCTACCACGGTCTGGACGCCGACAGCATCGTCGGCGCCGCGCTCGACGTGTCCTGACCGGGTCCCGCGGCGGCACTCCGCGGGCGGCGGGCCCGGCGGTCTAGCGGACCGCCAGCCCGCCGTCCACGTTCATGATGGTGCCGGTGGTCCATCCGGCCTGCGGGGAGGCGAGGAAGGCCGCCGCGGCGGCCACCTCCCCCGGCGCCCCGATCCGGCCCAGGGGGTAGGCGTCGGCGGTGCGCCGGTCGTGCTCCGCACGCTGCTCCTCGCTCATCGGGACGTCCGGCTCGCGCTCGTACCCGGTGGTGTGGACGGCCCCCGGGGCGATGGCGTTGACCCGGACCCCGGACGGGCCCAGTTCACCGGCGAGCGCCCGGGTCATCGCGTTGATCGCGCCCCGGGTGGCGGAGTAGGCCGCCGACGGGCGGTCGGTGCCTGTCGAATCCGCCCAGTAGCTGGTGATGTTGACGATGCTGCCGCGCCCGTCGGTGAGTGCCGGGAGCAGCGCCTGGGCGAGCAGGAACGGCACCCGCACATTGAGGTGGAGCATGGTGTCGAAGGTGTCCGCGGAGGTCTGGGCGAGCGGGCTGAAATGAGCCGTCCCCGCGTTGTTGACGAGGGTGTCCACCCGGTCGGTCAGCTCCAGCACGCGCTCCGCCGCCGTATCGGCGGCGCCGTGGTCGGCCAGGTCGAGGCAGAGCGTGCGGACGGTGGTCCCGTGCGCGGACAGGGTCCGCCGGGCCCGGTCGAGTCCGTCCTGGTCGCCGGCGATCAGGAC
Source organism: Streptomyces sp. NPDC045899 (assembly GCF_056431485.1). NCBI lineage: Bacteria > Bacillati > Actinomycetota > Actinomycetes > Kitasatosporales > Streptomycetaceae > Streptomyces > Streptomyces sp. NPDC045899. Next base: position 454,405 of record NZ_JBWKKP010000004.1, read on the forward strand.
GAGGTCGGCGCCCTCCGTGGCGAACGCGTCGGCGATGGCGTAGCCGAGACCCTCGCTGCCACCGGTGATCACTGCGGTGTTGCCGGCGAGATGAGGCAAGGCCGGGCTCCCTTCGGATGGACGGCGGCACACGGACGGACGGGGCCGGGATCCGTAGGACGGACGGTGATCGACCCCCGTAAGCGGACAGATCATGTCCGCTTAACCTCTTCGCAGCGTAGATATGTGGACAGAATCTGTCCAATTCTGTCTAGGGTTGAGGACATGCCCTCCGCAGAGCGGCCCGAGCGACCGCCCCGCGCGGACGCCCGGCGCAACGCCGCCCGGGTGCTCACCGGCGCGCGCCAGGCGGTCGCGGCCCACGGCCTCGACGTCAGCTACCACGAGATCGCCCGCCGGGCGGGCGTCGGCGTCGGCACGGTGTACCGCCGCTACCCCGAACGCGGTCAGCTGATGGAGGCCGTCCTCCTCGATCTGCTCGGCGAACTGACCGCCGGTGCGGAACGGGCACTGGACCGGGGCGCGGACTGGCCGGCCTTCACCTCCTTCTTCACCGATCTCGCGTTGCGCACCGGTGAGAACGCGGGCCTGACGGCCTCCCTCGACGACCGCGGCGGACCGCGGGTGGCCGCCGCCCGGTGGCGTCTGCTCGAGCTCCTGCGACGGCTGACCGAACGCGCCCAGCGCGCGGGCACCCTCCGCGCGGACCTGCGGTGGCACGACATCCCGTTCCTGGCCAAGGCCGCCACCAGTGCCGCCGGGGTGCTGGACCTGCCCGACGACCGCTCCCGGGCCGAGCGCTGCATCCGCGTCGTCCTCGACGGGATGCGGCCGCCGGTGGCCGGGCGCTCCTGACGCGGCCGTCCGCGCCCGCACACCCGTACCGCACACTGGTGTGTCATGGAGCTGCAGATCACCGCCACCTCGCCCGAGCACCCGGCATCCCTCCTCGATCTGCCGTGGCACATCCCGCTGGAGGAGTGGCCGGAGGAGCACCTGGTCTCGCTGCCCCGCGGTATCTCCCGCCATGTCGTCCGGTTCGCCCGCGCGGGCGGTGAGGTGGTGGCGGTCAAGGAGGTCGGCGAGTGGGCGGCGGTCCGCGAGTACGGGCTGCTGCGCGACCTGGACCGGCTCGCGATCCCCGCGGTGGACGCGCTGGCGGTGGTCACCGGACGCCGCGGCGGGAACGCCGAGCCGCTGGAACCGGTACTGGTCACCCGGCATCTGGTGGGCTCGCTGCCGTACCGCTCGATGTTCGAGACGACGATGCGGCCCAGCACCATCAAGCGGCTGCTCGACGCGCTCGCCGTCCTCCTGGTGCGGCTCCACCTCGCGGGCTTCGCCTGGGGCGACTGCTCACTGTCCAACACCCTCTTCCGGCGGGACGCGGGCGCGTACGCCGCGTACCTGGTGGACGCCGAGACCGGGCAGCTCCAGCCGCGGCTCACCGCCGGACAGCGCGAGTACGACGTCGAGGTGGCGCGGGTGAACATCGCGGGCGAGCTGATGGACCTGGAGGCCAGCGGCTCGCTCCACCCCTCGGTCGACCCGGTGCTCTTCGGGCAGGCCATCGCCGACCGGTACGCCGAGCTGTGGCATGAGCTGACCCGGCAGTCGGTCTATCCGGCGGCCAAGCGCCACTACATCGACCGGCGGGTGCGGCGCCTGAACGACCTGGGCTTCGATGTCGCCGAGATGCAGATCGAGCGTTCCCCCGACGGGGACATGGTCACCTTCGTGCCCAAGGTCGTCGACGCGGGCCACCACCAGCGCCAGTTGCTCCGGCTGACCGGTCTGGACGCGGAGGAGAACCAGGCCCGCAGTCTGCTGAACGACCTGGAGACCTGGATGGCCACCCAGGACGACTACGCCCCCGGCGATCCGCTGGGCGCGCGGCCGGAGGTGCTGGCCCACCGCTGGGTCCGCGATGTCTTCCGGCCGACCGTCCGCGCCGTCCCGCTGGAGCTGCGCGGTGCGACCGACACCGCGCAGATCTACTACGAGCTGCTGGAACACCGCTGGCTGCTGTCCGAGCGGGCGCGCCATGACGTGGGCCTGGACGCCACCGTCGAGGACTACACCCGGACCGTGCTGGCCGGACGCCCGCACGGCTGACCCGCACCGCCGCGTCCGGACGGTCCGGTGTCCGGGCGGTGCGGTGCGCGTACGTCTGTCAGGCCGGTGGCGGGGACAGCGTCTCGGAGATCGACGCGATGACCCGTGACGCCTGGCTGTTCAGGTAGAAGTGACCGCCGGGGTAGGTGTGCAGGGCGAACTCCCCCGAGGTGTGCTCGCTCCACGCGCGGACTTCGTCGACCGTCGCCTTGGGATCGCTGGTGCCCACATGGGCCTGGATCGGGGCGGCCAGCCGCGGGCCCGGAACGTAGGCGTAGGTCTCGGCGGCCTTGTAGTCGCTGCGGATCGCGGGCAGCACCATCCGCAGGATCTCGTCATCGCCGAGGAGCTGGGAGTCGGTGCCGCTGAGCGACTTCACCTCGGCGATCAGACCCTCGTCGTCCCGCTGGTGCACCGTCTCGTCGCGGTGCGCGGACGGCGCGCGGCGCCCGGAGGCGAACAGCGTCACCGGCACCACGCCCTTCTGCTCCAGGCGCAGCGCGACCTCGAAGCCGAGGGTCGCCCCCATGCTGTGGCCGAACAGCGCGAGGGGCTTGTCCGTCCACGGCAGCAACTCCGGGACCAGGGCGTCGGCCAGGTCGCGGATGGAGTCGACGCACTTCTCGTTCCGGCGGTCCTGGCGGCCCGGGTACTGGATCGCCAGGACGTCGACCTTCGGCGAGAGCGCCTTGGAGACGGGGAAGAAGTAGGAGGCCGATCCGCCGGCGTGGGGCAGGCACACCAGACGCGTCGCCGCGTCCGGGGCGGGATGGAACTGCCTGATCCACAGACTCGTGCCGGTGGGCTGTGCGGTCACCTGACGTCCTTTCGTACCACGGGGTCGGCCGGCCGCCGCCGCGGACCGTTCACAGGGATGCCCGGTCCTCGCGCGGAGGCGACAGGAAGGTCAGCCTGCCGGGGCCAACGGAGCGCTGACAACCCCTATTTCGGACGGCACCGCCCCTGGCGTCGGGTGCGGGCGCGGCACCGTACCCGCCGTCGGTCCGACTCTGTTTATCCGGGTAAGTTTCCTTTACTCTGCTGAACCATGATGCTGACGCGCCGGGAGCGCGAAATCCTCGCGTTGCTGCGACGGGATCCGCTGACCGGGCCCCAGGCCATCGCCGACGCCCTCGGGACCACCCGGGCCGCGGTCAACGTCCATCTGTCGAACCTGGGCAAGAAGGGCGCCATCCTGGGGCGCGGCTACATCGTGCGCCAGGAGAACGCGGTGGTGGTCATCGGCGGCGCCAACGTGGACGTCAAGGTGCGCAGCCTCGCCCCGGTCGCGTACCACACCAGCAACCCCGGGCGCTCCCACACCAGCCCCGGCGGGGTCGCCCGCAACATCGCCGAGAACCTGGCCCGACTGGGCACCCCCACCCACCTCATCGCCGCCGTCGGCCAGGACGCGGCGGGGGAGCGGCTGCTGAGCGAGACCCAGGCCACCGGGGTGCGGGTGGACCATGTGCACCGCAGCGCCCATCCCACCGGCACCTACACGGCGGTGCTCGACGCCGACGGCGATCTGGTGGTGGCCATCGCCGACATGGCCGCCACCGACGGACTCGGCCCCGGACATCTGCACCACGCACGGGAGCTGATCGGCCACGCCGCCATGCTGGTGCTCGACGGCAACCTCTCGCCCCAGGTGCTGGCCTACGCGCTGGACATCGCGTCCGCGACCGGCGTCCAGACCCTGATCGACCCGGTGAGCGTGCCCAAGGCGGCGCTGCTCGCACCGCTGTTCTCCGGTGAGCGCCCCGTGTACGCCGTCACCCCCAACCTGGCCGAGCTCGGCGCCCTGACCGGCCACCCGGTGGGCGGGGACGACGGCGAGCTGCTCGCGGCCGTGGCCACCCTCCATGACCGCGGGGTCCAGCACGTGTGGGTACGGCTCGGGGAGCGCGGCAGTCTGTTCAGCACCCCCGGCACGGGCCACACCTTCCTGGACGCGGCCCCGGCGGAGGTGCACGACGTCACCGGCGCCGGGGACGCCATGCTCGGCGCGTTCGTCCACGCCCTGCTCACCGGCGCCGAACCGGTCGAGGCCGCCCGCTACGGCCACGCCGCGGCCGCGCTCACCGTGGCCACGACCGCCACCGTACGACCCGACCTGACCCCGCGTCTGATCGAGGACGCGCTGAACGCCCCCCTGCGGAGGACCCCATGACCAGCCCTCACCCCCGGCTCACCCTCGGCGAGGAGGTCCGGGACGCGCTGCGCGACGGCCGTCCCGTGGTCGCGCTGGAGTCCACCATCATCAGTCACGGGATGCCGTATCCGCAGAACGTGGAGATGGCCACCGAGGTCGAGGAGATCATCCGCGCCGAGGGCGCCGTCCCTGCCACCATCGCCGTACTGCACGGCCGGCCCCGCGTCGGACTGGGCCGGGACGATCTGGAACTGCTCGCCACCAGCCCCGAGGTGGGCAAGGTCAGCGTGCGCGACCTGGCCCGGGTGATGGCGCGCGGCGGTCATGGCGCCACGACCGTGGCGAGCACCATGCGGCTCGCGTCGCTCGCCGGTATCAAGGTGTTCGTCACCGGAGGCATCGGCGGAGTGCACCGCGGGGCGCCGCACTCCTTCGACATCAGCGCCGACCTCACCGAACTGTCCACCACCCCGGTGGCGGTCATCAGCGCCGGAGTGAAGAGCATCCTCGACATCGGGCTGACCCTGGAGACCCTGGAAACCCTGGGTGTGCCCGTCCTCGCCTACGGCACGGACGACTTCCCCGCCTTCTACTCCCGGGTCAGCGGCTTCGCCTCGCCGCTGCGCGCCGACTCCCCCGAGGAGATCGCCGCCATCATGCGCGCCCAGTGGGACCTGGGGCTGACGGCGGGGCTGTCCATCGCCAACCCGGTACCGGAAGCCGATGAGATCCCCGCCGGGCGGATCGACGGCATCATCGAGCGGGCGCTCGCCGAGATGACGGCAGCGGGTGTCACCGGCAAGGACACCACCCCCTATCTGCTCGGCCGGATCGTCGAGCTCACCGAGGGGGAGAGCCTGGCCACCAACATCGCCCTCGTCAAGAACAACGCGCGGCTGGGGGCCCGGATCGCCATCAGCTACGCGGCGACCGCCGAGGACACCTCGGTCTAGGCGCGGTCCGCGCGGAGACCGGTCCCCGCGGAATCCGGTCCGCGCGGAAACCGATGGCCCGGCGGCCGGGGGAGGTGCTGGGATGGGCGTCATGGATCGTGACGCGGTACTGGCCCTGTACGACCGGCGGATGCGCCGGGGAGCACTCCCCGACGGCCCCGGCGCGCGGATCGAGCACGTGGGCGCGGTGGTGCGCCAGACCGGTGCCCGCGAGGACTGGAACGGTGTGCTCTGGTCCGCTCTGGACCCGTCCACCGCGGATGCCGCGATCACCGCGCAGATCCGCCACTTCGCAGCCATGGGGCGCGAGTTCGAGTGGAAGCTCTACGCGCACGACCGGCCGGACGACCTCGCCGCGCGGCTCCGGGCGGCCGGTTTCACGGCGGGTCCCGAAGAGACCCTGATGGTCGCCGCCACCGGGGACCTGGACCTCGGCCACCGTCCGCCCGAGGGCATCCGGCTGTGCCCGGTGCTGGACGCGGCCGGGGTGGAGGCGGTGATCCGGGTGCACGAACGGGTCTTCGGCCCCGACGGCGGACGTCTGCGCCACCGGCTCCTGGCCCGGCTCGCCGCGGCGCCGGACACCGCCGTCGCGGTGCTCGCCCTGGCCGGTGACCGCCCGGTGGGCGCGGCACGGCTGGAGCTGACGCCGGGCGCCCCGTTCGCCGGGCTCTGGGGCGGGGGGACGGTTCCGGACTGGCGCGGCCGGGGCGTCTACCGCTCACTGGTCGCCTTCCGTGCCCGGGTCGCGGCCGGACACGGCTGTCCCTGGCTCCAGGTCGACGCCTCCGATATGAGCCGCCCGGTGCTGCGGCGGCTCGGTTTCGTACCGCTGACCAGCACGACCCCGTTCCACCACCCGGGCTAGCCCCCTTGTCGGTGGGGTGCCCTACGGTCATGCCATGACGACGTCCGACGATGTCCGCGAGATCGCTCTGTCGCTGCCCGAGACGACGGAGAAGGTCGCCTGGTCCATGCCCACGTTCCGGGTCGCCGGGAAGATGTTCGCCACCTTGCCGGAGGACGAGACCTCGATGGCCGTCCGCTGCCCCAAGGAGGAGCGCGACGAACTCGTGCTCGCGGAGCCGGAGAAGTTCTGGATCGCCGACCACGAGGCCGGGTTCGCCTGGGTGCGGGTCCGGCTGGCCGCGCTGGACGACCGCGAGGAGCTCCGGGACATCCTCCTCGACTCATGGCGGCAGGCCGCCCCCACCCGGCTGTTGGACTGAAGCCCCCGGCCCCTCCGCCGTTGCTCCCTCCTCGTCGCCCCGACCGCACGGCCTCGACCGCACCGCTCCTCGAAATGTCCGGCATGTCCGTTCGAGTGCATCACCGACACGGGTGAAAGCCGGGTCACATCCGGGATATCGGAGTGCTGGATTCCGCTGAGCGGGGTTCCCTGGAGAGGGATCGGCCAAGGGAGGCCGCATGGTGCACGGCCACAGGACGAACCGCTCGGCGGACCGCCGCGGACCCTGCGCGACCGTAGTGGTCGTGCTGTTGGCGATGACCCTGCTGCACACCCTGCTGTCCCTCGGCGCCTCCCACGCTCCACCCCCTGACCTGGGCCATTGCGGTGCGCTCCGCGCTCCCGCCCCGGCCCCGGCACCCGCCGGGCCGCGCGCCGAGGAGCGGACCCCGGACGCCTCCCGGCCCGCCGCGCTCCCGGTCCGGGACCACGACGGGCACCCCGTCGGCCGTACCGGACACGCGGGTCACATCGGACGGGCCTGTGCCGCCTCGACACCGGGCGCGCGCTCGATGCCGTCCGCGCCCGGCCATCTGGTCCTCGCCGCGGTCCGCGGCCATGTCGCCGACCGCGCCCCGGGCCCCGGCGCCCTCGACACCGGCGCGGAGCCGCCGGTGCCCCAGTTCTCCTCGCGCAGCGTCGTGCTGCGCTGCTGACCGGCCCCGGGCCGTCCGTAACCCGCTTCCCGCGCGTGCCCCGCGGGCCGTGGGGACGGTCCGCCCTGCCCGGTCAGCAGCCAGACGTCCGACACGCAGGAGTACAGCCATGCCTCACGATGTCCACGCCGCCATGCGGGCACTGATGCGGGCCGAAGCGGCCCGGTGCCCCTCCGCCCCGGCCGGCGTCACCCCGCCGCCCCCGCCCGCCATCGACCCGGACGACCCCCTGCCCGATCCGTACGATCCCACCGGGGACCCGCGCTTGGTCACCGCGGCGGTGTCCGTCCCGGCGAACGCGCCGTGGCGGTGCCCGTCGGAGCCGCGCCGACGCCCGGCGCTGCTGCGCGCCCTCCAGCGGATCTGGTCGTTCCCCCTGGTCCGCAGCCGACCGGCCGGGGATCGATGACGCCGGTCGCGGACCACGCCGACGGCACCGGGCGGACGCGGTGCGCGTGGTCAGCCGTACGGTGTCCCGTGTTCCGTCGCCCGGCGACCCGTTGACCGGTCCACCAGGTCCCCCGGACCGCGACAGCGGTGGGCGGTGACGGCCGGCCCGGACCGGTGCCACGGTCCGCCGGCCCGGTACCGCCGGCCGTGGCCGGGACGGTGGCCACCCGCCCCTGCCGTCAGGCCGTCATCCGCCGCTCCCTGACGGCCCGTTCGACAGGAGTCTCTCGCGCTGCGCCACGGCCCAGGCGTAGCCGGGATCCAATGCCACGGCGCGCTCCAGGTCCGCCAGTGCCTCCGGGCGTCTGCCCAGGGCCTCCAGGGCCATCGCCCGGCTGCCCAGGGCCCATGCGTACCCGGGGTCGAGTGCGAGCGCACGGTCGTACTGCGCCACGGCCTCCTCATGACGGCCCGACAGCCGGTGGACCTCACCCCGCTGCCCCGCCGTGCCCGCCACCTCGGGCTCCAGCTCCTCCGCGCGGTCCAGATCCTCCAGCGCCCCCGCCACGTCCCCGGCCGCACCGCGCAGCCGGGCCCGCCGGACCAGGGCCCAGACATAGTCCCCGCGCAGCCCGATGGCCCGGTCGAAATCGGCCAGCGCCTCCCGTGCCCTGCCGAGCGCCGCCTTCGTCTGTGCCCGGCTGCCCCAGGCCACCGGATCCGCCGGATCGGCCTCGACCACGCGGTCCAGCCACTCCAGGGCCTCCTCGTGCCGCCGTGCCCTGCGGTAGGTCTCCCCGCGCTCGCGGGCGATCCAGGCCGCGCCCGGATCCAGGGCGTCCGCGCGGTCCAGCGCGGCCAGCGCGCCGTCGGTGTCCCCGGCGGCCCGGTGGACCACCACACCGCCGAAACGGGCCCGTACGCAGCCGGGGTCGAGGTCCAGTGCGCGCTCGAAGTCGGCCAGTGCCTCGCCGTACTCCTCGACCGAGCGGCGGTGCCAGCCGCGGACGACCAGCGCCCCGACCCGACCTGCGCGGTCCAGCTCCGCCCGGTCCAGCAGCAGGCCCATCACCTCGATGCCGCGCCGCCGCTCGTCCTCCAGCGCGGCGAGCGTGTCGCGCCCCCAGGCGCGCAGGGTCTCGTCACCGGAGTCCTCGCCCGCCTCCAGCAGGGTCCGCGCCCACGGCCGCGCGGCCTCCGGGCCCGCGTCACACGCGTCGACACCGTCCCTCAGCACCCCCGGCAGCGCCGCCGCGGGCCGCGCGCACAACAGGTGGTAGGACTCCTCGAGGCGCAGTGCCCGCCATCGCTCCCGCTGCCACGGCTCCGCCGCGGGCTCCAGATCGCCGGCGGCCGTCTCCCGCCACCGCGAGAAGGACTCCGCGAGCCGGGTGTGGGCCGCGCTCCACCGCTGGGGCGAGGTGGTCCGGCGGAGCCTCAGCATGGGCGCGCGGACCACGTCGTGATAGCGGATGTGCCCCGCGCGCCCGCTCACGAACGGCAGCGCGCGCAGCCAGCCGAACAGCTCCGCCGCGTCCTCGTCCCCGGACCGGGGGACCTCCCCGTCCAGGGCCGCCCGGAACACGTCCTCGTCCAGCAGCCGCGGCAGCGCGCCCGCCTGGGCCGCGGACCGGCGCACCGGATCCGGCTCCCACTTCAGGAACCGCTCGACGGCCGAGGCGCTGGGGTCGTCCACCCCGTCCGGTCCGCCCGCGTTCTCCGCGAGGGTGGACACCAGCACCGGCAACCGGCCCGACAGCCGCAGCACATCGCGCACCACCGGTTCGTCGGTGATCCCCTTGGCGGCGAGCAGCTGCCGTGCCTCGGCGTCGGTGAACGGCTCCAGCGGCAGCTCCGCGACCACCTCGCTGAGATCGGCCCAGCAGCCGGGGTCGAGCCGGGTCTGACCGGCGAGCACGATCACCGTGTTGTCGGGGAGGGAGCCGTACCGCTCGCTGGTGAGCAGGGTGCGCAGCCACGGGTCGAGCAGCGGACCGGTGCGCTCGTAGGTGTCGAAGCACAGCACGACCCACGGCGCCGCGGCGGCCGCCTGCGACACCTCCCGCACCAGCAGCGGTGTGAGGGCCTGCACCGGGTCCAGCACCAGCTGGACGTCCTTGTGGTCGCGGAAGCGGGAGCTCAGCGCGGCCCGTACCCGGTCGGTGCCCTGGGCGAGCGACACCGGATCGACCGCGCCCGCCAGCGCCCCGACCCCGGGCACCAGGCCCAGCCCCGCCAGCCCGGCCCGGGCCGCGGTGAGGCCACCGGAGGAGGGTGCCACGGCCTCGCCGTCCACCGGTATCGCCTCCGCCTCATGGCGGCGCTGCCGGTAGAGGGCCAGCTTCCGGTCCAGGGCGGTGCACGCGTGCCCCTGACGACCGAACGCGGTGCTGATCGCGGCCATCGCCTCGACCACTCCGTCGGCCGACTCGTCGACACGCGCGGTGAGGCCGCCGTACTCCTGACGGGCGGTCTGCTCGAACTGGCGCAGCAGCCAGGACTTGCCCACTCCCGCGTTGCCGTGGACGTGGAAGACGAAGCGGTGCCGCTCGTCGTCCGGTGGCAGCCCGAAATTGGCCCGGAACGCGTCCAGTTCGCCGCGCCGCCCCACGAACCCCGCGCCCCGGCGCCGCTGGATCAGCTCCTGCATCGACGGCCGTGCTCGCCCCATCCGCCCCTCCTCACCGTCCTGCCCCAGTCTGCCAGCCGCGTACGACAACGGGCCCGTCCCGCCGCTCCGTTGTGACCGGCCGGAGCACCGTCACGGGACCCCGGCCAGGCGCAGCAGCGCGGTGGTGAGGGCCGCCGCGGCCACGATCACCATGAACGGGGCCCTTCGCCACGCCAGTACGGCCGCCGTCAGCACACCCGCCGGCCGGGCCCAGCCCGCGAAGCCCTGCCCCTGGGTCAGGGCCGCAGTGGCCAGCAGGGCGACCAGCAGAACAGCGGCGCCGACCCCGAGGAGCCGCCGCACTTCCGCGGAGGGCTGGAAGCGGCCGTGCAGCAGCGGACCGGCCAGCCGGAAGGCGTAGGTCCCCACGGCCAGCAGCGCGACGGCGACGAGGATCATGACGGCCTCCCTGCGGTGAGCACTCCGGCGAGGGCGAGCAGCACCGGCAGCCCCGGGGGCAGGAACGGTGTGGCGGCCAGCGCCACGGCGGCGCCGATGACCGCGGCGCGACGGGTGCCGGGATCCCGGAGGGCGGGCAGGGTGAGGGCGAGCAGTACGGCCGGATACGCGGCGTCGAGGCCCAGCGCGCCGGGATCGCCCAGCGCGGTCCCGACGAGGGCCCCGGCCGGCACACCGAGGTTCCAGGTGATGAAGAGGGCCGACCCGGAGAGCCGGAACGTGGCCCGGCGGCGCGCCGGATCGTCCTCGGCGAGGGCGAAGGCGGCCGATTCGTCGGTGATCAGATGCGCGCCGAGCATCCGGGCGGCGCGGCCGGAGCCGAGGGAATCGGTGAGGGCCAGGCTGAACGGCACCGTGCGGGTGTTGAGCAGCAGCCCGGTGGCCGCCGCCGCGAGGGGACTGCCGCCCGCCAGCAGTACGCCGACCGCGCTGAACTGCGCGGCGCCCGCGAAGACCACGAGTGACATCACCACGGGCAGCCACACGGGCAGGCCCCCGGCGACCGCGATGGCACCGAAGGAGGCGCCGATGACGCCGTCGGCGAGACAGACCATGGCCACGTCCCGCAGGAGACGGGGAGCGTATGTTCGGTATAGCGAACGCATGTTTTCTACAATGGACACGTGGGAAGATGTTCGTCAAGGCGAACGAATGTACTTCTGGAGAGAACGATGACTGATGGTGCCTCCCCGCCCCGCCTGCCCCTGGACCGGATCGCCGCGTCACTGCGCCGCGAGCGCACCCGGGCCGGGATCTCCCTCTCCGAGCTGGCCAAACGCGCCGGGATCGCGAAGTCCACGCTGTCCCAGCTCGAAGCGGGGAGCGGCAATCCCAGCGTGGAGACCCTGTGGGCGCTCGGTGTGGCGCTCGATGTGCCGTTCAGCGCCCTGGTCGATCCGCCGCGCCCCGCCGTCCAGCTGATCCGCGCGGGCGAGGGCCCTTCCGTGCCCTCCGAACGGGCCGACTACCGCGCCACCCTGCTCTCCGCGAGCCCGCCGGGCGCCCGGCGGGATGTGTACTTCGTGCGGGTGGAGCCGGGGTCCGCGCGGGAGTCCGACCCTCATATGCCGGGCACCGTCGAGCATCTGATCGTCGGGACCGGCCGGGTGCTGGCCGGGCCGGAGGACGAGCCGGTGGAGCTCGCGGCCGGGGACTACCTGTCGTACCCGGGCGATGTGCCGCACCTCTGCCGGGCCCTGGAGCCGGGCACCACCTGCGTCATGATCATGCAGCACCTGTGAGCGCCGGCCGGTGCCGTGGCGGTGCGCTCGGACGGCGGCTCAGCCGGGGGATCCGTCCTCGATCAGCTCCAGGTCCGGCGGTACCAGCGTCGTGGAGTCCACCAGCCCCCTGAGCAGGTTGTGCAGGAGGGTGTGATCGCTCGGATCGGTGCCCTCCCGCTCCCGCACCACCGGATGGGGGAAGTCGCCGCCCTTGGACAGCCGGTGGCGTACCGCCTCCACCTTGTGCTCGATCCGGCGCCTGGACCACTTCTCGGCCGGGCGCACACAGGCGAGTTCGGCCGCCGCCTCCCGATACGACAGGGGACGCGGCTCCGCCTCGTAGAGCAGGTAGCGCTGCCCCAGCACCACCAGGACCAGCCGCTCGTCCTCCTCCAGCGGCCATCGCCTGGGAGGCACGGTGATGGCGGCGTGACGGGCCACCATGCCCTCGTCGCCGTGGTCGGTCACATACAACTCGACCAGGTGTTCCCGGGGTCCCGAACCCCGTACGAACAGAGGGGTGTACCCGGTGGCGAGCGGGTAGGGCTCGGTACCGGTGTGCATCATCCGGCCACGGGGCAGCCGCAGCAGCTGCTGTCCGGTGTTCCGCAGCCACCACTGGCGGTCGTGGTAGCTCAGTTCGCCGTGGCGGCGGCTGACCCGCAGGTCGTCCTCGCCGACGCGCAGATCGACCTCCGGTTCACCGCCGCGGCCGAAGCGGATGGTCGCGCCCGCCCGCGGTGCCACCGCGAGACCGCCGGTGAGCGAACGGGCGTGCAGGGTGCCCGGCCGGGAGGGAGTGACACCGTAGGCGAGGCTCCGGGGGTGGTTCATCCTGGCTCTCCTTGGTGATCGGATCCGTGGCGGCGTCAGGCCGGGCGCAGTGCGGCGGCGGCCGAGCGGGTCAGCTGCCGGGCCGTGGCGCACAGTTCGTCCGGGGCGGACTCCCCGGCCACCACCAGGTGGAGCGTCTCGACCGCCTTCTCGCCGTTCTCGTCCACGTAGGAGCGGTACACCAGCCGGGCCAGACAGGTTCCGTCGCCGTCCCCCTCCGGTTCGACGAACCCGTGGTAGCCGCTGAACAGCGCCGGGGTGCCGTCCTCGCCGTCCAGTGGCCGGCCGCGGTCGAACCGCAGGTCCACCGAGAGGTCCCGGGTGCTGCTGGACCAGTCGCAGTCCCACCCCGCGTACCCGACGTCCGGATCGTCCGCGTCGATACCGGGGACGACCTCCAGGGCGCCGGGATCCAGCAGCTCACAGGCGTGCTTCCGGGCCAGCGAGGTGGCGGGGAACTCCGGTGAACGACGGGCGATCTCTCCCCGGCCGAGCGTCGCCACCGCGCTGTCGGTGGCCGTGTCGGCGATGGCGCACAGCGGCGCACGGCCGGACTCGACCTGTTTCGCGGCCACCCGTACGAAGGAGTCGTCCTCCCCGGCGACGACCAGTGTCCGTTCACAGGTCTCGCCATCGGGCCGGTCCTTGATGATCCTGACGTTCCCGACCGATGTCACCGATCCGGTCAGCTCGGGCGGCGGCCCGTGGTCGAAGTCCACGGTCGCGTCCACGACGCCCTTCCCGTCCGACGTCACCAGCACGTCGCAGCGGTCGAAGTTGCCGTAGTCCCGGTCGAGTTCGGTGTCCCCGTAGCGGCGCAGCGCCGGGGCGTCGGTCAGCGCGCAGGGATCGGCCGTGGCCGGGTTGCCGAACACCGGCCCGCTCCTCCGGTGCTCATCCGCCCGGCCGCCCGAGGTGAACGGATTGAGCGGGGTGAGGGGAAGGACGACCGCGAGCGCCACCGTGGCCGCGCCGACGACGGTGAGCCGGGGGTGCTGCCGGACGAGCCTGATCAGCCGGCCGCCCCCGTGGTCGTCGCCCCTGTGGTCGTCGACTCCGTGCTCGTCGGCCGCGTCGGTGGCCGGGAGGGTGGTGCCGGCGCGGAGGTCGGCCAGGCCGGGCAGGGTGTCGATGTCCCCGGCGGCGTCCTCCAGCAGGGCGCGGACCTCGTCGGCGCCGGGCCGTCCGGCCGGATCGGCGCACAGCATCGCCGGGAGCACCGCGCCCAACGGGCCCAGTCCGCCGTCCGGTTCGGGGGCCCCGGCGCCGCCGTCCGCGGACTCCGGCAGGGTCACGGTGCTCTGCGCTCCGGCTCGCGGATCACTGCCGTCGCGGCCGGGAGGGCTTCCGGTGACCAGTGCGTACAGCGTGGCGCCCAGCGAGAACACATCGGACACGGGTTCGGGCCGGCCCCGTACGACCTCGGGCGCGGCATAGGCGGGGGTGTAGCCGACGGCGGTGTTCGGGGTGATGGACGTCCGGTCACCATGCCGGTAGGCGGTGCCGAAGTCGGTCAGCTTGGCCGAGCCGCCCTCGGTGACCACGATGTTCCCCGGCTTGATGTCGCAGTGCACGATGCCCTCGCGATGCAGGGCGGCGAGCGCGTCCGCGATCTGCGCGCCGACACGGGCGGCGAGCTCGGGCGGCACCGGCGGCCACGTGTCCAGGCTCCCGCCGCGTACGAATTCCAGCACCAGCCACGAGGTGGAGCGATTGCGCCTGCCCGCGCGGACCGCGTCGTACAAGGTGACGACATGCGGATGACTGAACCGCGCCAGCGCCCGGGCCTCGGCCCGTAACCGGTCGAAGGCGAGGGCGCCGCCGTCCTCGAGCACGGTGCGCTTGAGCACCACCCGGCGGCCCAACTCCTTGTCGTACGCGGGCCAGACCTCGCCCATCCCGCCGCGCATGGGTTGCTTCCCGAGCCGGTACCGCCCGCCGACTTCCTCCCCTGAGCGCACCGTGACTCCCCCTCACCCATGGTCGGATTCCCGCTGCGGACAGCGCGCGGACCGAACCTAGTGCGTGAGGGGAGCGGGGGTCCGGCGCTTACGCACGGTGCAACCCTGATTCACACTCCGCTCACATCGTCGCCATGTGTGCGGAGATCATGGGCAGAGCGCGACGGACTCGCCTCGTCCATCATGCCCACGACAGATTCCTCCACGCGCGGCGGATACGCGACCCCGAGGGCGGCGCGGCTCCCTCGGTGCGGCCACGGTGCACCCGGACAGCGGGTCAGAGACGGCAATCACCCGTAAAGTGGTGATATGGGCAGCGGCAACGACGGCCCTGATGACTTCGGGCCAGACCCCTTGGGCGATTTCCTCGCGCGCTTCCTCGGAACCGGGCCGGCCGGGCAACGGGCCGACTCGCGCCATGTCGACTTCGGCCGGCTGATGAGCGAGACGGCGCGCAACCTGGTCTCCTCCGCCGCGTCATACGCGGCCGAGCACGGCAGTACCGACCTGGACACCGAGCATCTGCTGCGGGCGGCCCTCCTCGCCGAGCCCACCCGCACGATGGTCTCCCGCGCCGGAGCCGACCCCGACCGGCTCGCCGAGGAGATCGACCGGGAGGCGGGGGAGGGGCCACCGCGCAACTCGGTCGCCGTCACCCCCGCCGTCAAGCGGGCGCTGCTCGACGCGCACGAGGTGGCCCGCTCCCGGGGGTCCTCGTACATCGGCCCCGAACACGTGCTGATCGCGCTGGCCGGCAACCGGGACTCCACCGCGGGCCAGATCCTCAACGCCGCCCGCTTCGAACCCCGGCCCGGCCCCCAGGGCGGTCTCGCGGCCGGAGCGGGTCCGGCGGACCAGCGGCCCGTCCTGGACCGCCGGGCCAACACCCCCACCCTCGACCGGTTCGGCCGCGATCTGACCGAGATGGCCCGCGAGGGCCGTATCGACCCGGTGATCGGCCGGGACGAGGAGATCGACCAGAGCATCGAGGTGCTCGCCCGCCGGGGCAAGAACAACCCCGTGCTCATCGGCGAGGCCGGGGTCGGCAAGACCGCCGTCGTGGAGGGGCTGGCCCAGCGGATCGCCGACGCCGACGTACCGGACATCCTGCTCGGCCGCCGGGTCATCCAGCTCGACTTCGCGGGCATCGTGGCGGGCACCCGCTTCCGCGGTGACTTCGAACAACGGCTCACCGGCATCATCGACGAGATCCGCGCCAACTCCGACGAGTTGATCATCTTCATCGATGAGCTGCACACCGTCGTGGGCGCGGGAGGGGGCTCCGAGGGCGGCTCGATGGATGCCAGCAACCTCCTGAAGCCCGCGCTCGCCCGCGGTGAACTCCACGTCATGGGCGCGAGCACACTCCAGGAGTACCGCCAGTACATCGAGAAGGACGCCGCGCTCGCCCGCCGCTTCCAGCCCATCATGGTCCCCGAGCCCACCACCGCCTCCGCCGTGTCGATCCTGCACGGGCTGCGCGACCGCTACGAAGCCCACCACCAGGTCCGCTACACCGACGAGGCGCTGTTCGCGGCCGTCGAACTCGCCGACCGCTATCTCACCGACCGCTTCCTGCCCGACAAGGCCATCGACCTGATGGACCAGGCGGGAGCCCGGGTCCGGCTGCGCTCCAGCGCCCGGGGCACCGATCTGCGCGCCCTGGAGCGCGAGGTCGAGCAGCTCACCCGGGACAAGGACCAGGCCGTCGCCTCCGAGCAGTACGAACGTGCCACCTCGCTGCGCGACCGGATCGCCGAGCTGGGCGCCCGGATCACCGAAGGCTCCGGCACCCAGTTCCACGGCACCCGTGTCGCCGAGGTGACCGTCGAGGACGTCGCGGACATCGTCTCCCGGCAGACCGGGATCCCCGTCAGCAGCCTCACCCAGGAAGAGCGGGACCGGCTGCTCGGCCTGGAGGAACACCTCCACCAGCGGGTCATCGGCCAGGAAGAGGCGGTCTCCGCCGTGGCCGACGCCGTCCTGCGCTCCCGCGCCGGTCTCGCCGACCCCGACCGGCCCAGCGGCAGCTTCCTCTTCCTCGGCCCCACCGGCGTCGGCAAGACCGAACTCGCCCGTGCCCTGGCCGAGGCGCTCTTCGGCAGCGAGGACCGGATGGTCCGCCTCGATATGAGCGAGTACCAGGAGAAGCACACCGTCAGCCGTCTCATCGGCGCCCCGCCCGGCTATGTGGGCCACGACGAGGCGGGACAGCTGACCGAGGCGGTACGCCGCCAGCCCTACTCCCTGGTACTGCTGGACGAGGTGGAGAAGGCGGACCCGGACGTGTTCAACATCCTGCTCCAGGTCCTCGACGACGGCAGGCTCACCGACGCCCAGGGCCGCACCGTGGACTTCAAGAACACCGTCATCGTGATGACCAGCAACCTCGGCTCCGAGGCCATCACCGGCCGCGGCGCCGTCCTCGGCTTCGGCGGCGGGGACGAGGAGGCCGACGAGGACGCCCGCAGGGAGCGGGTGCTGCGGCCGCTGCGCGAACACTTCCGCCCCGAGTTCCTGAACCGCGTCGACGAGACCGTCATCTTCCGCCGTCTCGCCGATGAGCAGCTGCGCCAGATCACCGATGTGCTGCTGGAGGAGACCCGGCGCAGGCTGCGCGCCCAGGACGTCCCCGTCGACTTCACCCCGGCGGCCGTGGACTGGCTCGCCCAGCGCGGACACCAGCCGGAGTACGGCGCCCGGCCGCTGCGCCGCACGATCCAGCGCGAGGTCGACAACCCGCTCTCACGGATGCTGCTCGGCGGCACCCTGCGCCCGCACAGCCGGGTCGAAGTGGATGTGGAGGACGGCAAGTTGGCGTTCCACACCCAGGGCGGCTGAGGCCGTCGACGGTGACGGACCCCGGCCGCCGGGTGTCAGCGGCGGCTCAACGGCCCATGGCGAGCCCGTCCTTCTTGGCGCCCCGGCTGAGCACCGCCTCCTGGATGGTGCTCAGCGCGCTGGTCCAGCCGCCGTTGCCCGGGCTCCTCTCCAGCGCGCGGGGCAGGTTCACCAGTGAGATCGGGTCGTTGTCCACCGCGTGCGGGATGTACTCCGCCTTCTTCACCCGCCACGCCTTGCCCTCACCGGCGGGCGGGGAGAAGGTGAAACGGGCCGCCGAGCCCATCTGGCCGCGCTTGTCGCCCATCACGCCCGCGATCTGGTCCCCCATGCCGTACACCACCCAGGTGCCGTTCACCTTCTCGTACGCCTGCGGGATATGGGCGTGGGTTCCGAGGATGAGGTCGATGTCCCGGCGCCCGCCGTCGGTGGACGCGGTGAGCTTCTTGGCCAGCGAGAGCTGGAGCTTGTCCGGCGCCTGCTGCCACTCGGTGCCCCAGTGCACACTGACCACGACCACATCGGCACCGGCCCGTCGGGCGGCCCGCGCGTCCCTGATGATCCGCTTGGGGTCGATGACGTTCACCAGCCACGGCTTGCCGTCCGGTACCGGGATGCCGTTGGTGCCGTAGGTGTACGCGAGCTGCGCCACCTTGGCGCCGCCCGCCTCCATCAGGGCCGGGCGGTGGCTCTCGGTGGCCGAGCGCGCCGATCCGGCGTGCTTGAGCCCCGCGCGGTCCATCGCGTCGAGGGTGCGCACCACACCGTCCGTTCCGGCGTCCAGGGTGTGGTTGGACGCGGTGGAGCAGGAGTCGTAGCCGAGCTTCTTGACGGCCGCGGCGAGTTGGGGCGGGGTCTTGAAGGTGGGATAGCCGGTGTACGGGCCCTCGTCGGCGCCGTAGACCGTCTCCATATGGCAGATCGCCAGATCGGCCCGGGCGACGATGGGGGCCGCCGCGGCGATCATGCGCCGGAAGTCATAGCCCGTGCCGCCCGCGTCCGCCTTGGCCTGACGGATGACCGAGTCATGGACCAGCAGATCACCGGTGGCCACCAGAGTGAAGTCCTTGACGGGCTCCCCCTGCGCGGCCGCGGCCGACTTCGAGGGCTTCTCCTCGGCTTCCGGGGCGTCGGACGTGCCGCCGCCGCACGCGGTGACGGTGCCGAACAGCGCGACGGCGAGGATCGCCGTCCGATGGCGTCGGTGAGAGGACACGGTTCGCTCCGCACTCGTATGGGGGTATATCGGTAGGATTGTCATATTTATACGCGCGGAGGGAGGAGTCCTTGCGGAACGGTGCGGAGCTTCACCGGATCGGCGGACCAGAAGCACTCGACCGACCAGGGGCCGACGGCGGCCGCGCGAGGGTGGACCAGCGGTGGCGGGTGATGTTCCGGCCACCTTCTGGCCGGAACGAACCACCCCTATTTCCAGGCCCTTTGATGGTGCGCCGCACGCCCGGCTGAGATCATGGCGGTGCGGTCCCACCGTCGGGGGGCCCGGGGGAGGACGCGCCCATGCAGGTCGGCAGGCCCAGCAGCACCGCCCGTGCCGCCGCTGCGCTCCGCGCGGCCCATCAGGAGCTGGAAGGGGGCCGGGTGTTCCCGGACCCGCTGGCCCTGCCCATCCTCGGCGCCGACACCGGTGACCCGGTGGTCGAGGCGGCCTTCCGGCCCGAGCGGGAGGACGTCCGGCTGACGGTGGCCTCCCGTGCCCGTTTCGCCGAGGACGCGGTCGGCGCGGCCGTGGCGCGCGGGGTACGGCAGTGCGTGGTGCTGGGCGCGGGCCTGGACACCTTCGGCTGCCGAAATCCGTGGGGCTCCGCGGGTCTGCGGGTGTTCGAGGTGGACCATCCCGCGACCCAGGAGTGGAAACGGCACCGGCTGGCCGAGTCCGGGATCGCCGTACCCCCGTCCCTGACCTTCGCGCCGGTCGACTTCGAGCGGTCGGAACCGGCCGACGGACTGCGCGCGGTGGGCTTCGACCAGGGGCGTCCGGCGTTCTTCCTCTGGCTGGGCGTGGTGCCCTATCTGACCCGCGCGGCCGTCTTCGTCACCCTCGGTTTCATCGCGGGGCTGCCCAGCGGATCCGGAGTGGTCTTCGACTACGGAGAGCCACCGGAGTCACTGCCGCCGGAGCAGCGTGCCGTCCACGCGGCACGCGCCGACTGGGCGGCCCGGGCCGGCGAGCCGTTCCTCAGCCACTTCGCACCGGAGGAGCTGGGGGCGGCCCTCCGTGACCTGGGCTTCTCAACGGTCGAGGACATCCGCTACGGCGATCTCGCCGCCCGCTACACCGAGAGGGCCGGGCCGGGCGCGGCCGGGGCGCCGCCGGACCTGGGCGCCCATGTGGTGCACACCTGGAGGGGCGCGGTCCGGTGAGACCCCAGCCCGGCTCGAACCCCGGCCTCCATGAGGAGAGGGACCCGCCATTCGCCACGCAGTCGTCGCAGGGGGAGGCCCGAGCCCGCTCGGGCTCGGGCCTCATCGGCATGGTCCTTTGCGTCTTCTCGAGGTGCGTCCCTTCGGGGTGCGTCCCCTCGGTCAACGCCGCTTCGCGGTGAGCGCGTTGGCGCCGCTCGTCGTGGTCACCGGTACGGTGATCCGGCTGGCGCCCAGGTCCACCGTCACCTTGGCCGCGGTCGGGTCCTCGAAGTAGAGGAAGTCGGCGTCGGTGCCGCCGATGACCAGCCCCAGCCGGTGCCCCGGCTTGAGGCGGTAGTCGTTCGGCAGGGTCCGCCAGGTGATCCGGGCGTACTCCCCGGGGGTCATCGGCTCAGCAGTGCCGGCCGAGTGGCGGTTCTGCGCGTCCATCCAGCCACGGGCGATCACCTCGAACGGCTTGGTGGCCGTCACCGAGGCGGTCTTCCGGTAGCAGGCGTCGTCCTGGGCGGTGCTCTCGCCGTGGCAGGACTCCTCGGAGAGCCCCCGCAGACCGTCGTGGATCCCGTTCTGCGGGTCGTTCCGCGCCCAGTCGATCCGTTCGTCCTCGCCGTAGTCGACCAGCAGGGCGGTGAGGTTCGACGTCGGCTTGTCCAGGGAGACCCGCAGGTCCACGGTGGGCGTGCCGGACAGCCGTACCGTATTCGGCAACGGCGGGGTGACGAACGCCAGCCGCCCGGGCCGCGCCGTCGAGGGGTCGGCACTCAGCTCGGCCTCGCTGAGCTTGAGGTCCGTGAAGGACCCGGTGCCCTGGGCAGCCCGGGGCGACAGGGAGCCGTCGGACGCGGGCCGCAGCGACACCGAGGAGGTGTGTGCGGGCCAGTCGGCCTGTGTGGTCCAGCTCTCCGGCCCCGTCTGGAGGTCGACCCGGGGCTCGTCCATGATCCCGTTCTGGAGACCGTAGAGCCAGTGGTCGAACCAGCGGTGCACGGTGGACACCCACTGAGCCCGCCGTCCGGGCCAGTCGAAGGGATCGGTGTGCCCGTAGCGTCCGAGCCACAGCTTGCGCGGCACATCGCGCTGTGCCAGCGGCGCCCACCAGTTGGCGAACTGGTCGATGCGCACGTTGTAGTCGTTGACATCGTGGACCGCGAACACACTGGCACGGACCTTGCCCGCCTCGGGCGCGGGGGGCGCCAGGTAGTTGCGCTCGTGCCAGTAGGCGTTGTAATTGCCGGTGGCGTCGTCCTCACCGGCGGCGAGCGCGTCGCGGACCGCCTGGCACTTGGTGTCGGGGTCGGAGTCCAGCTCACCGGCCAGCCAGGGGCCGAAGCCGTTCCAGTGCTTGGCGCCGTTGTGACGGGCGAAGTCGTACCATGAACTGATCGCCGATATCGGGACGATGGTCTCCAGGCCCTCCACTCCGGTCCCGGCCACCGCGTTGGCGAGGGTGCCCTCGAAGGAGTGGCCGATCATCCCGGCCTTGCCGGTGGACCAGGTGGCCTTGACCTCGCTGCCATCCGCCCGGTACGCCTTCGCGCGTCCGCCGAGCCAGTCCACGGCCGACTTCGCCGCCGCCACGTCGGAGGGTCCGCCGACCGTCGGGCACCCGTCCGATCTGCCCGTTCCGGTGGAGTCGACATCCACGACGGCGTAGCCGCGCGGTACGAAGTAGTTGTCGTAGAACAGCGGGAAGTCCACCGGGTTGCCCTGGGTGTCCCAGGACTTCTTCTCCGCCTCGAAACCACGCCCGACGGTGTCGCTGTAGGGGCTGGCCATCATGATGGTCGGCACCTTGAGTCCCCGCTCCGTCTCCCTGGGGCGGATGATGTCGACGGCGGCCCGGTCCTTGTGCCCGTCCCCGTCGCTGTCGACGGGGGTCTGGACCATGATGTGCTCGCGGACGGCGTCCTGGTAGGAGAAGACCGGCTGGGTGCGGCCGTTGGCCACGCCGGCCGACGGTGCGGCCGGGGTGCGGGCCGCCGCCGGGACGGCGGGCAGGGTGGCGAGGGACGTCGCCACCGCGAGCGCGATCACGACCCCGCGCCATCGTGGGGTGAGCACGCGGACCTCCTGGTCGCTGGGAACGTCGACTGGCCGGCGGGAAGCCGACGGATGTCGCTGGGACGTACGGGCGGACACCAGCGGTCCGGCCCGGGGACAGTCACCGACGGCTGTCCCCGGGCCGGAGGGGTGCTATTCCGCGATCTTCGTCCGCCCGGTCCAGCGGAAGGTCGCGGGGCTGAAGTCATCCGCGCCGCCGACGAGTTCGAAGTGCTCGTACCCATCACGGTGCTGGATCTTGAGTCTTCCGGAGTCGAGGGTCGACCGCACGGCCTGGTGAGCCCGTGGCAGGTCGTCCGGACCGCCCTCGAGCAGGATGTCGACCTCGGTTGCGCCGGTCAGGAAACCGATCTGTTCATTCATACATCCCCCTTTGTCCGTCCGCCGGTTGCCTACGCGGGGACCTGCAGTTCAAGCCGGTCATCCGAGGTGAGGATGGCCCGCTGCATGTCCTGGAGGGCCCGGCAGGGCTCCAGCCCGAGTTCTTCGTTGAGTGTCTTGCGCGCGGCCTGGTAGACGTGCAGGGCATCCGCCCGGCGGCCGCAGCGGTAGAGCGCGAGCATCAACTGGCGGTGCAGCGCTTCCCGCAAGGGGTGCTCGGTGGTCAGCTGGTAGAGATCGCTGACCAGTTCGCGGTGGCGGCCGAGCATAAGCCGGGAATCCGTCAGCATCTCGACGCACTCCAGACGGGCCTCTTTCAACCAGGTCTGAAATCCCTCGAGGATCGGACCGTGGCAAACGTCGTCCAGCAGCGGGTCACGCCAGAGGTCGAGTGCGGATTCGAAGCTGGTGGTCGCCTGCTTGTAGCGGCCGTCCCGGAGGTGGTTCCGGCCCTCGCCCACCAGGCGTTCGAAACAATGGAAGTCGAGTTCGTCGGACCCCAGTTGCAGGACATATCCGGGGGTCCGGGTCTGTACCGGGCTTTCGCTCCGGCAGGGGCGGCGCAGAAACTTGCGAATCTGCGAGACATATACGTGGAGTCCGGCGATGGCCCGCCGCGGCGGGTCCTCTCCCCAGATCTCCGCGATGAGCTGGTCGATCGGAACCACCTGGTCGGCGCGGACCAGAAGGACCGTCAGCAGGACCTCGATCTTTCGGGCCCTGATGGTTAATTTCTTCTCCCCCTCGACCACCCGGAGAGGCCCCATGATCTCATATCGCACAGTACGTCCCATCCCAGTGGCCGACGGGTGCGGTGGGCATGCGGGCGGGGCGGTCTCTGGCGTGCCGTTCCGGCCGCGGACCCGGGCCGCCCGGGCGGTGTGCCGGTCTCCTGGTCCCGGGGCCGCGCAGCCCCGGGGGGGATGGGAAGAAGCGGGAAACCGCCGAGCCGTCCACGTGTGAAAGGTGGTCCCGGTGTGCCTCGTGGCACGGAGACGGACGGTGCCGCCGGACCCACGGAGTCACGTCGTTCGCGACTGCCATTACTCACCCCTCATTTATTGCGGACCTGCCGGTGATGGAGAGAACGGACGAGTCCGATGTGCCACGGCAGGTGCCCCAAAGTCGTCAACGCGTCCTATGACTATCCACCCCGCCTTGAATCCGGATATAAGCATCCTCGAGGCGTCGTCCCCGGTTCGAGACAATACGGGGCTCTCGTTGGCGGGGACAACCGTGCGATACGAGATCTTGACGCCGTTCCGCATGGTCGGTACGGATCGGATTTCTTCTCGAGCATTTCCGGAAGATCGGGGTCCGGATTTCTTGGATCCCACGGTGTTGCGGTCCGCGATGAGAGTACGCGGACCGCAACGGCCGGGACAAGCGCCTTCAACGAGATCTAGGGTTGTCATGACGCTGATGAGGGGTGGGTAATCCCTGACACCAGGGGGGGCGGTACCCCTACCGAACGTTTGGGAAAAACGTCGGATTCCGTGCCTTCAGGGTTTGTGGGCGACCACGATCGCGCATCCGGCGCTGGGCACCGTCGGCAGCGCCGACTTGGCGGCGTCGAGCACTTCCTGGACGCTGACCCCGTGCCGCTGCTCGAACTCCCGGCGGCAGCGGATGATGCCGTCGATCATGCGGTTCGCGGTGTCCTTCGTGTGCTCGGTGACGTCGGTGAGTTCATCGAGCGTCAGCCCCGCGTCGCTGATCAGGCCGGGCCAGTCCGCCAGCTGGGTCAGTGAGGTGACGACCTTCGGATCGTCCTCCGGCCGGTAGCTGCCGTCGCTCGGCGGCGTCACGTCCGTCAGCACCAGCCGCCCTCCCGGCCGCAGCAGCCGGGCCATCTCCCGCAGCGCCGTCGGCCGGTCCATGTGATTGATCGACTCGAATGCGAGTACGGCGTCGAATGACGCATCGTCAAAAGACGTGGCCATGGCATCGGCGTATTGGAATGACACCCGATCGGACAGCTGCTCGATCCGGGCGGATTCGGTCGCCTGTTTGACCTGGAGCTCACTGATCGTGATGCCCACGACATTGGCACCGGTGGCGGTCGCCACCCGCATCGCGGGTTTCCCGATACCGCAGCCGGCATCCAGTACCCGGTCTCCCGGGCCCACTCGCAGTCGTTCGATGAGCAGATCGGTGAAGCGGTCCGTGGCTTCCTCCACCGAACTGGTGTCTGACGGTCCGTCCCAGTAGCCGAAGTGGAAGTTGTCGTCCCACGCCATCTGCAACAGGGGTCCGAGCGCGCTGTAGTAGTCCGACACCGTGCCGTCGGGCGGTACGGATGAGGGGGATGTCATGGGCTCCTCCTGATTCTCGGAAGCTCCGGTCGGCCATCACGGGCCCGGTACGGGCCCACCCGTCAACTCATGATCCGGGGTGCCGTTAACGCGTCTCTAAAGTGACCGGCCGCCCATCTTTTTGGTGTGCCTTTAGACCTGCGCCCCAGGATGGGCGATGTGCTCGCACCGATCATCAATCCGGAGCGGGAGTGCCTCCCATGACCAAGGACACACACCATTTCCCAGCGCCCCGAGCAGTGTGATGGATAGCGCCGCGTCCACCCGGACACCTCAGCCCGCGGAACCCGTCGCCGTGGTGGGCATGGCCTGCCGACTGCCCGGGTCGCCCAGCCCGTCCGCGTTCTGGCGGCTGTTGCGGCAGGGCGGCGACGCCATCACCACGATGCCCGCCGACCGCCGCCGCACCGGCGCCCCCTCTGACGACGGGGCCCCCTCCGACGACGCGGCCACCGCCGGTCAGAGCCGTCAGCGGACGGCCTGGTCCGGTGGATTCCTGGACCGCGTCGACACCTTCGACGCCGGTTTCTTCGGCATTCCGCCGCGCGAAGCGGTGACCATGGACCCCCAGCAGCGGCTGATGCTCGAACTCGCCTGGGAGGTGTTCGAGGACGCCGGAATCCGCCCCGGAGCGATGGAGGGCAGTGCCACCGGTGTGTTCGTGGGCGCCATCTGGGACGAATACGCCACCCTGCTGCGCGGGCACCCCACCGGCGCCCGCCCCCGGCACGCGATGACCGGAGTGCACCGCAGCATCATCGCCAACCGTGTCTCCTACGGGTACGGACTGCGTGGCCCCAGCATCACGGTGGACACCGCACAGTCCTCCGCGCTGGTGGCCGTGCACACCGCATGCGAGAGCCTGCGCCGCCAGGAGTGCACCCTGGCCCTCGCCGGCGGGGTCAACCTCATCCTCACCGAGGACAGCATGGAGGCGGCCGCCGCCCAGTTCGGCGGACTCTCCCCGGACGGCCGCTGCCACACCTTCGACGCCCGGGCCAACGGCTTCGTCCGGGGTGAGGGCGGCGGTGTCGTCCTGCTCAAACCACTCGACGCCGCCCTCCGCGACGGTGACGACATCCACTGCGTCATCCGCTCCGGCGCGGTGAACAACGACGGCTCCACCGACGGTCTCACCGCGCCCAGCCCGCGGGCCCAGGAAGAGGTCATCCGCGCCGCGCACCGGCGGGCGGGTGTCTCGCCCGGGGACGTCCAGTACGTCGAACTCCACGGCACCGGAACCCCCGTGGGCGATCCGGTCGAAGCCACCGCGCTCGGCGCCGCCTTCGGCGGTGCCCGGACCGACGGCACCGCGCTGCGCGTCGGCTCCGCCAAGACCAACATCGGCCACCTCGAGGGCGCCGCCGGAATCGTCGGCCTGCTCAAGACCGCCCTCGCCATCCGTCACCGGCAGCTCCCGCCCAGCCTCCACTACGTCACACCCCATCCGCGCATTCCGCTGGCCGACCTCGGACTGCGGGTCCAGGACACGCTCACCGACTGGCCCCGTCCGGACCGGCCACTGCTCGCCGGGGTCAGCTCCTTCGGCATGGGCGGGACCAACTGCCATCTGGTGCTGGCCGAAGCCCCCGCCTCCGCCGAAGCCCCCGCCCCCGCCACCGCCTTCGCCGAGCCGTCCGGTGCGGCTCCGGGAACCACCGGTCACCACCCCGCCGCCGCTGCGGGGCCCGTGCCGTGGGTGCTCTCCGCCAAGAGCCCCGCGGCCCTGCGCGCCCAGGCCGTACGGCTGCGTGAGCACCTCGCCGCGGACGACCATCCCCGTGCCACACCGGAGGACATCGGGCACGCCCTGGTCACCACCCGGACCGCGTTCCCCCACCGCGCCGTGGTCCTCGGCGATGAGGAGGACGCCGACGCGCTGTCCCGTGGACTGGACGCGCTCGCCCGGGAGACCGAGACCGCGGGGCTCGTCCGGGGCCGGGTGGCCGACGGTGGACTCGCGGTGCTCTTCAGCGGCCAGGGCAGCCAGCGCGCCGCCATGGGCCGGGAGCTGTACACCGCCCATCCCGTCTTCGCCATCGCCCTGGACGACGCGTGCGCCCATCTGGACCCCCATCTGGACCTGCCCCTGCGCGAGGTGATGTTCGACCGCGACACCACGGCGCTGGACCGGACCGCGTACACCCAGCCCGCGCTGTTCGCCATCGAAGTGGCCCTGTACCGGCTGGCCGAGAGCTGGGGACTGCGTCCCGACTGCCTGATGGGACACTCCGTCGGCGAGCTCACCGCCGCCCATGTGGCCGGGGTGCTCTCCCTGCCCGACGCCTGCGCCCTGGTCGCCGCCCGCGGCCGCCTCATGCAGTCGGTCACGGCCCCCGGCGCGATGGCCGCGTGGCAGGCGACGGAGGAGGAGGCCACCGAGGCGCTCGCCGGAGCGGCGGACCGCCTCACCATCGCCGCCGTCAACGGCCCCTCTTCCGTGGTGGTCTCCGGGGACCGCGACGCCGTCCACCGGGCCACCGAAGCCTGGCGGGACCGCGGCCGCAAAGCGCACCGGCTCAAGGTCAGCCACGCCTTCCAC
This sequence comes from Streptomyces sp. NPDC045899, assembly GCF_056431485.1. Lineage (NCBI taxonomy): Bacteria > Bacillati > Actinomycetota > Actinomycetes > Kitasatosporales > Streptomycetaceae > Streptomyces > Streptomyces sp. NPDC045899. Next base: position 481,596 of record NZ_JBWKKP010000004.1, read on the forward strand.
TCACCCCATATGGACGCCGTCCTCGACGAACTGCGTCAGGTGGCCGCCGGGCTGACGTTCGCAGCCCCGGCCATCCCCGTCGTCTCCAACGTGACCGGCCGGATCGCCACCGCCGAGCAGCTCGCCTCGCCCGACTACTGGGCGCGGCACGCCCGTGACGCGGTCCGGTTCCTGGACGGTGTGCACACCCTCCGCGACACGGGCGCCACCACCTTCGTCGAACTCGGCCCCGACGGCCTCCTCGCCGCCATGACCCGCGAATGCCTCGCGGACCACCCCGGCACCGCCCCCGGACAGCCCCGCCCCGCCGCCCTCGCCGTGCTGCGCCGCGACCGTTCCGAGCCACGGACCTTCGCCACCGCCCTCGCCCAGGCGTACGTACGGGGCGCCGAGGTGTGCTGGGAGCGGGCCTTCGCCGAACGGCCCCGCCGGCATGTGGCCCTCCCGACCTACGCCTTCCAGCGCGAGCGCCACTGGCCGGACTCCACGGGCGGGGCCGCCCCGGACCTCCCGCCCGCCACCGGGGTGAACGCCGCACGGCCCGGCCCGGGACCGGCCCCGGCGCGCCCCGCGGACCCCCTGGACACCGTCCGTACCCAGGTGGCCGCCGTCCTGGGACATCCCGATCCGCGCGCCGTCGACCCCGGACTCACCTTCAAGGAGCTGGGCTTCGACTCGCTGGCCGCGACCGAACTCGGCGAACGGCTCGCCGACGCCACCGGTCTGCCCCTCACCGCCACCCTCACCTTCGACCACCCGACACCTCTCGCCGTCGCCGCGCATCTGCGCGAAGCCACCGCACCGGCTGCCCCGTCCGCCCCCTCCACCCACCTTCCGTCCACCGCGCACCCCGACGACGATCCCATCGCCGTGGTCGCCATGAGCTGCCGCTACCCGGGCGGTGCCGACACACCGGAGGCGCTGTGGCATCTGGTGTCCGAAGGGGCGGACGCCATCGGGGAGTTCCCCCGCGACCGAGGCTGGGACCTGGCCGCGCTCTTCGACCCCGACCCGGACCGTCCCGGTACCAGCTACGCCCACGAGGGCGGGTTCCTCTACGACGCGGCGCGGTTCGACGCGGAGTTCTTCGGCATCAGCCCGCGCGAGGCGCTCGCTGCCGACCCCCAGCAGCGGCTGCTGCTGGAGACCGCGTGGGAGGCGTTCGAACGGGCCGGGCTGCGCGCCACCGACCTCAAGGCCAGCCCCACCGGGGTGTTCGTCGGGGTGATGCCCCAGGACTACGGCCCGCGGCTGCACGAGGCGCCCAAGGGCCTTGACGGCCATCTGCTCACCGGAGGCACCCCGAGCGTGGTGTCCGGACGGGTGGCCTTCACCTTCGGACTCGAAGGCCCCGCGGTCTCGGTGGACACCGCGTGCTCCTCCTCGCTGGTGGCCCTGCACCTGGCCGCGCAGTCGCTGCGGCGTGGCGACTGTTCGCTCGCCCTGGCCGGAGGGGTCACCGTGATGGCCGCCCCGGGCATGTTCACCGGCTTCTCACGTCAGCGCGGACTCGCCCCGGACGGACGGTGCAAACCCTTCGCCGCGGCGGCCGACGGCACCGGCTGGGCCGAGGGAGCGGGACTGGTCCTGCTGGAACGGCTCTCCGACGCACGGCGTCACGGCCATCCGGTGCTGGCGCTGATCCGGGGCTCCGCGGTCAACCAGGACGGCGCCTCCAACGGGCTCACCGCCCCGAACGGCCCCTCCCAGCAGCGGGTGATCCGCGCCGCCCTGGCCGCCGCCGGACTCGAGCCGTCCGAAGTGGACGCCGTCGAGGCACACGGGACGGGCACCACCCTCGGCGACCCGATCGAGGCCCAGGCGCTGCTGGCCACCTACGGCCGGGACCGGCCCGGGGACCGCCCGCTGTGGCTGGGCTCGTTGAAGTCGAACATCGGCCACACCCAGGCCGCGGCGGGCGTGGCCGGTGTCATCAAGATGGTGATGGCGCTGCGCCACGGAACCCTTCCGGCCTCCCTGCACATCGACGCGCCCAGCCCCCATGTCGCATGGGACAGCGGCGCGGTGCGGCTGCTGACCGAAGCGGTGAGCTGGCCGGACACCGAGCGTGCACGCCGGGCGGCCGTGTCCTCCTTCGGTATCAGCGGTACCAACGCGCATGTGATCGTGGAACAGGCCCCCGATCCCGCACGCCCCGGCGGTGTCACGGTCCCCGAGCCCGCGTGTCCCGACGGTGCCACGGCCGTCGTGCCGGTGCGCGCACCGCACGGTGCGGTGCCGTGGGTGCTGTCCGCGCGGAGCGCGAAGGCCCTGCGCGGCCAGGCCCGCGCGCTGGCCGGCCGGCTGGCCGCCATGCCCGGGATTCCCCCCGCGGACATCGGCTGGTCCCTGACCGGCACCCGTTCGGTGTTCGAGCACCGGGCCGTGCTCGTGGGCGAGGACCGCGACACCCTGTCGGCGGCCCTCGCGGCGCTGGCCGGGGAGGAGAACCACCCCGCCGTGGTGGGACCCGGAGCCGTCCACCCCGGTGCGGGGACCGACTCCGGCGCGGGACCGGTCCTGGTGTTCCCCGGGCAGGGCTCACAGTGGCCGAGGATGGGCGCGGCGCTCCTCGACGGCTCCCCGGTGTTCGCGGAGCGGGTGGCCGAATGCGAGCGGGCGCTGAGCCCCTATGTGGACTGGTCGTTGAGCGATGTGCTGCGCGGCTGCGAGGGCGCAGCCGACCTCGGCCGGGTCGACGTCGTCCAGCCGGTGCTCTGGGCGGCCATGGTGTCCCTCGCCGCCGTATGGGCCGCCCACGGCGTCCGCCCCGCGGCCGTAGTGGGCCACAGCCAGGGCGAGATCGCGGCGGCCGTGGTGGCGGGCGCGCTCTCCCTGGACGACGCCGCCCGTGTCGTGGCCCTGCGCAGCCGGGCGCTGCGGCGCCTCGCGGGCGACGGCGCCATGGCCTCGCTCGGACTCGGCCGGGAACGGGCGGCCGAGCTGCTGCTCCGGCTCGGCGACCGGACGGACACGGTGGTGGTGGCGGCCGTCAACGGACCGGAGTCCCTCGTGGTGTCCGGCCCGCCCGAGCAGGTGGCCGTGGTGGTGGAGGAGTGCCAGAAGGACGGGGAGCGGGCCCGGCTGATCGAGGTGGACTACGCCTCGCACAGCCCCCAGGTCGACCGCATCACCGGTGAACTCACCACGCTGCTGGCCGGGATCGAACCCCTTTCCGCGGGCGCCGACGAGGTGGCGTTCTACTCGACCGTGACCGGCGGCCGGATCGGCGGCCAGGCGCTGGACACCGGATACTGGGTGCGCAACCTCCGGGAGCAGGTGCGGTTCGCGGACACCGTCGAGGCGCTGCTGGTCGCGGGGCACCGGGTGTTCATCGAGGCCAGTACCCATCCGGTGCTCACCATGGGCATGCGCGAGACCTTCGAACAGACCGGGACCGACGCCGCCGCGGTGCCCACCCTGCGCCGTGACCACGGCGATCCGGCGCAGCTCATACGGTCGGTGGCGCAGGCGTTCACCGCCGGGGTCACCGTGGACTGGACGGCCGCGTTCCCGGCCGGCCCGCCGCCGCGCACCGTCGACCTGCCCACCTATGCCTTCCAGCGCGAACGCTACTGGCTCGAGACCACCGGTGGCCGGGGCGGTGATCCGGCCGGTCTCGGACTGACCGCCACAGGACATCCCCAGCTCGGTGCCGCGGTGCGGCTCGCGGACGGCAGCGGCCACGTCCTGACGGGTCGTCTCTCGGCACAGACCCATCCCTGGCTGAGCGACCACACGGTGGCCGGGGTGACCCTGGTGCCCGGGGCCGCGCTCGTGGAGTGGGTGCTACGGGCCGCCGACGAGGTCGGCTGCGGCGAACTGGCCGAACTCACCCTGCGCCGGCCGATGGTCTGGCCCGCGACCGGCGGACTGCGGATCCAGGTGGTCGTGGGTCAGGGCGGTGACGACGGACGCCATGACGTGGCCGTGTACGGCTGCCCCGAGGGCGCGGCGCACCCCGGAGCCCCTGACGCCGAGTGGACGTGCCACGCGGTGGGCCTCCTCGGCCCGCCCGTCCCCGAGGACCCGGAGGCGCAGCTGACCGGCGCCTGGCCGCCGCCGGACGCACGACCGGTGGACACCGACGGGTGCTACCGCCGTCTCGCCGCCGCGGGATACGGCTACGGCCCGGCCTTCCAGGGGCTGCATGCGCTGTGGCGTTCCGGTCATGACCTGTTCGCCGAGGTGGAACTGCCGGAACCCGCCGGGACACCGGAGGAGTTCGGCATTCACCCCGCGCTGCTGGACGCCGTGCTGCATCCGCTGCTGCTGGACACCGACGAGGCGCACCGGGAACAGGTGTGGCTGCCGTTCGCCTACGGCGGTGTGTCGCTGTGGGCGGCCGGAGCGACCACCGTACGGGTACGGCTCACCGTGCCACCGCCCGGTCCGGACGGCGGCCGGGAGCTGCGCGTGGTGGTCGCCGACGCCGTGGGGGCGCCGGTGCTGAGCGTCGAGGCGCTGGCGATCCGCCCGGCCGGGCCGAGCCTGCTGAACCCCACGGACCCGCACACCCCATCCGCGCGTCCCACGGCCACCGCCGACGGCGGCCCGAACGTGCGGCGGCGTACCGCGGCAGCCACCGGTGCCCCGACCGTCGACTGGGCCGCCCGGCTGGCGGAGCTGTCCGCGGCGGACCGGTACCGGCAGGTCCTCCAGCTGGTCCGAGACCACGCCGCCACCGTGCTGGGGCACTCCGACGCCGGGGCCGTGCATCCCGAGGCCAGCTTCAAGGAGCTGGGTTTCGAATCCCTCACCGCCGTGGAACTGCGCGACCGTCTCGCCGCCGCCACCGCGCTGCGGCTGCCCGCGGCGCTCATCTTCCGTCATCCGACCCCGGCGGGGGTGGCGAACCACCTGGTGGGGCGGCTCGCACCCGGGGATACCGGCTCCGCCACGTCCCCCGCCCCGGTGGCCGTACCGGTGCGATCCAGCCCGTCCCACCACCGTTCCGAGGCCGGACCGAGCGCCGCGGAACGGCTGGAGTCCGCGTCCGCGGATCAGGTCCTTGACTTTATCGACAACGAGCTTGGTGTGTCCTGAATGTGCTGGGCGCCACGAACGCTGAAGGCCGGGTGACCCCCATGGCGAACGAAGAGAAACTCGTCGAGTACCTCAAGCGCGTCTCCGCCGATCTGCATGACACGCGGCTGCGGTTGCGCGAGGTGGAGGAGCGTGCGCAGGAGCCGGTGGCCGTGGTGGGCATGGCCTGCCGCTTCCCCGGTGGGGTCACCTCCCCGGAGGAGCTGTGGGACCTGCTCGTCGCGGGGGTCGACGCCATCGGTGACTTCCCCACGGACCGCGGCTGGGACCTCGACGGCCTCTACCACCCCGACCCGGAGCACTACGGGACCAGCTGTGTCCGCCAGGGCGGGTTCATCGCGGCCGACCGGTTCGACGCGGCGTTCTTCGGCATCAGCCCCCGTGAGGCGCTGGCGATGGACCCCCAGCAGCGGCTGGTCCTGGAGTCCGCCTGGGAAGCGCTCGAGCGGGCCGGGATCGACCCCCACTCACTGAAGGGCAGCCGCACCGGTGTCTACGCCGGGGTGTCCAGTCAGGACTATCTGGCCCGTGCGCCCCGGATCCCGGAGGGCTTCGAGGGGTACGCCACCACCGGCAGCCTGACCAGCGTGATCTCCGGCCGGGTCGCGTACACCTTGGGTCTTGAGGGGCCCGCGGTGACCGTGGACACCGCGTGTTCGGCCTCACTGGTGGCCATGCATCTGGGCTGCCAGGCACTCCGGCAGGGCGAGTGCACCCTCGTGCTGGCCGGTGGCGTCACCTCCCTCGCCACCCCCGTGATGTTCACCGAGTTCACCCGGCAGGGAGCACTCGCCCCCGACGGACGCTGCAAGTCCTTCGCCGCCACCGCCGACGGCACCGGCTTCTCCGAGGGCGTCGGCCTGGTCGTGCTGGAACGGCTGTCGGACGCGCTGCGCAACGGCCACCGGGTCCTCGCGCTCATCCGGGGTTCGGCCATCAACCAGGACGGGGCCAGCAACGGGCTCACCGCGCCCAATGACGTCGCCCAGGAGCGCGTCATCGGCCAGGCACTCGCCGGCGCCGGACTGGGGCCCGGCGACGTGGACGCCGTCGAAGCACACGGCACCGGCACCAAACTGGGTGACCCGATCGAGGCCGAGGCGCTGATGGCCACCTACGGCCAGGACCGGCCCGACGACCGCCCGCTGCTGCTCGGCTCGCTCAAGTCCAACATCGGCCACACCCACGCCGCGGCCGGTGTCGCCGGCGTGATCAAGATGGTGATGGCCCTGCGCCACGAGGAGTTGCCCGCCAACCTCCACCTCGACGAGCCCACCCCGCACGTGGACTGGGACGGCAGCGGTATCCGGCTCCTCGACGAACCCCGCGCCTGGCCCGCGCTGGACCGGCCGCGCCGCGCCGCGGTCTCCTCCTTCGGCGTCTCCGGCACCAACGCCCATCTGATCCTGGAGCAGGCCCCGGAGACGGACGAGCCGGTGGCCGCGGGCGAGTGCCCCGGCGAGGTGCTCCCGTGGGTGCTCTCCGCACGGAGCGCCGAGGCGCTGCGGGCCCAGGCGGCGGCGCTGGCCGGGCGGATGGCGGGGGACAGCGGGGCCTCGCCCTCCGAGGTCGGCTGGTCGCTGATCACCACACGTGCGGTGTTCGAGCACCGGGCCGTGGTGGTGGGGCAGGACCGTGCGGAGCTGATGGCCGCGGTGGAGGCGCTGGCGGCGGGCACCGCGCATCCCGGCGCGACGGCTCCCGGAACCGCCGCGACCACGGGCGATGCCGGCCCGGTGCTGGTGTTCCCCGGCCAGGGGTCGCAGTGGGTGGGCATGGGCGCCGGACTGCTGGAGGCGTCGCCGGTGTTCGCGGAGCGGGTGGCCGAGTGCGAACGCGCCCTCGCCCCCTATGTGGACTGGTCACTGACCGAGGTGCTGCGAGGTGCCGACGGCGCCGCGGACCTCGGCCGCGTCGATGTGGTGCAGCCCGTGCTCTGGGCGGTGATGGTGTCACTGGCCGCGGTCTGGGCCGGACACGGTGTACGGCCCGCCGCCGTGGTGGGCCACAGCCAGGGCGAGATCGCCGCCGCGGTGGTGGCGGACGCGCTCTCACTGGACGACGGCGCGCGGATCGTGGCGCTGCGCAGCCAGGCGCTGCGCAAACTGGCCGGAGGCGGGGCGATGGCCTCGCTCGGGATCAGCCGGCAGCGGGCGGGCCGGCTGCTCTCCGGACTGGGAGAGACAGCCGACGGTGTCGGGATCGCGGCCGTCAACGGGCCGTCCTCCACCGTGGTGTCGGGCCCGCCCGAGCGGGTGGCCGCCGTGGTCACCGCATGCCAGGAGAACGGCGACCGGGCCCGGCTGATCGAGGTGGACTACGCCTCGCACAGCCCTCAGGTCGACCGGATCACCGCCGAATTGCACGACCTTCTGAGCGGTATCCGCCCGAAGCCGTCCTCCGGCGTGGCGTTCTACTCCACGGTGACCGGCGGCCGCGCCGACACCACCGTTCTGGACACCGCCTACTGGGTGACCAACCTGCGTGAACGCGTACGCTTCGCCGACGCCGTCGCGGAGCTGCTGGCCGACGGGCACCGGGTGTTCATCGAGGCGAGTACCCATCCGGTGCTGACGGTCGGGATGCAGGAGACATTCGAGGACGCCGACATCCGGGCGGTGACGGTACCGACGCTGCGCCGTGACGAAGGCGGCCCGCGGCAGCTGGCACAGTCGCTGGCACAGGCGTTCACCGCCGGGGTGGAGGTGGACTGGACACCGTTCTTCCCCGCCGACCCGCGTCCCCGTACCGTCGACCTGCCCACCTACGCCTTCCAGCGCCTGCGGTACTGGCTGGACGGGCTCAACGACCGTGGCACCGACCCGGCGGACCTCGGCCTCGTCGCCGCCGGACATCCGTTGCTGAGCGCCTCGCTCGAACTGGCCGACGGCGGCGGTGGATTGCTGACCGGCAGGCTGTCGTCCCAGACGCATGGCTGGCTCGGTGACCATGTCGTCGCGGACACCGTCCTGGTCCCCGGTACGGCCCTGGTCGAGTGGGCCCTGCGCGCGGCCGACGAGGTGGGCGGCGGCGGTGTGGAGGAACTGGCGCTCCAGGTGCCGCTGGTGCTTCCGCCCTCGGGCGGGCTCCGCCTCCAGGTGGCCGTCGGTGAACTGGGTGGCGACGGACGGCGCGGGATACGGATCTACTCGCGTCCCGATGACTCCTCCGGCCCCGACGCCGGGTGGGTGTGTCATGCCGACGGTGTGCTGAGCCCGCCGGACCAGGCACCGGCGCCCGGGGCGGAGCAGGGTGGCGTATGGCCCCCGGCGAGTGCGGAACCCGTCGAACTGGACGACTTCTACGAGCGCGTCGCGGCGTCGGGCTATGCGTACGGGCCCTCCTTCCGGGGCCTGCGCGCGGTGTGGCGCGACGGGGCGGATCTGCTCGCCGAGGTGGAACTGCCGGAGGCGGCCGGGGAGCCGTCGGGATTCGGCGTCCACCCCGCACTGCTCGATGCGGCGCTCCACCCCGTGCTCCTGACCGACCGGCCCGCGGACCATGAGGGAACGGCCGATGGCCGGGTGTGGCTGCCGTTCACCTGGAACGGGGTGTCGCTGTGGGCCGGTGGGGCCACCCGGGCGCGGATCCGGCTGTCACCCGGCGAGTCCGGCGGAGACGGTGAACGGACCGTCGGCGTCAGCGTGGCCGACGCCGTGGGGGCCCCGGTGCTGAGCGCCGACGCGGTGGTGCTGAGGCCGGCCGACCCCGCGCGGCTGGGCAATGCCCGGCCGTCCGGCGAGGACGGGCTGTTCGCCCTGGACTGGACCCCCTTGCCCGTTCCGGCCACCCCGGACGACAGCGGCCCGGCACGCCCCGCCGACTGGGCGGTGCTGGGGACCGGGACACCGATGGTGATGCCCACCGCGGCCCGCCATCCGGATCTGGAGGCACTGGTCCGCGCACTGGAGGACGGCGCGGCCACCCCGGACGCCGTCCTGGCGTACCCGGCGGGGCCCGACGAGAGCGGCGCGAGCGACCTGGCGGCCGGGGGACTGGCCTCCGCGGAGCGGACGCTCGCCCTGCTCCAGGGCTGGCTGGCCGAACCACGGCTGGCCGAGGCCACCTTGGTGGTCGCCACCCGTGGCGCCGTCACCACCGGCATCCTCGCGGGCGAGGCGCCCGCACCCGTGGACGTGGCAGGAGCCGCGCTCTGGGGACTGGTCCGCAGCGCGCAGACGGAGAACCCGGGCCGCTTCCTGCTGCTCGACCTGGACCCGGATGACACCTCCCCCGACGGTGCGCCGGGAGCCAATCTCCTCGCCGGGGGTATGGCACGCGCCCTGGAACTGGACGAGTCACAGCTCGCGTTGCGCGACGGCCGGGTGCTGGTGCCCCGGTTCGTCCGCGCCGCGGGCACTTCCGGCCTCGTCCCCCCGGCGGGAGCCCGGGCGTGGCGCCTGGCGGCCGAGGGCACCGCGACAGTGGACAGCGTCCGCCCGGTGGCCTGCCCGGAGGCGCTGGAGCCCCTGGGCCCGGGACAGGTACGCATCGATGTCCACGCCGCGGGCGTCAACTTCCGCGACGCGCTGATCGTGCTGGGGATGTACCCCGGTGGCGCGGAGTTCGGCGGCAGCGAGGGCGCGGGTGTGGTGCGGGAGGTGGGACCGGGGGTCACCGGTCTCGCCGTCGGCGACCGGGTCATGGGCCTCTTCGAGGGCGCCTTCGGAACGGTGGCCGTCGCGGACGCGCGCACCGTGGTGCCGATTCCGTGTGGGTGGGGTTTTCGGCGGGCGGCTGGGGTGCCGGTGGTGTTTTTGACGGCTTGGTATGGGTTGGTGGAGTTGGGTGGGTTGGGTTCGGGTGAGTCGGTGTTGATTCATGCGGGTGCTGGTGGTGTGGGGATGGCTGC